>NC_015389.1:1410454-2115681 GCF_000195315.1 Coriobacterium glomerans PW2
GCTATGAGCGCGAGATCCTGCCCCGGAAAAACGACTCGATCATCGCCGCGCGCCCTGCGCCCGGTGCCCGCGAGGCCATCGAGGCCGTCCTCGAGCGCGGCCTGGACGTGGCGCTGTTCACAAATCCGAGTTTCACGCGTCAGGCCATCGCGTGCCGGATACGCTGGGGAGAGCTCGACGAGGTCCCCTTCAGACTCATCACCTCGATGGAGACGAGCACGAGATGCAAGCCGCATGCCCGCTACTATCTGGAGGGCATACGCTCGCTGGGGCTGGCACCAGCCGATGTGCTCATGGTCGGCAACGATCCGAGGCGCGACTTCCCCGTTCCGGACTGCGGCATCCAGACCGCCTACGTGGGATCGGGCTCGCCGGTGCGCGCGACATGGACGGGGCGGATGGCCGACTTCGCTCAGAGCTTCGGAGAGATCGAGGAGCGCTTCTGCGAGCGGCAGTCGCGCGACCTGCTCGACATCGTCCAAGATGTCGGATGCGGAACCGCCTAGGCACCGAAGAAGATGTCGATCTCGCGCTCGGCTGCATCGGGCGAGTCGGATCCGTGGATCACGTTGGCGTCCACATCCAGACCGAAATCGCCCCGGATCGTACCGGGTGCCGCCTTCTGGGGATCGGTCGCACCCATGAGAGAGCGCATCTTGGCGATCGCGCCCTCGCCGGCGATGACCATCTTCACGACCGGACCGCCCGTGATGAAGGAGATGAGTCCATCGTAGAACGGCTTTCCCTTGTGCTCGGCGTAGTTGGCGGCGGCCTGCTCGCGCGTGATGGTCGCAAGCTCCATCCTCTCGATGGCAAGTCCGCACCGCTCTATGCGCGCGAGGATCTCGCCGATATGGCGATCGCGCACCGCATCGGGCTTGATCATCGAATATGTCCGCTCCTGTGCCACGCTCTCTCCTCTCGCTCGCGCTGCCGATCGGGATCCGCGCATCTGGGATCGCGCGGCGCGCTCCTTTCGATCTTATACCCTCGCGAGCGATCCCTCAGGCGAGCGGGCCCATCTCCACGATATGGGAGAGCGCGTTGATGACGTACTCGTCTTCTGCTATGCAGGCGCGCGCCCGCTCGAGCTGAACGGCGACCGCCTCAGGGGCTGTGCCGCCGCAGGTCGTGCGCGCGCGAACCACCGAGTCGATGTCGAGGGCACCTGCGATGTCGTCCTCGAACAGGGGGCAGATCCGCTGGAGATCGGTCAGCGACAGCTCCTCCAGCCGGCAGCAGCGCTTCTCGCATGCGAGCACGAGTTCGCCCACCACGGCGTGTGCCTCCCGAAACGGCATACCTTTCCGCACGAGATAGTCCGCGACATCGGTCGCGGCCAGAAACCCGGTCTCGCACGCGGAGCGCATCGCGTCCCCGTTCACGGTCATGGTCTCGATCATGCCGGACATGACGGCGAGACAGCCCGTGAGCGTCTCCGCGGTGTCGAGCGCTCCGGCCTTGTCCTCCTGCATGTCCTTGTCGTAGGCCAGCGGCAGCCCCTTCATGACGACGAGCAGCGCGACGAGATTGCCGAACACCCGCCCCGTCTTGCCGCGAACAAGCTCAGCGAAATCGGGGTTCTTCTTCTGAGGCATGATGGAGGAGCCCGTGGAGTACGCGTCGGAAAGCGTGATGAAGCCGAACTCCGAGCTCGACCACGCGACGAACTCCTCGGCGAGCCGAGACAGGTGCATGGACATGACCGCGCAGGCGTACTCGAGATCGAGCAGGAAGTCGCGGTTGGAGACCGCATCCAAGGAGTTCTCGGTGACGCGGGAGAAGCCCAGCGAGGCCGCCGTCATCTCGCGGTTGATCGGATAGGTCGTACCGGCCAGCGCCGCCGAACCCAGAGGCGATGCGTCCGCGGCGTCGAAGGCGGCGGACAGGCGCTTGAAATCGCGCGTCAGCATCCAGCTGTAGGCGAGCAGATGATGCGACAGCAAAACGGGCTGGGCGTGCTGGAGGTGGGTGTAGCCCGGCATGACCTGGGAGCCCGCGCGCTCGGCGCTCTCGAGCAGCACGCGGCGCAGAGCGAGATTCGCCTCCATGAGCTGACGGGAGAGCGCCTTGGTGGCCAGGCGCAGATCGGTCGCGACCTGATCGTTGCGCGAGCGGGCCGTGTGCAGGCGCTTGCCCGCCTCGCCGATGCGGCGGATCAGCTCGCTCTCGATGGCCATGTGGATGTCCTCATCGGCGATGTCCCAGTGAAACTCACCGGACTCGATGTCTCGCTCGATGCCGTCCAGGCCGCCGAGGATGTCGCGCATGTCCCGCCTGCTGATGATCCCCTGCTTGGCGAGCATCGACGCGTGCGCTCTCGACCCGGCGATATCCTGTCGGTACAGCGCCCGGTCGATCGGCAGCGACGCTCCGAACTCCTGCGTCAGCTCGTCGGCACTCCCCTTGAATCGGCCGCTCCACAGCGCCATGGCGCTCTCCTCCCCTGAGGCGGGGCCGAGACCGGCGCGGTCATGCGGCCCGGCCACACGTCGTCCGGATCCGTTGCTGGCATCAAGTGTAGGACGTCGCGTGCGACAAGTCACGCGCCGCCGCGCCCTCGGCGAAACGTTGTCGTCGTCCGCCGCTTCTCAGCCCCGCCCTGCCCGCGCAGGCTCAGGCGTGCGACCTCCGCTGAGCAGATAGACGCCGGCCGCTGAGGCGAACGCGACGACATGGCTGATCAGAACCGCAACACACACGCCGCTGACAGAACCGGTCGCAGCCGAGAGAAGAAACGACAGCGGCACGCGGACCAGCAGATAGTAGAAGAGCATGAGCAACATGCCCCTCGTGGGCCTTCCCATTCCGTTGAGCGCTCCGATCAGACAGTTCGTGAGCGTGTTGAACACGTAACCGAGGCCGATGATGATAAAGTAGATCGATACGACGTCGGCGACCGGCCGAGCGTCGACGAACAGACCGGACAGCTGTCGCGCGAACATCACGAGCAGGATCGATCCGACGAGCACCGAGATGCCTCCGGAGAGCAGCGTGTTCATCACGGTGGACAGCAGGATCACGATCGCGGGTAGCGTCGTGTTCCCATGGCTTCTGAGCACGGCGGCGAAGTAGCGGTACAGGAAATCGGCGACATAGTCTATAAGATAGATAGCGAGGAAGTCATGGGCCATGCGCATCGTCTCCGGCGGCGTCTGAAGCCACGCGAGCGTCCAGGGCAACGTCATCGCGATCATCATCGGAACCGTCATGATGAAAAACGATCTTCTGGTGTCCGTGCTGATGAAATCGATCGTGCTCTGCATGAGGAATCCCTTCTCATCAATCAAATATGAATGATCTTCATTCATTATTCATGGCAGAGAATCCTATCTCAAAAGGAATTCGGTGCCGTGAAATCAGGATCTCGGGCGACGCCCGATCGGGCATCGACGTCCTCGGGGCGTGGCAGACCGCTCGTGTCAGATATCGAGCAGCCGGTGCAGGAACGCTTGGATCCGCTCCACACGCTCCTTCTTGTCGAGCGTCGTGTCGAGCAGCACACCCATCTGGCCAAAGACGGCAAACGATGCGGCGGCATCGCAGTCCTCGATGCAGGTCTCGCCGCGCTCGTTGGCGCGACGGATCGCCTCCGCGACATGCGGCACCATGATCGAGCAGACCTTGAGCGACGACAGATCATGGATCCACGAGCTGCTGCCGCGGTGAAACGCTTCGTAGCTCGGATCATCGGGACTCTCGACGTCCGAGAGAGAAGGCAGACGCTGAAGCAACATCCGGAAGGTGAGCGTCGCATCGTCGACAAGGAGCGTCAGAGGTGCCGTCAGGCGCTGCGCATACTCATCGAACGGCAGGTGCTTCGCATCGCCGAGCGTGATCTCTGCGCGCCCCGCGAGCCTGTCTGTCGCACGCTGGACCATCCTCTCAGACAGATCGATGCCCAAGGCGCGCACGTTCGGGTCGTGCCGTGTTATGAGATCGAGCACCGCGCCGGTGCCGCATCCGATGTCCAGCACCGTGTCGAAGCGCAGGCGCGCAAGCCGCTCCATCACCGCCGGATAGAGGGTGCGGGCGTGCCGCCCTTTGATGTCGTCGTCATAGGTCGCCGCATGGCGGTCGAACGCCGTCTGCGAACGCGCCTCCGCTTCCTGTTCTCGCATTGATGGACCTCCTTCGAGACCATTGCCGAGGAGGAGCCACCATCTGTCAATGAATAATTTTCATTCGCTGAAATATCCGCATCGTTTCGAACGCTCAGCGACACCGCCCCACCGGGCGCTGCACCCCGTCGGGTCGCATCGCTTTGGAGCCGACGCTGCGGACCTCTCTTCTGCGTCACCGGCGAATCTGCAGCGCTGAGCGTGCGCCGGGAGCGACAGGGCCGCGTCGGACCTCCCCTCCCCCGGGCTTCATTCAGCGCAGCGCCGGATTCGCGACGAGATCGCAGGCGAGCGGCTCGCAGGCCAAAACGTCTGGTCCTTGCACCTTCGCCCATGTTTTGAGCGACAGCGTCTGGAGCTCGAGAAAACCGCTCGCGGCGCGTTCGTCGAACGTGGAGTCGCGATCGTAGGTGGCAAGACCCAGATCATACAGAGAGCGTGCGCTCTTCCGGCCGATGACGGTGCAGCGCCCTTTGAGGAACCGCAGCCGGACAACTCCGGTGACCCCTTTTTGGGTCTCGGCCATGAAGGCGTCGAGCGCCCGCTTGAGCGGCGAGAACCATTGCCCGTTGTAGACGCATGTCGCCCAGGTGCGCTCCAGATCGAGCTTCTCGTGGGCGACATCGCGCTCGAGGGTCAGATCCTCGAGCGCTCGGCGGGCGATGATGATGCTCAGCGCCCCGGGAACCTCGTAGCACTCGCGCGACTTCAGACCGACCAGGCGATTCTCCATGAGATCGAGCCGTCCGAAGCCGTATTGGCCGGCCAGCGCGTTGAGGGCCACGACGAGCTCGGACAGGGGCATCCGCACGTCGTCGAGCGAGACGGGCACGCCTCGCTCGAAGCCGGTCTCGCATACCGCGGGATCGTCGGGCGTCTCCTGCGGATCGGCCGTCATGGTCCACACGTCGTGCGGCGGCTCGCTCCAAGGATCCTCGAGGGCCCCGCATTCGATGGCGCGGCCCCACAGGTTGTCATCGATCGAATAAGGGTTGTCCCCTGTGCCCTCGGGCACATCCACGCCGTGCTCGCACGCGTAGGCGACCTCCTCGGGGCGGGAGTGCAGGCCCCATTCCCGCAGCGGCGCGATGATGTCCAGCGTCGGATCGAGCATGAGCACCGAGGTCTCGAAGCGGATCTGATCGTTGCCCTTCCCGGTGCATCCATGCGCGATGGCGCTCGCGCCGAACCGGTGCGCCACCTCGACCAGATGCGCCGAAATGAGCCGGATCCCGGGAGGCGGAGCATGGGGACATGCACCATCGATGGAGCTGTGCAGCTGATCGCCTCAGTTGATCGCCTCCGGTTGACGGAGGACGCGTTCATGAGGCCATGAATCGATGATCCCGAGCGACGCACACGGGAGGGCAAGCGTGCGAAAACGATCTGGTTATCGTCGTCGCAACATCGCGTGAACTGCTTGAGGCGCGGTTTCGAATCGAGGCGAGACGGCGGGCATCGCGCTCGCGATCGCGCTCCCGTATGTCATCGTCTGATCCGGCAACTCCGCTCCCTCATCGCTCACGTGACGTTCTCGCGAGCCGGACGCCGCTGATCTGTGATCCTTCGGCGCGAATCTCGCATTCGTGCATTATCAAGCGACTGCGGCATTTGGGCAAGTGCTGCCGCGACGGCGAGCGTTCCATTCTTCAAACGGAAACAATGCGTCGCCGTCGATGAGCGCCGCAGCGAAGCCCGAGAACATGAAGGGCTACTTCGCATCGGCCCACGTGACACCGGTGGACACGTCGGCGATGAGCGGGACCTTCAGCTTGACGACGCCCTCCATCTCCTCGCGTACCATGGCTGACACGTCGGCGACCTCCGCGATCGGGCACTCGAAATCGAGTTCGTCGTGGACTTGAAGGATCATCTTGGCATGCAGGTCGCCGCCGTGCAGTCGCTCGGCGACGCGGCGCATCGCGATCTTGATGATGTCCGCGGCGCTGCCCTGCATCGGATGGTTCATAGCCGTGCGCTCACCGAAGCTGCGCTGCGTGGCGTTTTTCATCCTGAGCTCGGGAATGGGTCGCCTGCGACCGAACATCGTCTCGGCGTAGCCGCGCTCGGCGGCCTCGGCGACCGTCCGATCGAGAAACGCCCGCACCCCCGGATACGCCTCGAAATAGCGATCGATCATCTCCTGGGCCTCGGATACCGGGATGTCCAGCGTCTGGGACAGTCCGAAGGCCTGCTGGCCGTAGACGATCCCGAAGTTCACGGCCTTGGCCCGGCTGCGCAGCCGCGGCGTGACCTCATCGACCGGGACGCCGAACACGCGCGCGGCCGTCTCCGCGTGGAAGTCCTCGCCCTCGCGAAACGCCCGGATCAGATGCTCGTCGCCGGAAAGATGCGCGAGCAGGCGCAGCTCGATCTGAGAGTAGTCGACCGCGAGGAACAGCGCACCCTCCCCAGCCGAGAACGCGGTCTTGACGGTGTGGCCGAGCTCTGAGCGCGTCGGGATGTTCTGCAGGTTGGGATTGGACGAGGACAGCCTGCCGGTCGCCGTGATGGTCTGGTTGTAGGTCGTGTGAACCCGACCGTCCTGACGGCGCAGCGGTCCCAGCGTATCCAGATAGGTCGACTTGATCTTCGTCTTCTCCCGGTACTCCAAGATGAGACGGACCAGTTCGTTGTCCTGCGCCAGCTCATCGAGAACTCGCGCGTTGGTCGAGTAGTAGCCGCGATGCGTCTTCTTGAGACCCTTGGTGGGCAGACCCATGACATCGAACAGGATGTGAGACAGCTGCATGGGGCTCGAGATGTTGAAGTCGGAGTCGCCGGCGAGCGCACGAATGCGCACGGCGAGCTCGTCGATCTGAGACTCCAGGCCCTCGGAGAGATCTTTCAGACAGCCGGGATCGACGAGCATGCCCGTGCGCTCCATCGCCACGAGCACCGGGACGAGCGGGGTCTCGATGTCCCAGAAGACGTTCTTCGCGCCCCGCAGCTCGAGTGCGCGCGCGAGCGGCTCGCGCGCGGCTCGCGCGACGGCGGCGGCGCGCGCCGAGGCGACCGGCGCGTCGGTGGGCGCTCCCGCCTCCCCGCGCGCCGGCGGCAGCGAGACGCTCAGATACGTGTCGGCGATATAGCCGTCATCGAAGTGCGAGCGGGCCGAGTCGAGCAGATAGGCGGCCAGTGTCGTGTCGAACGTGCGCGACACATCGATCTCGAGCGCATCGGTGAGCGCGGGCTCGCTGGAGTCGGCGGGGACCAGCTCGCGGATGAGCGACTTCATGTCCGGCGCGCACAGACGCGCGTCGGCGAGAAGACGCGAGATCACCCCGCGCACGAGCCCGGCCGTAAGATCGATCCCTCCGGCGTGCTCTGTTGAGACCGCTTCGGTGCCCTCGGGCTCCTCGAAGGCGATGAGCCGCTCCGAGGTCGCCACCCACAGCGTGTGCGTGAGGCCGAACAGGGCACCGTCCTTCTTGTCGTCATCGATGACGGCTGCGATCCACTCGCCCGCATCGATGGCGCGGACGAGCTCTGCGACAGCCTCATCGATGCCCTCTGCTGTCTCGGCGCGCGCGATGAGCGCGTCCGCGACCGCGAGCGTCTCGCCATCCGGCGAGGAGGGGCCCTCATCGTCGCCGATCAGCATCAGAAAGCGGTTCTGCATCGCCATGATGCCCAGCTCGCCCAGTGCGTCATGGACCGCATGGGCGTCGAAGGCGGGAAAGCTCAGCTCTCTCATGTCGAGTTCCACCGGAGCGTCCGTCTGTATCGTCGCGACGCGCCTTGAGAGCAGCGCGTCGTCGATGTGGGCGCGCAGGTTCTCGCCCATCTTGCCGGGCACCTCCTCGGCATGGGCGATGACCTCATCCAAGCTGCCGTAGCGCATGATGAGCGCGCTGGCCTTCTTGGGACCGATGCCGGGCACGCCGGGGATGTTGTCGGAGGAATCCCCTTTGAGCCCGTAGAAATCCGGCACGAGCGCCGGCGTGATGCCGTGATAGAGATCCTCGACGACCTGCGGGGTCATGAGCTGCACATCGGACAGACCGCGCTTGGTGCCGACGATTTTCACGTGCTCGGTCGTGAGCTGGTACATGTCGCGATCCCCGGTGATCAGCAGCATGTCCAAGCCCTCCTGCTCACCCAGGCGCGCCAAGGTGCCCAGGATGTCATCGCCCTCCCAGCCGGCCGCCTCGAGAATCGGAATCGACAGATGCTCCAGCAACTGCTTGATCATGGGAAACTGGACGTGGAGATCCTCGTCCATCGGCGGGCGCTGGGCCTTGTAGCTCGGCAGCATCTCCATGCGCACGAGCGGCTTGCCCTTGTCGAATGCCACGGCGATGCCATCGGGATGAAACGCGTCGACCATCTTGAGAAACATGTTGAGAAAGCCGAACACGGCGTTTGTGGGTCTGCCGTCCGGCGCGTTCATGGACGGCGGGATCGCATGGAACGCCCGATGCATGAGCGAGTTGCCGTCCACGACGGCGATGGTGCGCCGCACGGGCTCATCGCAGGTATCGGCGGCGGGAGCGACCGACGCCTGCTGAAGCGTGTATCCGCTTGCAGAATCTGTCATGAGAACCTCGTATCTCTCTTGAGCCGCGCCGCCCGCAGGCGCGCGCGACGCTGATGCCCTGCTCGACCATCCAGTGTAGGACATGGGAGCCCGCACCCGGATGCGGGAGGCGATTTCATCGGAACAGCGGCGCGCGACCGCAGCACGCGCGCCGCTCCGGCGCGTGCTACCATGCCTTGTGGGTATCATGCCCGAAATGGGGCCGCGCGCGCCGAGACGCGCGCTCGGCGCGAAGACGCAGAGAGGACCGATATGGAACGGACATGCGCGTGGCTCGGATACGACAGGGACGACTTGGATGAGATCGACAGGTTGAGCGAAGCATATCGCTCGTTTCTCTCAGAGTGCAAGACCGAGCGGCTGTGCGTCCGGCGCGGCGTCGAGCTCGCCCGCTCGGCCGGCTATATCGCTCTCGACGAGGCTCTCGCCTCAGGCGGAATCAAGCCGGGTGATCGGGTCTATGCCGTGAACCATGGCAAGGCGCTCATGCTCGCCAACATCGGATCCGCTCCGCTCGAGCGAGGCTTCTCGATCCTGGGTGCGCACATCGACAGCCCCCGTCTCGACCTCAAGCAGAACCCCTTGTTCCAGGCAGGAGATCTGGCCTATCTCGATACGCACTACTACGGGGGCGTGAAACCCTACCATTGGGTCGCCACACCGCTCGCGCTCGTGGGTGTGGTCGCGAAGCGCGACGGGACACTCGTCGACATCAATGTGGGCGATCGCGCGGGTGATCCGGTGTTCACGATCTCCGATCTTTTGATCCACCTCGCGAGCGAGCAGATGTCCAAGCCCGCCAAGGAAGCCGTCGAAGCGGAGAACCTCGATGTCATCGTCGGTGGCCGACCCGCCGATGACACAGCCGGCGAGACGGACGGATCGAGTGGGTCCGATGCGGCTGCGGCGACCGGCGAAGAGGCGGTGTCGCGCCGTCTGCTCGATATCCTGCGTGAGACCTACGATATCGAGGAAGAGGACCTGCTGTCCGCGGAGATCGAGGTCGTCCCGGCCGGTCCGGCCCGCGAGATGGGACTCGACCGCTCGATGATCCTGGGATACGGCCAGGACGACCGGGTATGCGCCTACACCTCGCTTGCCGCGCAGCTCGCGGTCGAATCAGTCGAACGCACGAGCATCTGCCTGCTCACAGACAAGGAGGAGATCGGGTCGGTGGGAGCCTCTGGCATGACGAGTCGCTTCTTCGAGAACACCGTCGCCGAAATCATGACCGCAGCCGGCGAGACCGGTCCTCTGGCGGTGCGGCGCGCGCTCGAGCGCTCCAGAATGCTCTCATCGGATGTCTCGGCCGGTTTCGACGCCGCCTACGCCAGTCGCTTCGAGAAGAGAAACGCCGCCTTCCTCGGTCGGGGTCTGTGCTTCAACAAGTACACGGGCGCGCGCGGAAAATTCGGCTGCAACGACGCGGACGCCGAGTACATGGCGCTGCTGCGCGACATCATGGACGAGGCGGGCGTGCGATTCCAGACCTGCGAGCTCGGCCGGGTCGACGCGGGCGGCGGCGGGACCATCGCCTACATCCTCGCCGAGTACGGCATGGACGTCATCGACGCCGGTGTCCCGGTGCTGTCGATGCACGCACTGTGGGAGGTCGCCAGCAAGGCGGATATCTATGAGGCCTACAAGGGCTATCAAGCTTTCTTGCGTCGCGGCTGATCGCGCTCCAGGTTCTCTTTGGTCTCGCGGCTGAACAGATGGATCATGTTTCCGCCGAACGTGAAGGAGATCGGCGAGCCGACCTCGATGCGCGGCGGCGTCGCTCCCTCCATGCTCGTGGTCTGCACGATGATGATGCTTTCGCGATCGCATGCTCTCACGTGCAGGTGGACGGCTCCCCCCATCATCTCGGTGACCTCGACCACGCCGGGTATCGCTCCTTGAACGTCGCCGAGCAGGGCGATGTGCTCGGGTCGGACGCCCAGGCTGATGGCCTGCGGGCGCACGCCGAGCTCGCGCAGGCGCCGCTGCTTGTCCTCTGAGGGCACGATGGTCGCATCGGCGAGGCGCACCGTATAGGAGCCGGCGTCATCGAGCAGAAGCTCGGCGTCGTAGAGATTCATCTGGGGCACCCCGATGAAGCACGCGACGAACAGATTCGACGGGTGCTCATAGACCTCCTGCGGCGTGCCGATCTGCTGGATCTGACCGTCCTTGATGACGACGATGCGATCGCCCAGGGTCATGGCCTCGGTCTGGTCGTGCGTCACATAGATGAACGTCGTGTCGATGCGCTGCCTGAGCTTGATGATCTCGGTGCGCATCTGGTTGCGCAGCTTCGCATCGAGATTGGACAGCGGCTCGTCCATGAGCAGCACCTTGGGCTCGCGCACGATCGCGCGTCCGATGGCGACGCGCTGCCGCTGACCACCGGAGAGCGCCTTGGGCCGGCGGTCGAGGTACTCGGTGATGCCCAGGATCTCTGCGGCGCGCTCCACCTTTTCGGCGATCTCGGCCTTGTCCATGTGCCGAAGCTTCAGCGGAAACTCCATGTTGCCGCGCACCGTCATGTGCGGGTACAGCGCGTAGTTCTGGAAGACCATCGCGATGTCGCGGTTCTTGGGCTCCACGTCGTTCATGAGCTTGCCGTCGATGTAGATCTCGCCTCGCGTGATGTCCTCGAGTCCGGCCACCATGCGCAGCGTCGTGGACTTGCCGCAGCCAGATGGACCGACGAGCACGATGAACTCGCGGTCGCGGATATCGAGACTGAAGTCCTCGACGGCGACCACGCCTTCCTCGGTCACCTTGAGGTTCGCACCCCGTTTGACCTGCGCGTGCCCGCGCTGCGCGCGTCTCATGCCCCTTTCGGTGCTCGGATAGATTTTCTCAACATGTCTCAGACTGACCTCTGCCATGATCGCAACCCCTCTCATGTTGTTGCTCGCCGTTTGCATCATCCGCTCTGGCGAGGCGATTTCCCATACTTGATCTCGTCTCATCATGCAGCTGCCCGCAGCCGGCCATCGGCTCCGCGACGCGATGCCGATCCGATGGATCCGGGAGGCGGCCGCAGCGCTCCATCTCGCAGTGGAGCCGCTCGGCGAGATCATCGGAGGCGAATCCGGGCAGAGCGCGCCATGTCCAGTTGCCGCCGAGGGTGGAAGGCGTGTTCATCCGTGCGCTCCCGTCCAGACCGAGCACGTCTTGCATCTGGACGATCGCGGTGTCAGCGGGACTGTTCCAGATGGCGCGCATCATCGCCCAGTTCGCGTCGACGTCTGCATCGAGAAAAAGAGATGCGCGGGCCCGAACCACGTCCTCGGCCGGGGCGCTCTCGAGCCAGCCGAGCACCGTGTCGTTGTCGTGGGTGCCCACATACGCCACGCAGTTGCGCGGGTAATCGCCCGGCATGGATCGCCCGCCGTCGCCGTCGCGACTGTCGAATGCGAACTGGAGCACCTTCATTCCCGGGTAGCCCGTCTGTGCGAGCAGATGACGCACGGAGGCCGTGGTGAACCCCAGATCCTCTGCGATGATCCTGCCCTCTCCGATCGAGCGCTTCAAGGCTCGAAAGAACTCGATGCCAGGACCCTTGCGCCAGCGCCCGCCGCGCGCGGTCGTCGATGCGCGGGGGATGGCGTAATAGGAATCGAAACCCCGATAGTGGTCTATTCTCAAAACATCGAACAGACGGAGCTGATAGGCGATCCTGTCGATCCACCAGCGATAGCCCCCCGCTCGCATGCGGTCCCAGTCGAATAAGGGGTTGCCCCAGCGCTGGCCCTCCGCTGAGAACCCGTCGGGAGGACAGCCCGCCACCTCGATCGGCGTCTCCTCGGCATCGAGCTGGAACTGCTCGGGATGGGCCCAGACATCGGCGCTGTCCCAGGCGACGTAGATGGGAAGATCCCCGATGATCGCGACGTCGGCGGTCGCGGCGCGCGCGGCGAGGCGCGCCCACTGCCGAAAGAACAGGAATTGGACACCCTTCCAGAAGGCGATCCCGTCCGCGAGCTCAGAGCGGACCCGGTGAATCGCCGCGGGCTGCCTGAAGCGCAGCGGTGGCTCCCATGAGCTCCATGCGGCACCGCCGTGCGCGTCCTTGATCGCCATGAACAGCGCATAGTCATCGAGCCAGCTCGCCTGCGCTCTCGTGAAGGCCGAAAGGGCCGCCGGACTCGCCGCGCCGAGCCGCTCGACCGCGGCGCGCAGAGGCGCGAAGCGCTCCCGGTACAGCGCCTCGTAATCCACGCGCGCGACGTCTGCTCCCCAATCGATGCGGTCGAGCTCCGCGCGACAGATAAGGCCCTCGTCTGCGAGGTCATCCAGATCGATCAGATAAGGGTTGCCGGCGAAGCTGGAGAACGACTGGTAGGGGGAATCCCCGTACCCGGTGGGAACGATCGGCAGGATCTGCCAGGCGGACTGCCCCGAGCGAACCAGAAAGTCGATGAACCGTCGCGCCTGATCGCCCAAGGTTCCGATGCCCCGCTTGGAGGGCAGCGAGCTGACCGGCATCAGGATGCCCGCGCATCTCATTCGCTCCCCTCCTTTGGATCGGTGAGCGGGTTTCCGGTCCTGGCACCGGCGTTCCCGCTGGGATGAGCGCACCTCATGAGAGGGGGCGCACGCTCTCGCGCTTGTAGAGCTTGAACGGGACGACCTCATGGACCGGCTCCACCTCAGCGGCCATGGCGCGCAGCAGCGCGACGACACCGCGCGATGCGAGCTGAGCGCTGTCCTGGCAGATCGTCGTGAGGCGCGGCACCGAGAACTGAGATGACGCTATGCCATCGAAGCCCGCCAGCGACAGATCCTCGGGGATGCGCCTGCCCATGTCGAAGACCGCGCGCGCCGCGCCGAGCGCGATGACGTCTCCGAGCGCGAAGACGGCTGTGATGTCGGGCGAGCGAGCAAGGAGGCGCACGATCGCCTCGTAGCCCGCCTCCATCGAGTAGCGGCACGGCTCGTAGTCGCGCTCGAAGTCCAAGTCGATACCTGCGCAATCCAGCGCGTTTTGAGCACCCATCAGACGCCGATAGCTGATCTGGCCGGGCGTCAGGGATCCACCGATGATGCCGATGCGCTCGTGACCGCATGCGCCGAGCCACCCCACGATCTCCCTTGCAGCGGCCGTGTCGTCCGTCGAGAAGCTCGAGAGATTGCGAAACCCGAGATCAGATACCGTATTCGTGATGAGAACGCAGGGCACCTCGATACGCGCGAAGCTCCTCTCGAAGAAGGCGGGATCGCCACCCAGAAAGATCATGCCCTTGGGATGGCGTATCTGCTGAAAGCGTAGAGCGGAGCGCACCTCGTCAGCGTCCTCATCGAGATAGCTGACGCAGGCCTGCTCCCCGGTTTCAGCGAGCTGCGACATGATGCGCTCCAATATGTCGGCAAACAGCATGTTGCGCGTGCCCTTCACGAATACGACCACCGAGGTGGCCTCCTGCATCTTCAGGAACCTGGCGTTCTCGTTGGGCTCGTACCCATGGGCCTCCACGACCTCGAGCACACGCGCGCGCGCCCGCTCGCTCACGTTCTCGCGCCCGTTGAGCACACGTGATACCGTGCCCAGGCTGTACCCTGACAGACGGGCGATGTCTCGAATGTCCATGGCCTATCCCTTGACCGCTCCGGCGGCGACGCCTTTGATGATGTGCTTCTGACATGCCAGGTAGAAGATGACCACGGGAATGACCGCCATGACCAGAGCCGCCATGATCGATCCCATGTCGACCCGACCGTAGGAGCCCTTCATGAACTGGATGACGATCGAGATCGTCTTGTACTTGTTGGTGTCGAGCACCAGGTAGGGCAACAGGAAGTCGTTCCAGATCCACATCGTCTCGAGGATGCCAACAGAGATGTAGGTCGGCTTCATGATGGGCAGCACCACCGAGAAGAACGTGCGCAGAGGCGAGCACCCGTCGATCAGGGCGGCCTCCTCGATCTCGATGGGGATGGACTTCACGAATCCGCAGAACATGAAGACGGCGAGACCCGCCCCGAAGCCCAGATAGACGATGATGATTCCCCAAGGTGTGTCGAGGCCCAGGTGGTTGCACAGGTAGGAGAGGGTGAACATAACCATCTGGAACGGCACGACCATGGAGAACACGCACAGCACGTAGACGGTTTTGGTGAAGCGATTTCTCACCCGGGTGATGAACCAGGCGCACATCGAGGTGCACAGCAGGATGACCGCAACCGATCCCACGGTGATGAACACCGTCCACCAGACCGAATCCAGAAAACCGTACTCGTCGATCGCGTTGCGAAAGTTCAGAAACTCGGCGAACGTCTTCGCGTCGGGCAGCTTGAACGGCTCGAGGCTGATGAAGGTGCCCTTTTTGAACGAGTTGGCGACAACGATCAGGATCGGCGCGACCCAGGCGATGCTCAGAGCTGTGAGAGCCACCGTGCCCAGCCAGCTCAGGCGATTTCTGCTCTTCATCTACTGCTGCACCTCCTTGGAGCGCGTGGCCCGAAGCTGGATGAGCCCGATGGCGACAACGAGTATGAAGAAGATGACCGCCTTCGCCTGACCAACCCCCTCCCAGCCCGTTCGCCCGTAGAACGTGTTGTAGATGTTGAGCGCGAGCATCTCGGAGAGCTTTGCGGGCGCGCCGGCCGTGAGCGACAGGTTCTGATCGAACAGCTTGAAGCCGTTGGTGACCGACAGAAACGTGCAGATCGTGATCGCGGGCATCATCATGGGGATGATCACGCCGCGCAGTCGTCGCCAGCTGCTCGCCCCGTCGACCTGGGCGGCCTCCATGACATCGGTCGGAATCGCCTGCAGACCGGCGATGTAGATGATCATCATGTAGCCGATCTGCTGCCAGGAGACCAGTATCACGAGGCCGACGAAACCGTACCACTGGTTGAGCGCGAGCGCCTGGCTGTAGCCGGCCAGGATGCCGTTGAAGATGAGCTGCCAGATGTAGCCGAGCACGATGCCGCCGATCAGATTGGGCATGAAGAAGATCGTACGGAACACGTTCGTGCCCCGCAGCCGTTTGGTGAGTCCGAGCGCCAGGGCGAAGGCGATGAGATTGATGACCACGAGCGAGACGACGGTGAACAGCGCAGTGAACCAGAACGCGTGCTGAAAGATCGTATCCTGAAGCGCGAGAGCGTAGTTCTCCAACCCGGTGAACGTCGCGTCGGTCACCGTGGTGAAGTTGCACAGCGATAGCCAGATGCCCATGGCAAACGGAACGATGAATCCGATGACGAACGCCGCGAACGTGGGCACGACGAAGATCGGCAGATAGCGCCGAATCGCCTTCTCCATGATGTCAACCTCCTTTGCGCGCAAAAAAGCAGCGGGCAGGCGCGCGAGTTGCCCGCTGCATATGAGACCGTTCTCGACCGAGTCCTGACCCCGCAGGGATCAGAGCTGATATCAGGCGTTCTTCTTCGACGCCTTGGCCTCGGTGGCCCACCCGTCGACGAACGCCTTCTTGACCCCGTCCCAAGTCGAGTCGGACTGATCGGCCGCGTAGCTCGTGAGTGCCGACTGCAGAGCCGTCTTCCAGTTCTCGCTCGGGATCGTGCTGAACAGCCAGTCCACGGGTGTCTTGCCATCTGCCAGATACTTGTCGGACAGCAGCGTCAGCGGGTTCGTCGATTTCTTGTTCTTCTTGAACGGGATCACGAAGCCCATGCCATCGAGATCCCCGATGGCCTTGTCGGTGCCGCACATCGCTTCCACACCGGCCTTGGAGGTGACGCACCAGTTCATGAATTTGAGCGTCGCGGCGATATCATCTTCGGAGACGTTCTTGTTCACGCACCAGTAGTTCTCCGACCCGGTGCACAGACCCTGGTTCTGCTCACCGGCGACGCCGATGTAGATCGGCAGGATCCCCAGATTGTCATCGCCGACATCCTTGATGTTGGCGTACTCCCAGGTGCCGTTCTGATAGAACACGCACTTGCCGGTCACGAACTCGGCGGTCGCGTCATCTGCGGTCTTGGTCGACAGCTGTGAGGGGTCTGCGGTCTCGTTGTTGATGTAGAGATCAAAGATATCGCGATAGTTCGGCAGATAGGTCCCCTTGATCGCATCGGTGGTCTTGATGTTGTCCGCCTTGTACTCATAGTAGATGGGCAGGTTCGCCAGGTGAGTGGTGTAGCGCCAGTAGGAGCTGTTGTCCAGGCCCGCCGAACCGAACGCGGAGAAACCGAGCTCGTCTTTGCGTTTCGTGATATCTTGGGCGATCTTCTTGAGGGAGGCGAAGTCGGTGATGTCCTCGATCTTGTGGCCGGCCTTCTTCAACAGGCTCGTGTTGCAGATGATGCCGTAGGTCTCGATGACGTAGGCGACGCCCTTGACCTTGCCGTCGTCGCCGACGAGTTTGAAGTTGTCGTACGCCAGCTCGTTCATGATGTCGGCGCCATCGAGATCGTAGCAGTAGTCCTTCCAGGAGGCCAGACCCACCGGTCCGTTGACCTGGAACAGCGTCGGCGGCTCCTTCTTGGCCATGTTCGACTTGAGCTCGGTCTCATACTGGCCCTGAGCCGCCGTCTTGACGGTCATGGGGATGCCGGTCTCCTTCGTGAAGATCTTCGCGAGCGCGTTCCACTGCTTGTCCTGCTCGGGCTTGAAGCTCTGGAAGTAGACCTTGCCCTTCGCGTCCTCGGAGGCACCCGACGTCGATCCGGATCCGCCTGCGGAAGCGCCCTTGCACCCCGTTGCGGCCAGCATCGTCACGCCCGCCACCGACCCTAGCCCGACTTTGATGAACTGCCTTCTCTCCATCATAGCGAATTCCTCCTTAGGAATGGACGCCTGTTTGGAAACGTTTCCAAACTGATTTCCATCGTTATATGCCCATGCAGGAGGGCACGCAAGGCATCATTGAGATATTGACCGTTCACGGTTGACCAGATACCGTCTGCCGTTAAAGTTTCGGCAAGCGGTTGACGCAACGCTTCGCGTCAGGCTCCGCTCTCCCCCTGAGAGGACACCGTGAGATTCGCGAGCGCCGCAAGCCGGAGCACGAGATTCACCGTCCCGACGTTGTAGCCCGCCTGCGCGTAGCGTCCGATCAGGCCTCCCCGCTCGGTCTGAACGAGCAGCGCCAGGGGAAGCTTGCCGGGCTCGGCGAACATGCGACGCGCGAGTCGCTCGGGAAGCTCGGAGAAGTCCTGCCGGCACAGATGCGCCTCGGGCAGCGCCGAGCGAGTTCGCGACAAGGTGGGATCGGAAAGCTGCGCCGCCGCAGGTACAACCAGCAGGATCGACAGCTCTGACGACTCGAGCTGCTCAGCTTGCTCGCGAAGCTCGTTGAGCAGGTGCTCGGTGGGCTCCTCGCGCAGCCTTAGAAAGCAGACGAGCGCGCAGTGTCCCTGCGCTTGGACCGCGACGCTCAGGTCGCCTCCATCCTCGGATTCGAGTGTGAAGTCTTCGAGAGGGATCCGCGTGAGCATGTCGCGCGCCTCGGGCTCGCGCACCCTGAGGCGCACCGCTACGCTCGCCGGATCACCCAGCTCGAAGTCGAGCTCTGAGACCTGCTGGTCGCCTGCCGGCACCCGAACCGTGGAGGTGAGCCGATAGCAACCGCGCGGAAGGCGCATCTCGCGCAGAGCGGCCGGAAGCTGCTCGGCTCGCAGATCGAGCATATCGAACTTCAGGCGCATCCGCGCATCACCCGTGCCGGCCGACTGGATGAGCCGAGCCAGGCTCCAATCCCTGCCGTAGACGATCCCCTCTTGCGGAAAAGCGAGCTCGAGACAGCTTCCATCCGGCTCCTCCACTGCGCTCGCCTCCTTGAACGACCCGTGATCCCAGTACTGCGCCGTGAGGTCGAGCGGGTTCAATCTGGCGGGGATCCCGAGAGCCCGAGCGATGCATACGAACAGGGTGCGTCTGGTCTGCGGTGCAGCCTGACCGGAGCGAAGCGCGGCGGCAGGCGAGGCGACCAGCTCGAAGCGATGCTCATCGCGCGCGAATCCGATCTCGCGCTCGATGCGCTCCCAGATGCTCGCGGGGCGCTCGATCATCATCTCGCGCTCCTTGTCGCCAAAAGCTGCGACGATGGCTTCTGAGGCCGAGCTGAGCTG
Source organism: Coriobacterium glomerans PW2 (assembly GCF_000195315.1). Classification (NCBI taxonomy): domain Bacteria; kingdom Bacillati; phylum Actinomycetota; class Coriobacteriia; order Coriobacteriales; family Coriobacteriaceae; genus Coriobacterium; species Coriobacterium glomerans. Next base: position 1,429,154 of record NC_015389.1, read on the forward strand.
CTCGGTGTGCACGCGGGGACACAAAACGAAGGAGCGGAAGAGGCTGCGGGCGAGCTCTGGATCAGCTCCCTGGCGCTCGATGCGCTCCAAGCTCGCCTGCCTGAGCGACCGCGCATGGCGCAGATGGGCCTCCAGAATCGCTGCGGTCGCGTCGCAGCAGTCCTTCTTCGACAGCGTCGAGAGCAGCTCAAGTCGGTCCCGCTCGATATCGCGCAGCAGAAAGCGCTCGATCTCCGAGGCGTTGCCGAACGCGTCGCCGAACCACTCCCCTATCCGCGCCTCCCACGTATCGTCGCCGGCCAGCGCGCCCGCGGACCGATAGCGCTCGATCACGCGAGCCGCCGAGCGCGCCGAGCGCGCGCCGAGCGCATCCAGGCGCTCGCGTCGATGCTCGTCGGCGCGAGCTCTGCGCGCCCTTCCGATGCCGAGCAGCTCGGGAGCGGGCTGGCTTGAGGGCGCCGGATGGTCGAGGGGTGCGCGGACGTCCAGGTCGCACCAGGCGCGCTGGACCGGCTCGGATGCCGCGCAGGGAGCGGCAGCGAGCACGAGTTCGACCCGGTCGGTCTCAGATGTGCTCACAAGGGTCTCTGCCATGCTCGTCTCATCGCTGGCCAGCAGGCGCAGCGTTCCCATGCCGATCTCGATCGAGGCCGAGCCCTTCGCGTCGGTGATCACGTGGCCGATCTCGCGCCAGGCGGCTGCGTTCAGATAGCTCAGATCGATCTGGACGTGCCGGGCCGGGCTGCCGTCAGCGCGACGCACCTGCACGTTCAGCACCGTCGTCGGCGCGTAGAACGATGTGATGTTCTCGATGACCGTGCTGCCGTCGCGCGCGAGCCTGGCGCGATCGCAGGTGAGATCGCACATGAAATCGGAGTACAGCACCGTCCGCACCATCATGGCGCGCCCGGAGGCCGCCGTGAACCAGCCGCGGTCGAGCACCTCCTCGGGCTCGCAAGCGCCCAGATAGCGCCAGCGGCCGTCCACGTGTACCTCGACCCATGCGTGGTTGTCATCGCAGTGCGCCCAGCAGGGCGTATAGATCTGACGCGCGGGGATCCCGACGCTGCGCAGCGCGCTCACGAGAAACGTCGATTCCTCCCCGCAGCGGCCCCTTCCGCATCCCAGCAAGGCCAGCGGATCGAGCGTGCGACCGTCGGACTGCTGGTAGGTGACGCGTTCTGCGCACCAGTAATTCACCTCGATCACGGCTTCGACGTCCGTCTTTCCCGCGACGCGATCTCTGAGCGCGCGCCAGAAGACGTCTCGGCAATCGGTCAGGGGCTCGTTGTTGATGCGAGGGCAGGCGATATCATGCACGAAGATCCGCTCCGAGGCCTCGGCCGCCCAAGGCATCTCACGCCGAAGCATGACGGCGTGGGAGGCGAAGGACGCGAGCAATCCTGGGGCTGCATCGAACACATCGCTTATCGGCAGCGTCGCATACAGGTAGCGAAGAAGCTCCGCGACGTCTTGCTGCTGGCTGGCAAGTTCGTGCTCGATCTGCTCGCTGAGCGGCTCGAGAAGATCGGCTCGCCTCGCAAGCCGCGCTCGCGTGTAATCGGTCAATGCCTGAGAGAACATGGCTGCCGCGCTCCTATCGTCTGTGTTCCATCTGTCGCCTCTATGGGCTCGAGCAGATCGGATGGCTTGTGCACCGGCTGAAAGACACAGGAAAGGCAGTGCAGAGATCGGGGACCTGCACCTGCCTTTCCTTGAGTGATGTTATACCACATTGACACCGATCACCGTATCGATCGAGTCGGGCAGCTCGGCGAGAGGTCCGAGATCGGCAAAAGCGATATCGGGGTAATCGCTGTGAGTCCAGCTCTCAGACTGTCTCACCTCCGAGCCGTCTGCGACACGGCGCATCGCGGCGATGCGGTCCGGCGGGAAGCCGAGCAGCGGTACCGGCCCGAGCGCGCTTTCGTACAGATGCGCGAAATACGTGTCGCCGTCGCGCGTGATCCGCCCCCATTCGGGCCGCTCCGGTTCGATCGGCCCCCCCTGAGACGGGCCGCATCCGTAGACGCTTTCCCCGTTGCGCGCCAACCAGGAGCCCACGGTCTCCAGAATGCGCATCGAGGGCTCCGGAAAGCGTCCGGTGGCATCCGGGCCGACATTCACGATCATGTTGCCACCCTTCGATACGCATTCGACGAGCTTGTGTATGATGAGGGAGGCGGATTTGTAGTTCAAATCGGTCGCGCAGTATCCCCAGTTGTCGTTCAGGGTGAGACAGGCCTCCCAGACGAGCGGATCACCGTGGGCGTCAACCAGACCCCGGGGCGGAATGATCTGCTCGGGTGTCACAAAGTCTCCATGGTAGGCGGTCGGCGCGCAGGCGGCAAGCGATCCCAACCCCTCACCGCTGACCTCCAGACGGTTGTTCACGATCACTCCGGGCTGCAATGAGCGCACCATGTTCATGAGATCGGTGGCGCGCCACGCCTCCCCTCGCAGCTCATCATAGGAGAAATCGAACCACAGAAGATCGAGCGCACCGTAGTTCTCGCACAGCTCGCGCACCTGCTCGTGCATGAAATCGAGATAGCGGCTGAAGACGCGGTGCGTGTTCGCGCCCCGCAGGGAATCGCGGCGGAGCGGAGCCTGCCTGTCGCCGAATTGCGGAAAATCCGGATGATGCCAGTCGATGAGCGAGTAGTAGAGCCCGACGCGGATGCCCTCCGCGCGAAACGCCTCGAGGAACTCGGCCACGATATCGCGGCCGAGATGCGTGCACGTCGATTTGAAATCGGTCGTCGCCGTGTCATAGAGGCAGAAGCCGTCATGATGCTTCGCCGTCAGCACAGCGTAGCGCACGCCGGCGGAGCGCGCCGAGCGAGCCCAGGCGCGCGCGTCGAAAGCGGTCGGATCGAACTGGTCGAAGTAGCGAGCGTAGGCAGTCTCATCCATCTCCTCGATGCTCATGACCCACTCGCCGCGGGCGGGAATCGCATAGAGCCCGAAATGGATGAACATGCCGAAGCGATCATTCACGAACCACTTCATCCGCTCATCGTAGCGTTCGCGATCGAAGCGGTACATGGCGGTCCTTTCTCTCTGGCTGGAGCGCGCCGATACGTCGGAGGGCCCATCGCGACTGTTCGCCTATTTGCTAACGAGGGTAGCATAGAGTGTGCTACGCTCGTTAGCAAATGGGTACACGCGTGAATGATTGACAGTCTTCTCGCAGCCATCGGATGCTCGATCGGGCGCGGATGCGCCATCTGCTGAAGCATCGGTGTCAATGCGAGTCTGTCTGACGTGCCCCAGTTGATCGCACGGCAGTGATCAGAGCACTGAACCACGAGGAAAGGAACGATCGATGAGCACAGGAAAGACAACCCCATCGGAACAGCGGGCCGCGAATCTGAATATCACACGCAGAGGCTTTCTCGCCGCCGGCATCGCGACGACGGCTGTCGCAGCCGGGCTGGGTCTCGCGGGCTGCAAGGGCGCATCGAAAGATGCGAAGGGCAGCGGATCTGCGGGTGGCTCCTCATCGAGCGATCTTCTCAAGGCCGACAAGGACGGCTTCGTCGTGCGCGCGACCAAGACGGATAGCAAGGCGAAGTCCAACGACGCGACCATCGCGGTGGAGACTCCGGTCAAGGAGCTGCATCCGATGAACTGGTCGGACGGCACCTCGGGCAACGTCGTGCTCTACATCTACGATTCGCTTCTCGCCTACGACAAGGACATGAAGTTCGTTCCCCGCCTCGCCAAGAGCTGGGAGATTTCCGACGATGCTCTCACATATACGTTCCATCTGCGTGACGACGTCACATTCACCGATGGATCCGCGTTCGACTCCTCCGTCGTGCTCACGAACTACCAGCAGGCCATCGATAAGAAGAACAACTGGCGGCGCCGCCGCACCTTTATCGAGACCATCGATGAGAACACCGAGGTCACCCGCGTCAACAGCGCCGAGGCACCCGATGAGAGCACCGTCGTGTTCCATCTCGCCAAGCCCTTCGCGCCATTTTTGAACTCGATGGCCCAGTTCTTCATCATCAGCGGCAAGGTGGTCACCGATTCCTCCCATGACTACATGAAGGAGTCCGCCGGCTCCGGACCGTTCAAACTCAAGGAGTACTCGCAGGGCGACCACACCACCCTGGTGCGCAACGATGACTACTGGGGCAAGGCGCCCAAGATCGACTCGGTCACCTTCCGCGAGGTCCCCGAAGCCGGCTCGCGCATCGCGATGCTGCAGACCGGCGAGGTCCAGGTCGCCTATCCCGTACCAGCCGATCAGGTGGCGACGATCCGCAGCGCCGGCAACATCAACCTGCTTTCCATCCCCTCCACGACCATGCGCTACGTGACACTCAACAACGACGTCAAACCGCTTGATGACGTCCGTGTCCGCCAAGCGCTCAACTACGCCCTCAATCAGCAGGATTACGTCGACGTCATGTACGCTGGCGCCGCGACGCCGGCGACCTCGGTCCTGCCCGCCACCGTTCCGGGATACAAGGAGCAAAAGCCCTTCGACTACGACATCGAAAAAGCGAAGAGCCTGCTCAAAGAAGCGGGCCTGGAAGATGGTTTCAGCATAGAGATGATCGGTGACAACTCCTCGCAGGAGACGAAGGGCATGACGTTCGTCATGCAGCAGCTTGCCAAGATCAATGTCAAAGTCGATGTGAAACCCGGAGACGCGGCGACAAACGGCGTGCTCGCAGAGGCGTCCGAGAGCGAGACGAAGCTCCAGACCTGGTATGTCAACTGGTCGCAGACCGATGCCGACGGCTTCATGCGCTCCCTGCTCTCCGAGGCCATGGTACCGCCGACCGGGTACAACACGGCGTTTTGGAAGAACGACAAATTCAACGCCGAGCTCGAGGCCGGCAACGCCGCGCCGACTCTCGAAGAGCAGAACAAGCACTACGGCGCGTGCCAGGACATCGCCTGGGATGAGTGCCCCTGGATCTACCTCGCCAGCGATAACTCGCTGATCGCGTACAACTCCTGCCTCTCCAATGTGACCAACCCGCCTCAGGGTCTTGATATCATCAACGAGAAGCTATCGGTGTAGCGAGGCGCGCAGCGACCCGCATTCGCGCAATTGAGCCTAATCGCATGCCAGCCGATTATCTGACGGCTGGCATGCGCGTTGCATCGCACGGAAAGGCAGCATATGGGGAAATATCTCGTCAAGCGGATACTGAACATGATTCCGCTTCTGTTCATCATCTCCGTTCTCGTCTTCATGTTCATCCACCTCATCCCGGGCGATCCCGCGCGCATGGTCGCCGGGCCGCAGGCGCGCCTCGGTGAGGTCGAGCAGATACGCGAGCAGCTCGGCCTCAACAAGCCGTTGCTCACGCAGTACATCGACTGGGTCACGGGACTGTTCCATGGTGACTTCGGGATATCCTTCTCGAACAAGGAGACGGTGGGGTCCCTGCTGGCTCCCCGACTGCCCATCACGATGTATCTGACGATCTGCTCTATCACGTGGTCCGCGCTGTTCGGTGTGATCATCGGTGCCGTCGCCGCTATCAACCGTGGACGCTCGCTCGATATCGTGGGCATGGTCATCGCGATCGCCGGCATCTCCATACCGAACTTCTGGCTCGGTCTTCAGCTCATGGAGATCTTCTCGGTCGGCTTCGGTCTGCTGCCCACGGGCGGGGTCGACACATGGCAGGGTTACATTCTGCCGTCGCTCGCCATGGGTGCCGGCATCATGTCCATTCTCGCGCGCGTCACGCGCTCCTCGATGGTCGAGAACCTCGGTCGCGACTACATCCGGACCTCGCGCGCCAAAGGCCTGAGCGAATCGAAGGTGATCTGGCGCCATGCCTTCAAGAACTCTTCGATCGATGTCGTGACGGTGGCGGCGTTGCAGATCGGCGCGCTGATCGCCGGCTCCGTCGTCGTCGAGACCGTGTTTTCGATTCCCGGACTGGGCAGGTTGCTCGTGGCTTCGATCGGCTACCGCGACTACCAGGTGATCCAGACGCTCATCTTGTTCTTCTCATTGGAATACATGGTCGTCAACCTGATCGCCGATGTCTTGTACGGCATCATCAACCCGCGCGTGCGCTACGACTAGGAAAGGCAGATCATGGCAGATACAACCACGAAGAACGCTGAGGGCGCATTCGCGGCGGGCGAGGAGCTGCCGCGCGCCGTGAGCCCGTGGAGGCAGTTCATAAAGAAGTTCTGGCGGCGCAAGACCGCCGTCGCAGGCTTCTTCTTCATCGTGTTCGTCTTGGTGATCGCCGTCATCGGCCCGCAGATCACCCCGTATGACCCGGGAGCCTACGATTACGCGGCCCTGTACTCCGGTCCGAGCGCGACGCATATCTGGGGCTGCGATGAGTTCGGACGGGACGTGTTCAGTCGAATCCTCGCGGGCACGCAGCTCTCCATCGGCACGGCCGTCACCGCCTCGGTGCTCGGAACCGTGGTCGGCGTGGTGCTCGGCTTGCTCGCAGGGTTTCTCGGCGGAATCGTCGACGCGATCATCATGCGCGTCTGCGACATCATGTTCGCGTTCCCGGGTATGCTGCTCGCCATGGCGATCGTCGCCATCATCGGACCGGGCATCAAAAACATCATGATCGGCGTCGCGGTGTTCACCGTTCCCACGTTCGCGCGCATCATCCGGGGAGCCGTGCTCGAGGTGCGCGGAGAGCTGTATGTCGAGGTCGCGAAATCGGTCGGCTGCTCAACGGCCAGGACGATGTTCGTTCATATCTTCCCCGGTACGATGCAGGCCCTGATCGTCAATTTCTCCATGAACGTGGGCGGTGCCATTCTGACGGCGTCAAGCCTTTCGTTTCTCGGTCTGGGCGCGAATGTCACCGAACCCGAGTGGGGCGCGATTCTCTCGCAGGGACGCAGCTATATCGCGACCGCGCCGCATCTCGTGCTCTTCCCCGGTCTGGTCATCTTTCTTACCGTGCTCGCGTTCAACCTGTTTGGCGACGGTCTGCGCGACACGCTCGATCCCAAGTTAAACTGAACGGTGGTCTTCATGTCAGCACCCCTGTTGGAGGTCCGAGGCCTCACGACCGAATTCAAGCGCGATCGCAAGACGTGGATCACCGCGGTGAGCGACGTATCGTTCGACCTGCATCCCGGTGAGATCGTCGGTTTGGTCGGCGAGTCCGGCTGCGGCAAATCCGTCTCGTCGCTGTCCGTCTTGCGATTGCTCCCCCGCCAGACGAGCAGGATCTCAGGTGAGGTCATGTTCGGTGGCGACGATCTGCTGAAGCTCTCGGAAAAAAGGATGCGCTCCATCCGCGGCAACGACATCGCGATGATCTTCCAAGAGCCCATGAACTCGCTCGATCCGATCATGCGCGTCGAGGACCAGCTCGCAGAGGCCATCACGCTGCACAACGATCTGTCGAAAAGGGAGGTCCACGAGCGCTGCCTCCGCGTGCTCGCCTCCGTCGGCATCCCCGAGCCCAAGATGACGCTCAGAAGCTACCCGCACGAGCTGTCCGGAGGCATGTGCCAACGCGTCATGATCGCGATGGCGATGTCATGCGAGCCCAAGATCCTGATCGCCGACGAGCCGACCACGGCCCTGGATGTGACGATCCAAGCGCAGATCCTGGCTCTCATGGAGCAGATCCGCCGCGAGCGCAACACCGCCATCCTGCTCATCACGCACGACTTGGGCGTCGTCGCCGAGACCTGCAGCCGCGTCATCGTCATGTACGCCGGTGGCATCGTCGAGCAGACCTCGACGCGAGAGCTGTTCGCGCATCCTGACCATCCCTACACCAAGGGCCTTATCGCCTCGGTGCCCAGGCTCGGCAGCCGCGTGAAACGGCTTCCTTCGATCCCGGGCAGCGTGCCCGATCTCGCCGCCATGCCCTCGGGCTGCCGCTTCGCACCGCGTTGCTCCTTCGCTCAGGAGCGGTGCCGCACGCACGAGGCGACCCTGCATCCGGTCGCGCCCGATCACCTGTCGAGCTGCCTTCTGAGCGAAAACGAGCGGAAGGAGGTGCTGGCCCATGCCTGATACCCTCGTCTCGATCAAGAACCTCACGAAGCGCTTCCCGGTCAGCAAGTCGTTCTTCGGCAAGCCGACGAAGTTCGTCCATGCCGTGAACGACGTCTCCTTCGACATCGCTGCCGGTGAGACCTTCGCCATCGTAGGGGAATCCGGTTGCGGCAAGTCCACGACAAGCCGACTTCTCGACCACCTGATCAAACCCGATGAGGGTGAGATATGGTTCGATGGCCGTGAGATCTCAAAGCTGTCTGACAAGCAGATGCGTCCGCTGAGATCGGACATGCAGGTCGTGTTCCAAGATCCCTACGGCTCGCTCAATCCCCGCATGAAGGTGCAGGACATCATCAGCGAGCCCCTCCTCGTTCACACCTCGCTCTCCACCGGGGAGCGTCTGCGGCGCGCCCAGGAGCTGCTCGATGTCGTCGGGCTTTCTGCGGCCCATGGCGAGCGCTATCCCCATGAGTTCTCCGGAGGCCAGCGGCAGCGCATCGGCATCGCGCGCGCCCTGTCCGTGCAGCCGAAGCTCATCATCGCCGATGAGCCGGTCTCGGCGCTCGACGTCTCGATCCAGGCGCAGGTCCTGAATCTCCTGCGTGATCTGCAGGAGAAGTTCAACCTCACCTATCTGTTCATATCGCATGATCTCGCCGTCGTCGAGATGATATCCGACCGCATCGCCGTCATGTACCTGGGCTCGATCATGGAGGTCGCGCCGAACGAGGATCTCTACCGCAATCCGCGTCATCCCTATACGCAGGCGCTGCTCTCCGCGGTGCCTGTGCCCGATCCGGAGATCAAGAAGCACCATGTGCTGCTTGAAGGCGATATCCCCACCTCTACCACGCTCCCCTCGGGGTGTCCGTTTCGCACGCGATGCCCGCATGCGACCGAGAAGTGCGCCAGGGAGGTTCCACCGGACACAATCGTGGAGCCGGGCCATGTCGTGAGATGCCACTACCCCGACCTCACGCTGTAGCCGCGATCGGCTGGCACGTACGATCGACACACGAAGCCTTTGCGCCCGTTTCGCCCGTTGCGAGACGGGCGCTCGTTTGAGCGTATAATCGAGCGGATCGCATCGACGCGACGGGATCGCGCCGCCAGGCGCGATCGCAGATCACGGGGAGCTTGCGCAGACGGCAGGCTGAGAGGGAGCGCGCTCGCTCCGACCCGAAAAACCTGATATGGGTAATGCCAACGAAGGGAAAAGATATGAACATCAGTGACAGCGAACACGGACGCCGCACACCAAGAGGTTGCGAACCGAAATCGAAGAGCGAGCCTCAGAGCCCGAGCGCTCCCGTCACGCAGATGGAGTTCGCGCGCGCTGGTCGCATCACGGCCGCCATGCGCGCGGTCGCGGAGCGCGAGCAACGCGACGTCGAGTTCATCCGCGAGCGCGTCGCCGACGGACGCATCGCCATACCCGCCAATGTCGTCCATCTCGCGAAGGGGCTCGCGCCCGTAGGCGTCGGCGAGGGCCTCTCGACGAAGGTCAACGTGAACCTCGGGATCTCCGGGGACCGCGCCGACGCCGCCGAAGAGTGGCGCAAGGTCGGCATCGCGCAGGACAACGGCGCCGATGCCATCATGGATCTCTCCAACGCCGGCAAGACCCAGGCGTTCAGACGCGACCTCATCGCGAAGACCCCGCTCATGGTGGGCACCGTGCCGATGTATGACGCGATCGGCTACCTCGAGAAGCCGCTCGTCGAGCTCACCGGCGATGACCTCCTGCGCGTCGTGCGCACCCACGCCGAGGACGGCGTCGACTTCCTGACGATCCATGCGGGCATCAACCGGCGCGTCGTCGAGACGTTCAAGCAGACGGGCCGGCTCATGAACATCGTCTCGCGCGGGGGCAGCCTGCTGTTCGGCTGGATGGAGGTGACCGGAGCGGAGAACCCGTTCTACGAGCGCTTCGATGAGGTGCTCGAGATCTGCCATGAGTTCGATGTCACGATCTCGCTGGGGGACTCGTGCCGACCGGGGTGCCTCTATGACGCCAACGATGCGACCGAGACCGCCGAGATGATCGAGCTGGGCAAGCTCACGCGCCGAGCGTGGGACGCCGGCGTGCAGGTCATGGTCGAGGGCCCAGGTCACATGGCGATCGACGAGATCGCAGCGACGGTCAAGATGCAGAAGCGGCTGTGCCACAACGCTCCGTTCTACGTGCTCGGGCCCCTCGTGTGCGATGTCGGCGTGGGCTACGATCACATCACCGCGGCGATCGGCGGCGCGATCTCGGCGAGCGCGGGCGCGGACTTCCTGTGCTACGTGACGCCCGCTGAGCACCTGTGCCTGCCCGACGCCGACGACGTGCTCGACGGCCTCATCGCGACCAGGATCGCCGCGCACGCCGCCGACATCGCCAAGGGCGTGCCCGGCGCGCGCGACGCCGACGCGCGCATGGCGCAGGCCCGCCGCAAGCTCGACTGGGAGGCCATGTGGCCCGCTGCGCTCGATCCGGCGACGGCTCGCGCCCGCTTCGAGGCCTCGCCGGCCGCGACCGAGGGAACCTGCACGATGTGCGGCAAGATGTGCGCCGTGCGAACCGTCAACAAGGTTCTCGAGGGCACCACCATCGATCTCGATGCGAGCTGATCGGCGGGCGATCAGCCGCTGGAATGAGGCGCGGCCGACAGAGAGGCAGCGCCGTGACAGAAGGGCTACGACATGGATCTGGAACACCTCGGCGAGAGCCTCGCTCGCGTCCGCGCGACCTCACCTCTGGTTCACAGCATCACAAACTATGTGACCGCCAACGATTGCGCCAACGCCTTGCTCGCATGCGGCGCCTCTCCCATCATGAGCGACGATGCGGCCGAGGTGGCTGACATCACCTCGATCTGCGGGGGGCTCGTTCTCAACATCGGCACGCTCAACCAGCGCTCCATAGAGGGCATGCGCGTGGCAGGGGCGCGCTCCGCGGAGCTGGACCACCCCATCGTGGTCGACCCGGTGGGAGCAGGTGCCTCAGCGCTGCGCACGCGCATCGCCACCGAGCTGGTCGATACCCTGCCGGTCACGGTCGTACGCGGCAACATGAGCGAGATCAAGGCGATCGCCGGTGCGGCTGCCTCGACACGTGGCGTCGATGCAGGACCCGATGACGCGATCACGCGAGACAACCTCGAGTCGAGCGCGGAGTTCGCACGCGAGCTCGCTGCGCGACTCCACGCGATCATCGCCATCACCGGCGCGATCGATATCGTAGCTGACGAAACACGCGTGCGCGCCATCACTAACGGCGTTGCCATGATGAGCTCGATCACGGGCACGGGCTGCATGCTCTCCTGCCTCGTCGGCGCCCACGTCATCGCCTCTTTCGATGAGCGGCTCGATGCCGTCGTCTCAGCTGTGGCCTGCATGGGAATCGCCGGCGAGGTCGCTCGGGCTCGCATGGACGCACTCGATGGCAGCGGCAGCTTCCGCATCTATCTTATCGACGCCATCTGCAACATGGACGCCCCGACACTTGATCGACGTGCCAGAGTCGAGGTTCTGTGATGGAGCGCTTCGCCGCGCAAGACCCCCGCCGTCGCGGCATGTGGTCACGCGAGCGGATTCGCGCAAGCATGCTGATCTACGCCGTGACCGACCGCAGCTGGCTCGCCGGCCGCACGCTGGAGGCGTGCGTGCTCCAAGCGATCGAAGGAGGCGCGACCTGCGTGCAGCTGCGCGAGAAGGATCGGCCGACAGCCGAGGTCGCCGCTATCGCGGAGCGGCTCGTACCCTGCTGCCGCGCGCACGGCATCCCCCTCATCATCGACGATGACGTCGAGGCTGCCGCACGCTCCGGTGCCGACGGGGTCCATGTGGGACAGACCGACACCGCCTGCCGGGAGGCGCGAGCCCGGCTCGGGGACGATGCGATCATCGGGGTCTCGGCCCGCACGGTGGCCGAGGCGCTGGCGGCTGAGGAGGCGGGTGCCGACTACCTCGGCGTCGGAGCCATGTTCAGCACGCAAACCAAGGCTGACGCCACTCCGGTTACACGCGAAACCCTGAGCGGAATCTGTCGGGCCGTGTCCATACCCGTGACCGCCATCGGCGGACTGAGCGAGCGCACCATCCCCTTGCTCTTTGGTACCGGTGCCGACGGCGCGGCCATCGTCTCGGCGATCTTCGCCGCCGCGGACATCGAAGCGGCGACGCGCGCGCTGAGAATGTGCGCGGTGCGAGCGTTTCATCGAGATGGCATGAAATAGCACTTTCGATATGGCACATGGGTAGACGATATCTGAGGCCCGGTCTCATCCGATCGCGCCAGACCGGTTCAGCGAGCCTTCATGTTCTGAGAAGGAAAGGGGATCATATGGAAACCAGGGTCATTCCGGCAGTTCTGAGCATAGCGGGATCGGACTCAAGCGGCGGGGCCGGCATTCAGGCGGATATCAAGACCATAGCCGCCCACCATCTGTTCGCCGAGACGGCTATCACAGCGCTCACCGCGCAGAACACGTTGGGGGTTCGCGATGTGCTCGAAGCGACACCTCGAATCGTCGCCGAGCAGATCGATGCCGTGTTCGAGGACATCCCGCCGGCAGCCGTCAAGATCGGCATGGTCTCCTCAACCGAGATCGTCGAGACGATCGCCGAGCGACTTACGCGGTGGGGCGCGCGAAACATCGTTGTTGATCCGGTTATGGTCTCCACAGCGGGCTCGCGGCTCATCGACGAGGACGCTGCGAGCGCGCTCGCTGAGCTGCTGTTCCCGCTGGCGACCGTCATCACGCCCAATGTGCCGGAGGCCGAGGAGCTGAGCGGCCTCGAGATCACCACGGCTCACGAGCAGGAGCGAGCTGCACGCGAGCTGGCGGCGCGCATCGGCTGCGCCGTGCTCGTCAAGGGCGGCCACATGACCGACGAATCGAACGATCTGCTTGCCGAGCGCACCGGAGAGGGTGATGCGATCAAGACGTCCGTCACCTGGTTTCGCCATCCGCGCATCGAGACCGCCAACACCCACGGAACCGGATGCACGCTGTCCTCGGCGATAGCATGCGGACTCGCGCAGGGGCTGGGCCTCATCGCCGCCGTCAACCAAGCGAAGAGCTATGTCACCGGAGCGCTCGCAGCCGGATTGGATCTGGGCCGGGGGCCGGGCCCGCTCGATCATATGTGGCAACGCTGAGGGCCCTGAGAAACGCGCTCAGACGGGACCCGCTGCTTCTCATGACTGCGTCCGGGGGCGGCAGATGGCCTTGCAGACCGTGACGCGACGCTCGAAGATGTCCCGGCACAGCCCGGGGAGCTCATCAAGATCGCAGATCGCGGTGACCAGATCATCGACGATCATGTCGCCCGCGTCGATCATCGCGACGCTGAATTGCCACTCGTTGACCGGCGTCGCGGCGTAGTGCGAATTCCAGATTCCCTTGAGAGACAGCTCCTTTCGCAGGATCGCGCTGTGCTGACTCAGCGATATCGTCGTGTCGCGCACCGGATTGCCCAGCAGAACGACGGTGCCGAACGTGCGCGCGCACTCGATGGCCTGCCCGAGAGCCGCCCCGGTCCCCGTTCCCTCGATCACGACGTCGGCATCCCGGCCGGCGCTGAGTTCGCGAAACGCCTCTCGGATATCGCACGCCGAACCGTTGATCACCTGCGCGCCGCGCTGACGCGCGAATTCGACCTTCTCCTCGACGATCTCGCAGATCGCGACCGTGCGCGCGCCGAAGATCCTCGCCCAGCGCTCGGCCATGATGCCGATAGGGCCCGCGCCGAAGATCAGGACGTTCATGCCGGCGCGCACCTCCCCGCGACGCAACGCATGCTGGGCCACGGTGCACGGTTCGACCATCGCGAGGCTGTCATCGGTCGTCTTCGGGTCTGTGCTGAAAACGACGTGCCACGCGGAGGGGACAAGACAATACCGCGCGAAACCTCCGTCGCTGCGGCTCCCCAGATAGTCATAGTCCTCGCACATGGCGTAGTTGCCCGACAGGCACGCTCCGCAGCTCCGACAGGGGATGCAGGGAAAGATCGCACCTCGCGTTCCCACGAGCGAGGGATCGGCATCGTCGCCGACCTCCACGATCTTCCCACCGAACTCATGGCCGATCGTGAGCGGATAGCGCTGCTTGCTGGTGCCCAGAGTGAAGATGCGCGGGATGTCCGATCCGCAGACGCCGCACGCCCCGACTTTGATCAGCAGCTGTTCTCCCACGGGCTCGGGGATCCGGACCTCATCGGTACGGAAGTCGCCGATGCCGTGAAGGCGGCAGGCCTTCATAGTCGATTGCCGATATGACGATGGTTCCATATGCGCTCCTCTCGAGCAGATGCAGGGCGGTCGGCTATCTACGAGCAGCTTATCTGAGCAGAGATGCGACGTCGACCTGCTTTTGAGCCGGGACGATCTGAATCTCCACCTTCATACCGCTATCTATAAGCTCCTTCAAGATCTGCCGTTCAAGATCGGAGGCGGCTACGTTTTGGAAGAACTTCTTCCTGTTCGCCGCCATCCCCATGCCGCCGATGTTCAGAAACTCGATGCTGACGCCGCCGTCGATCAGGCGCTTGACCGTGAGCGGGTACTTCACGAGCATCATGGTCGGTCTGGGCAACCCGGCGGCGCATAGCTCGATAGCCCCTGCGACATCGGTGACATCGATGGTGATGCCGGAGGGCACCAGCAGTCCGAACATCTGCCTCATGAACGGATCGGCGCTCACGTCGTCGTCCACGACGAGGATATGGGTCACATCGTGATAGGCGTGCAGCCATGCCGTGATGACCTGCCCGTGTATGAGGCGATCGTCGATGCGGACGAATCTCAGATTACTGTCGATCATGTTACCTCACATTCCGTTGTTGACCTGCAAGTTTCTGATCAGACAAGCTCAGCTGGCAAGACCTGTGAGATACGCCTCGTACAGCGTGGCGAAGCCAGCGGGGCCCTCGCCCATCAGCGACGATGTACCGACGACGAACCCGTTCGCGCCGGCTTCGATCATCCGTCGCGCATTCGCGACCGTCGTGTTGCCATCGATGACGATCTCTATGGGATGGTCGGCTCGGCGGACAAGCTCCCGTATCCGCTTGACCTTGTTCAGATGGTCCGCAACCATGGTCTGTCCGGCAAAGCCGGGACTGACCGCCATCACGAGCACGAAGTCGAGCAGCTCCAGACACTCGGTGACATAGCCGACCGGGGTGCCCGGGCTCAAGGCCAGACCGCACGCCGACGCCCGGCGTCGAATACGCTCGAGGAGCCTGTAGGGCTGCGCGCACGTCTCGGGATGAAAGCAGCAGCGGTCATGCGGCCGCAGCTTGAAAAACGAGACGAAGGCGTCGGCTCCCTCGGCCATGATGTGCACATCCAAGGAGAGCTCGGTGATCGAGGCTATGGCATCGAAGTCATCGGTCCCGAGCATGACGTTGGGAACGTAGTGACCATCCATGACGTCGAAGTGCACACCGGCGACCCCGGCGCGCTCGAATGCATCGATATAGCCTTTGACATCCCAAGGAGCGCTGCACATGATGGACGGATAGATGTTGAATTCCTGTTTCATGCTCTCCTCCCGTCGCGCTGATCTGAACCCGACACATTCAAGAAGCGGTTGTACCGTCTGCGCGAACGCGCGGACCGCTTTGTCTTCGCGCTGGAGTCGCCGACATGGACCGGCTTTATGCGTATGCGCCGCACAGCGCCTCCAAGCCGACGATCAAAAAGCCGAGGCCGAAAATGATGAGCACAAGGTAAAGAGGTTTGACTTTCTTTCGCAGCAGAAACCATACACCGAGAACGACCAGCATGGGCAGAAGCCCGGGCAGCAGCGCATCGAAGACGCCCTTTTGCAAGTTGAATTTGACGTCACCGAGTTCATTGCTCCAGGTGAATTGTGCAAACGACAGATCGAGGTGGACGTTCTGAACGGTCATGGCTCCGACGACCATGAGGCCGACAACACTCACCGCGTTCAATATGCGATTGATGATGCCGCTTGAGAGCAGCTCGACGATGGCATCTTTGCCCTTGCGATAGCCGAGCATGAACATGTTATAGCCACAGGTGAGCATCAGGATCTTGAACACGGTCTCGAACAGGATCGGTCCCGCGAAGTTCCCCGCCAGGGCAAGCTGGATGCAGATGCCGGCGAGGACCGGATAGGCGATCGATTGCGACACCGTATCGCCGATGCCAGCCATGGGCCCCATGAGGGCCGCGCGCAAAACGGTGATGTCATCCGCGCTGATCTGGGCTCCGTTTGCACGCTTCTCCTCCATAGCCGAGCTGATGCCGTTGATGATCGTGCCCATCCAAGACGGTTCCGTGTTGTAGAAGACAAGATACTTCTTGAGCTCTTCTGCCTGTCGCTCTCTCGGGTACAGCTCCCGGATCACCGGCACGAACGCGTTGGTGTTGCCAAGCCCCTGCATCCGCTCATAGTTGTAGCATGTCTCCGAGGAATACGTGAGCAGCCAATTTTTGATCAACGTCGATTTCTTTAGCTGTGTCATGCCTACTCACCCGCCTGTTCGATCTGCGCGAACCCGTTGAAGTTGTAGATGAGCACGGCGATGATGACCCCCAGAAACGTGATGATCATGGTCGAGAAGCTCGCGAACTGCGCCAAGGCGAAGCCCAGGAAAAAGAACGCCGTGAGCTTGGGTTTGTTCAGATACTGCAACAGCATCGCGATACCGAGAGCGGGCATGAGCCCGCCGATCACGCCGAACGCGTCGACGATCCACTGCGGGAAGCTCTGCAGCCATCCACCGAAGGGCGCGCCGAGCACGACGACCAGATAGGCGGGAACGCCGTTGATGAGCGCGGAGACCAGAAATGATGGAACGTAGTTGCAGATCCGCATGGCGCGGATGTTGCCCGCTTCCAGGAAGTTCTCCGCCATATGGACCCAGAAGGTGTTGACGGACATGTACACGGTCCATACAAGAATGGTGACGCTGCCCAGGATGACACCGACGGTCGTTGCGGTGTTGACGTCGAGACCGGAGACCAGCGCCAGTGCTGTTCCCACTGGACCAGCGAACTGCGGGTTGCCCGGCATCGATCCGCCTGCGGTGATGAAGCCGATATAGGGCAGGTTGATTGCGGCGGCGATCATCATCCCCTGGAGGGGCTGCCCCATGACAATGCCGACAAGAAACCCCGACCAGATTGGATAGAGCCACGAACGAGTGATCGCATGGCTGAACCACCAGCTGCTGCAGGTGGTGATCAGCGCGACGAGCAATGCTTGGATGATCAAGATATCCTCCTTCATCAGATCTTGAATACACCTTCGCTTGCGGCCTGCATGTGCTACGCGATGCTAGGGCGAGTGCTCAGGCACCAGATCCGCAAGCTGGATGATGCCTGCTCGCGCTGCCTGCGCGCACGACGCCTCAAGTTCGACGAGTGACTTGCGCTCTCGGTTGAAGACCGCCTCCACGAGCATCGGAAAGTTCAGCCCTGTCAGGCAACGGATACGCGCCGATCCCTCATCGGAGATGATTCGGGCAGCGCACGTCGACGGAGTTCCGCCGAGAAGATCGACGAGAACGAGCGTGCCTTCGCTTCCCGGCAGCGCATTCAACTTCTCTATAACGCCTCGCATCTGCAATTCAAACGCACTCGGATCATCTCCTTCCAATAGCGCGAGAGCGCTGATCTCATCCACATCACCTGTCACCAGAGCCAGAGTCGATAGGATTCCTCCGGCGAGGCCACCATGGGTCGCAACAACGATGTGCACCATTTCCCCCTCCTTTCGATGTGCTGCACTGGATGACATACAAATTGGAAAACGCCTGCATAGTCTGTGTGGTCGACGGAAAAAAAATCGGAACAAGAAAACCGATGCTCGAAACAGAGGTCTATTGTCAATGTGTATGAGGGCGGCAACCTGTGAGCTCCTTCACCGGACGCGGTACGTTGAATGCGGCCTTCAACGCCATTTGCTCCATGAATTCAAAACCGTTAGATCGATTTTCTACCCGCGAGTTCGTCTAGTGTTTTTCCGAATAGGCTGCAAATCTGTTCAGCATGATCAAAGCTGATTGAGCAGGTCCCACAGATCCAATCCCTCACCTTCGCCGGCGAAACGCTTAAGCGAACAGCCAGATCGTTCTGCGTCATGTCAGCGTTCATAAGCCAGATGAAAATACGCCGTCCTACCTTCTCTCTATTCATGCGATGGTGCCTCCCAAACACAAAACGTGTATGTTTATTTACATTATGTCACATTTCGTGTCTTTCACTCATAAGAATAGACACAATACGTGTCTTAAGCAATACCTTTATTCATAAAAATTTGAATAAGTGTCACCATATGTGTACTATCAGTTGTGACATCGATTGGAACGATTATGAATCTTCAACTTGTTCGTCTGCGCAAAGCTGCTGGATATGTTAGCCGCAGAACCTTTTCTGAAGCTCTGGGGGTTCCTGAGCGCCAGATAAAAGCCTGGGAGGACAGAGAGCGGAAACTTCGGCTGGAGGACGCCTGCGACATCGCCGATCTGCTCCATTGCACCTTGGATGAGCTCGCCGGTCGTGACTTCTCCCCCGTCGAGTTCTCAGATCCTCAGCAAGCCGACCTGAATCGATGCTACGAGTCATCAACAGAAGAGCAGAGAGCCTTCATCCTCCAAGGGGCCCGAAATGCCGCACTTGCATCAAGAGATGCGAGGGGCGGCTGCTAGGCACCGACGGTCCGTCAGCTTCGCGGAGCATGATGCGGCATGCGATTCGAGCGGCTGATCCACCCCACCGGATATGAGCTCTCTGTGGGCATCATCCCAGTCGAGCGGTCGATCTCATCTCTTCTTGCGTTTCCAGAACGTACTGCACGAACAGCGCCACACCCATCACAAGTCCCCGCTCATCGATATCGAATTTCGCATGATGGTGCGGATAGACCGGTCCCTCGAGCTTGCCGCCACCGACCAGGGCAAGGACGCCCGGCTTGTCACGCGTGAAAAACGAGAAGTCCTCGGCGACGCCGATCATGGGATAGTCGATCAGCGCCTCGTCTCCCGCTGTCGCTCTCACGGCGGCCTCCGCGCGACGACTGCAGTCTTCGTCGTTTATGACCGGTGGGGTCGCCTCGGTGTAGTCGAGCTCGAAGGTCGTCCGGAAGGCGTCGCACGTGCCGCCGATGATGCGCTCCATCGCCTGCGGTATCTGCGCGTGGACCCCGTGAGAGAAGCTCCTGACGGTCCCTGTGAGCGTCACCTCGTCGGGGATGACGTTGAACCCCGTACCCGCCCTCAGCGTGCACACGCTCACAACCGCCGCCTCGGTCGACGATATCTCCCTGCTCACGATCGTCTGCAGGGCGCTGATCACCGCGGCGGCGCACGGGATCGGGTCTATCGCCGTTTCCGGAGACGCCGCATGGCCGCCGTCTCCCCTGATGGTCAGGCGGAACACATCGCAGGCTGACATACGCGGACCCGCTTGAACGGATATCTTGCCCACGGGAATGGGCGACCAGATGTGGATGGCCATGAAGGTATCGATATCTTGAACCTCGGGCAACGCCGCCACCCTCTTCGCACCTCCTCCGAGCTCCTCGGCCGGCTGGAATATGAACCTGACGGTCCCCTTCAGCTCGTCTCTGTGCTCGGACAGAATCTTCGCAGCCGTGAGCAGCATCGCCATGTGTGCGTCATGGCCGCAGGCATGGCTCGTGTTCTCGTACTCCGACGCGAACGGGAGCCCCGTTTCCTCCTTGACGGGAAGGGCATCCATGTCGGCGCGCAACCCGATCACGGGCAGACCCCTCTTGCCGACGAGCGTCGCGATGACACCGGTCCCCGCGACCTCGACATAGGGAATACCGAGAACATCGAGCTCCTGCTCGATCAGCCTCTGCGTCCCCTGCTCCCTCCAGCCCGTCTCGGGATGTCGATGGAACTGTCGACGCAGCTCGACGACGTGGTCCCAGCTGTCCTCGGCGATGCCCATCACGTCCATGAGTCATACTCCCATCCATGGCTCGATTACTCATATCTCAGAGTCGCGCGCGATGTGCGCGCGCCCTCAGCTCCCTTCAACTCAGCCCCCTGCGCTGCCGCGACCCGTATCGCTGAGTATGGTGCACGAAGAAAACGTCGAGGCGGATCCGCCATGCCATCGCATGCCTGACGCATCGCCGCTTCATACCATAGTAGCAGCTCCGTGCGCCGAGACGACAAGCGATGTGATATCATGCCTGCATGCAGCAACCAATGTGTCTGAAGGAGTCCGTCTGTGCCGCCCACGCTGTATATAGACGCCGACGCCTGCCCGGTGACGCGCGAGGCGCTCGCCTGCGCCCGCAAGGCTCGGGTCCGCACGGTCATCGCCGGCAACACGACGCAGAATCTCGCGCGTCAGATCCGTCGCGACGATCCGCGAGAGGTCGGCCGCGCGCGGGGGCGGGATGCGACCCACACCGGTTTCTGGGTCGAGATCCTCGAAGTCTCCGTCGGTGCCGACAGCGCCGACTTCGCCATCATCGAGCTGCTCGAACCCGGCGATGTCGTCGTCACGCAGGACATCGGTCTGGCCGGAATGGTGCTCGGACGCGGTGCCGCCGCCATCGGCGTGCGCGGCCGCATCTACCAGAAGGCGACGATCGACATAGATCTTCTCATTCGTCATGAGGAGAAGAAGGTCCGTCGCACCGGCGGGCGCACCAAGGGGCCGGCACCCTTCACCGAAGATGACCGCCGCCGCTTCACCCAGAACCTCACCCGGCTGCTGCGAGACGACACGCAGCAGGCATGAATTCGTCATCTGAAACCGATTTGAAAAGAGTCGTATGAGCATCGCCGGCATTGCCGGCTGCACCGACCACAACGCACGAACAGCAGATGCGCCTCATGGCCGCAATCGGCGCTCGATGCTCCGTGCTCGACTACTCGCCGCAGATGGTTGCAGCCGACCGCCTCGTCGCCGAGCGCGAGGGGTATGACATCGAGATCGCGCGCGCCGACATGACCAGGCCCTCCCCTTCTCCGACGGCTCATTCGATCTGATCATCCGTCCGCTCTCCAACTGCTGCGTCGAGGAGGTCCTGCCGATCTGGCGCGAATGCCATCGCGTGCTCGCGCACGGCGGACGTCTGATCTGCGGACTCGATAACGGATTCGGCTATGCGTTCGACGGCGCGGAGGAGCGCATCGTCAACAGGCTGCCGCACAACCCGCTGCGCGATCCGGATCTCATGGCGACCTTCGACATCGACGAGGACGACATCCAGTTCTCGCATACCTTCGACGAGCAGATCGCAGGGCAGCTGCGGGCGGGTTTCACTCTCATCGACTGCTATGAGGACACCCACGGCGAGGGCAGACTGCACGATCTGAACATTCCGACCTTCTGGGCAACCCTCTGTGAGAAGCGGAGCTGATCGCGGCCGAAGACGGCTGCAGCCCTCAAACGATGCGCCACCGTCACCGGCCCCGGTGGCGGCGACGATGAAGCTCTTTCTTGTACTGAAAACGCCCTATCGCAGCTCAGCGCAACGGATACTCGACGGCACTGTGTTATATCTCCGTTCATTGTATCGAATTTCATTCGTGGTAATAAAAAGAGCATGCAGCATATAGAGGACTATAGGCGCGCATACAACTCCCTCGACAGCCATTTTTCAATTGGACAACTATTCGTCCCGCCTCGATTGGAATCTGTTCGCAGCCGAGCCCGAGATTGGTTTCGATTGTCCGTCTACCGATTGCGAGCTATAAGCTGAGCCGGCGCGACAGCAGCGCCGTCATAAGAACCCCGGTTGAGAACACCACCTAAGTGCGAAAGTGAATTAGTCCTCGCTAAACACCATGGTATACGAAATTATGAGGGCTAGGCCTTTGCATGAGGTACCAATGTGATCACGGCCGCACGATCAAATCGGCCTGAAGCTGCCTATCGACTATCTCATACATGTTCGTGATGCCACCGACCTCCACTGCGGCGGTGAGACCATAGCAGTCAAGACAGGTTCCACAGCTCAGTATCGCGCATCCGCGATCCTCAAGGGCTTTCAGATCTTCAATGGAATCCGATCCCGAACAGGCCAGCTTCACGCCTCCGTTGTACAGCAGCACAGCATCGATCTGCTTGGCCTGCTGGCTGAGAGCATAGATGAAGCCCTTGAGAAGGATGGCACCCAGCTTGTCATCGCCTGAGCCCATATGGCCGGCCGAGATGACGGCGACGATGCCGCGATGACCCGACCCTTCCCGTGTATCAACCGCTTCCTCATTCTGATCGTGTCCGGAGCGAGCGGGAATGGTGATCTTGACGCGGTGCTCCTTGTCACCGATGCGTTCCGAGCTGACGACATATCCTTTCTGTTGCGCCATCTTCATGAGATTCTGAACGGCGACCTCGTTGTCCACGCGCGTCTCTATGGTTCCGCCATCGGAGAGCTTGGCGGCCGCCTTCAGAGTCATGACCACGGGAACAGGACAGACCTCGCCCATCGCGTTGACTACCACCATGATACTCAGCTCCTTTGCTGTCGGTTTGCAACAATTCTGACCCTCTCGAACAAGATGCAACCCGGTTAGCCGTCTACTCCCATTTTTATCCGGAGACGAACCTTCGACATAGCCCGAGTATAAGCATGGGTATTTATATATGTCAATAAAACCCGCCATTTCTTTGGCGGCACAATCATATGCGCCTTCAGAAACTTAAGCCCGCGAGCCGCACATGATATCCTTTGTGCCCCTGCCCGAATCTGGTTTTATTCTGGCGACCAAAGAAACTCAGGGGCAACTTCTTTTTTCGGTAAGCGGTTATGATGCTCGCACCACATGAGAATAGGCGAGGCGGCGCAACCGGCGGCTGCAGCACAGCAGGATGTTGCGGAGGAGGTCGCGCCCGGAGATCACATGCGACAGAGGGGAGAAGCCGGTATGGCCTCCGGGTTCCCGCGCGCCGATGACGCCGGTTGGGACACCTCGCCTTTGTACGATCGCGGGAACACGTCTGCGTCCCCGTGTCGTCTGTGTGAAATTACCCAAATTGAGACGACCCGATATCCATTCACGAAATATTCATGTCCTGAAAGGTCGATTTTGCAAACAGGCGCAACTCGAATACGAGATTTCTCTATAACAGAATCCGGATAGAGGGTGCGCGCTGTGACTCCATCCCGAAGCATAAGACCGCCTCGTGATCGATCTCATGCAACCTCTTGCAGATGAAACCCGATCATCGCGACGGCGTCCGCTTGCAGTCGGCATCCTCAAGCATGCGTCTCAGAACCTCCACATGGCTGCGCCGCTCACGCGACGCTGCGCCCAGCAAGCAAACGACCTCATAGCCGCCATAGCGGTCGAAGAACCGCACGACAGCGTCGCGCGCGATCATCTCATCGCGATAAGCCTCGGAGAAGCTCTCCCATGACATCGTCTTATGGATATAGGCGCCGAACAGCTCTGGAGTTGGCGCAAACAGCGTATCGTGCTCATAGTCCGCGTCGAGCAACTTGGGCACGAAATACGCCAGATCGTTCTTCTTTGTGAATCCGGCAAGCTGATTGGTGTTCTTGAGTCGCACGTCAAGCAGAAGATCGGCGTGCTCCTCAGCGAGCGTATCGAAGAACTGCTGAGCGGTGATGCCATACGGCCTGATCGTGTGGATTCTCATGATGTAGAGCCCTCTTCTCATTCGCTTCATGCAATCGGAACGGAAGCACTGAAGTTACTATATCCACTGGAAAAATCGATATACCTGCTGTCCCGCAGACAAACACTCGCTTGATGGTTTCGGCTCCGTTATCGCTCGATTGCACCTCGGCTTACAGGACTTTGTACCGCAAGGCGAGAAGTTAGCGACTACAAAATAAGGTCAGACGCTTTTCAGCATCTGACCTCGTTGTTCGTGGTGGGCGTTACAAGATTTGAACTTGTGACCTCTTCCGTGTCAGGGAAGCGCTCTCCCCCTGAGCTAAACGCCCGATTTGCGCCTGCGTGCACGCGCAGGTGCTAATATAGCGAACCTGCGCAGCTCTGTAAAGATCGAATCTGAAAAAGCGCGTCGCGGTTCGCGCGAGATGCCGTGCATCGCGCCTCTCAGATGGACACCGCTATCCTGACGAAACCATATGCGACCGGTCGCCGCAAGCGGTGACGCGCGACTCCGTCCGATCGGGCGGATGCCGAGGTATCCGAAAGCGCAACTGCAGCTCCCGTGCTCCGTCATCCGATGAAAAGCCCTCGTCGCAGGACCCTCGTCGGTTTTTTTGCGATGTGGCTTGCATGGACCTGAGTTCTCGTGTATCTTATCTCTCTGCAAGCGGACATGGCTCAGTTGGTAGAGCACCACCTTGCCAAGGTGGGGGTCGCGGGTTCGAACCCCGTTGTCCGCTCCATCGCATGCAACGGCCGGATCGAGATTCGGCCTTTTTCTTCGGCGACGTGGCCAAGTGGTAAGGCAGAGGCCTGCAAAGCCTTTATCCCCGGTTCGAATCCGGGCGTCGCCTCCAGCAACAAGAGCCGGTAGAGGTGCTTTCCTCTACCGGCTTCTCTTTTTCTGCACGTGCTGTGATACCGCTCGATCGCCGATCACGTCTCCACTGTCGACAGAAGCTTGATGAGTCGAACGAGCGTACCTCGTGCATCCGTGCGTCGGTGCACCTCCACGCTGTCGACGAGCATCCGCATGAGTCTGATGCCCCGCCCGCGCTCCTCGGTCACATCCGGCTCCTCGTCAGCACCGATTTCATAACCCTCGCCGCAATCGAGGACCTCCACGACGACGCGATCGACATAGGCGCGTATCGTCATGGTCACACCATCGCAGTCCGCGTGATCATAAGCGTTGCTGAGCGCCTCCCCCAAGGCAGAAACCGTGTCCAACCGTGCATCGTAGCCCATGGGCAGATCACTCAGTATATCGATGGCTCGATGCCGATAGTAGCTCAGGTTCTCGATCCCCTTCTGCACGACGATGGCCTTGCTCCACAAAGGGGATTGATCTTGAGATGCAACAGGGATCGGCAATCGATGGGCAGCGGTGACATGCAGCACATCGAGCGGCTGCGCACGTTGAAGAAAGCGAATGATCTCGGGTGAGGCGTTTTCCAGCGTCAGCAGACCGCCTGCATGCATGAGACTCCGAGCGCAGGCGAGCAGGAACGCCAGACCCGTGGAGTCTATGAATCCAACATGCTCGCAGTTGAGCAGAATCCGCCTGATGCCAGATTTCACATAATTGTCTATCTCGGAGCGCAGCAGAGACACTGTCGCGATATCGATATCCCCCGCAGGCGCGATGACTGCTATGTCGTTCCATCCATCCATACCGTTTTGATTCCCCGGTGACTCGGTTCTAAACAGCTGCTCGGCTACTCGCTCCGAGATGGCAGCATGTTGGTTATATTTTAACCATTTCTTCATCTACGATATGTCTGAATCGTCCATTGCGGCCTGGAATCGTTCCTCGGGCGTATCAGGCTCGACATGTACAACGGTGTCGACAACCTGGGGAAAGCTCTCGGCGATCGCGCGCTCGACCAGACCGGCGACCTCGTGCGCATGAGCGATGCTCATGGACGGCTCGACCATGATATGCAGGTCCATGTAGACCTCGCCCTCGGTTCCGCGGGTTCGAACGTTATGGCAGTTGATCGCTCCGGGAACCGAGTTGACAACCGATTTGACTTCACGCACGGAGATTCGCGCCTTGTCGGAGAGCGTCGCGCTGGCTTGACGAAACACCTCGTAGGCGCTCTTCAGTATCATCACTGCAACCAGAATCGATACGATTGGATCCGCGATGGGCCATCCCGCCCGCACGAACACGAGACCCAGAATGACCGAAAGGGTCACGAGGACATCCGCGAGCGTGTGAAAGGAATCCGCCTCAAGCAGCTCCGAGCGCAGCGCACGGGCGCGATTTCGCTCAAAGACGACAACGAACAGGTTCACTGCCAGCGTGATCACCATGACGGCAAACGATCCGGCGTTCACCTGGGGCTCGGCGGTGGCGAATACGAGGCTGCCAACGGCTTCGGATCCGACTGAATAGGCTGCACCGAGCAGCATGATCCCAATACCGGCGCTGGCATAGGTCTCGAATTTCTGATGACCATAGGGGTGATCCAGATCAGCGGGGCGTGCTGCAAGGGCCAGACCGATGATGCCGACGAGATTTGATACCGAGTCGAACAGCGAGGCGATACCGTCTGCACGGACCGACACGGCACCGGTGATGCTTCCGTACCAGATCTTTGCTACCGCGACCATGAGATTCAGCACCAAGATGATGCCGAGCGCATGCCGAATGCGCGAGAAGCGCTCATGCGCGCTGTGAGCCCCGATTCTCATTCAGGCTCCTTGTCTCTGTCAAAGCGAAGCGCAACGAGAGCGATGTCATCATCAAGCGTCGAGTCCGTGAACTCATCGAGAGCATCCAGAATCGTCTGACACAATCCATGGAGTCCTTGATGAACGTGACGCATCACATGATCGCGCAGACGCTGCTCGCCGAAGAACTCACCTTTCGAGTTGCGCGCCTCGATGGCACCATCAGTGTACATGAACAGTATGTCACCAGCGGAGAACTCAAAGGAACCCCCCTTGAACGACATGGTCTCAAACGCGCCGACGACGCCGGACTGCATGTCCAGGACACAGGACTCAGGCGTGCACGATCGCGCTTCATCTGAACTCTTGAGAATCGAGGAGCGGATGAGCAGCGCGGGGGGACTGCCCGCCGAGCAGTACCACGCCCTGCCGCGGCGCAGGTCGATCTTGGCGATGAACATGCTGGCGAATGTCTCGACACGCGAGAAGCTCATCAGCATGCTGTTGAGAGAGCGGCACATGCCATCCGGATCCGCTCCCTCCCAGGCATATGCGGTGAGCGCCGTCTTCACGAGCGCGGACATGGAAGCCGCCTCGACGCCCTTGCCCGATACGTCGCCGACCACCATGACGGCGCAGTCGTCTGGAAGATGGATCAGCGTGTAGAAATCGCCCCCTACAAGGGCCTGACGCGTCGCCGACGAGTAGAGCGAATCCGTCGTCAGTCCGGGTACATTCCCGAGCGCGTTTCTCATACCGACCTGAAGCGTCTGAGCTATGCAGCCCTGCTGCTTCTTATGCGTCGCATCACCCAGGTAGATCTCATACTCGTGCGCGAGCCACAGCATGTAGTCGTATTCCATATCATCAAGGGGCTCATATGACTCGTCGCGCAGCAGCACATACATGTGTTCCAGTCCGAGCTGTACCGGCGTCTGCGCAGCGGAGGCGCTATCATCGGCAGTTCGCGCGTCTGTCGGAGGTTCTTGGACGATGAGCTGCGGACCGGGGTCAACGAAGATCCCCTGCCCCGGCAAACCGTGGGATTTGAGCCATTTTCCGAAGGTGGACTCCACGTTGAAGCGGGCCAGTCGCACACGCTCGAGATCGTCGCTGCATGTGGACTGAGCGCCGCCTGCATGAGCCAGATAGTCCTCGATACCCGGGTTCGGGCGAGCAGCCGTTTCTCTGGTGGAGAAGAACATCTCATCGATGCTTCCAGGGATGTCCAAGAACCTGCCGTTGACATCGAGCGCCCAACACTCGTTGTCTGCATCGAACTTAAACTCATAGAGGTCGCACGACAGGACTCGGCGCATCTCGCTCGAGATCTTCGGCCAGGTCCCCTTTCTGACGACACCGAACTCGAACAGGGTATCGCGGATATGATTGATCGAGCGGATGAGCTTGGTCATGCGCTTGGATCGCAGGCTGTTCACCAAACCGACGAGCTGGATGGATAAGAACTCGCAAATGACCTCGAGCACCTTGACGTCGTAGGCGCGCTGTGTCTTCGGACGACTCCAGCCCAGCTCTATCACGCCCAGAACCTGCGTCCCATAGAACACCGGAACCGCGATGAGCGAGCGAAACGGCAAGGTTTCCTCGATCCTGAGGGAGAACCGCTGTCGATCGCCGTGATCATACATGATGATCCTCGGATCGTCCTCATCGATGGCGGGCAGAACAGACAGCCGACAGGACCGCTGCTTGCGCATCACATATGTAGGGATGCCCACGCCATAGGGTAGAAACACCGGAACATCGCACTCAGAGAGACTCCGCGAGACGCCCCGCAGTCGAAATCCGGTGCTCTCTGAGAAGTAGATCGCGCTGCCATCTGCATCGAGTGCACTGACCAGCTCGTTCAAGACGGTGTCCAGCAGTTTCGCAAGATCGGTTGCTCCAATGCTTTCCACGATAACCGAAATAATCCCCGAAAGGCGCTTATTTGCCGACTGCAGCTCGCAGAGAGCCCGGTTCAACTCCACATCGCGGGCGTACCTCTCTTTGAGGCTTTGCATGACGACAAGAATCCTGCCGGAATCCGCCTGCTCGGATGTGCCGGAAGATAGCTGGACCGCGCGCGCGAGGACCGGGGTGAACGAGCCGTCGAACAGCTTGAGCGTGAGCTTGGTATCGGACCCGTCCAAGGGAAACGGCAGCTCGTGATCGGCAGCGCGCTCAAATGACACACTGAAGAGCAGATCTTTGATATTCGAACCCACGATAAGCGGCCGCAGCTCCGAGAGAAGATCAAGCAACTGGTGATTTATGTGCAGAATCGTTCCGTCATGCGCGCACACGGCGATGAAGTCGCTCGTCATCTCAACCAGCTTCAGCAGCCCTATGGCATCGTGATAGGGCATGGCGTCCATCAGCGAGCCTCCATCCTCAGCTTGCCGCGCGCGGACTCCATGCCGCACGCTCTTTACATGAGCATACCAAAGGAAGGTCAGGGAGAAAAAGAAAGCCCCTGGCGAGGCGAATGAATCCATGGTGTCGGAGGCGGGACTTGAACCCGCATGACCTTTGGAGGGGTCACTAGCACCTCAAGCTAGCGCGTCTGCCAATTCCGCCACTCCGACATGCTTTTCAGCGTGATTGATAATAACCCATAGTGCCTCCGTAAGGCAAGAACAATTTTCATCCGCTCAGCATCGACAGAGTCCCGAAGCTCTCCGGTCCATACGGCTCGCGCGCGCTCGAGGCGCCGCCTCCGCGCGAGCGCGCCGAAGTGGCTAGCTCGGCGTCGCGTCCGCCAGATGGATGCGCGTCTGAGGATCGATGTAGAGACGCGAGATGCGATCGGATCCGAGAACGATATGCGTGAAATACATCAGGGGGATGATCGGGCACATCTGAGCGATCAGCGTGTTGGCATCCTGAAAGCGCGATATGCGCGAGGACTCCTCCTTGATGGTGCGAGCCTCATTGATCGAGGCGTCAACCTCGGCGCTCGTGAACCCTGATCGATTGGATCCCTGAAGCGAACTCGAATGGAACAGCGGGAAGAGAACGCTGTCCATAATGGGGTAGTCCGCAGTCCAATCCATATGGGCGAGCTGATATTGGCGGTTCTGATATCGCCCGATCAAAACATCGCTCTCGGCTGTGTCGGTCTCGCAATCGATCCCAACATCCGCCAGGTCACGTATAATCGCTTCCATGACCTTCTTGTGGCCCCCGTCGGGATTGAACGAGAGCTTCAGCTTCACGCCGCGAGAGCCGTCTTTGCCCTTCGGATATATCTTGTCAAGAAGCGCTGCGGCCGCCTGCGGATCGTGTCTGGCATACGGCCACGCTCCGCGTCGATAGCCCGGGATATGAGGAGGTATGATATCGTCTGCGGGTATGCGCGTGCTTTTGAAGACGGATCTGCAGATCTCGTCTCGATCGATCGCCAGAGAGACCGCCCGTCTGAAATCGGGATTGGAGAGCGGCTCGATCGTGGTGTTGCAGCAGATGAAGTATGTCGAGAGCTCTGAGCCGAGAACGAGCCGGGCACCCTCTTCCATCGTGCATCCGTCTGCAGACATGCCTCGATCTCCCTTGGCCTTCTCGTACTGGGTGATCGGGCAGTCGCAGATATCCAGATTCCCGATCTGGAACTCGCGAAAGGCCCGCTCGGCATCGGGCTGGATGCCGAGCGATATGGCGTCGATCTCAGATGGTGAAGGATACGCTTCGAAACGTTGCAGCTCGATGCTCTGAGCGTGCTCATCCCAGCTTCCGATCATCCGGAAGGGCCCGTTGCCGACAGGGGCAGCGGCGAAACCCTTGGGATCGACGAGGGCAGAGGCGGGCACCGGGCCGAGCGCGGGATGAGCCGCGATACTCGGAAAGTCGGCATAGGGTGCCGAGAGCCTGACGACGAGCGTCTGCGCATCCGGACACTCAAGACCGGCGAGACCGGAGGCTGCCCCGGAGCGCAGGCTCTGATAGCCATCGACGAGTGAGAGATGGTGAGCGACCTGTGAGGAACCGAGGTTCTTGGCGAGGACGCTATCGGGATCGACGATGCACTCCCATGCGCGCTTGAAGTCCTCCGATCGCACGGGATCCCCGTTATGAAAAGACGCCTGACGAAGATGAAACGTGAACGTCTTAGCATCATCGCTCGCTTCGAAACTCGATGCGGCGAGACCCACGGGTGCGGCCTGCTCGAAATCATATCTGAGAAGCGGATCGAAGAGCTGAAAAACGACCTGCAGACCCGCGGCATCGCGGACGTTGATCGGATCGATCGCCGCCGGTTGCGATATCGCGACAGCGAGCTTGGCGGGACCCGTCTGAGCGCTCGTCTGGCTGCCGGGAATCGAAGCACCTTGTTTCGGAAGCCGAGAGCAGGCCGCAAGTGCCGCAAGCGAACCCACGGCGGCCACGCCTCCCAGAAAGGACCGACGTGTCAACGCAAAGGCATCGCGATCGCCGTTCACCGCCTTCGGTGCCCTGGCTCCGGCGCAGGCCGGATCATGCAACTCATCACCCATGCGCTCCTCCGAGCCCCTCGCGTGGCTACAGGTCGATATGCGTCTCTTTGATGGGAAACCTCTTCGCGAAATGACACGCGCAGAAATGACCGTCCGCCACGCACTCGAGCTTGGGCTCCTGCTTGCTGCAGATCTCCTTGGCGATCGGGCAACGCGTGTGAAACCTGCATCCGCTTGGCGGGTCGATCGGCGAAGGAGGATCTCCAGCGAGAATGATGCGCTTGCGCGTGCGTTGAATATCGGGATCCGGCACCGGCACCGCGGAGAGCAGCGACTGGGTGTAGGGATGGTTCGGCTCGGAGTACAGCGTCTTCCAATCAGATATCTCCACGATCTTACCGAGATACATCACGGCGACGCGGTCTGAGATGTGCTGAACGACAGACAGATCATGTGCGATGAACATGTACGCGGTTCCGAACTGCTTCTGAAGATCGGACAGCAGATTGAGGACCTGGGCCTGGATGGACACGTCGAGGGCGGAGACCGGCTCATCGCAGATGATGAGTTTCGGGCGCAACGCGAACGCTCGCGCGATTCCGATGCGCTGCCGCTGCCCGCCTGAGAACTCATGCGGATAGCGATTTATATGCTCCGGATTGAGCCCGACGACTTCGAGCAGCTCGCGAGAGGTGCGCATCCGCTCGCTTTTTGTGCCGACATCATGGATGGTCAGAGGCTCTGAGACGATCTCGCCGATCGTCATGCGCGGGTTGAGGCTCGCATAGGGGTCTTGAAAAATGAACTGCATCTCGCGACGCATCGCCTTGAGCTCGCGACCGTTCATCGCCGCCATGTCGCGACCCTCGAAGAAGATCTTGCCCGCAGTCGGCCGCGTGAGATGCATGATGGTGCGCCCGGTCGTTGACTTGCCGCAGCCCGACTCGCCCACGAGGCCGAATGTCTCGCCTGCGTGGATATCGAATGAGATGTCGCTGACGGCTGAGACCACCCGCTTTGACAGGCGACTCGCGATCACCCCTCCCTCTACGGGGAACTCCTTGGTGAGATGCTCGATTCTGAGCAGAGGCTCCTTCTCGGTGTCTGCCGCCATCACGCCTCACCTCCTGTCGAAGTCGTGTCAAGTACGTCGGGCTGCCCGGTCGCGATCGTTCCGCGTGAACGCGAGGTATCCGGCGCGTTCTTGATGAACTCGGGATCATCGGCGAAGTGACAGGCGGAGAAGTGATCGCTGCTGATCGTCATATGAGCGGGCACCTGCTCATGGCAGATATCGATCGCATAGGGACAACGCGGAGCGAATGGACAGCCGCTTGGGAGATTCACCAGCGAAGGCGGATTGCCATGAATAGGCGTCAGGGGCTTCTTCTCGTCGACCGCCTGCTCGGGGATCGAGCGAATGAGACCCCAGGTATAGGGGTGGCGGCTCTCATAGAAGATCTCATCGGCGGTCCCGAACTCCACGGGCCTGCCGGCGTACATGACCATGATCTTGTCGGCCATATCGGCGACCACGCCCAGATCGTGCGTGATCATGATGATCGCGTTGCCGTTCTTTTGCTGCATCTCCTGCATGAGTTCGATGATCTGCGCCTGAATGGTCACGTCGAGCGCCGTGGTGGGCTCATCGGCGATCAGGATGTCCGGGTCGCAGGCGAGCGCCATCGCGATCATGACGCGCTGACGCATGCCGCCGGAGAACTGGTGCGGATACTCGTTGACGCGCTTCTCGGGCTCCGGTATGCCGACAAGGCGGAGAAGCTCGACAGCGCGCTCCAGCGCCTGCTGCTTGGTGTAGCCGCGATGGAGCCTCAGGCCCTCGCCGACCTGCCGACCGATCTTGTAGACCGGATTGAGCGAGGTCATCGGATCCTGAAAGATCATCGCGATGTCGTTGCCCCGGATGTGACGCAGCTCCTCCTCGGGCATGTGGATGAGCGAGTGACCCCTATAGAGCGCATCGCCCCCTTCGATCTTGCCCGGAGGCATGTCGATGAGCCCCATGAGCGTGAGCGCGGTGACGGACTTGCCCGAGCCGGACTCCCCCACGACGCCAAGCGTCTCGCCGCGCTCCAAGGTGTAGGACACTCCGTCGACCGCATGGACGATGCCGTCCTGAGTGTGAAAGTACATCTTCAGGTCATCGACCTCGAGCAGGTGCTCATCGGCGGCGATGGGCCGCTGCTTCAGGTCGATATAGGTTTCCGTGTTCTTTTTCATGCTTACGCGTCCTTCAATTTCACATCGAGCGCATCGCGCATACCGTTGCCGAGCAGCGTGAACGCAAGCACGGTGGATAGGATCGCCAGACCGGGCTCGATCATGAGCCAAGGCTGCGAGCGCAGATACTGCTCACCATCTTGAATAAGCAGTCCCCACGAGGGGTTCGGCGGGGTGACGCCCATACCCAGAAACGACAGCGCCGCCTCGGTGAGGATGGCTCCGCCGACGTTCATCGTCGCGTACACGACGATTGATGCCACCGAGTTCGGAAAGATGTGGCGTGCGATGATACGAAGATCGGAGGCCCCCATGGCGCGCGCGGCGTCCACGTAGTCGTTCTCCTTGACCGACAGGATCGCCGAGCGAAACACTCTGGCGATCGATGGCCAGCCCAGCACCCCGATCGCGATGAAGACATTCTGGATGCCATTGCCGATCACCGCCAGCATGACGATGACGAACAGCGTATAGGGAAATGCGAGGAACACATCGGCCAAGCGCATGATGATCGTGTCCCAGATCCCACCGTAGTAGGCGGCGAGCGCCCCCATGATAAGTCCGATGATCGTCGAGATGCCCGTTGCGACGACGCCGACCGACAATGAGATGCGCGCACCGTAGATGACGCGCGACAAGATGTCGCGTCCGAGTTTGTCGGTGCCGAAGGGATGAGCCGCCGACGGCGGAAGCAGCGAGTTCTCCGCCATCGTCGCACTGTCGGAATCAGTCGGGGATCCCAAGGTGTTCGGTACCCACAGATCAGCCGATAGCGCGATCACGATCACGATCGTGATCCAAAGGATCGAGATCACCGAAAGCTTGTCGCGCTTCAGGCGCTTGATCGCATCTCCCCACAGAGTGCGGGATGCCTCGCCGGACATCTCCGCTGCGACGGGCTCATCAGCCTTGCCCACCTCGGCGCGTTCTGATGGACTGTGATACAACATGTTCGCTCCTACTGCTCTTGATTCGTGCCGCCGAGCCTGATCCGGGGATCAAGGAAGGCGTAGCTGATATCGACGATCAGATTGATGATCATGACCACGATGACGATCATGGTGACCGACCCCATAACGATCGGGTAGTCGCGCTGGCCGATCGCACGGAAGATCTCGTAGCCGACACCGGGCCAGTTGAACACCGTCTCGGTCAGAATCGCACCGGCCATCATGGTGCCGAAGTCCATACCGATATAGGTGACAACGGGGATCAGCGCGTTTTTCAGCGCATGGTGGACGATGACGGAATGCCTGGAGAGACCCTTCGCCCGCGCCGTGCGAATGAAATCCTGGTTGAGCACGTCCAGAAGCTGGGAGCGCATGATGCGAGCGGTATAGGCGGTCGAGATTGAGGCGAGCGTGATGGATGGCATGATGAAGTACATCCAACCGGGGAACTGCGACATCGGGCTCAGGGCACCTGAGGGCGGAAGCGCGATAGCGCCGCCGGTGACCTGCGGGAGCCATACTCCGAAAAGCAGTTGAAGAAGCATGCCGAGCCAAAATGCCGGCATCGCCACGAGAACCGAGGTGACAAGCGTCACGAAGACATCCCAGAACGAATAGCGCTTCACGGCGGAGATGATGCCGGCGCTGACGCCCAGAATCGTCTCGATCACGATGGCGACCACGGCGAGCTGTGCCGTGTAGGGATACTTCTGCGCGAGGATGTTCGAGACATCCTCACCGCGCTGATAGGATCTGCCAAGGTCACCATGGGCAAGATTGCCCAGGTACAGGGCATAGCGCTCCCACAGGGGCGTAGGGATCGAATCTCCGTTCTCATCAAGCACGGGGCGGCCCTCCCCATCTGTCTTGATCAGATGGTAACGGGCCCGCAGATTCATCTCGGTCTGCGGATCGAGGGTCCGCTCGCCTGCGATGAGCTTGACCGGATCGCCGGGAACGATGTTCTGCATGGCAAACATGATCAAGGTCACCCCAAGAAACACTGGGATGAACTGCAGCACGCGTTTGACGACGTATCTGAGCACAACGCACGCTCCTCTCCTGCTCTCAGCATTGAAACGGTAATTATACGCTTCAGACGGGCTCACAAGAGCGATCCAAGCGATCACCACATGTGAAGCGCTTCACAGCTCATGGCTGGTTGATTTCCCAACCGGCCCTGGGCTGCAAGGCTCGAACACATATGCAGGGCATCGAATACTCGGTGCCCTGCAACTCAACTCAGTTTGAGTACGCGAGCGACGTCTCGCTACTTGGCGATCTCTGCCTTGCTGAACGCAGCCGCGACCTGCGGGCTGTAGTAGAACTTCTTGAGCCTCTTGCTACCCACGTACTTGTGCGAATAGAAGTAGATCGGGATGAGCGGCATATCGTCGCCGATCTTGGCGCTGATCTTGCGCAGCGCCTCTTTGCGCTCGTCCTCGTCATCGATCAGGCGCGACGCGTCGATGGCCTTATCGATCTCGGGATTGTCGTACTTGGAGTAGTTGTTGTCCGCCGTGCTGTAGAAATTGGGGTAGATGAAGTTGTCTATCGTCGGATAGTCGGCGATCCATCCCATGCGGCCCAGATCGTAGGAGCCTTCCTTCATCGTGGTGAGATAGGCCGCCCACTCCTGCGTGCCCTGATTGACCTCGATGCCGATGTTCTCGAGATCGCTCTGGATCGTCGTCATGATGTCCTCGTGACCGCCACCGGAGTTGTAGTTGAGCGTGACCGTGATTCCCCGCTTGCCGTCATCGCCCGCCGGATATTTGTCATCGAGCAGCTTGGCGGCTGCCTTGGGGTCGTACTCGGTGTACTTCCACTTGCCCTCCTTCTCATCGTCGATGAGCGAGGGGATGACGCCGTCGGCCACCGCACCGTAACCGGACAAGACGGTTTCGACGATGTTCTTGCGGTTGATGGCCATCGAGATGGCGCGGCGAACGTTGACGTCCTTCAGGTACTCGTTCGTGCCCTTCAGGTTCGCGGCCAAGAAGTAGACCGAGCACTCGGTGCCGTCGAGGACCTGGTTGCCCGGTGTGACGGTGAAGCCGTCCTTCGATGCGCCGTACTGATCCTTGATGTCCTTGAGCTTGGCCGTCGGGATGTTCGTGAAATCGATGTTGCCGGACTCGAACTCGGTGAAGGCCGTTTCGGGAGACTTTTGGATGCTGAAATAGACCCCATCGATCGTGGCCTTGTCGCCGTAGTAATCATCGTTGCGCTCGATCTCGATGTACTGACCGGTGACCCATTTGTCCTTCATCTTGAACGGACCGTTGCCGATCGGTGCGAGCAGGAAGTCATCCGCCTCATCGATGGCCGCCTGAGGAACCGGAACCAGACCGGGATGGGTGCACACGTAGATGAAGTCGGCCATCTTCTTGGAGAGCGTCACCACGAAGGTCGAGTCATCCGGGCAGGTGAGCCCCGTGATCTCCTTGGCGTTGCCCGCCAGGTACTCGCTGTAGCCCGCAACCGGTGCCAGGTGATACCCGATCTCGCCGGGGGTCTTCATGTTCGGGTCGACCAGACGCTGCCAGCCGCGCTTGAACGAGGCGGAGTCGACCTTGTCTCCGTTGTGGAACGTAGCCTCTTTCAGCTTGAACGTGTAGGTGAGGCCGTCCTCGGAGATCTCGGGCAGATCCTTTGCCGCGAGCGCCACGACCTTCTTCTTGTCCCAGTCATAGGTGACCAGCGGATCGAACAGGCAGTGGCCCACCTGCGTGCCCTGATCCTCCTGCAAGTTGTACGGATCGATAGCTTTGGGATCGCTCAGGAAGTAGCTGATCTTGTTGCTCGCGGAGGACCCGCCGCCATCCGTGCTTCCCGAGCCCTTGCCTGCGGGACTGCACGCTGCAAGAGCCGCCAGCGCGCTTGCCGCCAAGGTGCCGCCGATGAACTGACGACGTCCGACGATGGGCTGCCTGACCTTGAAATCTGCCATGCGTTCCTCCTTTGGTTCAATGGTGGGACGGTCCCCCACCAGCCTTGCATCCAAGCGTCTGGCGTCGATCGAGACCCCATGCGCAGATGTTGTGTATTACGATACCGGAAAATACAGGGCTTCGGGACAAGAAACTTGATCGAATCACGCGAGCTGCTTTACCAAAGCGCAGTGTATCCGGGCAAAATCACCGTGATACGCAGCCTTATACTCGTTGAACGAATGCATAATGTGTCAAGAATGTTTCAGAATAGCGCACAAGGTATGGGTTTCAACAACCGATGGCATGCGATGCCGTCAGCGAGAAACGGCACCCTCCGAAAGCGCCGCAACAGAGCAAACCATATATGAGAGACAATCTTAGATGCCCACGATACCCTGCGGGAAGAAGAACATGCAGACAACGACCGACAAGCCAAACACCACCGAGACGATAACGGTGAGCTTGTCGAGGTTTCGCTCCATGACACCGGTGGCGGCGCTCGAGTTGTACAGAGAGCTCGCAATCATGTCGGAAACACCGGTGCCCTTGCCGGAATGCATGAGCACCAGCGCGATCAGCGCCAGCGCGGATATGAGCCAGACGGCGAAGATGATGATCTGAAAAGGACCCACGGGAAACTCCTTCGCATATTGTCGAACGGCGGAGATGATAGCACATCTTCCTCCTTGTTCATCGCACCGCGGTGCGATCTCCAGAGATGATCCAGCTAACTCGACGAGCTGCGACGTCTCGGAAGCGGGCGTCGGCAGGCGCGCAGAGGCGGCGCGTGGGGAGACAAAGGGGCCAACTGATGCCAACAGAACCGACAAAACGAACGATGTCTGCGTAGAAGCGCGGTTTTCGACCATCACTTCGCAAGAAAATCGCTTGGAATGGTCAAAAACCGCGCTTCTGTGGCAGCTACCCGCAGCCAGAGCGCTTCTGTGGCAGCTACCCGCAGCCCGAGCGCTCCCGGGAGCACGCCCGGCGTGACCCCGGAGCGCTCAGCCAGCTGCTTGAGCTCGCCTCTATTCCTCGCGCGCGAGCACGCGCCCGGTCATGGGCGCGGACGGTTCGAGACCGGCGAGGGTGAGCAGCGTCGGTGCGATATCTGAGAGCCGGCCGTCCTCGATGCCGGTGAGGTGCGCCGCCTTGTCGACCACGATGAAGGGCACGCGATTCGTGGTGTGGGCTGTGAAGGGATGCCGCGCGCCGCCCTCATCCGTATCGTACATGTGATCCGCGTTGCCATGGTCTGCCGTGATGAGCGCGAAGCCGCCCGCCTCGAGGATCGCCGGGATGATGCGCGCGACAGAGGCGTCCACTGCCTCGACTGCGGCGATCGCGGCGTCGGTCACGCCGGTGTGGCCGACCATGTCGCAGTTGGCGTAGTTGACGATATAGAAATCCGCGCGATGATCGCGAATGGCCTCGACGAGCCGATCGGTGACCTCGGGCGCGCTCATCTCGGGTTTGAGGTCGTAGGTCGCGACCTTGGGACTCGCGACGAGCACGCGCTCCTCGCCGGGCTTGGGCTCCTCTCGACCCCCGTTCAGGAAGAACGTGACATGGGCGTACTTCTCGGTCTCCGCCGTGTGAAGCTGCCTCAGTCCGGCCTCGGCGATCACGTCGGCGAGCACCTCGTCGGGAAAGCTCTTCGGGAAGGCCACCTCGACGTCGAACGTCGGATCGTACTCCGTGATCGTCACGAAGTGAGACAGATGCGGCACAATCTTGCGCTCGAAGCCCGAGAAGCTCTTCTCGGTGAAGGCACGGGTCATCTCGCGGGCGCGATCCGGCCGGAAATTGAAGAAGATGATGGCGTCGCCATCGGAAACGCCCTCGTTGCGGGTGGCGAAGGGCTCGACGAACTCATCGCCGCGCGGGTCGCGCGCGTAGAAATCGCGAATGCTGCGCACCGGATCGACATCCGCACCATCAGCTGCGGTGATCACGTCGTAGGCGCGCTCGATGCGCTCCCAGCGGTTATCCCGGTCCATCGCCCAGTAACGCCCGGAGACCGAGGCGATGCGCGCATCGCACTCGGTGCGCTCGGAGAGCTCAGCCAAAAAGTCGACGAGTTCGCCCACGTAACCGGCACCCGACTGCGGATCGACGTCGCGTCCATCCAAAAAGCAGTGGAAGCGCACGCGCGCCACACCGCGCTCGGCGGCCATGCGCGCGATCGCCTCGCCGTGGGCCTGCATGGAATGGACCCCGCCCGGCGAGATGAGGCCGAACAGATGCAGGGTTCGCCCGGACGCGGCGAGATCGTCCATCGTCTTGACGAACACCTCGTTTTCAAAGATCGAACCGTCGCGCACTGCGTTGTTGATGCGCGAGAGCTCCTGGAACACGATGCGGCCGGCTCCGATGTTCAGATGGCCGACCTCGGAGTTGCCCATCTGCCCCGCGGGCAGGCCGACATCCTCGCCGGAGGCTCCGAGCGTGGTGTGCGGGCAGGTCTCGAACAGCGAATCGAGATAGGGCGTTCTCGCTTGGGAGACGGCGTTGGCGTCGCCGGGATCGGCGACGCCGAAACCGTCCATGATCACGAGAAGCGCCGGAAGATGACGTTGTGTCATGCCAGATGCTCCCCCGCTCGTGCGACCATGGCCGCGAAGTCCTCGGCAACAAGCGAAGCGCCTCCGACGAGTGCGCCGTCGACGTCTCGCTCCGCCAGGAACTCGGCGATGTTGCCGGGCTTGGCCGAGCCGCCGTAGAGCACGCGGACCCCCTCGGCGATCTGCTCGCCGAACAGCTCAGCGAGGGTCTTGCGGATCGCGCCGCAGACCTCCTGGGCGTCGGCGGCCGTCGCGGTCTTGCCGGTGCCGATGGCCCAGATGGGTTCGTAGGCGACAACCAGCTGGTCGGCGCGGGCGAGCTCGATGCCGGCCAGACCCGCTTTGATCTGGTCGCACACGAACGCGACCTGCGAGCCCGACTCGCGGACCGATTCGGACTCCCCGCAGCAGAACACCGGCGTGATGCCGGCGTCGATCAGGGCGCGGGCCTTGCGCATCTCATCGGCGTCGGTCTCGCCGAAGTACTCCCGACGCTCCGAATGGCCGATGATGCAGTAGAGCGCGCCGACGCCGCGGATCATCCCCGGTGCCGTCTCGCCGGTGTAGGCGCCGGATTTTTCCCAGTAGCAGTTCTGGGCGCCGAGCCTGATGTCGGTGCCCTCGATCTTGTCGGCCACGACGCTCAGGTCGATGGTCGGCGGGCACACGAGCACCTCGACGCCCTCCGGTGCGGTCCCGACGAGCTCGCCGAGCCGAGAGGCGAGCACCGCGGCCTCGCCGATGCCGTTGTTCATCTTCCAGTTGCCGGCGATGAGCCGGGTGCGTCTACTTTGCATCCTCGAGCGCCTCCACTCCGGGAAGGGCCTTGCCCTCGACGAGCTCCATCGAGGCGCCGCCGCCCGTGGAGATCCAGCTCATCTTGTCGGCAAGACCGAATTTGTTGACCGCGGCGACCGAATCGCCGCCGCCGATGATCGAGGTGCACGCGGTGTTGGACGCGACCGCCTCGGCGACCGCCTCGGTGCCATGCGCGAACTGATCCATCTCGAACACGCCCATCGGGCCGTTCCAGAACACGGTCTTGGCTGCGGCGATGGCGCGGGCGTAGAGCTTCTCGGTCTCGGGGCCGATGTCCATGCCCATCCGGTCATCGGGGATCTTGTCGGAGTCGACGACCTCGCCGGTCGCGTCCTCGCCGAAGTGATCCGCAACGACGTTGTCGAGCGGCAACAGGATCTTGACGCCCTTGCTCTCGGCGCGCTTCAGCATCTCCGCGGCGCGCTCGACCCAGTCCTCCTCCTTGAGCGAGGTTCCGACGGTGCAGCCCTTCGCCATGAAGAACGTGTAGGCCATGCCACCGCCGATGATGAGGGTGTCCGCGGCATCGATCAGATGATCGAGCACACCGATCTTGGAGGAGACCTTCGAGCCGCCGACGATGGCGACGAACGGCCGTGCGGGTTCCGCGAAGATCGAGGTCAGCGTATCGACTTCCTTCTCGAGCAGGAAGCCCGCCACGGCGGGCAGATAGGCGGCGGGTCCCACGACCGAGCCCTGCGCGCGATGGGCGGTGCCGAAGGCGTCGAGCACGAAGACGTCGCCGTAGGACGACAGGATCTTGGCGATCTCCGGATCGTTGCTCTTCTCGCGCTTGTCGAAGCGCACGTTCTCGAGCACGAGAATCTTGCCGGGCTCAAGCGCGTCGACGGCGGCCTTGGCCTTCGTGCCGTAGGTGTCGTCGACGAACGCGACATCGAAGCCGGTGAGCTCGCGCAGCTTGTCCGCAGCGGGCCTGAGCGAGAGCGCGGGCTCCGGTCCGTCGCCCTTCGGGCGGCCCAGATGGCTCATGAGCACGATGCGCGCATGATGCTCGACCAGGTACTCGATGGTCGGGATGGCCGCGCGCACGCGCGTGTCATCGGTGACGACGCCGTCTTTGAGCGGGACGTTGAAGTCGACGCGCATGAGAACGCGCTTGCCGTCGACATCGATGTCGCGAACGGTCTTCTTCGTAAAAGCCATGCGAACCTGCCTTTCAAGTCTGAGTGCTGAAACTTGCTTTCGGGCGCGTCGGGTGAAAGGTTCGCATGGATCGATGTCCCCTCCCCCGCTCGCGAATTCCTTGGCGATCTCGCGCGGCAACACCATGCCGCAGCAACGAGAGGGCGCGACCTGCGGCAAACCGCGGGCCGCGCCCCAGATCGACGATGACGGCACCCGTCGAGTGCCGAAACACAGAGGTTCGCGCTACACGAACTTCTCGAAGTATTTGATGGTGCGCACCATCTGAGAGGTGTAGGAGTTCTCGTTGTCATACCAGGCGACGGTCTGGACCTCGTAGAGATCGTTTGCGCCCTCGATCTTGTTGACGAGCGTCTGGGTGGTGTCGAACAGCGAGCCGAACGTCATTCCCACGATGTCGGAGGACACGATCGGATCATCGGTGCAGCCGAACGTCTCAGGGTCGGACGCGCGATGCATGGCCTCGTTGATCTTCTCGGCTGTCAGCTCACTGGCCGACTTGACGACGGAGAACAGCAGCGTGGTGGAGCCCGTGGGAACCGGAACGCGCTGAGCGGCGCCGATGAGCTTGCCCTTCAGCTCGGGGATGACCAGGCCGATGGCCTTTGCGGCACCGGTCGAGTTGGGGACGATGTTCACGGCGGCGGCACGGGCACGGCGCAGATCGCCCTTGCGGTGCGGGCCGTCGAGCAGCATCTGATCGCCGGTGTAGGCGTGGATGGTGCACATGATGGCGGTCTGGATGGGCGTGAAGTCGTTCAGGGCCTTGGCCATGGGCGCCAGGCAGTTCGTGGTGCACGACGCGGCCGAGATGATGTTGTCATCGGCGGTCAGAATGTCGTGGTTGACGTTGTAGACGATCGTCGGCAGATCGTTGCCGGCCGGAGCGGAGATGACGACCTTCTTGGCACCGGCGTCGATGTGCGCCTGAGACTTGGCCTTGGACGTGTAGAAGCCCGTGCACTCGAGCACGACGTCGACATCGAGCTTGCCCCAAGGCAGGTTCTTCGCATCGGGCTCCTTGTAGATTTTAATGGTCTTGCCATCGACCGTGATCGAGCCCTCGCCGGCCTCGACCGTGTGATCGCATGAGTAGTTGCCCTGCGTCGAGTCATACTTGAGCAGGTGCGCGAGCATCTTGGGATCGGTGAGGTCGTTGATGGCGACGATCTCGGAGCCCTCATGCCCGAACATCTGACGGAACGCGAGACGGCCGATGCGGCCGAACCCGTTGATTGCAACCTTTACTGCCATTCGTAACTCCTTTCGTAAGCTCCCGCAGACACCTTGCCTGCCGTTGAAGCTCAAATAAATACCACTCGACAAATATACCTTTTTTTCAAAGGGAGTTTCGCGTGAATGGAAATATTGACCGATTCTGCTGGTTGCCGACACGTCAGAATCCGCTGCGACGTCGACTCGGCGTGCGAGGCGCTCTGCGCCGCAGAGAATCGGCCGCGGGCGTCACGTCTGCTCGAGCAGCCGTTCGAGCCGGGTGATCCTATGATAGAGCGCCGACTTCGACAGCGGCGGGTCGGCGAGGTTCCCCAGATCTCGCAAAGAGAGATCCGGATGCGCCTCGCGCAGATCGCAGAAGACGCGCAGGGCGCGCGGCAGCGTGTCGCGCAGCCCCATCTCATCGACCCGCTCGATGAGACCGAGCTGATGCTGAGCGGCGCCGGCGCTTCTCGATTGGTTGGCGAGCTCGGCGTTGACGCGACGGTTCACCTCGTTTTTGACCGACTTCATCGCCCGCGCGTCCTCGATGGCGGCAACGCTGCGCCTGGCCCCGACGTCGAGCAGCAGCCGTCGGATGTCATCGGCGCTCTTGATGTAGACGGCGAGGGCGGAGCGGCGCCGGTTCACCCTTGGTCGGATGCCTTCGGTCCCTATGAGCTCGGCCAGCGCGCGGGCGTAGGCCTCGCCCTGAACGGCGATCTCGAGATGGAAGCCCCCGCGCGGATCCGCCACGAACCCGCCCGCGATCAGCGCCCCGCGGATGTAGGCGATCCGGCAGCAGGGCCGGGAGACGACATGTCTGGGAATGCCGCGAACGAGACTCCCGGAGCGATCGAGAATGCCCAGCAGCACGAGAGCCTTCTCGAGGTCCGGCTGGTCTGGCAGGGTGATCAAGTAGTTCCTCACCTTGTGCAGAACTGACCGACGCACCGTGAACTCGGTTCTGAGCTTCAAGATCTTGTGGGTGAGCCCGATCATCGTGCGGGCGACCGCGCCGGTCTCGGTCGCCACCTGCAGGCGATAGCGGCCCGGACCCGCGTAGGTGAGCGTGCCGCACACGCGAGCGAGCGCGGCGAGCGTCGCGAGATCGCAGTAGCCGCACGCCGGCTCGCAGCGCGACAGCTCGTCTCTCACCTCCGCCGTGAACGACATCTGTTCATCACCTCGAGGATGCAGGCGCCCAGCGCCGAGGGGTCGTGGATCGAGCGGGACCGTGCGCAGGAGAAATCGCGCACCGCGACCCAGGGTACGCGGGCGCGCACGCGGCGCTCGGCATCGCCCGTGAGCGCGACATCCCGAAAGGGAAACGCGTCGTGTCGCGCCGGAACCGAAGTTCTCGAGGGTCCGCCATCGAGGTTGGCCGCGTCGCTCGGCGACGCGATCGGCTCGGCGAGGCGACCGACGAGGGCCCGGAAGGTTCGCGTGGCAGATCCCGCCGCATCTGCGGAGCGATGGAACACCGCGATGTCGATGGCACCGGCCATGCCGTGTCGCTCGAGCGCGGCCAAGCACTCATCTCCGTCCATTCCCCAAGTCTCTCCTTGCATGTCGACCTTGGGGCAGATGAACGCCTTCATGGCCGGTGTGGCCCGCAGGGCGGTGGCGATGCCATCGACGAGCAGATTGGGGATGATCGAGGTGAACAGGGAACCGGGACCGAGCACGACGAGATCGGCCGCCATGATCGCCGCGACCGCCGGCGCGTGCGCGCGAGCCTTCGAATCGAGCCAGACCGTCTCGAGCGCGCACGAGCCATGGGACAGCGCCGCCTGCCCGCGCACCACGCGGCCGTCCACCGTGCGACCGATGAGATGGACGTCGTCGGTCGTCGAGGGATGCACCCTCCCCACGCAGTCCAGCAGCTGCTCGCATGCGCAGACGGCTTCGGTGAACGTCGCGCCCTCCTCGCACAGAGCCGCGAGCACGAGATTGCCCAAAGCGTGGTTGTCAAGGTATCCGAAGCGGTGAGCGAAGGCCCGCGCAAGGGGGGCGCCGGGGTCTGAAGCCAGA
The DNA here is from genome assembly GCF_000195315.1 of Coriobacterium glomerans PW2. NCBI lineage: Bacteria > Bacillati > Actinomycetota > Coriobacteriia > Coriobacteriales > Coriobacteriaceae > Coriobacterium > Coriobacterium glomerans. Next base: position 1,473,764 of record NC_015389.1, read on the forward strand.
GCGGAGAGGCACTTGCGCACGTCGCCGGGAGGAAGCACGCCTGAGCGCTCGCGCAGGATTCCGGTCGAGCGGCCGTCATCGGCCATAGCGACGATCGCCTCGATGGCGCATGGCAGCGCGCGCAGGGCGCAGATGAGGTTGGGCTGGCCCGTCCCGCCGCCGATGGAGACGACCCTCAGGGGGCGCGCGGCGGGATCGGACGGCAGCGCGGCTCTCGAAGACATGACGATCCCTCCTTCAGCCCGCCACCGGCGCCCGCGGGAGGTCGCGGTGAGAGATGGAGACGCGGTACTGCTGGCGCTCGAGGTAGCGCGCCGTCGCCTCGGCGATCGCGACGCTTCGGTGCTGGCCGCCGGTGCAGCCGATCGCGATGGACAGCTGCGGCTTGCCCTCGGCTATGTAGCCGGGCATGACGGCATCGAGCAGCTGGTACCACGCTTTCAGGAAGTCCACGGTCTTGGGATGTTCCAGAACATAGGAGGCGACCTTCTCGTCGAGCCCGGTCATGGCGCGCATCGTGGGGTCATAGAAGGGATTGGGTAAGAAGCGCACGTCGATCATGATGTCGGCCTCGACGGGCATACCGTGCTTGAATCCGAATGAGAAGACCTGCACCTCCATGAGCTGCTGGTCCGTGAGCTCGGAGAAGGCCTGACGCAGCTTCGTGCGCAGCGCCTGGGTGCGCAGCCGGCTCGTGTCGATGATCATGTCCGCCTTGTCGCGGATGCTCGCGAGCTGGGTGCGCTCCCGCTGGATCGCATCGGCCGTGGTCTCGCCGCGCGTGGCGAGCGGATGCCGACGGCGATTCTCGCTGTAGCGGCGGATAAGGACCTCGTCGCTCGCCTCGAGAAAAACCACCTGGCAGCTCATTTCGTGATGCTCGAGCGTATCGATGACGTCGAGCAGCTCATCGAAGAGACCCTGGCTGCGCAGATCGCAGGTGACGGCGAGATGACGGCCGATACCGGCGTTGATGCCGACGAGCTCGGCGAGCTGCCGAACAAGGCGCGGCGGCAGGTTGTCGATGCAGAAGTAGCCCATGTCCTCGAAGACGTGCATGGCCTGCGTGCGGCCCGATCCGGCCATGCCGGTGATGATGACGATATCGGGGACGCGGTCGACCGCCTCGGCGGTCCGTGCGGCTTCCTGCTGTGTCACGCTCGCTCCTCTCCGCTGCGCCTGATCACACACCATGGTATACGATTTCGCGCACCGAAGACGCGGCCTGCTGCCGCTCATTCATATTCTACGTGCAAAAACAACTCGGCTGATCCTGAGCCCCCACGGCGGCGACGGAGGCGCTCACACGAGTCGACCACAGGGTGTCGCGAGGTTTCGATCTGGTTCCGTCCGCTCCGAAGCACCTCCCTGGATGGATCGTGATGGGTGCAGGCTATCATGGCTCCCGTTTGGACCCCAGGGAAGGCTCATTGATTTGCCAAAGGGAGAGTCTAGCCGGCGCGGAATCTCAACCATTGACAAAGCGTGCGCCAAGGATTGACTCCCGTCACTCGGCTTGAGACGATTCGCTGTCAGCGATATCGTCTTCTTCCTCAGTTCCGGACTCCTTGACGATGTAAAGAGGACGGTTTTTGGTCTCGAGATAGGTCTTGGCGAGATACTGTCCCATGATTCCCAGGCAGAGTAGTTGGAGACCCCCCAAAAGGGTGACGATACATGCCAGCGAGGGCCAGCCGGCTACAGGTTCCCCCCAAAGAAATGTCTTCACCACGATGAAGAGGGCGCCGAAGATAGCTGCGAAGCACAGAATAATGCCTGCGATTGAAGATATGAACAGCGGCGCGGTGGAAAAAGCCATTATTCCATCGATGGAGTACAGCACCAGGGAGATAAAGCTCCATTTTGTCTCCCCGGCGACACGGCGCGCGTTAACGTAGGGAATCCATCTCGTTTTGAACCCAACCCATCCGAAGATTCCCTTAGAGAACCGGTTGCGCTCCCTCAGCGAGAGGACAGCGTCCACCATGGATCGCCTCATGAGACGAAAGTCTCGGGCACCGTCCACCACATCCGTGTTTGAGATCCTATTGAAGATCCGATAGAAGCTCCGTGCGAACAGAGAGCGAATGGTTGGCTCGCCATCTCGATTCGCTCTGCGGGCAGCCACGTTGTCAAATTCATTGTCTTGCAACATCGAGTACATGTCGAAGAGAAGCGAAGGGGGGTCTTGCAGATCCGCATCGATAGTCGCCACAAAGTCGCCGGAGGATCGCTCAAGCCCGGCGAAGATAGCCGCCTCCTTCCCAAAGTTGCGAGAGAAGGACAGCCAGCGAACTCGAGAGATGCCGGAAAGGCGCGCCGCGTTCATCTTGATCGATGACAACGTAGCGTCTTGAGAGCCGTCATCTACGAAGATCAGTTCAAAAGAGACTCCGAACTCGTCGCGCATGCTACGTATGACCCGTTCCAGCTCGGTGACAAAAATCGGGAGGCTCTCGACCTCGTTATAGCATGGGACGACAACGGAAATCATATGCATGACGTGCCCTCCTGAGCATTGGTGATAAAAACGCAAATTTTGGTCGCTCAACATTCCTCGACCTCGGAAACGATGTACCAGACCTGCTCATAGGGCCTAAACAGCGCCTTGTCGGAGCGAATGATGAACCTGTTGTCAAACGACTTATTGAGATCAATGTGGGTCTGTCGTATGACGCTCCGGTGAGAAACTTCGCTTTCAATTCCTGCATAACGCGAAATCACGTTGAAACGCTCTCCCCGCATATGCATTCCCCAGTTGCCAGCTTGATAGAAATTTATCCCCGGGCTGTACGCCTCGTATGCCAGTTGTTGAGACCATCTGTCGACGAAATTGATCCTCCGCTCGGGTGCAGTTATTGCGAGTAGGCCCATACAAGATGCATCCTGCGTCCATACGGAGTGAATGGCGGTCCCCTGCTCGCGAAGCTCCTGCACGGGTTCGATATTCTGTGGCGAGTACAGAGTCTCGATGAGTTTGAACTTTCCCGTTATAGACAGAACCAGCAAAACTCCTATGATTCCGACCGGAGCAAACGGTTTTGCTGCCAACGCCACAAGGCGGGCATGGTAAAACATTCCTATGCTAGAACCACGTCCCGCAGCAGGTCGGTTGCGGACCTTCGGCTTAACTCGACTATCATCTGACGAGCCGAATAACGCCTGAGCGCACGAGAGCAGCAGCGGCCCGATTGCGACATACAGATATCGGTATTGAAAGATTGGTTTGCCGATCGCCGACAATACCAAAGTTGATACCATCAGACTGGCGAAGAGCTGGAGCCCTCCTCTGCACCTCCGATCGCGTCGATAGGCGAAAACAGCGGCAAGGACACATAGCATTGCCAACGATATAGCGAATGGGTCGGGCTTCGAATATATCGATCCGATGGCAACGCCACAAGGAAGTCCGAACGCTGAGGCAACCGCATCGGCAACCCACGGGTCAATAAAAGGGAAGAGAACGGCCTGCACAAGCGCATCGGGATAGCGAACCGTAATCCAAAAACCCGATTCGACTTTCACAATCTGCCGGAGGAAGATGATCAGCCATGGCAGGTAACACAAAACTTGCAACACTGCACCGACAACAAGACCAGCGCGTACAGATCGATCAGCATGAGTCCGTGTAATACCCGCATATAACGCGACAACAATGAACAGCGCGCAGATCGTGCCGAAATAGTGCAGATACGCCGATGCGAGACTCGCAGCATGAAATGTGACCCACCAGCTCAGTGGGATACGCGCGCTTTGGGCGTCACGGCAGCAGACGCGATAGATCCTTGCGGCAAAGATAAAGCACAGGGTCACGGCAAAGGCGCACCAGGAGTACATGCGGATCTCTACAGACATGTGAGAAACGTAGGGCGTGAACAAGGCAAGAAATGAGAACATCGCACCGACGCGCTGTCCGTAATCGCGTCGTACGCAGCCGAATCCTAGTAGTCCCAGCGAAATCGATCCCGCCACCGAGAACAGCCGGCACGCCAAGATTCCGCCACCTGACACCTGACGGAGAATCCAGAGTGCGATGTAGTAGAGAACCGGATGAACATCAGCCGAGCCGATGCGAATAATATCCGAGATCGAGTGGTTGGAGATCGCAAGGCTGTAGCTCTCGTCAAACCAAATGTTACCGTGAAACGCACCCGCCAGAAGATAGGCGCTCCCAAGGGCAATCACCATGAGATGGAATATTACAAGAGACTCTATCCGAGTACGACGCCCCCCCCCCGATTCAAAACATCAATGATCTCAGTCGATAGGCAAGGGATCTCTGCTTTCGGTTGATTCAAAATCCTCATTCCGCTGTGGTCAAACAGGCAACTATCGATCATTTCTGAAGGCGATATCGATTATACAACGGACCGGAAGATTGAGGGAGATGCCCGCATCACGGCCGTACGCTCCTCCGCCGCCAGCGAGAGTCGTATATCTGCGCGATTTTTGTATACAAAACTAATGAATAACCCCCTGCATCCAGTCAAAAACCGCGCTTTTGTGGAAGCATCGCTCGCGCGGCATCACTGCGTCGCCGCCCTACCGTCCCGCACAGGATACGGCGTCGCCGCTTGATTGTCCCGCGCGGCATCACTGAGTCGCCGCCCTACCGTCCCGCGCGGTATCACAGTGCGCCAGCCCGCCCACAGGGTTGCGGAGAATGCCGTAAGCCGCGAGGAGCCGAGCTAGACCGGCACGGTCCTGAGCCTGCCTGAAGCTGAAACGGACGATGCGCAAGCCGTGCGCAGTGAGCAGCGCCTCGCGCTGCCGCTCTTGCTCCATCGCTTCGGCAGACGTGCGCCCGCCCAGCAGCGCGGGATCCCACCGCTTCGCACGGCCGTCGAGCTCGCCTGCCACGAGTGCACCGTCAACGCTGCGCCACAGGTAGTCCACGCGAAACTTTCGATCGGCGCGAAGCGGATCGGCGAACTCCGTCTGCAGGTCGATCGGCGGAAATCCGATCTCGATCATCACGGCGCGGGCACGCGACTCCCCACCGTTCTCGCTGCGTCCGTCCGCGAGTTGCAAAGTATTGCGCGCCTGATCGATGCCCCGTCTGCCAGAACCGCGGTCCTTGAGATAACGCTCCAGGCAAGCCTTTGTGGTCAGCCCCGCATGCAGTGCGGAATCGACGATCGCGAGTCCGAGCTCCGTGGATGTCGCGCAGAGACACTTGAGGACCGTCTCGTCGATCCCGGTCACGCGAATCCCATCGACGCGCTCCAGCTCTTCGACCGAAAGCCGATGTCTGACGAGCAGTCCGGGCGACCTTGTCCGATAGCTGCCGTGAGAAGCGACATGCGTTGCTCCCAGCAGCTCGAAGGGCACTTCGAGACCGAAAACGACGGCTGCCGAGAACATGCAGAACACCCAAGACGGATGAAGGCTCGCTTGGGCGCGAATACGGTGCATCGCGCGCTCGTCCTCACCGAGGGTCTTCCAATAGGAGATCTCGGCGAACACTCCCGGCTCCGCCTCCACCACCTCATGCGATCTCACACGCCTGCGAAGAGCGCGGCGCTCGTTGCCGCTGCGAATCGCCAGACAACGCTTTGCCCGATGCGCCTCCCGCAGCAATTCGTTGATCCGCATGTCAATTGCTTTCATCACGATCCTCCTCAGAATGACCTGACACCGCCCTAAGCTATCAGACGTGTCTTTCCGATATCGGTCATCTATCTTGCAGAAATGCAGCAGGAGGTTACACGGGTCCAACAGGGAATGCGCACACCGCGGCATGCCAGTCACCCAGGCGCCGGCAGGGGCGCCTCAGACCGACTGACAGTGCCGATCGCAGCGCCGTCTTCATGTCGTTGACGCGTCAGCCGATTGCGGATCAGATTGATGGCGCTAGGTTGGTTTCCCTGCTTTCAATGACGACTCGGCGGCCGTGCCATTCACAGATGCGCGGGTTTTGACTTGATTCAGGGGGTTATTCAATAGTTTTATGTACAAAAGGCGCGCTTTTGTGATGACCATCAGACGCGGGAGCGGTCTCGGTCTCGGTTTCGGTCTCGGCAGCACGGCGCCCTCCACCCTCAGACTCTGCGGCCGGCGCGCCGCACTCCACGGCTCCGCTGCGGACGTCCCAGGCGCGCAGCATGTAGAAGATCTCCTGCGCCACGGCCCGGGGGATCCCCTTCACCTCGGCGATCTGCTCCGCGCTCGCCTGACGTAGTCGCTTCATGGAGCCGAAGTGACGCATCACGGCGCGCTTGCGCACAGGGCCCACGCCCTCGATCTCGTCGAGCACCGAAGCCGTCATCGCCTTGTCGCGCAGCTGGCGATGGAACGTGATCGCGAAGCGGTGAGCCTCGTCGCGAACCTGCTTGATGAGGTAGAGCGACGCCGAACCGGACGGCAGCACGACCGGTGTGTCGTCCCAGGGCACGAACAGCTCCTCGTCCGCCTTTGCCAGACCGCACACCGGTATATCGAGTCCGAGTTCGGCGAGCTGCGTCATGGCGGCCGTCAGCTGCGGCTTGCCGCCATCGACCACAAGCAGATCCGGCCGAGATCCGAAGCGCTCGTCGGCCATGCGCACCGGTGCGTAGCGTCGCCCCAGCACCTCCAGCATCGAGGCGAAATCGTTGGCCTCGCCGGTTGATGTGCGAATGCGGAAGCGACGATACTGGCTCTTGTCAGCGTGGCCCGCTGTGAACACCACCATCGAGGCGACGGTGAAGCACCCGTGGATGGTCGAGATGTCGAAGCACTCGATGCGCATCGGAGGTGCAGGAAGCGCCAAAGCGCTCTCGAGCTGCAGCAGCGCCTGGTTCGTGCGATCGTCGGCGTAACCGGTGCGCATCATATAGCGCATGAGAGCGTGGCGCGCGTTGCGCTCGCAGGTCTCAAGCAGACGGTGCTTCTCGCCGCGCTGCGGACGGTGGAGCCGGCACACCCTGCCGCGCTTCTCGGTGAGCCACTCGCCGAGCAGCTCGGCGTCAGCGAGATCGATCGCGACGTCGACCTCGGCGGGAACGTCGGCCGTCTCGTCGTAGTAGCGCTTGATGAAGCCCGAGACCAGCTCATCGGCTTCCACGTCAAGGCCCTTGTCGAGGATGAACTCGACGCTTCTGATCGTTCGTCCCTCGCGCACGATGAACACGCACGCCCCGGCGATGGTCTCCTCGCGATAGAAGCCGACGAGATCTATATCCACACTCGTGGGAAACTCGACCTGCTGCCGGTCATCGAGGTCGCTGATCATCTGGAGACGCCGTTTGATGCGGCCGGCGCGCTCGAAATCGAGCGCTTCGGCGGCCTCGTTCATCTCGGAGACGAGCTCGTTGACCACATCGCGGCGCTGACCGGTGAGAAAGCGCTCCACGGCTCGGATGCTCCGAGCATATTGCTCGGGGGCGATGGCGCCGACGCACACGCCCGGGCCGCGGCCCACGTGGTAATCGAAGCAGGGTCGGCCACCGGTTGCGCACACCAGGCTCACGATGTCCTCATCCCCGCGATGCGCCTCGATCATGCGGCGCACCCGGCGCCACTCGGCGCACCCAGCGCTGCAGACGGGTATGACCTTGCGCAGGGTATCGATCGTCTCTCGCGCGGCGCGGCTGTCCGTGTAGGGGCCGAAGTAGCGCGTGCCGGCTCTGTGGCGCTCCCGGGTGTACTTGATAGCGGGAAACAGATCGCTCTCGGTCACCGCGATGAACGGATAGCTCTTGTCGTCCTTGAAGTCCACATTGTAGTAGGGGCGGTACTGGCGGATGAGGTTGCGCTCGAGCACGAGCGCCTCGTGCTCGGAATCCACGACGATGTAGTCGAAGCCGCGCACGACCTGCATCATCAGAGGAATCTTCTCGCGGTCGTCGGCGAGCGTCACGTACTGGCGCATGCGCGTACGCAGATTCTTGGCCTTGCCGACGTAGATGACCTCGCCGGCGGCGTTCTTCCACAGATAGCAGCCCGGCAGCGCCGGTACGCGGGAGACCTGCTCCGCCAGGCTCATGATGTCCTCATCACCGAGCATGACGCGCTAGCACGACCCTCGCGAGCCGCCTGCACCCGGAGGCGAAAGGCGTCGGCCACCCGAGTCGCCAGCGCGGTTCGGACCTGAGACCGCTCGGTGGTTCGAGCCGGTGCCGGCACAAGGCCCGGTCTGATCGAGACGAGCGGAGCCGGTGCCGCCACGGGGCCCGGCCTGATCGAGACGCGCGGAGGATGGGGCGCTCAGAGACGGAGGGGCGGGACGGCCGCGGCCGAAGCGAGCCCCGGGACGTCCGTGCGCGCTCGTGACGCGCGCGTCCTCACCGCGCGCCGCGACTTCGCCTCCGACGTGGCTGCGCCGCGTCGTCGCAGCCGACGGAGAGGCGGCGACGCGCCCTCTCGCGCGCGTCCGGGATGTGGCGCGGCGTCGATGCGGTCTGGCGCAGCGCTGCATGCCGCCGCGCGCCCGGCGCCGGCTGCGGCCGCCCAGCAGTCTGCGGATGAGCGAGCCGACCGCATCGGCCTCGGGTACGCCCACCAGCACGGCCGCACCGAACGTCACGAGAAGCGAGACGCAACCCGAGATGACGACATAGCAAAGCGTGCGATACGCCGAAACCGCGACCTCGGTTCCATGGACCGTGACCACAAGGGGGCCCGTGGTCGCCTGCAGCGCCTGCATGACGCCCCAGCCGGCCGCCGCGCCCAGCGCACCGAGCACCGCGCCGGTCGCGAAGCCCCGGATGATGGTGCCGACATTGAGGCCATGCAGCCGGCGACGCAGCCATCGGATCGACAGCGCGTCGAGCACGAGGAAGTACAAGAGGTTCGACAGGGCGATCAGCTCCATGCCCCCTCCCAGCACCATGACGACCACCAGCGTGAAGGTCGCCTCGCACACGGCCGCCACCAAGCAGAAGCGAGCATAGGGCCGCATGTCCATCAGAGCGGAGAAGCTCTTCTGCAGAAGCACGAACTGTCCGTAGAACGGCAGGGAGAGAGCGAGCACGGCGGTGTAGCTCGCAACGAGATGCACGCCGGAGACGGTGAACGCCCCGGCCGCGTAGACGAGGTTCAGCGGGAAGCTGTAGACGACCACGTACAGCGCCAGGGGAATCATGAAGAAGAACAGCTCGCTGACCCCTCGTGAGATGCCCGCTCGCACGCTTCGCGTGTCTCCGCGGGAGGCATCGCGCGCAAGCTCGGTGTACAGAGCCGTGGACAGCGGTATCGCGATGAGCGCATAGGGCAGCGTGTACCACAGGCGCGAGTAGGCGATGACCGACGCACCGGTCTCCGGCTGCACGTGCATGGCCGTCGAGTTCGTGACGGAGCCGAGCACGAAGGTGCAGGCCGTCGCCACGAGCGTGGGCACGCCGAGCGCCACGGTCTGGCGCAGCGCCGGATCGGAGAGGTTGATCCTCAGGCGCGGCCGGATGCCCAAGCGGATGAGCGCCGGGATCTGACAGACCATCTGGACCGCGACCCCGGCGGTTGATCCCACGGCGATCACGAGCAGCGCGGCCATCGGACTCACCTGCGAGAGCGGACGATACGCCAGAAAGCTCGCGATGGTCACGACGTTGTTGAGCACAGGGGCGAACGACGACCAGAAATACTCGCGATGCGCGTTGAGCACGCTCGAGAACACGGAGCCCAGACCGTAGAACAGGATCTGGACGGCCGTGTAGCGAAAGAAGAAGACGGACAGATCGATCGTCTTGGCGGCGTCGGCGGCATCGCTGCTGCCCAGAAACGACTGCGTCCAGATGACCGCCGGAGCGAACACGGTTGAGAGCGCGACGATCACCCCGAGTACGACCAGCAGGATCCCGAGCAGATTGCCGATGTAGTCCTCGGCGCCAGCGCGTCCTCTGTTGCGACGCACGTCCATGTAGACCGGCAGGAACGCCGTGACGAGCATGCCGCCCATAACGAGTTCGTAGAGGGTGTTGGGTAGGTTGTTCGATATCTGAAACGCCGTTGAGACGGTGCTGATGCCGATACCGAACGCCATGGCCCACGTGCGTATGAAACCGGTCACGCGCGACAAGACGATGAGTCCGGTCATAAGACGCGCCGAACGCATGACGCCGCCGTAATCGGAGGTGGACATGTCGTCCTCGGCGGCGCTCGCAGCGCTTCCGCGGCCGGGCGCGGGATCTTCGCGCGCGTTCAGCGAAGCGTCCACCTCTGAGCCGCCGCTCGGGCGCGCGTCCGCTCGGTCAGCGCCGCTCGGCGTGCACAGACCCGCAGGCAGGGCGGGTGCGCGATGACAGCCGGGAGGCGGCACGGCACCGGCGGCCTCCAGAAAGGCAGAGGTCTTGTCCGGCTCGATGAGCGGACGCTTGGCCCAACCGGCCGCGTTCAAAAATGCCGACGTCTCATCGGGCCTGCACGAGCCCGGCTCGTCACCGGATCCGAAGTGATTGCCGTCATGACGCGGCTTGTCTGCCATCCGTCCTATCCCTTCTTGCATGTGCGGACCACGATCGCGAGCAGACCGCGCACATGAGCACGGGTGCCTTCTCGTCCGCCGCGGGCCGCGCGACGGGCATGCAGCATACCACATGAGCGCCAACGGATGTGGAGGTCATGGGGTGCGCACCTCGTATCAGTGTAGCCATCTGAGTAATCCGTACCGCGTCCAAGGTGTCATTCCATTGATTTTCTTGCCGGCGCGCGGGCGCGGGCGGCCGAGGTGCGAGCGGGCGCGGGGGCGAGGGCGGGCGGCCGGGTCGCGGGCGCGACCGAGGCGCGGGCGCGGCAGAGGCGCGGTCGCGGGCGACCGAGGTGCGGAGCGCGACAAACGCGCGGTTTTTGACCAGAATACTGCTATTTGACCCCCTGATTGTAGTCAAAAAGCGCGCGGCTGCAGGCATCGGCGGCCGCGCCCAGCGAGGTGCGATTCGATTCGAGCCCGGTGGTGCTCAGAGCGCTCACGGGCACCTTGCTGCTGTCGGTGGCAGCGCGGTTGGAAAACGCCTTGTTTCCGAGCTTCGTCAGAGTGGTGTTGCGATTCAGACCCGTCTGCTCGAGCGCGTAGCAGTAATCTCGATGTCGGCGTCCGAGATCGCGGCGTGATAATCCTTCTGCCCGGACAGGTATCCGTAGATCTCGCACGTCGGGTGCTCCGCATCGTCGTCGGCGACACGGAACCGCTAGGTCACCCTTCTTTGTTCCTTACGCCGATGAACGCGTGGAATTCTTGCACGAGATTTAAAGCTCGCGGGGTCCCCCCGAGATTTAAAGCTCGCGGGGTCCGCCCGAGATTCGGAGCTCGCGGGGCCCGCTTGAGATTCGGAGCTCGCGGGGCCCGCTTGAGATTCGGAGCTCGCGGCGCCCGCCCGAGATTTGGAGCTCGCGGGGTCCCCGTGTCGGCGCGGTGCGCGTCCGCATCGGCGGCGCGGATCCCGCGCGCTGACGGCCGCTCTCCCCCTGCCGTGGCGGCATCCGACCCGGAATGCACTGCGGGGCTCGCCGTGCCCTGGGCCAACATGACCGCCGCGCCCGACGCAAGCAGCACCGCTGCGACGCAGCCGATGAGGACGGCCGACCTCGCAGCAGTTGTCCACGTGCGCCGGCTCACAGTGCAACCGATTCCGTGCGAGGATGCATGCTGCCACGAGGCCGCGGCAAGCCGACTGAGATCGCGCGCGCAACCTAGGTGGAACATATCGACAATCCCGCACGATAATCCGTCACGCTTCGATCCGCTCGCAAATGCCTGAGCGAAACACGGAGAAGTGTCGGCTAGAGCGCCAATCCCCCACGGCGGCGCCAGACAAGCGTCGCCGCGCCGAGTGCCGCCGTCAGCGCCAGTGCGCACGCACCTGCCTGCGCGGGTCCGGACCCGAAGGCACCGGTGCCCGGCAGGGTCGGTGCGGCCTGGTAGCTCATCGTCACATCGATGGCACCGGGCGTCACCGGCTCGTAGTGCTTGCCATCGATCGTGACGGTCCCACCCTCTGCGATGAGGATCTCGCTTACCGAGCCGCAGAGCTGGAAGCCAGCGGGGGCCATCGTGTTGAAGAGATAGTAGTCGCCCGGAGCCAGACCGTATAGGGCTATCGAGCCATCGGTACCCGACACCCGGGGCCAGCCGTTGGGCCCGACCGGGTGGGTCTTGTCCTTATCGATGAAGACCTCGTTGGCCCATTTTGAAGTGTCCGAGACCTTACTCGAGTGGCTCAAGACGTAGCCGGCACCGGCAACCAAAGCGCCACCTGAATCGGCGCTGTGCACCGTGAGAGACATGGAGACCTTGGACTTCCACTGGGCGTAGAGCATCACGGTGGCATCTTGCATCTTGCTCAGATCACCAATCAGAGTCTCCTGGTCGTCGAGATGCTCTCCGCTGCCGTCGGCCATGGTGTTCCACCCGGTAAACTCGAAGTCCTTTCCACGGGTGTACGTGTTTCTCGGCAGCTTCAAAGTCTCGCCGTAGATCTTGGTCTGTGCCGGCATCAAGGTGCCCGAGCCCTTGTTCGGCAAGAAATTTATCGTGTAGCGCACGGCAGGAACCGTGCAATCGAGCGGCGCGGCACCCTTGTCGTCGTATACGTTGTAGCTGCGCCGCGTCGCACCTGCTGGATAGGCGAATTCAGTCTGTCCGACGACGGTGACGCTCAGGTGCTCTTCGTTGGGCGTCAGCTTGCCCTTGGGGTCTTCTTTCTGCGGCAGCGTCTCGAAGCCGAAGTTGACCTTAGTGGAGCCAGGGGGAACGGTTACCGAATACTCTCCCAAGCACCCGCCGTTATCGCGCGATATGCTCAGCCTGAAGCTCTGCTTTGCGAAGACTGTCATGTGCGCCCTCGTGAAATTATTCGTGATCCGTTTAGCAGAGACCTCCTTCATGGGAGTCATGACGACGAGCGTGCCGTCCGTTTGAGAAAAGGTTATATTGTCGTCCGTCAGCGTCGGAACTTCGGCCCATGAGGGGGGCACGAACACCTTGGTTATTTTCGAGCCCGTAAACGTCGACGATTTCGCTCCGCTGCTATCGCGCACAAGCTTAAAACTCTCCGGCGGACCGTTGAGATACAGCCGATCGTAGTTGGTGCCGTCAAATGAGGCGATCCCGATAGTAAGCGGTTTGTCTTTGATTTCGGGTGCGTTCAGCACCAGATCGTACAAGTTGGTGTTTCCGTTGACATCGGGCTCCTTGCCCAAGCTAGGACAGTCATGGAAAGCGCGTGCCCCGATGGAGGTGACCGTCGTGTTCGTCGTCAGACCTGTCGAGGTCAGACTCTTGCAGTCGTAGAAGGGACCCATCTCACCATCCATACCGAGATCTGTCACAGACTTGTTTTTTTCAAGTCCGGTCGTCTTCAGATTCTGATCGTTATCGAAGGCGTTTGCGCGCAGCTGCTTTACCGAGTCATTATCGGCCAAACCGGTCTTATCGTAGTTGCCGTTGGAGAATGCACCCCCATCGATGAGAGTGACACTTGAATTCTCAGCAAGGCCGGTCTCTCCGATCCTACCATCATGGTTGTAGGCCTCGCGCCCGATGCTGAGGATGGTTGAGTCCTTGTCCGCGAGGCCGGTGGACGTGATGTCATAGCACTGCCAGAAGGCCATTGAGCCGACACGGTTCACCGTGTACACGTCGTTGTTGTAGACGATAGTGTGCGGCAGCGTCACATCGCCGCTCGGCGCGGGATCCAGAACCTCTCCCTGCGTGCTTTGAAATGCGTTCTCCTTGTTGACTCCGCTGCCGATCTCCACCGTTCTGTTATCTGGATCGACGCTCGTGACGCCATACTGGCATCTCCATACCTTGCCGCCTACAGAAATGGACCCCCAGAATCGCGTGCCCACGACGGCCGCGCGAGGCGACGTGGCACCAGAGTTCTCATTCGTGGGCGACGCCTGATGTTTCGTGCCATCTGAGGCCGGTTGCAAACCACCGCCCGCCCCGGATTTCTTGGCGCCCGTCGAGCCATCGGTAGCGGCCGCATCGGCTTGTTGAGCGCGGTCGCCACTTTTGCCGTCGATGCGCTCGGGATCGGTTGTCTTGTGCGCGCTCACGCGACTCTCCTTGACGGACGAGCCCTGCTGACCGGCATCCGCCCCGGAATGCACCCCGGGGCTCGCCGCGCCTTGGGCCCACATGACCGCAGCGCTCGACGCAAGCAGTGTCGCAGCGACGCAGCCGATGAGAACGGCCGACCTCACAGCAGATGTCCACGTGCGCCGGCTCACAATGCAACCGATTCCACATGAGGGGCCTGCGACACCACAGTGGCGGCAAGCCGGTCGCGAAGGCGCGCGCAACCTGAGATACTATGCGATCCGCCAAGGGTCGCTGATGAATGTTGGCACTCGTCGATCGCAGAGACGACCGCGATAAAGGTGCATCCCAAAAGGGGGCACATGGAGTTTGCAGCTAAATTCGGCCCCATAGAATAGCCCCCTTCCAGCTAAAACGGTCTTCCATCTGGAGCGGGACAGAGCGACATTCCCGCGCGGTAATGTAGTTTTCATTCTATCATTTTGTCCGGAATCTCAATCAGATTATGTTCATTCATACAAATGTCACAAGACATTCAGGTCTCTCGATCAGTTCAGAGCATATCCGACTCGACGCTCACATGCTCGCGCTCGCGGGCTGCGTCGCGAGCGAGCACCGGCTTCAGGAACCGCCCGGTGTAGCTTTTCCTGGAGCGCGCGACCTGTTCGGGGGTGCCCGCCACCACGACGCGTCCGCCGCCGCCGCCGCCCTCCGGACCCAGATCGATGATCCGATCGGCCACCTTGATGACATCGAGATTGTGCTCGATCACGAGCACGGTGTTGCCGGCATCGACCAAGCGCTCGAGCACATCGAGCAGCTGGCGGACATCTTCGAAATGCAGGCCCGTCGTGGGCTCATCCAAGATGTAGAACGTCTTTCCGGTCTGCTTGCGGTGAAGCTCGCGCGCGAGCTTCACGCGCTGAGCCTCCCCACCGGAGAGCGTCGTGGCCGGCTGTCCCAGTCGCACGTAGCCGAGCCCGACATCGTAGAGCGTCTGGAGCTTGCGCTTGACCTGCGGGATATTGGTGAAGAAGATGAGCGCCTCGGCCACGGACATGTCGAGCACGTCGGCGATGGAGCGGCCTCGGTAGAGCACCTCGAGTGTCTCGCGGTTGTAGCGCTTGCCGTGGCAGACCTCGCAGGGCACGTAGATGTCGGGCAAAAAGTGCATCTCGATCTTGATCTGCCCGTCTCCCTTGCACGCCTCGCACCGCCCGCCGGCCACATTGAACGAGAAGCGGCCGGGAGCGTAGCCGCGCGCCTTGGACTCCGGCGTGCTCGCGAACAGCGCGCGCAGATCGTCCCACAGCCCTATATAGGTTGCAGGGTTCGATCGGGGCGTGCGGCCGATCGGAGACTGGTCGATATCGATGACCTTGTCGATCTGAGCGACCCCCTCAAGCGAGCGATAGGGGCCGACGGGGCGCGACGAGCGCTGGATGGCGTTGGTCAGCGCCGGGGCGATCGTGTCGGTGACCAGCGAGCTCTTGCCCGAGCCTGACACGCCTGTCACGACGGTGAGCGTTCCCAGCTCGATGCTGGCGCTGATGCCGCGCAGGTTGTTCGCTCTGGCACCGGTGATGGTGAGCGCGCCGCGACCCGGATCGCGCCGTTTGCTCGGCACGTGCACCATGCGTTTGCCGGTAAGATAGGCTCCGGTGAGAGAGCCGCCGCATGCCATGATGTCTGCCGGGGTGCCCGCGCACACGACCTCGCCGCCGTTCTCTCCCGCACCGGGGCCCATGTCCACCACGTAGTCCGCGGCGCGGATCGTGTCCTCGTCGTGTTCGACGACGATCACGGTGTTGCCGATGTCGCGCAGCCGCTCGAGCGTCTCGATGAGGCGGGCGTTGTCGCGCTGATGCAGGCCGATCGAGGGCTCATCCAAGATATAAAGCACTCCCATGAGACCCGCGCCGATCTGCGTGGCCAGCCGGATGCGCTGCGCCTCGCCTCCCGACAGGGTGGCGGAGGCCCGCGCGAGCGTCAGATAGTCCAGGCCGACGTTCACCAGAAAGCGCAGCCGCTCTATGATCTCCTTGACGACCCTGCCTCCGATATAGCGCTCGCGCTCGCTGAGCTCGAGCGTCTCGAAGAACGCAAGCGACTCGTTGCACGACATCAGGCACACGTCGTAGATTGACTTGCCGCCCACCGTGACCGCCAGCATCTCGGGACGAAGCCTGGCGCCGTGACACGCTTGACACGGCTCGTCGCGGATGAAGCGCTCCAGCCGCGCCTTGGTGTTCTCGTTGGTGGTTTCGATGTAGCGTTCGTAGAGGATGTTGCGCACGCCGGAGAACTTCGTGGACCAGTGCGTGTCGCGCCCGTCCTGGGTGCGATAGTCCACGCGCATCTTCACATCGCCCAGACCGTCCAGAAAGATCTTGCGCACGCGCGCGGGCAGCTCGCACCAGGGGGCGGACGGATCGGCTTTGAGATGCCGGCACAGCGCTAAAAAGATCTGGGGATAGTAGTTCGACTTGCCGAAGAAGCTGCCGAACACACCCTGCTCGATCGACAGCGAAGGGTCCTCGATGAGGGCCTCGGCATCGACGACCTTCTTGAATCCCAGGCCGTCGCACTCCGGGCACGCGCCATAGGGAGCGTTGAACGAGAAGTCGCGCGGCTGCAGATCGTCGATGGAATGCCCGTGCTCCGGACAGGCCAGGGCGAGCGAGTAGCGCAACAGATCGCCTTCGGTCCCCTCCGGGGCGCCCCGGTCGGCCAGCAGATAGACGCCGACGTTGCCGTGGGCGAGCCTCGTGGCCTGCTCCACGGCCTCAGCGATGCGCCCCGAGGAGTCCGGGCGGATGACGATGCGGTCGACGACCACCTCGATCGTGTGCTTGAACTTCTTGTCGAGCTCGATCTCATCGTCGAGCGAGCGGACCTCCCCATCCACGCGGACGCGGGAGAAGCCCTCGGCGCGCAGGTCATCGAGGAGCTTGGTGAACTCCCCCTTGCGGCCGATCACCGCCGGAGCGAGCATGTAGGCGCGCCTGCCTTGGCCTGCCGCCAGGATCTTGTCGGCAACCTGATCGGTGGTCTGGCGCTCGATGACGCGCCCGCACACAGGACAGTGCGGAATGCCGATGCGCGCGAACAGCAGGCGCAGATAGTCGTAGATCTCCGTGACCGTGCCCACTGTGGATCTGGGGTTCTTGGATGTGGTCTTCTGGTCGATGGAGACCGCAGGAGAGAGGCCGTCGATGGAATCGAGATCCGGTTTGTCCATCTGGCCGAGGAACTGCCGGGCGTAGCTGGAAAGCGACTCGACGTAGCGGCGCTGGCCCTCGGCATATATGGTGTCGAACGCCAGCGAGCTCTTGCCCGAGCCGGACAGGCCGGTGATGACCACGAGCTGATCGCGAGGGATGGTGAGATCTATGTCGCGCAGGTTGTGCTCGCGCGCCCCGCGTATGACGATTGAGGATTCGGACATGCATGGCTCCTCGTGAAAACGGACTCGACATGGTGCGCGCCCGGCACCGCAGGCTGCGGTGCCTATGAGGCAACCGATTCGGGCCCGAGACGGTAAGAATACGGCGCCCTCGGCGCCGGTGAGCGAGACCAGCTGAGAAGCGCAGCCCCACAGTCTAGCGCAAGGCGCGGACATATGTTCGTGATCCCCCGCACCGTCATGGGATATACAAGCCTTGTTCGTGTTTTTATGTCGAGAGCACAAGCGATGCGGGCCCATCGGCGAGCGCGATGGGGCATGTGTACAATAGGGCTCAGAGGCCAGACAGGGGCACCGGGGACCGATTCTGAGCAGACGAGACGATCGGGCTCCCGGCCAGCTCGGTGAAGCACACGGAAGACGAGGAGCGCATCATGGATTGCGAGCACGCTGAGAAGTCGGGCGGCCAGCGGGCCCCCATGAGATTCGAGCAGAACTCCCTGTCGGAGGTCAAACGGGTGATCGCGGTGCTCTCGGGCAAGGGCGGCGTGGGCAAATCCTTCGTCACCGGAGCGCTCGCCATCGAGATGGCGCGACAGGGCCTTTCCATCGGGATCCTGGACGCCGACGTCACCGGGCCGTCGATTCCCAAGATGCTCGGAATGAGCGGGAGGCGCGCATCGGGTCTGGGCAGACTGCTGCTCCCCGAGATATCGACTGGGGGCATCAAGGTGATCTCATCGAATCTGCTTCTCGACAGCGAGACTGACCCGGTGCTGTGGCGCGGGCCGGTCATCGCCGGGGCGATCAGGCAATTCTGGAGCGACACCTCATGGGGACCGCTGGACTGCCTGCTCGTTGATATGCCGCCCGGCACCGGTGACGTCGCGCTCACCGTATTCCAATCGCTTCCGGTGGACGGCATCGTCATCGTGACGAGCCCGCAGGACATCGTATCGATGATCGTCGCCAAGGCGGTGAGGATGGCAGAGAAGATGGACGTGCCTATTCTGGGCGTCGTCGAGAACATGAGCTACGTCAGCTGCCCGCGGTGCGGCGAGCGCATCGAGCTGTTCGGCGCGAGCACGCTTGGCAAGATAAAGGAGCGCTACGGTCTCTGCGAGCTGGGGCGGCTGCCCGTTGAGCCCTCGTTGGCCGCCGCGATCGATGCCGGAACGATCGAGGAGGCGCTGCCGGCGGACATGCTCGCGGATGCGGTGGCCGCTATCGAGGCGGTTTCGCCACGGGAGGCAGATGAGACCGATTCGGCGGCGAAGTCCTCGGGGCCGGACTCGCGTGTGGATGGCGATGGGGCCACGCGCGCGGAGCCGGACGCTCCACGCGCGTCGGACATATCGTGAGGGCCATCGCATGATACGGCCATCTCATCAGCGCTCAACCACGACCTATGACGTCACGGTGGTCGGCGGCGGGGCCTCGGGACTCGCCGCGGCCCTGGCGGCCCGCCGCGCCGGCAGCCGGGTCGCGGTGCTCGAGCACGACGTCGCCTGCGGGCTTTCGATTCTGGCCACGGGCAACGGCCGGTGCAACCTCGCGCACGTCCCGCTCGAGGCCGCGCGCTACAGCAACCCCGACATCGCACGCGAGGTCATGGGGTCCTCGGCGGAAACCGAGATCGAGGCGTTTCTCCGCTCGGTGGGCATCGTGACCGTCGAGGTCGCCGGGCGGCTGTATCCGCGCAGCAAACGGGCCGAATCGGTCCGCGACGCCCTGCTGGGAGCCTGCGAGCGGGAGGGCGTCGAGCTGCGCGCCATGCACACCCTGACCCGCGTTGAGGCCCGCGAGGAGATGGGGTGGAGGCTGCAAGCGCGCAGACCTGAGGCCGCGCTCGACGTGCACGATGATCGCGATCTGAAAAGATGGCTGCGCTGCGAGCGCAGAGCGCTGTCGGCGGCGGCGCTGCAGGAGGTTCAGCTGAGCGCGCGCCAGATCGTGGTCGCCGTCGGCGGACAGAGCGCCGAGATCGCCCGACGATTCGGTCTGCCTCATGAAGAAGAGACGCCCATGCTCTGTCCGATCGCCTGCGATCTGCCGGGGGCCGCCGGTACGCGCGCCGCTCTCGACGGGCTGCGGGTCGACGCGACGCTCACCCTGATGCGCGCGGGCGCGCCGGTGTGGCGCGAGACCGGCGAGGTGCTGTTCCGTCGCTACGGCATCTCGGGCATCGCTGCGTTCAACCTGTCACGGCGGATCCGACCGGGTGATGTCATCGAGATCGACTTGTTCGCCGACGTCGACGAGGCCGATCTGGCGCGCGCGATGGCAAGGCGCGAGGCGGCCGTGGGACCGCTCGCGCGAGGCGGTATCTCTTGGTTCGACGGCATGCTCGCCCGCCCTCTCGCCGCGCTCATCATGCCCGGCGCGGGGACCACGCCGCTGAGCTGCGCGCGGGCATGCAAGCATATCGCCCTTGCGGTCACCGGTACCGCCGATGAGCGCTGCGCCCAGGTCCGGCGAGGGGGCATCCCCCTGTCGGCTGTCGAGGTGCCCGATCTGACGGTTTCACCCGAGCTGGCAGACGGCATCGCCGTCTGCGGTGAGGCGCTCGACATGGACGCGGACTGCGGTGGCTACAACCTGGCGTGGGCGTGGCTGTCCGGTCTGCGCGCGGGGACGGCGGCGGGGCGAGCCGCCCTCCGGCGCGAGCGTGGAGCGGCAGCCGTCTCCCCGCTCGAAGCGCAGGAGCCGCCGCGAGCGCGACATGCGGCAGCGGGCGGCCTCGATGCTTGAGATATCCCAGATCGCGGTGGCACTCGACGCAGCCGTCGGAGAGGCGGCCTGTCTCGAAGCGGCCAGACGCGCCGCCTTTGACCTGCTCGGTCTGGAACCATCGGACGTCGTCGACTTCGAGCTGCGCAGACGATCGATCGACGCGCGCAGACGCCGCGATGTACATATAGTCCTGAGCGTAGCGCTGCGCCTGCGCGAGGACATCGACGAGACGGCTGTGCTCGCGCATCTTGATCCATGCACCCGCGGACGCGTCCGGATCGCGCAGACGGAGCAGGCCGCGTCTCCTGCTCGGGAATCACGTGCCGGATGGGACGGTTGGGCAGCGCGATACCCGCAGAAACCGTCATCCCCTCGGTCTGCAGAAGCCGGCCTCAATCGGCGCGCAGATCGACCGGTCGTGGTCGGAGCGGGCTGCGCGGGCCTGTTCGCCGCGCTCTCCCTGGCCGAGGCGGGGCTCGAGCCGCTCGTGATCGAGCGCGGAGGCGATGCTCGTGCGCGCGCGGCGGCGATCGGCCGCTTTTATCGCACCGCCGTGCTGGATACCTCGAGCAACATCCAGTTCGGCCTCGGCGGCGCCGGCACGTTCTCCGACGGCAAGCTCTCCACGGGTACCCGGAGCCCCACGCACCGTCTCATCCTGGAGACGCTGGTTGCAGCCGGTTCGCCCGCAGAGATCCTATGGGACGCCAAGCCGCACATCGGCTCCGATCTTCTGCCCGGCATCGTCGAGCGCATCGCGACACGCATCCGCAAGTTGGGTGGCGAGGTGCGCTTCGGCTGCCGGCTCACTGATATCGTCTGCGAGAACGCACCGAGCGAGCGGGTCGTTCGCGCCATCGAGGTCGAGCAGAGGTCCGAGACGGGCGGGGGCGCCGAGCGCGCGGCGGATCCTCGGATGGACGGTCGTCTTGAGCGCGAGGGCGACTCTCGGACGGGCGACAGTCGCGACAAGGTGTCTGAGACCTGCGAGCGAATCCGCTGCAACCGGCTCATCCTGGCGTGCGGGCACTCGGCACGCGATGTCTTCGAGCTGCTTCGGGACCGGGGATTCGATCTCGAGCGCAAGACGTTCGCCATGGGCGTGCGCATAGAGCATCGCCAGAGCGCCATCGATCGCGCCCTGTTCGGCCGCGCCGCCGGCCATCCCGCGCTCGGTCCCGGTTCCTACCGGCTCGCCGTGCACCCGGCCGGCAGCCGCAGCGTGTTCACCTTTTGCATGTGTCCCGGCGGCGAAGTCGTGGCGGCGGCATCAGAAAAGGGAGGCGTCGTCACCAACGGGGCCAGCAGATTCAGTCGAGGCGGCGAGAACGCCAACTCCGCGCTGCTCGCCAACATCTTTCCCGCCGACATGGGCGGCGATGATCCGCTTGCCGGCGTCGCGCTGCAACGCAGATGCGAGCGGACAGCCTTCGAGCTGGGCGGAGGCGCATATCGGGCCCCCGCTCAGCTCGTCGGAGACTTTTTGCGCGGGGCTGCGAGCGAGGCCGGCGGGAGCGTGAAGCCGACCTACCCCCTGGGGGTGCGCTGGACGCAGATCGACCCAGCGCTGCCCGCCTGCGTCATCAGCGCATTGAGAGCCGGTCTGGGCCAGCTCGGGCGCCGACTTTCGGGCTTCGACGCCGAGGATGCGGTGCTGTGCGGCGTCGAGACGCGCTCGAGCTCGCCGGTGCGCATCACCCGTGACGATGCGCTGCAGGCGCTCGGGGTGACAGGCGTCTTTCCCAGCGGCGAGGGCGCCGGCTACGCCGGCGGAATCATGAGCGCCGCGGCCGACGGCATCCGCTGCGCCGAGGCGCTCATCGCCAGTCTGTAGCCAGACGCGCTCGAAGGGACGGGCGAAGCTGCATCCTCGCTTCAGGTCACCCCTCCTTTCCACCGTAAAACACTTGCTCGAGCAGGAAGCGTGCATCCTCTCGAGTGATCCTCACGGGATTCGAGGGCGTGCACACGTCTTCCATGACGGCATCGGTAAGCTGATCGAAGTCAGCCTCGAATGCATCCTCACCGCCACCGAGCACCGCACGCATCGTCGGCGGCACATCGAGCCGCGCCTGCATGTCGAGCACAACCTGTTCCAGATCAGTCGCTCCGACCAAACGCGCGAGCTCTCCGTACCGCGCAGCGGCCTTCTCGCTGCGCGCACGGTTGAACGCTATGCTGTAGGGCAGCGCGACGGCATTGGCAAGGCCGTGCGCCACATTGTAGGCGGCGCCGAAGGTGTGCGCGACACCGTGACAGATTCCGAGCCCGCCGTTGGTGAAAGCTATACCGCCCAGGCAGCTCGCGATGAGCATGTCCTGGCGAGCGGTCAGGTTCGACGGCTCCACGGCGCACGTCTGCAGCGCACGATAGCCCGTGATCCATCCGCCGATCGCCTGCGCGTCCGAAAAGGCGTCCGCCGATCTCGCCACATAGGCCTCGATGCAGTGCGTGAGCGCATCCATGCCGCAAGCCACTGTGCCGGCGCGCGGCATGGTGAGCGAGAACTCGGGATCGAGTATCGCGACATCGGGGATCAAGCGTCCGGTGTATTCGCGCACCGAGTACTTCCGCCGCGAGACCGGGTCTTTGATAAGGGCGGCTCGCGTGCACTCGGATCCGGTGCCCGCGGTCGTGGCGATGCAGCACATCCGCGCCCGCTGCCGCAGTGCGAGCTTCGCGGGCGGCATGGCGTCCTCAAGCGAAACGAAGCTCGGGTTCTCGTAGAACACCCACATCGCTTTCGCCGCGTCCATGGCTGATCCCCCACCGAAGCCGATCACCCAGTCGGGCTCGAACGCGCGCATCTCCTGGACACCGCGCTGCACCGACTTCCAGCAGGGCTCCGGCTCGACTTCGATGTTGACCCGCCAGGTCCAGCCCGCTTGATCGAGCACCTCGGTCAAGCGATCGAGTTGACCGAGCTTGACCTGTGTGTCCCCGCTCATGACGATATAGGCTCGCCGCAGCAGACCGGGCAGGTCGGCGAGCGCCGCGATCGCGCCCTCGCCGCAGTATATCCTGTCCGCACCGAGCTTGCAGATTCTCATATCGACAACTCCCCTCCGGTGCGACCGCCTGAGCTTTGGACGTCGCGATCGACTCCAAAGATCTGCGAGGTCTGTTTGTCTCTATCGGCCATTTGGCACCTGACCATAGGTCCTAGACCGCTCGAGCGCGCGTGCGAACTGGTCACGCGTGAGATAAACTGGACGACCCGCACACGCGCACTGCCATTGGACGCGCGAGGTGAACTCGATGTTCTCAGCCAAGGCGAACGCCTTTGACAGACTCTCATGAAGACAGACGTCTCCATGATTGGCGAGCAGCAGCGCTCGAGTCGCCGGAGTCGCACGCAGCGCCATCTCGACAGCGGAGGCGAGTTCCGCTGACCCGAATGTCTCATACTCCACGAGTGGGATCTCATAGACAGCGGCTCCCATCATGGCGTAGTGCGCCGGCTTGAGCGTCTCATGCATCGAGGCCAGCGTGGTGGCGAACGGCGAGTGGGTGTGCACGACCGCGCGGGCGTCGGGACGATTCAGATAGACGATGGTATGGAGTCCGTGCTCAGACGAGGGCTTTCGTTCGCCCTCTATCACATTACCGGCAAGATCCATAACCACGATATCCTCCGGCTCGGTCTCGAAGTAGCCCAGCCCCGACGGGCTTATGCACAGATATCCGGTCCGCGGGTCGAAGACCGAAATGTTGCCACTCGTGCCCACGCACAGACCGCTCGCACTCATCTTTCTGCCGAACTTCACGATCTGTGTACGCTGCTGTTCCATGATCATGATGTATGCTCCTTTGCTCCTCCGAAGAGGCGACCGGGGTGAATTTGTATATGAATCCGATAGGTGGCGGCGGGGCCGGTGGCGGCGCAAGGTCGAAGGATATCGCGAGCTGCCGCGCCGATATCTTGCGGCGTCCGCCGCGAACTTCTCTCAGTCCGTTCGCTTCGAGCCGATTTGCTCTAGGTTGACGACCATGTCGCTTGTGCCCGTCTGCCAGTACTGCTGGATCTTCTTCGCGAGCAGGATCGGGCTTTTCGGAAGCGCGTCGACGACGTTGCCAGCGTTATGCGGCGTGACGGTGACGTTGTCGAGGGCGAGAATGGGATCGTCGGGGGCAAGAGGCTCGTCCCAGAACACATCCAGGGCGCAACCGCCGATGCGGTGCTCGACGAGAGCCGCGATGAGCGCCGCCTTGTCCAGTACACCGGCGCGCGAGGTGTTCACAAGATAGGCTGTCGACTTCATGAGGCCTATCTGCTGCGCCCCGATGCACCCATCTGTCTCAGGTGTAAGGCGCAGGTGCAGGCTCACGATATCTGCCCCGGCGAAAAGCTCCCGCTCACTGAGTAGCTTCACATCGAGCCCCTGCGCGTCAAGACGCGCCTGATCGAGATAGGGGTCGCATGCAATCACACGTCGCATCCCCAAACCGACAGCCTTTCTCGCCACGAGGCTTCCGATATGGCCCAGACCGACGAGCCCGAGGGTCATCTCGGAAAGCGAAGTGGTGTAGCCACTGTTCACGTAGTCCTTTCGCCACTCTCCCGCCTTGAGAGCTGCATGTCCGCGCGCTATGTTGCGCGTCTCGCAGAGCATGAGTCCGATCGCGAAATCTGATGTCGCCTCCGCGTTTCTGATGCAGTGGATCACCGGGATATCTTGGGAGGTGGCCGCCGCGACATCGATGTGCTCCATGCCGCCCCGGCAGGTTCCAATCAATCTGAGCCTGGTTCCGGCTGCTATAAGATCCGCGGGCACCGGACAGAAGTGCGTGAGCAGCACGTCCGCGTCGGCGATGGCTTCAAAAACGGCGTGTGGCACCTGCTCGGCGTCCGGACCGCTTCGCTCGAGATGCTGCGCACGACGCTGAAACTCCTGACGCGAGGAGCAAACCCATTCCACGGCGACGATCTGGGCGTTCGCATCGAGTGATCTGGCGGCCTCGGCAAGCAGCTCGCAGGGAACGACGATATCTCCGATAACGATGATTTTCATGGTGACTTCTCCTTTGGAGTGCGGGCGCATCAAACGATGGCGTGTTTCTCGGATGGCGCAATGCCATCGGCAGCCTCGTGCGCGGGCCGCGCACCTGTCGCCAAGCGCTCCAGATAATCCTGAAAGCGCGTGCGGTTCTTTCTGAATACGATGTACAGAATGATGTAGACTGCAACGACTAACGCGATGATCAGCGGATTCTGCGTGAGAAACGCCATCGTGATCAGACCCGCCGTGCAGTTGGACATGATGAAACCGATGACGAACGTACCGGCGGCGACGGCCTGCACGGCCGGATCGAAACCTGCTTGGGCGGCGACCTGAGTGAACGCGCTCGCCCAATAGGACGCCATCAGCAGCTTCGCGATGAAGACGATGATTCCCATTACGAGTGACTTCACCACGTTGCCGTTGGACAGAGCCACCGGGATCTCGACCATATAGGGCAGCGAGGGCAGCACCATGAGGGGGATGACGAGATTTCCCGGCAGCAGAAACGCGATCAGGATCCCGAACGGTATGATCAGCAGGCCGGTGGTGAGCGTCGCCGCCTCTCCGTAGCCCAGTGCATCGTTCACGGCGACGATGAACTGCCGGCCCTGGCCGTATCTGGACTTGGCGAGCGTCTTATGAGAGAACTCGGTGAGCGCCCCGAACCCGGCTGCGAACATGCCGGCGATGCGCGGGAAGATCGCCATGACGGCCGCGCACATCACGGCAACCTGAGCGACGTTGCCCCATCCGGCGAGGGTGGCGATCCGATCTATATTGCCCACGATGCCTAGCAGCAGCCCGATCGCCAGACCGATGTACATGGGCTCGCCCATGACGCCGATCCGCTTTTTGATGGAGGCCGGGTCGGCTTTGATGCGATCGAATCCCAGCTTGGACAGTATGATGTTCAGTACAAGATAGAGGGGCGCATCCCCCATGTGATGCGGTGCGGTCATGCAGCAACCCGGATAATTGAAATAGGTCGACCAGCGCTTCTGCACCGACTCCGCGATAAGCAGAGTCACCAAGTTAACAAACAGCATGAGCGCGAACGCCAGCAACATGTTGCCGCAAAGCAGAAACAGAAACGAGCCCCAAACAGAGATCGAGTAGTTGTTCCACAAATCAGAAGGCATGAAGATATCGGTGATCTTGAGCAGCCACACGACGACCTGAAAGATCAGACCCACACCGATGAACATCATGCCGAGGTCCGTTGAATAACTCACCGCCGCAACGGCCTGCCAGCCGATGTCGAGAGCGGGCTTGGAGATGCCCGACGCGTCAACCATGCGCTGAATGAGCGGCGTCAGCACGCCTCCGAACGCGTTGGTCACAAATGACATGCCCATGAGGCCGACGCCCACTAGCACCGCGGACTGAAACGCCCGCTTCGCCGGAGTGCGGAAGATGCGGCAGATCACGTAGATGATGACGGGCACGGTGATGTAGTTGCCGAAGGTGTCAAAAATCTCCTTCAACAGGGTGAAGAATCCATCCATTGCTCTCTCCCCTCTCAAGGCATATCTCAGTCGGTGAGATCAAGACCTTTGATCAAACGTTTGAGCTGGCCGAGAAATTCCTCCTCGCCGATTCCTACCAAAAAACCCGTCGCATTGAACGCCGGGATCCCACAGGTGTCCTCGACAGGACTCGTATATGCTATGAGATCCCAAGGATGGATAGTCGAAGCGATGGCGACCCCGGGCGGGTTGGTCTCATCGGTCTCCGCAGCGTAGCCGAGCTCGTCGAGCACGTCGCGCAGCTTAGCGGACAACATAGCGGACGTCGCGGTTCCCGAACCGCAGACGCACAGGATTCGTATCGGTCGCATAGGTATCCTTTCGTTGTGTGCCATCTGGTCAGGCGAGGGCTTATCTGATCTTGGGACGCGGCGTTCCGCCTGACATTCGACCGGGCTCGTCGCACTCTATCGGGCGCAGCAATTCGATGATCTCGCGCGGATCGCGAGATCTTCGGATGCGCTCGAGCAGCTGCGCGTCCGCGATGACACCCATCATCGTCTTGAGCAAGCTGAGCTGGCTGTTTGCATCTTTGATGACAAGCGGCATGATGAGGCGGACATCGAGCGTTGTGTCGGGCGCGCCCATCATCTTGAATTCGACGGGCTCGCGCGGCACGATGACGCCGACGGCAGGTCGGATGACAAGGGTCGGGTCGGTGTGCGGGAGCGCGATCGCCCATGAAGCACCTGGCAGACCGGTGGGATAGGTTTTTTCGCGATCGCATACCATATCGGCGTAGCCCTCAGTCACGAATCCGAGCTTCTCAAGTCTGTCTCCCATAAGACGGATCGCCTCCTCGGCACTCGCCACCTCGGCATCAAGAATGATTAGGTCGGTATGCAGCAACGATGTCATATGTTTCACCTCCTTTCAGTCTTATTGTTTGGGGAAATCTGCGTTTCGGGTTCATGCAGAAACGAACTTTGGGAAGCGAATCATCGGAGATCTTCGAGACGACAGCCGAGGACCTCAGAAATCGTGAGCACCTGTGACCAATACCACTCTGATTTTCCTGAGAGTTTCTTTTGCAGATCTGCTGAGCTGAGATTCAACTTGCCTGCGAGAGCATCCATGCTGTTCCCGTCTTTCGACAGCCAGAGGCGAACTTGCTCCGCAATCATTTCCATCTGCTCATCTCCCTTAGTTGCATTTGCATTAGTAACTTTTAAGCCAAACGCTGCCAATCTTGCAGAAGTGGATGCAGCTTTTACATTTAGAATGAATACGCTACTAAGCGGCGACAAAGATACGGAGGACTGAAATATGACGTTTACAGAGGCTGTCTTGTCAGTGATGCGATCCAAGAACCTGAAACGTCGCGATCTCGTACGTGATGAGATTACTCCGACATACCTTTCCGAGCTTCTCAACGGTCACATCAAAGAGCCAACGTGGGAGAAAGCCTGCATGATCATCGAATCTCTGGGGGTCTCCCTAGAACAGTTCGAAACATATAGAAAACGTTCTGAACAATGATTTCTAATGATCGCGCAGCCGGGTTCAGATTGAGTGACGACAATAGCGTCTGCAATCTCGGCTCGATGCCATATTTTGAAGCATCGTTCGAAATATGGATGCCATTCTCAAGCTTTGCGGTTCTGCCTGCAGCTTTAGAAACCATGTTTATCCTTTCTTCTAAGTTTCTCATGTTGTAGTTTCTTATCTTGGATTAACTATAGGATATAACTTAGTTCTAATTAGTAATAAGTCAAGCGAGATATTTTGTTTTTTGCCACTAAATCCAGCATGTCCTTATCTTTTGATAAAATTGTATAGGTATTTAACTAGTATAAGGAGGGTTACTATTTCTATCGCTTTATGTTTTCCTTTGCGTTGAATCGATTCGATTGCCTCATTTATGAAACTTACACCCAATCGTATGAACAACTATCTTACTTGTGCACTGTTTCGAGATAAAGCCGACAAATCAAAGCAGCCGACGCGCATAAGAAATAACTTGCTGCCGACATGTCATTGAAGTACCGGAACGAATATTTAAAAATGAAGGACAAGGCCGCATGATTGAATTGCGGAACGGGCAGGAGGGGGCATTATACAATCGAATTGAATAGCGCGCGTTCCCCTATCAGTTATTCCGTATTTGAATTTTACGTGAAGAGTTTGCAAGTATGTTTGCTAAGCGCGCATCCACCCGATGAGATGCTTGGATGAAATGAACATGAAAGTTACCCATCGGCACAAGACTGCCACCAGAGCAACCATAAAGTGAAAGGAATTCGCCAAGATATGAAAAGAGTCCTCAATAAACGTCTTCGCGCGCCTCAGGACAAGCAACTGTGGAAACGTGCTTCGCCCACTTTTCACTCATGTTCAGATGGGGACCGAGCTGAACCCAGTTTGACATTCGCTGCCACATTGAAAGTATTCATGGACGCACGGCATCTCAGACAAGTTGATCTTCAGTCACCCCTTATCAGCAAACCCTATCTATCTCGCTTGCTGAGCGGTAAATTCAAAGAACCTACATGGGAGCGAGCCTGCGCGATGATCGACGCCGTGGGCATCTCGCTTGACGAGTTCAGAGCGCTTCAACTGCAAGGAATACCCTTCAAGTAGTTTCGCGCCAGCATGCCCGAAACGTTGTGAAGACCCTCGTTTTATACTTTCATTTGATGGCGAATCATATGGTCTTGTGAGAACAGTTCCAGCACCGCAATGACTGATGCGCAAAATAGCTTGAAAGGGATATTGAAAGGGATTGGAAAGCGCATGAGAAGAGTACTCAACAAACGTCTTCGTCCAAATCGGAGGGGCTTGGTGCGCGCGCTTACCTCGCACGGTCTCGGCGCGCAACCCAACATCGTTCCAACCAAATTCAGCCTGACGTTCACCGAGACTCTGAGAGCTCTCATGGACGCGAAGGGTCTCAGGCAGGTCGACCTTCAATCCGAATTGATAAGCAAGGCATATCTGTCAAAGCTGCTTCGCGGCAATATCAAAGAGCCGACATGGAGGCGAGCCTGCGCGATGATCGACGCGCTCGGGATCTCGCTTGACGAGTTCAGAGCGCTCCAGCTGCAGGGAGGGCTTCCTCGGTAACCGTGCACCGGGAATCGCTGCCGGCGCCGCGTGTACCGCAGACGCCCTCCCGCACCACGATCATCTCCAAAAGCGCATAGAACCTGAGATGCGCTCCAAGTTCCACGGAGCGTCGTCCTCTCCGCGGAATACGAAAAAGCTCGGCGCGCCGGTCGCGGCGCTAGCGCGACGACGTGACGCTGCCGCTCTCGGCGACAGGCGCCTTGCTGCCGATGCGCTCATGGAACCGCGGATCCTTCGGGATGGCCGGATCGATCCCCAGGGACTGAGCCGCGCGGCAGGCGATGACCTGCAGCGGCAGGATGTACTCCCAGCAGGAGAAGAGCGGATCATCGACGAGGTGGACGATCAGGTCGCGCTCAGAGGGGGCCTCGACCCCGTTGGGGTCGGCGATGAGGTGGGTGTGCGGCGTCCACTCGCTCAGGATCTCGATGAGCCTCTGCGCCCGCGCCTTGTAGGCGCCTTCGGATCCCAAGATGAACAGGTGGCTCTCTGCGGAGATCGAATTGTAGATGCCATGGAAGAACTCCTCGATATCGTAACCGCTCACACCCTGGCGCACGGTCTCCAAGATCTTCAGCGCTCCCTCCAGCACGTCTCCGTAGATGGCGTCGTAGCCCACGACGATGATGCGGCGCGCGCTCACAAGATCGGCCTCGATTCTGCGATACCAGGAATCGGCCTCGCTGATCACGGGCGGCATGTTGTCGATGACGCGCCTCATGCGCGCTATCGAGACATCGAGTTCGGCGGGCGCGACTTGGCCTGTGGCGCGGGCCAACTCGGCGAGCATGAGCATGAGCGTTGCGATCGAGCCGCAGTAGCCCTTGGTCTTGGCCCCGCACGCCTCCTCTCCGACCTCCAGCATGATTCTCGTCTCTGCGTGCTCGAAGATGAGGGCAGAGGGGTTCGCGCTCAGAGCCGCCGTGCGCATGCCGCGCGCGGCCGCCGCGTCCAGGCCCGCCACGGTCGATAGGCTCTGGCCGCCTTGGGAGACGCCGATGACCAGCGCTCTGGGATCTGCGAGAGGGGCTTCCCGGGCGAAGTGAGTCGGATACATCGGGCTGACCGGGCAGCCGATCACCTCCTGGATGAAGGTCTGGGCTGAGATACCGGCGTGGAAGCTCGTGCCCGATCCGATGATGTAGATCCGCTCGATGGGCGCGTCGCGCATAGCCTCGACGAAGGGGGCGCAGATCGAGGCGCGCTGCTCGATGATGCGACTGAGCACGGAAGGGGTTTCACGGATGTAGCCGAACATAGCAGATGACATCATAAGACTCCTCCGAACGCACCGATGATACCGAAGAGAATAAGCCCGAACATGACCGTGGTCGTCTTGAAATCTCACTTCAGCAGAACGTAACAGGCAAACGTGAGCGCCAGCGGCAGGATCGAGGGCAGGATCTGATCGAAGATATCCTGGACCTTGATGGTCGTCTGGCCGATCGCCACCACCAGCGGAGTGGAGAACGTCACCATCGAGGCGATCATCGCACCCACCACGCACAGGCCCATGACCTTGGCCGCACCCATGAGTTTCTCGATCACTCCGGAGGACTCGGCGGACTCGATGAAGCCGACGCCGCTCCGGTAGCCGATATCCAGACCCCACCAGCACGAGAGCACATGCGGGATATTGAAGATGAGCAGAAACAGAATCGGGCCGAGCGGGCTGCCCCCGGAGGCCAGACCGCAGCCGACGCCGGTGGCGATGACGCGGAACGTTCCCCAGAAGAACGAGTCGCCGATGCCGGCGAGCGGTCCCATCAGCGCAGCCTTGATGGCCGCGATGGATTCGATATCGAAGGGACGCCCCTGACGCTCCGCGCTCACGTTCTCCTCCTCCAGGGCGATCGCGACGCCGGTGATGAAGGTGACGACCTGCGGGGTGGTGTTAAAAAATGACAGATGCCGCTTGAGGGCGCGGGCGGCCTGATCGCGCTCGGGATAGAGCCGTCGCAGCACCGGTATCATGGCGTAGCAGAAGCCGATGTTCTGCATCCGCTCGTAGTTGAACGAGGCCTGCAGCGGGAAGGAGCGCCAGAACACCTTGCGCATGTCTCGTCTCGTGATCATGCCGCCGGGCTTGACGGCTTCGTCCATATCTCTCATCACAGCTCACCATCCAGATCTCGAGAGAGGGCCGGGGCTGCCGACGTCGGCGGCGCGCAAACGGCTGCGGCGCCGGGGTCGCTCGAACCGGTCACCCGGTCGGCGGGGGCCGCAGCGAGCCGCGCGTCGCGGGCGCTGGCCGCTTGGTAGATGACATAGGCGATCGTCGCGCCCACGATCGCCACACCGGTGGTGCTCATGCCCAGAAGCGCCGTGAGCACGAAACCGACGAAGAGGTATGCGGCATTGGTCTTATCGAAGATGAGCTGCATGAGGATCGCGATGCCCAGGGCGGGCAGCATGCCGCTGGCGGCCTTGAGCCCTCCCATGATGAAGCTCGGCATCCAGTCGACGAAGCTGCCGATGACCTGCGCGCCGAGCAGAACACCGAGAAAGACGATCAGGAAGTTGCTGATCCAGAACAGAGTCGCGCCGCCCCAGAGGGCTCGCGAGATCCCAGCGAAATCGCCCTTGTCAGCCGCGGTATCCGCCATGCGAAGAAACGTCGAGTTCAGCGTTCGGACGAGGATGCCCACCGACTGCGCGAGCGTCGCTATGGGCAGAGACAGCGCGACAGCGGCCTGCGTGTCCAGCCCTGACAGAATCGAAAACGCCGTGGCCAAGATGCCCCCGCACACCACATCGGGCGGCACCGCCGCGCCGATGGATACGACGCCGGTCATGACGAGCTCGACTGCGGCCCCCGTGATGACGCCGGTGGACACGTCGCCCAAGATGAGACCGACCAGAGGCCCCAGAACGATGGGCCTCTCGAACATCCACTGACCGCACACGCGACCGTCCCAGATCGCGAATCCGGAGAGGATCCCCAGCAGAAGTGCCTGAACCACCATATACTTCTCCTTCCCTGTGTCGGATAAACCTTTGCGCTGAGCTTACGGCTGACGCGCGCGATCGCCGCCGGGGCCCAGCCGCGCTAACCCTGCTCGTACGCGCAGACGATCGCCTCGAAGCCCATGGGCCGCTCGGTTGGAACGGACTGCAGAAAAACCCTTTTTCCCAGCTCATGAATTTGTCTGAGTGCCGCCACATCCTGCTCGTCGAGAAAGACCGAACCGGAGATGCGACGGCGACCCGGTGCCTGGCGGACCCCTCCCAGACATATCTCGCCGATCCCCGCACAGCGCTTTGCGAGGATGAGCGCGTCGGCGGGGCTCGCGCACACCGCGAGAATGATGCGCCTCTCGTGCTTGGGATTGTTGAGGACCAGCGCGGCGCCCTCGAGTGATTTGATGGAGAGCGTCACCTGCGGCGGCTTCGCCATCTTGAAGGCGGTCCGCATGAGGGCATCGCTCAGGGCGGCGTCGCTCGCCACGACAAGCGTGTCGGCACCGAGATGCGACGTCCAGCTGACAGCGACCTGACCGTGGATGAGTCGGTCGTCAATGCGCAAAAGCTTGATCATCTGAGAGCCCCCCTACAGCTCGGCGGTGTCCGGATCGGTTTGACGACGATTGAGATCCTGATCATCGGGCATGAGATCGCGCAGGAGGCCGATGCCCTCTTTCGCGGCGGCGACTGCGCGCCGAAGCATCGCCTCGTTTTTCTCGCGAACGACGGTCGTCATGCGACTCGAAGCGGTCTTCGTATCCCTCTCGCTCACGGGATCGCTGGAAAACTCGCTTCCGGTGAGAGACGCGCGGGTGCGCGCAATCAGCGGCAGCAGCGCGATCTCGAGGACGAGACCAAGGTTGAGACCCACGACGAAGTACACGTTGCCGGCGGCGCGAGCGCGCACGCGCAGAGCGCTTTGCGTAGTGCTGCCGCCTATGATGTCTGTCAAAACAACAATCGGCTCGTCCGGGCCGAACTCTGCGATCGCGGCTTCGGTGCGTTCGACGACGGCGAGAACGGTCTCGTGCGCCTGGACGCACACGGACGCGATCGGCACCGCCGCGCCCAGCACCAGCTCGATGGATGAGATGATCCCGTCTGCGAAATCGCCATGTGTGACCAGAACAAGCTTGTTAGCCATGTGCTCTCCTGTACGTCGCGTGATGATCCACGCTTTAGTTAATTATATGAAGGAATAGTAATAGCTAATATGAAGCTGTCAAGAGCAAATCATGCATGCGGTGCCATCATTGGTATCATTTTGTTTCAGCGTCTGGTTCGAACCGTTCCTGAAGAGGGGTCAGCATATGTCATTCTCAACAGCGCTCGCCGCCGCCTTGCGCCACAAGGGGCTGCGTGAGGCAGATATCGTGGGCGGTGATATCAGCTCATCTTACATATCGAGGCTTCTGTCAGGGCAACTGCGTGAACCTACCTGGCCCAAAGCGTGCGAGATCGTCGACAGGCTCGGTATGTCGCTTGAGGAGTTTCGCTCTCTCAGCGAGAGCGATTGATGCTCGTGACGCCTCGTGGCTCGCATGCGACTCGTGCCTGTCTGACCGCCCAGGGGGGCCAGACGATCGATGCCGCGATGCTCTTCCACATCGCGCGAAGCACGTACATGTGTATGGATTATGGAGATGCGTTGCGGATTGGAAGCAGAGTTCCCATTCAGATTTGCCAGCGGATCCGTTTTGCGCCGATGGCGAGTGACCGCCGAAGACCCGAGGGCTCCAGTCAGTCCGAGCTTCGCCGGACACCCCGTCGGTACGCCCCCGGGTACCAGGGAGTCAGCCGGCGGGCGACGTCGTGCAGCCGATCGGGAATCGCGATCTTTTGCGGGCAGCGACCGAGGCATCGGCCGCATCGCATGCATCGCGAAGCGCTGCCGGACAGAAAGCGCCTCAGGCCCCCCGAGGCGATCAGGTACTGCTGAACCCCGGTGAACCAACTGTGGGCAAAGGAGGCGTTGTACGCCGAGAAGCACCCGGGGATGTTGATACCGGCCGGGCACGGCATGCAGTAGGCGCAACCTGTGCAGGCGATGCGGCCGCAGCGCTCAACAACCTCGACCACCCTGGCGATGACGTCGAGCTCATCGGCGCTCATCGAGCCCGGCTCCGCCCGACAGGCGATGTCGACGTTCTCATCCACCTGTTCTGCGGAGGTCATGCCCGATAGCGCCATCGTGACCTCAGCGTGATCGAGCACCCACGCGAGAGCCCACGCAGCCGGCGTCTCGAGCGCCGAGACGCTCTTCACGTCGCGAGACCGTCCGCGGCCGCGAACGGAAGCGCGGGTCGGGTCACGCCCCGCCTCGGCCAGAATCCTCTTCGCCTCATCGGGAAGTTTTCCAGCCAGACGTCCTCCCAGCAGCGGCTCCATCACGAACACGCCCATACCGCGCGCATGGGCGGCGATGAGCCCCGCCGTCCCAGCCTGATAGCGCTCGTTGAGGTAGTTGTATTGGATCTGGCAGAAGTCCCACGGGTAGGCATCGAGCAGCACGGGAAAGTCTGCGGCGCTGCCATGGTATGAGAAGCCGACCGCACCCAGCCGCCCCTGCGAGCGCTGTCGGGCGAGCCACGCCTCGATGCCCATCGACTGCAGATGCTTCCACTGCGCGGGCGCGCAGATGTTGTGGATGAGATAGCAGTCGATCCGGTCGGTCCTGAGACGACGCAGTTGGATATCGAGAATGCGGTCGAGATCCTCCGGCCGCCGACACGAGCCGTGCGGCAGCTTGGTGGCGACGATCATGGCATCGCGCAGACCCAGCCGCTGAAGCGCGGCGCCCACGCATGCCTCGTTGCCCGGATAGAGATAGGCCGTGTCCAGATAGTTGATCCCGCGCTCATGGGCTCGGGCGA
Organism: Coriobacterium glomerans PW2; assembly: GCF_000195315.1. Lineage (NCBI taxonomy): Bacteria > Bacillati > Actinomycetota > Coriobacteriia > Coriobacteriales > Coriobacteriaceae > Coriobacterium > Coriobacterium glomerans. The sequence continues at coordinate 1,509,295 of NC_015389.1, forward strand.
TGATCGCCTCGGCGGATCGCAGATCGGGTCGACCGATCGCGAATCCCGGAAAGCGCATGCAACCCAGTCCGAGCGCCGAGATGCGCCTGCCGCCTCGGCCGTCCTGTCGATACTGCATCCGGACCTCCCCCGCTCGCCGCATATGCCATCAAGATCCCATTGTAGAGGCACGGGTCCGGTCGCGCGGCGGCGATGGCGCCCGGTGGCGGCAAACCTGAATAATCACTGTGCTTCGTCGCGCGCCGCCGCTCGCCCGACCCAAAGAGGTGACAATAGGCGGTGCAGAAGAGTCGCGAACAGGCTCGTCAGGACAGCTGGAGGCAGCTTGAAGGTCACGATCTACACAGACGGCTCATCGCGCGGAAACCCCGGACCCGGAGGCTACGGCGCGGTGCTCACATGCGTGGGTCCGCGCGGCGAGCGCTTTCGGCGCGAGATGTCCGGCGGATTCCGGCGCACCACGAACAACCGCATGGAACTCATGGCGGCGATCGTCGCGCTCGAGGCGCTGACGCGACCGTCCGAAGTCGAGTTGCACTCCGACTCTCGATATCTGGTGAACGCGTTCAACGAGCGCTGGATCGACGGATGGCTGCGGCGCGGCTGGAAGACCGCGGCCAAAAAGCCGGTCAAGAACGTCGATCTGTGGAAGCGCCTGCTCGAGGCCAAGAGCGACCACCGAGTCGCGTTCGTCTGGGTGCGAGGTCATGCGGGCTCCAAGCTCAACGAGCGCTGCGACGAACTCGCGACCGAGGCCGCGGATTCCGCTAAACTGAACGAGGACAAAGGCTTCTCGGAGCACGACGCGGACTGAGCGCCATGCGCGCCGCACGTGGCGCTCGCTGCGTCCCCGAAGAAAGGAGAAGGGCGCATGCTGCGAATCGCAACCATCGGAACCAGTATGATCACCGACAACTTCGTGGAGGCGCTGAACGCGAACAGACGTGCCGTATTCGTTGGAACCCTCTCCCGCGATCCGGCGCGGGCGGAGGCCTTCACAAGGCAGCGAGGCGGCTCGGTGGCGTTCTCCTCGATCGGCGAGCTCGCCGATAGCGCCGAAGTGGATGCCGTCTACATCGCGAGCCCCAACGCGCTCCACTGCGAGCAGGCCCTGCGCTGCATCGAGGGCGGCAAGCACGTTCTTGTGGAAAAGCCGCTCGGCTCGAACCTGCGCGAGGCGTCAGCCGTGTTCAACGCCGCCGAGCGGGCGGCGACGGTTGCCATGGAGGCCATGCGTCCGCTGCATGATCCGGCCTACCGCACGTGCCGCGACACCATCTCCCAGCTCGGTCCCGTGCGGCGCGTGAGCATCCGCTTCGGCAAGTACTCATCGCGCTACGACGAGATCCTGGCCGGTCGCCCGAGCGCCATCTTCGACTGCGAGATGGCCGCCGGCGCGCTCATGGATATCGGCGTCTACTGCGTGGAGCCCATGATAGATCTGCTCGGAGAGCCGCAGGAGATAACGTGCGTGCCCGTGCTGCTCGATCCGGCGACCCGCGATATCACGCACGGACCCATCGACGGGGCGGGGGTCATCATCGCGCGCTATCCGGGCGCGGTCGCAGAGCTCGGCTATTCGAAGATCACAAACGATCTGGTTGACAGCCAGATCGAGGGCGAGCTCGCCACGCTGCGCATCGACAAGATCTCCTCGCCCCAGCGGGCGCGGCTCAACGTGCGCGGACGCGCGCTGCGCGGGGACGCGAAGCAGGTCCACGAGGAGGTCGGAGCGAGCCAACGCGAGCTCGCTTTAGCCTCCTGCGCCAATACGATGCGCTACGAGCTGGACGACTTCATCGACGCCGTGGCTGACACGGCGCGCGGGGCCGCGTTCGCCACGGCGACAGCCGGGGGCGCCGGAACGCTCGGCAGGTGCCGTGACATCACGACGTCCTCGATCGCCGTCATGGACGAGGCGCGCCGTCAGGCGGGCATCGCCTTTCCGCGGGACAGGAGGTAGACGATGAGCTTCATCGATCGGCTGAGGGAAATCGCCGAGGGAGCCGGACGAGAAGGCGACCGGTCCGGTCCCGGAGCGAAGCCGCATCGCAGCGATCTCGAGCTGGAGCTGCTCCGCAGGCTGCAGCAGCGTGCGAAAGCAGATGGAGCGCGCATGCGTCTCCATCTGCGTTTCACCGGAACCGTGCAGGGCGTTGGTTTTCGCTGGACGAACCGGGGCATCGCGCGCGACAGCAACGAGACGGGATGGGTCAGAAACCTCGACGACGGATCGGTCGAGATGGAGCTGCAGGCCGCCCCGGCCGACATCATGGCGCATCTCAAGGCGTTGCACGACTACTATGATCGCATGGGATGCCGCGTATGGCTCGAACAGAGCGACGAGATGCCGACGCGGCAGACGGATGCGGATTTCGACGTGCGCCTCTGATAAACTCTGCCGCAGCCGCAGGACCCGATCGCGGCGCTCTCGCCGCATCGATCGAGCGAGCAGCCCTGCACGAGTGCGCAGACAATCGATACCAGGACCTGATAGTGAGCAATACAGGGAGATTGTTCCGCTGAGACACGCAGCATCGGGGAACCTGCGAGAATGAAAGGCGTCGTGACCCGAAGCGGGCGGACGGCGCGGCGCGATCTCGACTCGGAAAAGGGGGTGCACGTATGGCCGCTCAGAGAAGAAACACCAGACAGCGCAAGATGATCCTCGAGGCGGTCCGCGACAGCCGCTCCCATCCCACCGCGGATGAGGTCTATCTGATGGTTCGCAAGCGCGATCGCAAGATCAGCCGCGGCACGGTCTATCGCAATCTGAACCTGCTCGTCGAAGACGGCGTCATCCAGATCATCAAGACGTCCGGAGGCAACCGCTTCGATGGCTGCACCCTGCCTCACGCGCATCTCACCTGCACATCATGCGGTGCGGTCACCGATGTGGGAGTCGCGCCGGACACCTCCATCGACGAGTTCGTGGAAGGGCGAACCGGTTATGCCGGGATCTCCCATTACACGATATTCGAGGGCCTCTGTCGCGCCTGCCAGCTCGACGAGGAACCGCCGCAAGATCAGCCGCGACAGACGCCGAAGCGACGCGATATGTGAGGCGGCCGACATCCAGACCCGCCGAGGCGCACGGGGCCGTCAGGTTATCCGGCAGCAAAGGATCCACGCGGCGCTCAGAGGCGATCGAGCCGCAGAGACCGTGCGGGCGCGAGCCTCGGCGATCGAGGCCGAACAGCTCGAGGGAGCCGAGCGCCGACAGCGCGATCCGAAGACGGATCCGCTTGCGCTACTCACCGCGCAACAGACGGGCGAAGCGCCGCTTGCCCACTTGGACGACGGCGCCCTCGAGCTCGCGCGGGTCAAGGTTGTAGCAGCCGGGCGCGAGCTGCTCGCCTGCCACGCGGACGCCACCACCATCGATGAGACGGCGGGCCTCCCCCGAGGAGCCGGCAAGCCCGGCCTGTCTCAGCACCCCGGCAAGATAGACCGTGCCGTCATCGCCTGGTTCCAGATCGACGAACACCCCGGGCACCTCGCTGGGCAGGCGCCCCTCGCGAAACACGCGGTCGAAAGCTGCCTGCGCCCGATCTCCGGCACCGGCTCCATGATAGGTGTCCGCTATCTCGCGGGCCAGCTGACGCTTCAGCTCATAAGGCTGCGCGGATCCATCGGCGAGAGCCGCCTCGATCGCATCGACCTGCTCGGGCGATCGCGAGCTCGCAAGCCGGTAATAGCGCGGAATCATCTCGTCGGAGATCGACATCGTCTTGCCGAACATCTCCTCGGGCGCATCGGTCAGACCGATGTAGTTGCCATAGCTCTTGGACATCTTGCGGACGCCATCTGTACCCTCGAGCAGCGGCATCGTGAGAGCGACTTGCGGCTCCATGCCGAGCTTCTCCATGAGCTCGCGACCGGCGAGCAGATTGAACAGCTGGTCGTTGCCGCCTATCTCGACATCCGCCTCGATCTTCACCGAGTCATATGCCTGCATGATCGGGTAGAGGAATTCATGCAGAGCGATCGGGGTCTGCGACTCATAGCGACGGGTGAAGTCGTCGCGCTCCAGAATCCTCGCCACGGTGAACCTGCTCGCGAGCTCCAGAAGGTCCTTCAGATCCAAGGCGAGCATCCACGCGGCGTTGTAGAGGACCTCGGTGGCATCAGGATCGAGGATCTTGGTCGCCTGAGCGACGTAGGTGGCCGCATTGGCGTCGATCTCGTCGGGCGTGAGCTGCGGGCGCGTTGAATTCCGCCCCGAGGGATCGCCGATCAGGGCGGTCCCGTTGCCGATGATCAAGGTCACGCGATGGCCGAGATCCTGGAGCTGCCGCAGCTTGCGCAGGGGCACGGCGTGACCGAGATGCAGATCGGAGGAGGTCGGGTCGACGCCGAGCTTGATGTTCAGCGGTACTCCGCGTGCGAGCTTCCTTCTGAGATCATCCGCGGGAACGATGGAAGCGGTTCCCGATGATATGATGCGCATCTGCTCGTCGACTGCAAGCACTGCTCTGTCCTCCTTGTGGATCCGTCGCCGTGCGGCCGCTCAACGGAGCGCGACGCGAGACTGGGCCTGTTCATATGTGGTCCAGTATAGCCGCGATGAGCCATCGCTCGGCGAGAAATGTGGATCGCCGCACCGAGGCGCGCGAAGCGCGGAGCAGCTTCGTCCGGGGCATCGCAGACGCGCCGCGGGTGCGGATCGCCCGCGCATCGCAGACGCGATCAGCCGCTCGGCGCCCTCACCCCGATGATGGAGCTCTTGCCGAACCACTCGGAGAGCCGATAGTTGATGTAGTTGTCCATGTTGTCGCGGATATCGCCCATGAACAGGACCTTCGGTCTCACCGTGTAGAAAGCAACCTCGAGCGTCTCGGATTCGCTCGAGCCGATCGCGGCCAGCCTCGCGCGCACCTGCCGATCGTAAGCGCGGGCCCGTCCGCTCCAGAGCGCCTCCGCCGCCGAAAGCGATGTCAGATCCCCCACATGCCGGCTGTCGAGCGCCATCCCGACCAAGCTGCTCGCGGCGAGGAGGGCGACGACCCCGTACCACGCTGCGAACACGCGGGCGCTCTCAAACAGGCCCGGCGCAAAGAGGGAGCCGCAGACCATACCGCGTCGATGCTCTCGGTATCTCACGCACCGACCGACCGTCCATGTGGTGCACACGATGACGAGCAGGACGAACAGATCGTAGCGAATGTTCTGGACCCGGCCCGGGCCGACGTCGCCCATGGAGAAGAAGGTCGGGGCGAAGCTCGCCATGAACACGATCAGCGATGCGCCCCAGGCAGCGCCCGGAAGCCGAAAGGAGAGTCGCGATCCGCGGGCGACCCTCACCATGATCGGAGCGAGCGCGGCGAGAGAGACCACGAGCAGACCGTTCGTCCACATGACGGCGTACTCGAATCCCGCAAGGGCAGATTTCAACAGCGTCGATGGCACTCCCATGCCATCCCGTGGGAACTGCGACGCCTGTCGAAGCGCATTGCCCGGGGCGAACACAGAGATCGAAAAACCGATCGTGAACGCGAGCACGGTGATGAGAATCAGCGCCCGGCGAGGAGTCGCGCGGCAGATCGACCAGACCGCGGCTCCGCACAGGGCGAGCTCGACGATGAGCGCGGTCACGAAGTTGCCGCCGGCGACCACGACAGCCAGAAGCGTCAGCGCGATCCAGCGCGCGACCGCGGCGCGCGGGCTCAGAGCGGAACGGGGGTTTCCGCCTCTCAGCAATCGGATCGCCATCCCGACCATGAGCAACATGAGAGCATGGTAGAACGTGTAGTAGATCGCCGAGTTGTACCACCAGAAGCCCTCCACGGGACTCGGCAGCAGCTGCGTCTGGAGCAGCAGCGCCACCGAGGTGAACGCGATCCAGCAGGGGCGCGAGGCCCCCAGCACGTCTCTCAGCAGAACCGAGGCGGCGTAGCCGGTGCACACCACGAGCGCAACGATCACGAGCACGGCTCCCCAACCGTAGAGATCCTCGCTCACCACACCTGGTTGCAGGCACATGAGCATGATCGCCGAATAGGTGCCCTGCCATGAATCGAAGGTCTCGACGGTCTTTCCGAGCGCGGCGCTAAGGGCTCCCCAGACCCCGCGACCGGCATCGAGGGAGAGATGCACGTCGACCCCATAGTGCCAGTCGTCGGCATAGCTGTGATCGTAGCGCGATATGACAAGCATCGCCGCCAGCGCCAGCGCCAGCGAAGCGGCAAGCGCCAGCGCGACCAGCCGCACCTGGCACTCGGGTGCCAGGTGCGCCCGAAGCCAGCTCGCCAGAGCCTGCCGCGCCGCTCGAGGCGACGTGTGCGACTCGAGGCCGCAGCGGCCCTTTGCCTGCTTGCTATGACATCGTTCATCGGATGCGGCATCTGGTGCGAAACGCTGCCGCACCCATGAGGACGCATCCGAGCCGCCTGTACACTCTTCGAATTCCATCGACGTGTGCGACTCCCCTTTCCGCACCTGACAAGGTATGCAATCGATCTGGAGTTTCTCTACGACCACAATACACGAGCAGGCGGGCGAACGTGTTGCGCTAATGTGTATATATCTTTCGGATGCCGTTTTCTCACCGGCTGCACCGGCAGCCCGGTTACTCGATCTGTAGGAGGTCTACATGGGTCCTCGCGACCGTCACATGCGGCGACGCGCAAAGACGCATGTCGTTCCTATCGTCCTCGCCTCATTCTTCGGCTTCTTGCTGATCTTCGGTCTGGCGTTTGGCATCGGCATGCTCGGAAACGTGAATCGATGGCTGCAGAACCTGCCCGATTACACGAATGCGGATTCCTATCTATCAAGCGAGCCGACCACGGTGCTCGACGCCAAGGGCCGGCAGCTCGCGCGGTTCTTCACGCAGAACCGGAAGAGCATCAAGATGAAGGAATGCTCGAAGTTCGTTCTCAACGGCACCGTCGCCACCGAGGACGAGCGCTTCTATCAGCACGGGGGCATCGACCCCATAGGCATCGCCCGCGCGGCGTGGGTGCAGCTCACAGGTGGCTCCGAAGGTGCCTCGACCATCTCCCAGCAGCTCGTGCGCAACACGATCCTATCTGACGAGCAATTCGACAAGACGATCGAGCGCAAGGTTCGCGAGGCCTATCTCGCGGTCAAGATGGAGGATATCTTCTCAAAAGATGATATCCTGATGATGTATCTGAACACCATCTATTACGGTCACGGAGCCTACGGCATCGAGGCGGCGGCGCAGACCTACTACACGAAGAGCGCCAAGGACCTCACGCTGTCTGAAGCCGCCCTGCTCGTGGGACTGCCCAACTCCCCGGCGACCTTTGATCCGACCACCAACCCCGAACTGGCCACGAAGCGCAGAAACGTCGTTTTGGACCGCATGCTCAAAAACGACTACATCTCTCAAGCCGATCACGACGCCGCCCAGGCTGAGCCGCTGAACCTCCATATCACCGAGAACAAGTCGAACGGCGTCGAGATCGACGCCGCCCCGTACTTTGTGAGCTACATCAAAGACGAGCTGCAGGAAAAGTACTCCTTTGACAAGATCTTCAAGGGCGGTCTCACAATCAAGACCTCGCTCGATCTTGACACGCAGGCTGCCGCCGAAGAAGCCGTGGTGGGGCAGCTCAACAAGGTGAACGTCAAGGATCTGCAGGCAGGCATGACCGCTTTGGATTCCAAGACCGGCTACATCAAGGCGATGGTCGGCGGCAGGGACTACAACGCCGATGAGCGCCATGTCAATCATGCTCTGGCCGGACGGCAGACCGGCTCCTCGTTCAAGGCGTTCACCCTCGCAACCGCTATCAAAAACGGCATGAATCCCAACATCTTGCTCAACTGCAACTCCGGGATCAGGGTGCCCAACGGCACCTCGACCTACACGGTCAGAAACTACGGCAACACGAACTACGGCAGCATCACGCTCAGACGCGCCACCGAGGTTTCCTCCAACGCCGGCTATGTCCAGGCGGAGCTGGCGCTCGGCAACTCGGCGATCGTGGACTACTGCTCGAAAGTCGGCATCGATATCTCCAATACGAACAAAAACGCTCCTGCGATGACACTTGGCGTGGAATCGCTTTCGACCCTGCAGATGGCCGGTGCCTACACCGTGTTCCCAACAGGGGGCTACTATCGCGAACCCACCGCTGTCGTCGAGATCGACGGACGCGACGGCAACGTTTTGTACAAGCACACCGATGATCCCAAGAAGGTGCTCGATACCGGGGTGTGCCAAGTCGTGACCGATATTCTCAAGGGAGTCATCACAAGCGGGACCGGAGCGAGCGCGCGTCTTTCGGTGGACCAGCCGTTCTCGGGCAAGACCGGCACGACCGACAATGCGGCGGATTTGTACTTCTGCGGCTACACCCCGCAGCTCACCATCGCGGTCTGGAGCGGCTACACAGCAGGCAACACACCTATCAAGATTCGCGGACGCGAAGCCCTCGGCGATGATCTGACCCTACCGATGGCGAGAAACTTCTTGAACAAGGCTCTCAACGGGGTCGAGCGAGAGGAATTCCCGACCGGAACCGCGCCCACCTACAAGAGCAGCTCGGTGTGGGAGATCGACGGCAAAAAGATCGCGCTCGGCGAGTGGCCGAGCCGCAGCGGCGCGAACACCAACCGGCAGCAGAAATCTGACAACGAGCGGGAGAGCTCCTCCGATCAGCAGCCGCAGACGAACCCTGCGAGCCCGGACACCACCCCGAGCCCATCCACTCCGAATCCTCCCAGTCCGAATCCGCCCAGCCCGAATCCGCCCAGCCCGGATCCGACGAGCCCGGACACCAAGGGGCAGGATGATTCCGGTGATGACGATGGCTGATCTCCCAAGACGGGAGTCGCAACTGCTCTGAATGAAGGGGTACGAGCGGCGCGGTGGGTCGCGGATGATCTATCCTCGGTTGCAGAGCTTGGAGATATAGGACTCCAGCCGCTGCGCGCTCTGGCTTCCGTCGGTGATGATGAGAACGGTGTCATCACCGGCGATCGATGCCATGACGAGCGGTATCTCCGCTGCATCGATGGCTGCCGCGATGCCTGCGGCCGTACCGGGCTGCGCTTTGAGGATCACCATGCTGTCGCTGCGCAGGACCCGTGTGAGCAGTTCTGAGACCATGCGCTGCAGATGCAGATCCTCCGCGAGCACGTAGATGCCCTCTGGCAGCTTCCGCAGTCCCAGATCGGCGATATCCCTCGAGGCTGTCGCCTGAGTGCATTCAAATCCGCGCTGTCTGAGCTCCTCGACGAGCATGTGCTGGGTTCGTATATCAAGATCCCGAACGATCTTCCGGATCGCATCTTGGCGCTCATCGCGTTTCTTCTCTATGGATTCCCTCACGTCGCTCCAGCTTTCGACTTGTAGTCCTGCATATACAGGGCCCGGTTCGCTTCTTTTCTGTATAATTATACAGTCCCAGCATAGCGGATGTCGAACGATGAGCTTGGAAACGAAACCGAAACGAAAAGCGTGAAAAGCGAGCCGATCGACCGGATCGATGCGGTGATCGGCTCGCTTGGCGCGACTGGGACAATGGGTGCTTCGAGAATGCCTTTGCGCTACTCGTTCTACTCGTTGTCCCCGACGGTGAGCTGTGCCGCAGACAGTTCCGCAGCGGATCCGGCGGCATCGGGCCATACCCAGTCCGTGAAAGCGGGATGATCGTAGCCCTCGTCGACGGCGAATCGGAACGCCTCCTCGCGAAACGCCTCCCACGAGGCGATCTGCGTCGAGAAGCGCTTCTCGTCCACGAGACGCAGCGCATGCGCGGCGAGCGCCCAGCGATCCATGCGATTGAGACGAAGCATATCAAAGGGCGTGGTAGTGGAGCCCTTCTCCTCATAGCCATGGACGTGGAACGCGTCGTGTCCCGGTCGGTTCCAGATGAGACGCCGAATGGTCCCCGCATAGGCATGAAAAGCGAACAGGACCGGGACGGTGCCGTCACCGAACAGCTCGGTGAAGCGCATATCGGACACAGCCCGATCGTTCTCGTGGGCATTTTGGATCTTGAGCAGATCCACGACGTTGACGAAGCGCACGGAGACTCCGGTCCCGCGCAGCAGATCGGTCGCCGCCAGAGCCTCGAGCGTGGAGACATCACCGCAGCATGCGACCACGACATCCGCCTCAGCTGGCGTTTGAGCCGAAGACGCCCAATCCCATGCGGCGACGCCCTCAGCGAGCTCGGCGCGCGCCTCATCGAGCGACTGGAACGTCGGCGCGGGCTGCTTGCCGCAGAAGATCGCGTTCACGCAGTTGGTCGATGCATAGACGCGCTCAGCGACGGCGAGTGCCATGTTGGCGTCAGCCGGGTAGTACGCGTTGACGACATGGGTCTCGTTGGCCTTGTTGAGCAGCAGATCCACGAAGCCGGGGTCCTGATGCGAGAAACCGTTGTGATCCTGACGCCAGACATGACTGGTCAGCAGGATATTCAGACCCGAGATCGGCTTTCTCCAGTCGATCTCGCGTACGGTCGCCTCAAGCCATTTGCAGTGCTGATTGATCATGGAGTCCACTACGTGGACGAAGCTCTCGTAGCTGCTCCAGATGCCATGGCGACCGGTGAGCACGTAGCCCTCCAAGAACCCCTCGCACTGGTGCTCGGAGAGCTGCTCCACGACCTTGCCGCTCGCGGCGAGCAGCATGTCGTTGTCCTCATCGGCGTAGAAGCCGGCATCCCACTGCTTGCGCGTGACCTCGTAGGCGGCCTGCAAGCGGTTCGAAGCCGTCTCATCCGGACCGAAGATGCGGAAATCGTCCATATTGCGCTTGAGCACGTCGCGCGTGAACACGCCGAAGACGCGCGCGGCCTCGATCATGCCCCATCCGTGTCCCTTCTCGGCGACCGGGACCTCGTAGTCACGGGCGTCGGGCAGACGCAGATCGCGGCGGATCACGCCGCCGTTCGCGTTGGGATTCGCACCGATGCGCAGCTCGCCTTTCGGCATGAAAGAGGTGACCTCGGCTCTGATTGCACCGTCGCTCTCGAACAGCTCGTCGGGAGCGTAGGATCGAAGCCAGCCGCGCAGCACACGGAAGTGCTCGTGGGTGTCCTTGGCGCTCGTGAGCGGAACCTGATGGGCCCGCCAAGAGTCCTCGGTCTTCTGGCCGTCGATGCGCTTGGGGCACGTCCAGCCCTTGGGCGTGCGGAAGATGATCATCGGATAGGTGGGCCGGCTCACGGTCTTGCCGGTCGCGATCCGCGCGGCCGCCTCCTCCTTGATGTCGCAGATCTCAGCGAAGACCTGCTCGATCAGATCAGCGAAGCGCCTGTGGATCGAAAGGTGGTCCTCATCGTCGAAGCCCGCGACGAAGACATGGGGCGCGTAGCCCATGCCACGGAAGAAGGCATCGAGCTCCTCGTCGGAGATGCGCGCCAAGATGGTCGGGTTGGCGATCTTGTAGCCGTTCAGATGCAGGATCGGCAGCACGATGCCATCGGTTGCAGGGTTCACGAGCTTGTTGGATTGCCAGCCGGTGGCCAAAGGCCCCGTCTCCGCTTCGCCATCACCGATGGCGGCCACGCAGAGCAGACTCGGATTGTCCATCACGGCGCCGTAGGCGTGGCTCAGCGTGTAGCCGAGTTCTCCGCCCTCGTGGATGGATCCCGGGGTCTCCGGTGCGAAATGACTCGGGATGCCGCCGGGATAGGAGAAGCGGCGAAAGAAACGCTGAAGACCGGCCTCATCGTCGGTGATCTCCGGATAGCAGCTGCGATAGGTGCCGTCCAGCAGCGATTGAGCCGTTCCGGCGGGTCCGCCGTGGCCCGGGCCCATGAGAAAGATCGCGTTTTGTCCGTGGTCGGCGATCAGGCGGTTCACATGCCCCATCAAGAAGTTGATGCCAGGCGTGGTGCCCCAGTGCCCCACGAGGCGGTGCTTGACGTCCTCCCGGCCGAAATCGCGGGTCTCGCCCGTCTTCTCATCGACGAAATCTGAACGCATGAGCGGGTTGCTGCGCAGGTAGATCTGGCCGACGGACAGATAGTTCGCGCAGCGCCAGTATCTGTCGATCCCCTCGAGCTCATCGTCCGGGACGATATCCGGGAGCTTCTTCCATGGTGTGCCGATCACAGGCTGAGACATGTGCTTCCTTCCCTTGTGCCGTCCCTGCGGCAGATCATGCTGCCCACAGGGTTGTCTGATGAGGCGATTATAGTGGGTAAAACGTTTTCCCTCGATCGAGGAGCCATCAGATGCGTACGAAGCCACACAGATAGCTCAAATCTCGCCTATGGCGAGCTGCTCGAGGGGGTGAGATGCGCCGGAGATACAGAGCGCGGGCATGCGCGAGCTCTTCGCACACTTGACGGTATCTAGCTGCGCGGGCGCTCGATCACTCGGACGCTTTCCTTCTCCACGAGACGCGGAGGCAGGACCCGCTCGACCGCGGGTGTCGGCTCGCTGAGCGCTGCCGATTCGGCGATACGGCTGAACAGCAGCTCCAGAGCATGCTCGGATAGCTCGTCGACGGATTGCTCTATCGAGGTCAGCGCCGGTTCGAACAGCGCATCGGCCGCGCTGTTATCGTAGCTCACGAGCGAAATGTCTCGCGGACAGCGGCGGCCGCACTCATGCAGGCGCTTGAGCAGTCCGAGCGCGATGTTATCCGAGCTGGCGAACACTCCGGTCGCATCGGTTCCGATGAGGTCGGCCGAAGCCCGGTAGGCATCGGCGATGTAGTAGTCGCTCTCGAGCACGCGGCTGGGATCGACCTCGACGCCAAACTCCGCCATCGCTCGCGCGTAGCCGGCAAGACGTGCGCGGCCGGTGTTGGAATGCGTGTTCACCAGACACGCTATGCGACGGTGACCGCGCGCGAGCAGATAGCTCGTCGCGAGATAGCCGCCCAGTTCGCTGTTGAAACGAACCTTGTCGCAGCGCAGACCCTCTATGGTGCGATCTATCATCACGAAGGGAACCGGACAGATCGAGAGATCCTCGATGAGACGCTCGTTGGGCGACATCTCATCGGACAGCACGAGCAGCAGCCCATCGACTCCTCGATTGAGCAGCAGTCGCACCAGCTCGGAGTCATTCGAGGAGGCATCATCCGCATTCATGATGAACAGCGCGTACCCGCGACGCCGACAGCGGATCTCGAGGTTCTTGGCAAGCGAGGAGAAGAATCGACTCTCGATGTTCGGCACGATCAATCCGAGCGTGTTCGAGTGCTGGGTCACAAGGCTGCGGGCGATCTGATTGGGAATGTAGTGCTTCTTGCGCGCGACCGCGCGAATGCGCTCGCGATTGATCTGAGAGACCTTGTTCGGGCGGTTGTTGAGCACCAGCGACACCGAGGTGGGTGACAGGCCGACCTCACGCGCGATCTCCTTCAAGGTAACTTTTGCAGCCATCCGGGCTCCCTTCCCCTATCGCGCACAACGCCGACTCCCAGGCGACGTTGGCGTCTCTCAGCACCGGTGCGAGCGGAAGTCGGGAGGACCGCATGAAACTGACGAGACGTACGCCCATGCAGCAGGCGGAGACGTTGCTCCGCGCAAGCGGGACGTACATGAAGCCGAAGTCGCGGTTGCGATCATGCAGCGCCAGAATGCTCTCACGCGTGGCCCGCTCCTCGAGCATATAGCGGATGCGAGCGTTTCTCTCAGGCGCGCAGAGCCGAGCTCCGCTTGCGCACGTCTGCTCGATGCAGGCGATGATACCGCTCAGGTAACGCCGGTGCACCGCTGTCATGAATTCACGGTTGTCCAGCATCTCCCACTTGCCTGCGAGGCCGAGCAGCAGCTCATGATCACGCAGGCAACGCGGATACCTCGACGCAGCGGACCCCTGAGGGGGGCGAGCGTGAAGCGTCAGATGATAGCAGGAGCCCGAGGCGAAGCCGACGCGCTCGAGAGATTCGACATAGGCGACCATGAAATCGAGATCGCCCGAGAGCTCGGCGAGGCTCAATCCAAGCTCTTCGACCCGATCACGGCGCAAGAGCTTGCCTCTCACGCTGTCGAAGACGCCCGACTCGATCATTGCGCTCATGCGCCGATGGAACTCACCGGCGGACTTCGAAGCGGGAGCGTCGACGCGCCGCTTGATCGAGGTGCGCTCGCCGCTCGTCCGAATGATGTCGACGGAGAGCTCCGGAACGCACAGTTCGAGATCCGATGTCTCCGCGAGCATGCGCAGCCGTGTGAGCCCATGTGAAGCGAACCAGTCATCCTGGCCCATGACCATGCAATATGTACCGCGCGCGATCTTCAGTCCGCGATCCAGACCCGATGCCGGATCGGGGACATCGATGCGGATGGCATCGATGCGGATGTCGCGCTCAGCCATGCGCGCGGCGAGCGCGGCCGTGCCATCGTTGGAGGCGCAATCCACGATGACGACCTGGACGGCGACAGCATCAGCTGCGAGCACGCTTTCTACGGCGCGACACAGGTGAACCCGTGCATCGTGAACCGCCATGATGACCGATACGCTCGGTCGCTTTGATGCGCGATGAGCCAAGCTCTCAGCCTCCATACCTGTTGGAAAACTGCTGTGCCCATGGTAGCACCGCGTGAGACGCGCATGAACCGTGCTCGTCGCTGCACGCCAAGTACAGATCCTCATCACCAGTTTGACATGCGCTCAGACCGCCGGCTCTCTGACGAGGTCGCGACCAAAAGCGGAATCGCGGCGGGGACGCACTCGCGCCCGGGGCGTCGCGTGAGCGAGCGTCCTCACAGCCAGCCTTCAAGCTCTCCTGAGTCGTAGCTCACATCCATGAAGCACAGGCCGCACGCCGGAGCGGTGGGACCCGCCGCGGCGCGGTCGCGGGCGGCGAGCGCGTCCGCCAGCCAAGCCGGATCGCGTCGATGGGTACCCACCTCCGCGAGGCTGCCGACGATCGTGCGAACCATCGAGTGAAGAAACGCGTTGCCGCGGATCGTGAAGGCGAGCACGTTCTCGCCCAGCTCGCTCTCATGAGCGAAGTCGACATCGAGCACGCGCCGGGAGGTCGGTCTGCCCGCCGCCGACGACGCTCGGCAGAAGCTCTTGAAGTCATGCTCGCCGACAAGACAGGTCGCCGCATCCCTCATGGCCCCTTCATCGAGTTCAAGACGATGCCACCAGACATAGGGACGGATGAGCGCGGGCCGAACGGAGCCCGCCGCGATGCGATAGGTGTAGGTCCGGTCGCGCGCGTCGAATCGAGCCGAGAAGCCCCGACGCGCACGGAACACGCCAGCGACTGAGATATCAGGCGGAAGCAGCGCGTCCATGGCGCGCAGCCAGCGCGCGCGCGGGATCTCGCACTCCGCCGGAAGAACCGCCACGCTCACGTGCTGCCCGATCGCATGAACACCGGCGTCGGTGCGGCCGGCGCAGATCAGCTCGATCGGTCTGCGGAGAAAGGTCTCCATCGCCTGGCGAACCTCACCGGCCACGGTGCATCTGTCGGGCTGCTCGGCGAATCCACTGTAGCGCGTGCCGTCGTAGCCGAGCTTCAGCACGAGCGTCGCCGAGAAGCGCTCCGCGGCCGCGCCGCATCCCGACGCGGTCTCGAGGTCCGTCGTCGGGCAACCCCGGCCGGGGGCCCGTCTCATCTCATCCACGATCAATCCCGTTGCCTTTCTCATAAGAAGAACCTCGCCGCGACGAGCAGCGCGATCAAACCCGAGCCCAGCCCCAGCGCGATCGCATCGCGCCTGCCAAGCGAGCGCGGCGCGGGCATGGCGCGTGCCGCATCAGCATAGCATCGCGCGTCCACGGATTCGGCAAGGCGATCGGAACGCCGGAGAAGCCCCACCATGAGCGGGGTGAGCACGGATATCCAAGCACGAGCCCGGATGCCGAGGACGCCCTCCTCGAAACGAGCGCCGCGAGAGAGCTGAGCGCGCCTGATCCTGGTGAGCTCATCGCCGACGATCGGTATGCAGCGCAAGGCGATCGAAAGCGAGAGCGCGAGCGCGGCAACGGGTGCGCCCGCACGCGCCAGAGGACGGGCCAGACGAGCTGCGGCGGCCGCGATACGAGTCGGCGTGGTGCTCTGCGCCACCGCAAAGGAGAATCCCGCGATGACAACGAGGCGAGCGGCGCAGACAAGGGCGCGAACCCCTCCGGTGCGCGAGAGACCGATAAAGCCGATGACGCGGATGTCGGCGGATCCGTCGCATGATACCAGGTTCGCGCATGCGATCAGAACGAGCAGCGCGAGGGTGGGTCTGATCGCGGCGATCGCCCCTCGAGCGCTCACGTCGGCACATCTGAGGATGCAGGCGAGCATGGCACACCAGACAGCGAGCATCCATGGAGCGTCCGCGAAAAATACCGCTGCGCTCGCAGCGAGCAGCAAGATGATCTTGACCCGCTCGTCCACGGATGCCAGCGCAGAGCGCCTCGGGCGCGACGGTGGGCTCATCGGGAGCACGCGCGCATCGGATGAGCTCTCAGAGGAGCTCGCACCCGATGGGTCGACCGCGTCGATCGGGACGGCGAGAGCTGCGAGGAGCGCATCTCGAAGAACCCAGGACTCAGGTGCCGCCAAGCCGGCGCGCGCGAACAGGGAGGGCTCCCCGGCAAGTCGTTGCGGCGAACCGTGCCAGCGGAGCTCACCGTGTTCGAGCAGGGCTACGCGATCCACTCGGACGAGCCATTCTTCCAGATCATGGCTGATGACCATGATCGCCATGCCCTCATTTGCGAGCGCGCGAACGAGGCGATGAAGCTGATCGCGTGCGCGGGCATCAAGACCGCAGGAGGGCTCATCGAGTACGATCGCCGCCGGATGAAGCGACAGGACCGAGGCGATCCCCACTTTTCGCGCCTGTCCGCCGGACAAGGAGAACGGATCGCGTGGGAGAAGCCCGGAATCAAGGCCCATGCGCGCAGCGGCCTCATGCACCCGATCGGTGAGATCGCAGCGCGAGACGCCCCGGTTCATCGGTGCAAAGGCCAACTCCGCCTCCACGCTGTCACAGAAGAGCTGCTGCTCGGGTGCCTGCAAGACATATCCCACGTCGCCGGGGCGAGGATAACGGACGCCAAGGCGTATCTCGCCGGCATGCGGGGTCGCGAGGCCGGCGGCGAGCGCTGCGAGGGTGGACTTGCCCGATCCCGAGCGACCGGCAAGAAGCAGAACCTCGCCCCGGGAAACACTTACGTTCACATGGCTCAGCGCTTCTGTTCGCCCGTAGGCGTAGCTGACGTCTGCGAGCGAGATCAGCGCTTCGCCGCTTCGCTGTCGAATACCGCGCGCTCCGACGACACGCGCTCCCTGCGCGGGCGCAGGTCGGTCTCCACCATCGAGCGGATGCGCCGTCGCAGCGAGGATCCGCTCGATCCCACAACGATCAACCGACCCGTTCGCGCGCGCCCGCTGCAGCCACCCGAGCAGATCGGTCGGCTCAGATCCGCACTCAAGCGGATACCCGAGCTCGATAGCGACGCGAAGCGCGTCGATATAGCCGCTGAACGAAAACGTCTGATCCCACTGTCTCGCGGAACCGATGAGCAATTCGATGGTCGGGCCCTGCCACGCGAGACGCCCTCTCTCCATCAGCAGCACGCGGTCGCAAGCGACGGCCTCGAGCGGGTCATGCGTGATCTGCACGACTCCGATGTCGCGCTCGCGGGCGAGCCTTCGAAACAGCGCGCGTGCCGTCGCGCGCGCGACGACGTCCAGATTCGAGGTCACCTCGTCGAGGACGACATAGCGCGGCTCCATCGCGAGCACGCCCGCCAGCGCGACCCGCTGCTGCTCGCCGCCGGACAGCGTGCGAACGTCGCGTCCCATGAGGTCGATGAGACCGACATCGCGCAGGGCGCGCTCGACGCGATGCTCGATATCAGCCTCGGCGAGACCCAGGTTGCGCGGCCCGAACGCAACCTCCTCCTCCACGATCGAGGCGACCATCTGATCGGCGGCGCTCTGTCGAACGAACCCGACGCGTCGCCGCGCCTCGCGCCGTTGCGAGTCGATGCGCGCATCGAGCCCGTCGATGCGAACCTCCCCGTCATCGGCCAGCCTCATGGCGCACATGAGCGCGGCGAGCGTGGACTTGCCCGAGCCATTCGGACCGGCGAGACAGACCAGCTCGCCGGGCGAGATGGTACACGTCGTTCCCGTCAGCGCGGGGCGGCCGGCGAGCGCGTCGTAGCGAAGACGCGCGTTTGCAACTTCGATCATTTCATCCACCGTCTCAAGATCCGCGCGGATCGCATCAAAAAAGGGGTGCGCATGCGCACCCCTTTCGCATTCCGATCACGCGAGATCGCCGATCTACTCAGAAGCCCCCTCGGCTGAGGCATCCGAGGCGTTCTCGGTGTCCTCGACCTCGTTCGACTCCGTCGCGACCTCAGCGGAGGCATCAGCGTCTACGGTAGTGGTGACATCGTCTGCCGTCTGCTCTGCATCAGCGCGATCGTCTGAGGTGTCATCATCTGCGACCGCCGCCTTCCGGACCTTCTTGGGGGCGTCGGCGCGCTTGGGAGCCGCCGCGACGGTCGCGGTCTTCTTCTTGACGGCCTCGGAGACGATCTCGATGATGACGACCGGAGCGTTGTCTCCCTTGCGTGTTCCGAGCTTCATGATACGGGTGTAACCGCCGTTGCGATCGACCCACATGCCCTGTGCGGCCTTATCAAAGATCTCGGCGACGAGGTTCTTGTCGCCGAGCTTGGAGATCGCAAGACGACGAGAATGCAGGTCGCCCTTTTTCGCCCACGTGATGATGGGCTCGACATAGCCGCGAAGCGCCTTGGCGCGCGCCTCCGTCGTCTTGATGCGATCATTTTCAAACAGCGCCTTGGCAAGGCTCTTCTTCATGGCCCGGGTATGGCTCGCATCGGTACCGAGCTTCAGGCCCTTCTTCTTGTTGTGACGCATGGTCTCGATTCTCCTTCGTATGCAAGCGCTAGGCCTTGAGGCCCAACCCCATGGACTCCAGCTTGTCTTTGACTTCCTCGATCGACTTCACGCCGAAATTGCGAATGTTCAGCAGATCATTCTCGGAGAACTCGACAAGCTGACGAACCGAGTGGATGCTGGCGCGCTTCAAACAGTTATAGGAACGGACGGACAGGTCCAGATCCTCGATCTGCTTGTCAAGCTCGGCGTTGTCACTCGTGACCTCGGGGGCGAAGATGGAAACCTCTTCCTCGACCTCGGGAACCTCGGCAAGGTTCATAAACGAGGCCATGTGCTGGTTGATGATGTTCGCAGCTGAGACGACGGCATCGCGCGGTGAGAGCGCCCCGTTCGTCTCGATCTCGAGCACGAGCCGGTCGTAGTCGGTGTGCTGGCCGACGCGCGTGGCCTCGACGAGCTTGGCGCACCGGCGCACCGGTGAGTACAGCGAATCGACATGGATGATGCCGATGGGATCGTTGTCGTGCTTGTTCGCCTCGTAGGAGATGTAGCCCCGACCGTAACCGATCCGCATGCTCATCGTGAGATGACCGCCCTCGGTAAGCGTCGCGATATGCTGATCCGGGTTGACCAATTCGAAATCGGACGGGACGAAGAAGTCCGCGCCGGTGACCTCACCGGGGCCGTCGACCGAAATCGTCGCCGTGGCCTCGTCGGTCGTCCCCAGAGATCTGAAAACAAGACCCTTCACGTTCAAGACGATGTCGGTCACGTCCTCGACCATGTTCGGTATGGTCATGAACTCATGCTGCGCGCCATCGATCTGGATAGCCTCGACTGCGGCTCCCTCGAGCGAGGAGAGCAGAACGCGCCTGAGCGAGTTGCCCAACGTGTCGCCGTAGCCCCGCTCGAGCGGCTCGACGGAGACCCGCGCGGAAACCTCGTCGATCTCTTCGACCTGAACTTGAGGCCTTATAAATTCTGACATGTATTACCTCCAGCCTCAGCAGCCTTGCGGGCTACTTAGAGTAGTGCTCGATGATGAGCTGCTCTTTGATATCGGTGCTGATCTGCTCGCGGCTCGGAAGTGAGAGCACGCTGCCAGACAGCTTCTCGATATCGACCTCGAGCCAGCCGGGAACCTCGAAGCGCTCGGAGGAAATCAGTGCCTCCTTGATGGGGAGCAGATCGCGGAACTTCGCTCCGACCGCGATGACATCTCCCTCTTTGACCAAGTACGAGGGAATATCGACACGGTGCCCATTGACTGTGAAGTGCCCGTGGCGAACGGTCTGTCGGGCCTCTTTGCGAGTTCGCGCGAAGCCGAGACGAAACACCACGTTGTCCAAGCGAGTCTCCAGAAGCGTCATGAGATTCTCGCCGGTGATGCCGGTCATCTTGAGCGCGCGAAAATAGTACCGGCGAAACTGCTTCTCAAGTACACCGTAGATGAATTTCGCCTTCTGCTTCTCGCGCAGCTGCGTTCCGTACTCGGACTCCTTGCGTCGCCGCTTGGGCTGACGGATGGATTCCTTTTTGCTGCTGTAGCCCAGCTCCACGGGATCGATCCCAAGCTGGCGGCAGCGCTTGAGAACCGGGGTTCTATCGATTGCCATAGTTTCTCGATCCTTTCAGTTACACGCGGCGGCGCTTCTTGGGGCGGCAGCCGTTGTGCGGAATGGGCGTTTTATCCTGAATGCTGGCGATCTCGAGACCGGCGGCCTGCAGGGAGCGAATCGCGGTCTCGCGCCCGGAACCCGGACCCTTCACGAACACGGCGACCTTGTGCATGCCGTGCTCCATGGCAGCCTTTGCACATGCCTCGGCGGCCATCTGGGCCGCGAACGGGGTCGACTTGCGCGAGCCCTTGAAGCCCACGGTACCCGACGAGCGCCATGTGATGACATTGCCCTGGGGGTCGGTGATCGAGATGATCGTGTTATTGAAGGTGGAGCGGATATGGGCCTGCCCCACGGCGATGTTCTTGCGCTCGGCGCGCTTCACGCGCGTCGGACGAACATTCTTCTTTGCTGTAGCCATCTAGCGCTCCTTATTTCTTCTTCTTGGCACCGATTTGACGCTTCGGGCCCTTGCGGGTGCGAGCATTCGTGTGGGTGCGCTGCCCGCGGACCGGAAGGCCCCGGCGGTGGCGCAGACCCCGGTAGGCACCGATGTCCATAAGGCGCTTGACATTCTGGTTCTGATCACGGCGCAGATCGCCCTCAACCATGATCCGATTCTTGTCGATGTAATCGCGAATCGCGTTGACCTCGTCTTCCGTGAGATCGCGAACCCGCGTATCGGGGTTGATGTTGCACGTGACGCAGATCTTCGTCGCCGTGGTGCGGCCGATTCCGTAGATGTAGGTCAGACCGATCTCCACGCGCTTCTCACGTGGCAGGTCGACACCATTGATACGGGCCAACGTCTGTCTCCTCTCTTAACCTTGGCGCTGCTTGTGACGGGGGTTCTCGCAGATCACGAAAACCTTGCCGTGACGCCGGATGATCTTGCACTTATCGCACATCTTCTTGACCGAAGGACGTACCTTCATCGTTCTTCCTTTCGGTGGCGTTCAACCTGAAACCAACTGCTATCTGCTCGCCCAGCCGCAGGCGTGGATCACATGCTCACTTTTTGAGACGAGCCGTAACGCCGGCTCGCCTCGCGTTCGACCCCACACGGGGGTATCGATCATTTATAACGATAGGTGATGCGCCCGCGCGTCAGATCATAGGGAGAAAGCTCGACGACGACCTTGTCACCAGGCAGAATCCGAATGTAGTTCATCCGAATCTTGCCCGAGATAGAGCAGAGCACCGTATGACCGTTCTCGAGCTCGACGCGAAACATGGCATTTGGCAGCGGCTCGGTAACCGTGCCCTCGAGTTCGATAGCGTCTTCCTTCTTCACAAGCACATCTTTCTCTAGAAAACGACAGCGACGATAAATAATACACCAGAACAGCATCAAACACGAATTCTCTGTGCCGTCTACATAACTCCACCCTGAAGATTGCACCACGGGCCCTCGGCGTCCGCAGTCAGAATACGAGGACCGTCCGCCGTGATGGCAAGTGTGTTCTCGTAGTGGGCGGCAAGGGAGTGATCGACTGTTCTCACGATCCAGCCGTCCGCGCCGACGTTCACGTGGTTCGAGCCCATGGTGATCATCGGTTCGATCGCGATGACCATTCCCTCTTGGAGACGCACGCCGCGACCCCGCTTGCCGAAGTTTGCGACATTTGGCTCCTCGTGCATCGCGCGGCCGACGCCATGTCCGACGTAGTCGCGCAGCACGCCGTAACCGTGCGCCTCGGCGAGCGACTGGATCGCATAGCCGATGTCGCCTACGTGGTTGCCCGGAATCGCCTGCGCGATGCCCGCCTTCAGGCAGTCAAGCGTCACCTCGCACAGCGCCTGAGCCTCCTGACTCGGCGTGCCGACGAAGAACGTCCAAGCGTTGTCGCCTACCCAGCCCTCCACGATGGCTCCGGTGTCAATCGATATGATGTCGCCATCACGCAGAATGACCTCGGGGTTGGGAATGCCATGAACGACGGCGTCATTGAGCGATGCGCAGATCGACCCGGGAAAGCCGCCGTAACCCTTGAAGGCCGGACGACCGGCGTGCATGCGGATCATCTGCTCGGCGAGCTGATCGAGTTCAAAGGTCGAAACGCCCGGACGCACCATAGCGCCGACATGACGCAGCGCCATCTTGGACAGGGCTCCCGCCTTCTTCATCTCCTCGATCTCTTGCGGCGTCTTGATCTTTATCATATGCCGAGGACTTCCTTCGCCACGACGTTCACGTCGTCTTTGTGTCCATCACCGTTTACGGTCTTGAGCAGGCCCTGACCGCGATAGTACTCCACCAGCGGACTCGTCTGCTTTTGATACACATCCAAGCGGTTCGCGATCGTCTCCGGCTTATCGTCGTCGCGCTGATACATCTGACCGCCGCACAGCGGGCACACCTTGTCCTCGACGGTACCGGTGTAGCCGCACGTCCTGCAGGTGCGCCGTCTTGAGAGCCGGCGGATGACGACACTCGGTGACGCTTCGATGAGCAGAGCGCAGTCGAGCTCTCGTCCCAGTGCCGCCAGCTCGGAATCGAGCGTGACCGCCTGAACAGCATTGCGCGGAAACCCGTCCAAGATGAAGCCCGAACGGGTATCGTCCTGCTCGAGGCGCTCCTTGACGAGTTCGATCACGAGCTGGTCGGGAACGAGCTCTCCGGCATCCATATATCGTTTCGCCTGCACACCGAGTTTGGTCTTGGCCTTGACAGCCGCGCGAAGAAGATCGCCGGTGGCGATGTGGGCGTAGCCGAATTCGCCGACGAGCTGCTGCGCCAGCGTGCCCTTGCCCGCGCCCGGACCTCCCAGCAACACCAGGTTCATAGGTCGTCTCCTCTCTGACTACTTGAAGAAGCCGTCATAGTCGTACATCTTGAGCTGGCTTTCCACCTTGGCTATGGTGTCGAGCACGACGCCGACCATGATGAGGACCGAGGTGCCTCCGAACGACTGTATGAGGCGGTTGCCCGTGAACGAGAATACGACCGAGGGGACGATTGCGATGACAGCCAGAAAGACCGCACTCGGCAGGGTGATCTTGTTGAGAGCGTTTTTGATGTAGGCCGCTGTCGCCCTGCCCGGGCGAACACCCGGGATGAACCCGCCTTGCTTCTTCAGGTTGTCCGCCGTGTCATCGGGATTGAACACCATGGAGGTGTAGAAGTATGCGAAGAACACAATGAAGACCACGTTCAGGACCCAGTTGAGCCAGCCGGCGGACAACGCGCCGGCAGCTGTCTGAATAAAGTCGATCCCAGGGAAGAACACGGCGATCTGAGCCGGGAAGTACAGAAGCGCGCTCGCGAAGATGATGGGCACGACCCCGGCGGTGTTGACCTTGATCGGCAGATACGTCGACTGGCCTCCCATGATGCGCCGACCGACGACGCGCTTGGCGTACTGCACCGGAATGCGACGCTGACCTCGCTCGATGAACACGATGAGGGGGATGACGAGCAGAATGACCACGAAGACCACGATCGTCACGATGATGCCCTTGAGGCCGGCTGACGATGAGGAAACGATCGCCTGGGGAAGGCCGGCCATGATGTTCGCGAATATGATCAGCGACATGCCGTTGCCGATGCCGCGCTGCGTGATGAGCTCGCCTATCCACATGATGAGCATCGCGCCGGCGACAAGGGTCCCCACGACCATGATGTCGAAGATGGCCTCGGGCGCGCCGGCGCCATTGAAGCTGACGCCGTAGCTCTTGAACAAGAACAGGTATCCGATGGAGTTCAGCACCGCGAGCCCCAAGGTCAGATAGCGCGAGTACTGGGTGATCTTCGTCTGACCGACCTCTCCCTCGCGCGAAAGCTCATGCAGACTCGGCACAACACTCTGAAGAAGCTGCAATATGATGGAGCTCGTGATGTAGGGCATGATGCCGAGTGAGAACACGGACACGTATTTGAGCGCGCCACCGGAGAACAGGTTCAGCAGCGCCATCGCTCCCGATGCGACCGAGCCGTTGCCTCCGAACAGGTTCATCATCCCCTGAAAGGGGACACCGGGGACAGGAAGATGGGCGCCGAAGCGATAGACGACGAGCATCCCGGCTGTGAACAGGATCTTGCTCCGCAAGTCCTTGATGCCAAACGCGTTCTTGAGACCAGTTAGCACGGTTCCTCGACCTTTCCGCCGGCGGCCTCGATCTTGGCTCGCGCGCTCGCCGAAACCTTATCGGCACGCACCGTGAACTTCTTGGAAATCTCACCGTCCCCAAGGATCTTGACCGGGATGAATTCCTTTTTGATGATGCCCGCCGCGACGAGCGCCGCGCCATCGATCAACGCGCCATCCTCGAACTTCTCATCGAGGCGCGCGAGGTTGACCGGAGCGAACTCGATGCGACGCGGGTTGCGAAAGCCCGGAAGCTTCGGCAGACGCATCGCCAGCGGCATCTGGCCGCCCTCGAAGCCCGCGCCCTTGCCGCCGCCTGAACGGGAGAGCTGACCCTTCTGACCGCGTCCGGCCGTGGTGCCCTTGCCGGCCGAGTTGCCGCGCCCGATGCGCTTGCGTCGATGCGTGGAGCGGGGGGCCGGGGTAAGATCGTGAAGCTGCATTGCTACTCCTCTACAATCTCGACAAGGTGCTTCACCTTGAAGATCATTCCGCGGACCGATTCGTTGTCCGGAAGCTCGTGGATGCGGTTGATCTTTCCGAGCCCCAGCGAGCGAACGGTGTCGACCTGGTCCTTCTTGCAGCCGTTTGTGCTGCGAACCTGCTTGACCTTGATGGTGTCAGCCATGCCTATCGCTCCTTACCTACGAACATCTCGGCGACGGTGAGGCCGCGGCGCTCCGCGATCTCCTCCGGACTCGCGAGCTCCCTCAACCCCTGGGCGGCGGCCTTCACGATGTTCAGACCGTTATCGGTGCCGAGCGATTTGGCGAGCACGTTTTTGATCCCCGCGAGCTCGAAGAGCGGGCGCACGGCGCCCCCGGCGATCAGGCCGGTTCCCTCGACGGCGGGCTTGATGATGATGCGGCCCGCGCCGAAGCGGCCCAGGACCTCATGCGGGATCGTACCGGTATCGGTCAGCGGCACGGCGAACATGTTTTTCTTCGCGTCGATGGTCGCCTTCGAGATCGCCAGCGGCACCTCGGTGGACTTCCCCATCCCGAGACCGACGCGACCGCGGCCGTCGCCGACGACGACGAGCGCGACCAGACTGAAGCGACGACCGCCCTTGACGACTTTGGACACGCGGTTGATGAAGACGACGCGCTCCTCGAACTCGGAGGCCTCGCGCTGCTGTCTTTGATTACGAGCCATAGCTACTTACCTCCTAGAACAATAGACCGGCGGCGCGGGCGCCATCGGCGAGTGCCTTGACGCGGCCATGGTAGATGTGACCGCCGCGATCGAATCTGACGTGTGTGATGCCCGCCTCGGCGGCACGAGCGCCGACGAGCTTGCCGACCTTCTCGGCAGCCTGCTGGTTGGACGTCGTCTGGCCCTCGAACTCGCTTTCAAGTGTGGAGGCGGAGACCAGCGTGCAACCCTTCGTGTCGTCGATGACCTGGGCGTAGATGTTTGCGTTGGTGCGTGTGACGCGCAGGCGAGGACGATCGGGCGTGCCCGAGATCCTGCCGCGGACGCGACGCTGCCTGCGTTTGAGACCCTGCAGCTTCGCTTTGTTCTTGTCCATGTTGAAACTCCTTTAGAAGGTCCCGGCCACCACCTGACGGGGTGATGGACGTGCGGGAACGACGATCGAGTGCTACTTGGCGGCCTTGCCGAGCTTGCGCCGGATGTGCTCCCCGGCGTAGTGTATGCCCTTGCCCTTGTAGGGCTCAGGCGGACGCAGACCGCGGATCTCCGCTGCAACCTGCCCGACCTGCTGCTTATCGATGCCCTTGACGCTGATGTGCGTGTTGTCGGGCACCTCGAAGGCGATCCCGGCGGGTGCCGGGTACACGACCGGGTGCGAGAATCCGAGCGAGAACTCCAGCGAGTCCCCCTTGAGCTGGACACGGTAGCCGACGCCGGCGAGCTCCAGAATCTTGGTGTAGCCCTCGGATACCCCGGTGACCATGTTTTGGATGAGCGCGCGCGTGAGCCCGTGGCGCGCACGACTCTCGCGTTCGTCATCCGGACGGGTGACGCTCAGCACGTCTCCTTCGACACCGATGGTGAGTTTGCTGTAAAAATCATTTTCAAGCTGGCCCTTCGGCCCCTTGACGACAACATGCGATCCGTTGACTGCCACGTCGACCCCGGCGGGAATCTGGACAGGTTTCTTACCGATACGAGACACGGTGTTCTCCTTTCCTTCTACGCGCCGAATGACTACCAGACAAATGCGATGATCTCGCCGCCGACGCCCTTCTTGCGGGCGTCGCGGTCGCACATGACACCGTGGCTCGTGGACACGATGACGGTGCCGAGACCGCCGCGAACGCGGGGAATGTCGGCCACTCCGGCGTATTTGCGCAGCCCCGGTTTCGAGATGCGGCGAATGCCGGTGATGACCTTTTGCTTCTTGGGTCCGTACTTGAGAGTGATCTCGAGGGTCTTGGCGGGTTCCGTGTCCTCGACGCGGAAGCCCTCGACGTAACCCTCCTCCTTGATGACACGGGCGATGGCGACGAGCTTCTTGCTGCTCGGCATCGAGACCGTTGCCTTGTTCGCAGCGTTCGCATTGCGGATGCGCGTCAGCATGTCTGCGATCGGGTCTGTGACGTTCATGCGGATTCTCCTTCGCTCTTGATGAACGCGTGCAAGCGGTCCTCGGCCACCCGTGGCGACCGAGCCTGTTCAAGCACGCTCTCCCCTGCCCGCAAAAAACCCGCGGGCGCTGGCAGTGACTTACCAGCTGGCCTTTTTGATGCCGGGAAGCTCGCCTTTGAGTGCCAGCTCGCGAAAGCAGATTCGGCACAGGCCGAACTTGCGATAGACGGAGCGCGGGCGCCCGCAGCGCTGGCAGCGGCTGTTCTTGCGCGACGAGAACTTCGGGTCGCGCTGAGCCCTGACGATCATCGATGTCTTAGCCACGTATTTCCTCCTCACTATTGGCTTCGGTGCCCGGCGGCGCGGCGCGGCGCGCGCACCGCCGGAGCGGATGTGCTATTTCTGAAACGGGAACCCGAAGGCGCCCATGAGCGCCTTGGCCTCCTCATCGGTTTTGGCGGTCGTGACGAACGTGATGTCCATCCCTCGCGTATGGTCGATGGAGTCGTAGCTGATCTCGGGAAAGATGAGCTGCTCGGTGACACCCATCGAGAAGTTGCCTCGACCATCGAAGCTCTTGGTCGAAACGCCGCGGAAATCGCGGATACGCGGGATCGCGACAGACATGAGACGGTCGAGGAACTCCCACATGCGATCGGCTCTCAGAGTGACCTTGGCCCCGATGGGCATGCCGGCGCGCAGGCGAAATGCCGCGATCGACTTGCGAGCGCGCGTCACCATGGGCTGCTGGCCTGTGATGGTGCGCAGATCGCGGATCGCTCCCTCGATCGCCTTTGAATCGGTCGCCGCCTCGCCGACACCCATGTTGACGACGATCTTCTCGAACTTGGGTATCTCCATGACGTTCTTGTAGCCGAACTGCTCGCGCATCTGGTCCTTTACCTCTTCCAGGTATCTCACCTTGAGGCGGGGGACGTACTTGTCCTGCGCGGCGGCCGAGGAGCCGGCGGAGGTCGCCTCAGCGGCTTTTCCGGCAGCGGTTCGCGATTTAGCCTTCGCCTTGGCGGGTTTCTTCTCCGCCGCTTTGCTCGCAGGCGCCTTCGCAGACGCCTCGTTCGACTTCTCTTCAGCCATGAGCGCTCCTTCTGGGGTTTTAAGCGCGGGGCATGGCCCTGGACACGAAATACGCGCACAAGCGGCATCGCGCACCGTCGGGTTGTCCTCGCGCCTCCTGCCGGTTCGCGCCCGACGGCTGAGTCGCGACACGATGAAATGACGGCAGGAGCCGGTCATACGGTCGATATCATACACACATGCAGGGAGAATTACCAGAAGAACCTTATGTGTGGGCTGAAATCCACATACCGGCCCACGGCAACATCGCCCTGCTGTCTTCATCCGACACGCGAGATCACAGGGGATGTCGCAAGCGGTGCAGCCTTCCCGACGCTATAATCTGGATGGAATCGGTCATCGAGAAAGGACATGGCGTGCATCGGCGCATTCATCGCAACGCCTATCCCCTTGGTCTTCGCTTGGAGCACCCATGGGGCAGGTGATCATCAAGGTATGCTCCTTCATCGCCATCATCGTGATCGGCATGCTCGCGGGAAGAAGCGGCAAGCTTGGCACCGGGGCCGGAAACATGCTCTCGAAGGTCGTCTTCACGATCACGCTGCCCGCGACGATAATTCACGCTTTCGGCGCTGCGGACTTCTCCCGCGAGTTGCTTCTGCTCATTCCGATCGGTTTTCTGTGTGCGGGGGTTCCCTTCTTCGCAACTCTGGCGCTCACACACCGATTCGATGCCCGCGATCGAAAGTTTCTCCTGTTGAATTCCGGGTTCAACATCGGCTGCTTCGGGCTGCCGTTCGTACAGGCGTTCTTTCCCGCACCTATCGTGGTGGCCGCGTGCATGTTCGATGCGGGCAACTCGCTGATGGTCACCGGCGGCTCATATGTGATCACGACCATGGTGGTCGACGGCACGCGCTCGGCGCATCCGGCATCAGAGGCCGTCCGGCGACTCACCCGCTCGGTGGCCTTCGATTCCTATCTCGTGCTCATGGCGCTCGCATGTCTGGGAATTCGAATCCCGGGGGCGATCGTCTCGCTCACCGAACCTGTGGCGAACGCCAACGCGTTTCTGTCCCTGTTCATGGTCGGCCTCATGGTGAGTCTGTCGGTCGATCGAGAACGGCTGCGGCGGATCGCCGAGCTGCTCGGCGGCCGATACTGCGCCTGTGCGATCGAGTGCGCGCTCGTACTCGCGCTTCTCCCGCTCGCTCCCGAGATTCGAGCCCTCATCGCCACGCTGGTCTGGGCACCCGTCTCCGCGCTCGGCCCAGCGTTCACGCTGTGGGCGGGTGGCGATGCGCAACTCGCGGGCCTTGCCAACACGATCAGCATCTTTGCCGGCCTGGCGCTGATGACCGGCGCGCTCGTGCTCACAGGCTCAATTGCGTGATCGAGACGAAAGCGCTTGAAGAAGCGGTTGGTCGCCTTCGCGCGGATCTGGCCGGATCGCATGAACAGGTCGCTCGGGGTGTCGCGTCTGCGGCGGCGCTGGGTTTTCCGGCTCGCTTCATACGATATTCGCGGCATGATCGCATTGCGGCCCGCACACCGGATCGCGTATGAGGCGCTCATGAAAAAGGCCCCACGGAGCAATCCGCGAGGCCCGCATGCACTGCGGTGCGCGTGTCATCAAAAACAAGAGATGATCTGAGCGGCGCATCTTCGAAACCGAACCAGTTGTTCAGAACCTTTGGTGATCCGCCTGATCGGCCTTCTAGAATTTGTTCCCGCACTTCTTGCAGACGCGCAACTTCGTGCGTTTGCCTTCGAGCTCGCCGGCCTCGTGACCGACGCGCGTTGCCTTTCCGCATTTCGGACAGACGAGCATGGCGTTGGACGCATCGAACTTGGCCTCTTGGGGCACGATGCCCCCCTGCTGGTTCTGCTGATTGGGGCGCACCGCTTTCTTTACGATGGCGATCCCTTCAACCTTGATCTTTCCCTCAGTTGGGAACGCGCGCAGAACGGTGCCCTGCTTGCCGCGATCCTTGCCGGAGAGAATCTTGACGGTGTCGCCCTTCTTGATGGACATTGCCATGGGCAATCACTCCCTTCTCTACAGAGTCTCGGGTGCAAGCGAGACGATCTTCATGTACTTGCGATCGCGAAGCTCGCGCGCGACGGGCCCGAAGATGCGGGTACCGACGGGCGAGCCGTCGCTGTTGATGACGACGGCGGCATTGTCATCGAAGCGGATGTATGATCCGTCCCTGCGACGAACCTCCTTCACCGTGCGAACGATGACGCACTTGACGACATCTTTCTTCTTGACGGTCGCACCGGGCGTCGCCTCTTGGACAGCTGCGACGACCACATCGCCGACTCCGGCGTAACGGCGCTTCGATCCGCCGAGCACCTTGATGCAGCGAACCTTGCGCGCGCCGGAGTTGTCAGCGACGTTGAGCATCGTTTGCATTTGAATCATGGTAGTTCCTCCGAACCTCAGCTGACGGGAGGTGCGACCGGGGAGATGCGAACGCGAATCCCCTGACCTCGCACGTCGTCAGCACATGTTACGTCTTGGCAGCTTACTTCGCCCGCTCGACGATCTCGACTAAGCGCCAGCGCTTCATCTTGGACAGCGGTCTGGTCTCCATGATGCGAACGGAATCGCCCACGGCGGCCGCGCACTCCTCATCGTGCGCATGGAGCTTCGAGGTCCTGGTCATCATCTTGCCGTACTTGGGATGACGCTTGTGCTCAGCGATCTGGACAACGATGCTCTTGTTGCCAGAAATTGAGGTGACGACACCCGTGCGGACTTTACGCTGGTTACGCGTATCGCTCATGTTCTGCTCCTGCGATCTACTTGGCCGCAGCGGATTTCTCCGCTGCGATTTGGCGGGCGCGCTGCTCGGTCAGAACACGCGCGATATCCTTCTTGACGGTTTTGACCCGAGCTGTGTTGTCCAGCTGGCTCGTGGCCATCTGGAAACGAAGGTTGAAGAGCTCGGCACGACCCTCTTTCAGCTTTTCTGCCAGCTGGGTGTCCGAGAACTCACGAATCTCTGCGGGCTTCATCTACTTGTCCTCCCCGTTCTCCTGATCAGCGCGGGTCACGATCTTGGTCTTGATGGGAAGCTTGTGCTGAGCCAGACGAAGCGCCTCGCGCGCGACCTCTTCGCTCACCCCGGCTATCTCGAACATGATGCGACCGGGCTTCACAACGGCCACCCACTCCTCGGGATTTCCCTTTCCCTTGCCCATGCGCGTCTCCGCGGGTTTCTTGGACACGGGCTTGTCCGGGAAGATCGTGATGTAGACGCGTCCTCCGCGCTTCATGTAGCGTGTCATCGCGATACGCGCGGCCTCGATCTGGCGGTTGGTGATCCAGTGGGCCTCGAGAGCTCGAATGCCGAACTCACCGAAGTACAGCTGGGTGTTGCCCTTGGCCTGACCCTTCATGGAGCCGCGCTGCACCTTGCGATGCAGAACACGTTTGGGAGCAAGCACTGCTAACCCCTCCTTTCCGAATTACGGCGTCGAGGCGAGCGCGACGGGCGCGACGGACCCTCGAGCGCCGGGTTCGGCGTGGGCTGACCGGGCATGCGCTCACCCAGGAAGATCCAGACCTTCACGCCGCACGAACCCATCGTGGTGTGGGCGGTGGCGGTACCGTAATCGATCTTGGCGCGCAGCGTGTGCAGCGGAACGCGTCCCTCGCGGTACCACTCGCGACGACCCATCTCGGAGCCGCCGAGGCGACCGGAGCACTGGATGCGAATGCCCTTGGCACCCGCCTTGCTCGCGGACTGGACCGCCTTGCGCATGGCGCGACGGAATGCGACGCGGCCCTCGAGTTGCTCGGCGATGGACTGGGCAACGAGCTTCGCATCGATCTCGGGACGCCTGATCTCGATGACATCGATTGACAGATTGCCCTTCGAGACTCCCGCGACGCGCTCGAGCTCGGTGCGCAGCGCATCGATCTCAGCGCCCTTCTTTCCGATGACGATACCGGGGCGGCCGCTCAAGATGATGATCTTCACCTTGTCGCCGGCGCGCTCGATCTCCACGCGCGACACGGCGGCGCGGGTGAGGCGCTTCGTGAGGTAGCGGCGGATCTCAAGATCATTGCCAATGGATGCGGCGTAATCCTTTTCGGCGAACCAACGGGAGCGCCAATTCTCGGTGATGCCGAGACGAAACCCTGTGGGGTAGACTTTCTGACCCATACTTCGCTTACGCCTCCTTTCGAGGAGCGACGACGACGGTGATGTGGCTCATGCGCTTCAGAATGCGTGAAGCGGAGCCCTTGGCGCGGGGACGGATGCGCTTGAGCGTCGGTCCCTGGTCGACATAGGCGCTGACGATCACGAGATCGTCGGCACGCATGCCATTGTTGTTCTCCGCGTTGGCGACAGCGGAGCGAAGGACCTTCTCGACGTCCACGGCGGCGGCCCGCTCGCAGAAGCGAAGGATGTCCAAGGCCTCGGGCACGGGCTTGCGACGAATCAGATCGATCACGAGCCGGGCCTTGCCGGCGGAGACGCGCACGTACTTCGCGACAGCGCGAACCTCGCGGGTCTCGGTATCTGTTGACTTGGTTGGCATGTACGAGGACCCCCCTATTTGGCCTTGTGGCTGCGGAACGTGCGCGTCGGCGAGAATTCGCCGAGCTTGTGTCCGACCATCGACTCGGTGATGTAGACGGGAACGTGCTTGCGGCCGTCGTGAACGGCGATCGTGTGGCCGACCATCTCCGGGAAGATGGTGGAAGCGCGAGACCAGGTCTTGACGACTTCCTTCTTCCCAGCCTCATTCATCGCGGTGATACGCGAGAGGAGGCGAGTCTCCACGAACGGTCCTTTCTTGAGACTTCTGCTCATAGGTGCTAACTCCTAAGACTCGGTATCCGAAACTACTTCTTGCGGCGGCGAATGATGAGGCTGTTCGAAACCTTCTTCTTCTTTCGCGTGCGGTAGCCCTTGGACGGTTTGCCCCACGGCGTCACAGAGGGGCGTCCGGAGGTGTGGTTCTTGCCCTCGCCGCCGCCGTGCGGGTGATCGACGGGGTTCATGACGGTGCCGCGCACGGTCGGACGAACGTTCATGTGCCGCTTGCGCCCGGCCTTGCCGATGACGATATTGGAGTGATCGGCGTTGCCGACCTCGCCGATCGTGGCGCGGCACGTGGCGAGCACGCGCCTCATCTCAGAGGAGGGCATGCGCAAGATGGCATACTTGCCCTCCTTGCCCATCAGCTGACAGGCGGTGCCGGCGGAGCGGGCGATCGCTGCGCCCTTGCCCGGACGGAACTCGATCGCATGGATGAGCGTGCCGACGGGGATATCGGACAGAGGCAAGGCGTTGCCCGGCTTGATGTCGACGTCGGTGCCGGAAAGCACGATGTCATCAACCGAGAGACCCTTCGGTGCCAAGATGTAGCGCTTCTCGCCATCTCGATAGTGGAGCAACGCGATGCGCGCGGATCGGTTCGGATCGTACTCGATCGTGGCGACCCTGGCCGGGACACCGTCCTTGTTGCGCTTGAAGTCGATGACACGGTAGCGACGTTTCACGCCGCCACCCTGATGGCGCACCGTGATGCGTCCGTTGTTGTTGCGTCCGGCCTTCTTGGACAGGGGCTCGAGAAGCGACTTCTCTGGTTTGGTGCAGGTGATCTCGGAAAAATCCGAGATCGTCTGCCAGCGCCTGCCCGCGCTGGTCGGCTTGAGGTGCTTTACAGCCATGCTGATCCCTTTCATCTCTATCCGCTGGCCCGCGCAAGCAGGGATTCGAGGCGAGGCCTCGGGTTTGCGCTGACACCGGATTACCACGGTACCGGGCGGCTCTACTTTTAGCCCGATACGATTCCGATGCGTGCCCCCGACGGGAGCACGCCGAACAAACGAGCCGACTCTTACGCTTGGTTGCCGAAGATCTCGATGCTATCGCCCTCGGCCAGAGTGACGATGGCCTTCTTCCAAGATCGCGTGTACCCGGCGACCTGGCGCACGCGCTTCTTTTTCGGTTTCACGCTGAGCGTGTTGACGCGAACGACCTTCACCGAGAACAGCTCCTCGATCGCATCGGCGATCTGGAGCTTCGAGGCGCCCTTCGCGACCTCGAATGTATATTTGCGCATCTCCTGCAGTTCATAGGAGTGCTCCGAGACGATCGGGCGAACGATCACGCTGTGTGCGTCCATTTATGCAAGCACCTCCCCGAAGTGCACGGCGACATCAGCCGGCATCAGCAGCGCGCCGTTGTTCACAAGGTCATGCGTATTGGCCTCGTTCGGCGTGATGATGAAGGTCCGGGGAATGTTGCGGAACGACAGATACGCGTTGACGTCGTCCTCTCGGACGATGATCGTGAGCCGCTTGCCCTCGAGCTCAAGTGACCTGATAAGACGCATGGCGGCCTTGGTGGAGGGCTTGTCAAAGCCGTAGTCGTCCACGACGACGAGCTCGTCGTCACGCAGCTTCGCGGACAGCGCGGAGCGCATCGCGAGTTTGACCTCCTTGTTGTTCATGCGCTTTGCGTATGAACGGGGCTTGGGGCCGAAGATGACGCCACCGTGGCGCCACTGGCCGGCGCGGATGGAGCCCTGTCGGGCACGGCCGGTGCCCTTCTGACGCCATGGCTTGCGCCCGCCGCCGCGAACCTCGCCGCGGCTCTTCGTGGACTGGGTGCCCCGACGCCAGCATGCCATCTGGCATTTGACGATGTGATGCATGATGTGGATGTTCGGCTCTATGCCGTACACCGCAGAAGCGAGCTCGGTCTCGGTGACCTTGCTCCCCTCCGCATTTTTGACCTCTATCTTAGACATTTCTGTGTTCTCCTTGGTATGACGCTGGGCGATTCGGACCCGGGCCCTCAGGCCATACGGATGCAGACGAGCCCGCTTTTGGCTCCGGGCACGGCGCCCTTGACCAAGATGAGGTTCTGCTCGGCATCGATGCGGACAACGGAGAGGTTCTTCACCGTCACGCGATCGTTGCCCATGTGTCCGGCCATCTTGAGACCTTTCAAAACCCTCGAAGGGTAGGCGCACTGACCGATGGAACCGGGGTGACGATGAAAATGCGAGCCGTGCGTCATGGGGCCGCGGTGCTGTCCCCAGCGCTTGATGCGCCCTTGGAAGCCCTTGCCCTTGGATGTGCCGATGACGTCGACCTTTTCAGTGCCCTCGAAATCTGCCACGGTCACGGGGTCCCCGACGCTGTGCTGCTCGCCGGCCGGAACGCGGACCTCGCGAAGATAGCGCACCGGCTCGACGCCGGCCTTCGCGAAGTGCCCGGCCATGGGCCTGTTCACATGCTTGGCGCGAATGTCGCCAAAACCGATTTGGACGGCGTCGTAGCCGTCGGTCGCCTCTGTCTTCACCTGCGAGACGTAGCAGGGGCCTGCTTGGATGACCGTGACGGGAACGACGTTGTCGTTCTCATCCCACACCTGGGTCATACCGATCTTGCGGCCGAGAATCATGCTAACCATGCAATGGTCCTAACTCTCGGTGGTCATGGGACACACGCGAGCGCCCCTTGCGCTCGCCCCCAGCGGACCACAAACGTGTGCGCGTCCCCCGAACCGATCTTCTGTTTGGCCCCGTTGAGCTTGCAACCCGATGAGCAGACGGCGCATCGAAACAGAAACATCCCTAGGAAAGACACAGCTCACCTAGTATACACGGGACCGGGCGTATTCATATTTTCTTCGCATGTGTTTGGTGTGGATTCGCCTGTTGGAGACGCAGGCGAACCTGCAGAGGAAGAGCTGAGATACATACGCAACGTGCCCTGCCGCCGCGGGGGCGCAGGGCACGTTGAAACCTGACCATGGGCACCGGGCGCGCTCCCCCGCCAAACGGCACGGGCGCGCATGGATCCTACAGTTTGATCTCGATATCGACACCGGCGGGCAGATCGAGGCGCATGAGCGCATCGACCGTGCCGGACGTGGGGTCGAGGATGTCGATGAGGCGCTTGTGCGTGCGCATCTCGAACTGCTCGCGGCTGTCCTTGTCCTTGTGCGGCGAGCGGATGACCGTGTAGAGATTCCGCTCGGTGGGCAACGGGATGGGCCCGGCGACACGGGCACCGGTCTTCTGCGCCGTGTCGACGATGAGCTTCGCGGATTGGTCCACGACCTCATGATC
The DNA here is from genome assembly GCF_000195315.1 of Coriobacterium glomerans PW2. Lineage (NCBI taxonomy): Bacteria > Bacillati > Actinomycetota > Coriobacteriia > Coriobacteriales > Coriobacteriaceae > Coriobacterium > Coriobacterium glomerans. Next base: position 1,545,480 of record NC_015389.1, read on the forward strand.
GTAGCCCTTGAGGCGGATCCTGATCTTCTGGCTAGACAACGTTACCTCCAAAGTGCGTGCGAGTCATCCCCGCGACTGATAGTGAGCGTGCGATCGCAAATGCCTCAGGCGGCACCGCCGGACTTGCTGACGACCTCTTCGGTGATCGATTTCGGCGCGGGCTCGTAGGAGTCGAATTGCATCGTGTACGAAGCGCGCCCCTGGGTCTGCGAGCGAAGATCGGTCGCATAGCCGAACATCTCACCAAGCGGAACCTTGGCGCGGACGAGCTTGCCGCTCTTGCGGTCGTCCATGCCCTCGATCTTGCCGCGACGGCCGGACAGGTTGCCCATCACGTCGCCCATGTACTGCTCGGGGGTCTCGACCTCAACCTGCATGATCGGCTCAAGCAGCACCGGCTGCGACTTTCTGAGCGCGTCCTTCACGGCCATGGAGCCGGCGATCTTGAAGGCGGCCTCGGAGGAGTCGACCTCATGGTAGGATCCGTCGAACAGGGTCACCTTGATATCGAGCACCGGATAGCCGGCGATGACGCCGCTCTGGATGGCCTCTTGGATGCCCTTGTCGATCGAGGGAATGTACTCCTTGGGAATGACGCCGCCCACGATCGCGTTGACGAACTCGTAGCCGAAGCCCTCTTCCATCTTCTCGAGCTTGATCACCGCGTGTCCGTATTGGCCGCGACCGCCCGACTGGCGGATGAAGCGGCCCTCGGCCTTGTCAACGTCGTGCCCTGCGGTCTCACGGTAGGCGACCTGCGGCTTGCCCACGTTGGCATCGACTTTGAACTCGCGCAGGAGCCTGTCGACGATGATCTCCAGATGCAGCTCGCCCATGCCGGCGATGATGGTCTGACCCGTCTCGTGGTTCGTCGAGACGCGGAAGGTCGGATCCTCCTCGGCGAGCTTGGTGAGCGCGATGCTCATCTTGTCCTGCTCGGCCTTGGTCTTGGGCTCGATGGCGACGTCGATGACCGGATCGGGGAAATCCATGGACTCCAAGATGATCTCGTCGCCCTCGGTGGTGAGCGTATCGCCGGTCGTGGTGGCCTTGAAGCCCACGGCGGCCACGATGTCGCCCGCGGAGCACTCATCGCGGTCGATCCGATCGTTCGCGTTCATCTCGAGAATGCGACCGAGGCGCTCGCGCTGGCCGTTCGTGGCGTTGGCCACATAGGAGCCGGCGTCGGCATGTCCGGAGTACACGCGGAAGTACGTGAGCTTGCCCACGAAGGGATCGGTCATGATCTTGAACGCGAGCGCGGAGAACGGCGCGTCGGCATCCGCAGGGCGGCTGTCCGCCTCGCCGGTCTTGGGATCGGTCCCCTCTACGGGCGGAATGTCCAAGGGGCTCGGCAGGTAGTCGACGACGGCGTCGAGCAGCTCCTGCACGCCTTTGTTCTTGTAGGCCGAGCCCACGAGAACGGGGTTGAGATCGTTGGCGAGCACACCGGCGCGGATGGCGGCCTTGAGCGTCTCGACGGGAACCTCGGCCTCTTCCAAGACCAGCTCCATCAGACTGTCATCGTACTCGGATGCCGCATCGAGCAGCTCCTCGCGCTTCTCCGCGACGATATCCGCGAACTCGGCGGGAATCTCGGCGAGCGGCTCGGGGTAGGTCATACCCTTGTCGTCGGCCTTGAAGTCCCACGCGGTCATGGTGACGAGATCGATGACGCCCCAGAAGCCGTCCTCGGCGCCCATGGGAACCTGAACCGCAACGGCCTTGGCGTCGAGCCGGTCTCGCATGGTCTCGATGGCGTGCCAGAAATCGGCGCCCACGCGGTCGAACTTGTTGATGAACGCGATGCGCGGCACGCTGTAGTTGTGCGCCTGGCGCCACACGGTCTCGGACTGCGGCTGCACGCCGGCGACGGCATCGAACACGGCGACCGCGCCGTCGAGCACGCGCAGCGAGCGCTCGACCTCAGAGGTGAAATCTACGTGACCGGGCGTGTCGATGATCTGGATGCGGTACTCCGTGCCGTCCTTCTCCCAGAAGGTCGTCGTGGCGGCCGAGGTGATCGTGACGCCGCGCTCCTGCTCCTGGACCATCCAGTCCATGGTCGCAGCGCCCTCGTGGACCTCACCGATCTTGTGCGTCTTGCCGGTGTAGTAGAGGATCCGCTCGGTGGTTGTCGTCTTGCCGGCATCGATGTGGGCCATGATGCCGATGTTTCGGGTATCGGAAAGCTTGTACTTGGACTTAGCCATGGTAGTTCAATTCCTCCGTAATCTACCAGCGGTAGTGCGAGAAGGCGCGATTGGCCTCGGCCATCTTGAACACGTCCTCGCGCTTCTTCACGGAAGCTCCCACGCCATTCGAGGCGTCGAGGATCTCGTTTGCCAGACGCTCGGCCATGGTCTTCTCCTTGCGCGAGCGCGAGAATCCGACCATCCAGCGCAGTGCCAGCGCCGTCGAACGGCGCGCGCTGACCTCCATGGGGACCTGATAGGTCGCGCCGCCGACGCGCTTGGGCTTGACCTCGAGCGTGGGCTTGACGTTTTCCATGGCCTTCTTGAAGACGGCGAGCGGATCGGCCTCCGACTTGGCGGCGACCATGTCGAATGCGCTGTAGACGATGGTCTCCGCGATGGACTTCTTGCCATCGAGAAGGATCTTGTTGATGAGCTGCGTCACGAGGCGGTTGTTGTACACGGAATCCGGCACGACCTCGCGGCGAGTCGCTGGTGCACGACGCGGCATGTTCTATCTCCTTAAACGTGGTTGTACGATGCAAGGGACTGCCTCGCATCGGGATGTGTCAACGATGAAGCGGCTCTGCGCCGACGAACCTACTTGGGGCGCTTGGTGCCGTAGCGGGAACGAGACTGCATGCGATTGGCTACCGGTGCGCAATCATAGGCACCGCGCACGACCTTGTAGCGCACACCGGGCAGATCGCGCACGCGTCCGCCGCGGACGAGCACGATGGAATGCTCCTGCAGGTTGTGACCCTCGCCGGGAATATATGCGGTGACCTCGATGCCATTGACCAGACGGACGCGGGCCACCTTGCGCAGCGCCGAGTTCGGCTTTTTGGGAGACGTGGTGAACACACGGGTGCACACACCGCGTTTCTGGGAGTTGTGCTGCAGCGCCGCGTTCTTGGACTTCTTGGGAACGGATTTGCGGCCCTGGCGAACCAGCTGGTTGATTGTAGGCAAAATGTACTCCTTCTCGTCATGGTTCCAGCTCTGATGAATGGTGCGACGGACTGAAACGAGGTGGCAGCATCCACCCGCGCGACAGTGCAGCCCGAAACTTTACTCGTGCTGACGTGCTGTGTCAACAGACCACGGATCCGGGCATGCCCATATTCGGAAACTTTTCCGTGAAACCCCGCAGACCCGTGCCCGGCAGGACGCGACGCCGCGCGGCAGCCAAGGACAGCCGCTCCCCGCGGCGGCCCCTCCAAGCGACCGGAAATGGAAGAAAACCAGCGACCCGCCTCGAATCTTCAAGGCGGGTCGCTCATAGGCGCGCTCGCGCGCAAAGGACGTACGAGGAGACCTACTCCTCGTAGTCATTCATGTCGTTCGGGTCTTCCGGATTGTCGCCATCGGTATCGACGAGCTTGTTCAGCAGCTCGTCGAGCGAGGCCATGTCCTCGTTGATGATACCCGGTGTCGAGCCCTCTTTCTTCTCGCTTTCGACAGGGGCCCCGATCATCTCCTCATCGGACTCGAAGTGATGGCGAGGAGCGGAGGCGCCCAGCAGGATGTCGTCGGGACCGTCCGGAGAGAACACCATCTGAAGCAGCTGCGACAGATCCTCCTCGTCGGCGACGTCATCGCTGCTCTCAAGGATGTAGAGCAGGTTGTGCGCCTCGAGACCGTCGCGCAGCTCCTCTATCGCTTTGGCTCCGATGCCGTCGATGCGAAGCAGATCCTCTTCGGATTTGCCGACCAGATCGCCGACCGTCTCGATGCCGACCTCTGAGAACTTATTCGTCCAGCGCTGAGAGACGCCCAGATCATCGAAGAGATAGAGCTTGGCGTCGTCCGCGGAGATCGTGCGACCGTTGCGGGTGAACGAGCCGTCGCCGACCCCGAACTCATCGAAGCCCGCCCAGTCGAGCTGCTGCGGCAGCTCCTCATCGAGTTCCTTGAGCTCGGGCGGAGCCCAGTCGGGCAGGGACTTGGCAGCCGAGGATGCCGATCCCTCTACCAGCTGATAGCCCTCGGGGGTGCGATAGGTCAGCCCCACGTTGTCATACGGTCTCAACCCGGTTCCCGCCGGAATCTTCTTGCCTACGATGACGTTGGACTTCAGATCGAGCAGGTGATCGACTTTGCCCTCGATCGCCGCCTCGGTGAGCACGCCGGCGGTGCGGATGAACGAGGCCGAGCTCAACCAGGAGTCGATGCTCGCGGCGACCTTGAGCGTGCCCAGGATCGTGGGCTCAGCCGCAGGAGCGGCACCGCCCAGACGCGCGACCCGCTCGACCTCATCGGCGAACTCGTATCGATCGACGTACTGTCCGAGCAGGTACTTCGAATCACCCGGATTCGTGATCTGAACGCGACGCAGCATCTGCCTCGCGATGACCTCGATATGCTTGTCGTTCAAATCGACGCCCTGCGACGTGTAGACGTCCTTGACGCTCTTCACGAACGTGTGCATCGTCGACTCGATGTCGGTGAGGTGACGCAGGCTGCGGAAGTTCACGAAGCCCTTCGTGATCTGATCGCCGGCGCGCACCGAGCAGCCGTCCGCGATGCCGGGCATGAAGCGCACCGATGCAGGCACCCGGATCTCGTCGTAGATGTGCTGAGCATCATCGGCATCCGTGATGGTGAGCACGTACTCGGACTTCTCAGGCTTGATCGAGAGCACTCCGGAGTGCAGCGCGAGGTCCGCCTCGCGCCCCAGGATCTTCTCGTTCACGTTGCCCACGACATCGAACATGCGGCCGACCGTCGGCAGGCCCTGCGTGATGTCGTCGGCGCCTGCGACGCCGCCGGAGTGGATCGTGCGCATCGTGAGCTGGGTTCCCGGCTCGCCGATCGACTGAGCCGCGATGATGCCGACGGCGGTGCCGATGGCGACCGGCAGACGCGTCGAGAGGTCCCAGCCGTAGCACTTCTGGCACACGCCGAACTTCGAACGGCAGGTGAGCAGCGCACGCAGACGTATCTTGGTGAGTCCCGCTGCGACCATGCGCTCCAGATCCTCGACGCTCTCGATGTAGCTGCCCGCCTTGAAGAGCACCGTGCCATCGGGCGCTGTGACGTCCTCGATGAAGCAGCGGCCCACGAGCTCGGTGTCGATGTCGTCGGAACCGGGCAGCACGAGGTCGTATGTCGCGCCCTCCGTGGTGCCGCAATCCTCCTCGCGCACGATGACGTCTTGCGCCACATCGACGAGCCGTCGCGTCAGGTATCCCGAATCCGACGTGTGAGACGCGGTGTCGACGAGTCCCTTGCGCGCCCCGTAGGTGGAGATGAAGTACTCGAGCGGCAGCAGCCCCTCGCGGAAGTTCGCCTTGATGGGCAGATCGATCGTCTCGCCGGACATGTCGGTCATGAGACCGCGCATGCCTCCGAGCTGCCGCAGCTGCGTCTTCGTGCCGCGCGCGCCGGAATCGGCCATCATGTAGATGGGGTTCTCCTCATCGAACAGGTCGAGCATGAGCGCTGCGACCTTCTCGGTGGCGGCGGTCCACTCGTTGACGACCTCGGTGTGGCGCTCCTGCTCGTTGATGAAGCCGTCCTCGAAGTTCTCGTTGATGGTATCGACGTTGGTCTGAGCGCGAGCGAGCAGCTCGGGCTTCTCGTCGGGGATGAGCGCGTCCCACAGAGAGATCGTGAGACCGGCGCGCGTCGCGAAATGGAAGCCCGCGTATTTGATGGCGTCCAGGATCGGGCCGACCTCGGCGGACGGATAGCGATCGCAGCATGCGGAGACGAGTTTGCCTACGTCACCTTTGACCATTTTGTAGTTGATGAACTCGTAGTCGGCGGGCAGGCACTGTCGATTGAAGATGATCCGGCCGATCGTCGTCTCGATGCGGCACGTCTTCGCGCCGGTGACATCGTAGTCGGTGAACTGACCGCGCTCATCGCAGACCCGAAACAGCCGTCGGCCGTCCTCGCCCTCCACGTTCGCCTCGGCGGCGGACACGCGAACCTTGATCTTCGCTTGCAGATCCACCTCGGAGCGCGAGTCATAGGCATTGAGCGCGTCGTCCAGACTGGCGAACACGTGGCCCTCACCGGAGAGCCCATCGCGCTGCTGCGTAAGATAGTAGACGCCGATGATCATGTCCTGGGAGGGCACGTTCACGGGTTTGCCCGACGCCGGCGAGCGCAGGTTGTTCGAGGAGAGCATGAGCACGCGCGCCTCGGCCTGGGCCTGCAGCGACAGCGGCACGTGGACCGACATCTGATCGCCGTCGAAATCAGCGTTGAACGGGGCGCACACGAGCGGATGCAGGTGAATGGCCTTGCCCTCCACGAGCACGGGCTCGAAGGCCTGGATGGACAGACGGTGCAGGGTCGGTGCGCGGTTGAGCAGCACGAGCCTCCCGTCGATGACCTCTTCCAGGATGTCCCACACGAAGCTCGCGGAGCGATCGATGGCGCGTTTTGCGCCCTTGATGTTCTCGACCTTGCCGAGCTCGACCAGACGCTTCATGACGAAGGGCTTGAACAGCTCGAGGGCCATGGTCTTGGGCAGGCCGCACTGATGCAGCTTGAGCTCGGGGTCGGTGACGATGACGGAGCGGCCCGAGTAGTCGACGCGCTTGCCGAGCAGGTTCTGGCGGAAGCGCCCCTGCTTGCCCTTGAGCGCCTCGGCGAGCGACTTCAGCGGCCGTCCGCCGCGCCCGGAAACGGGACGCCCGCGTCTGCCGTTGTCGAACAGGGCGTCGACGGCCTCCTGCAGCATGCGCTTCTCGTTGTTCACGATGATCGCCGGCGCATCGAGGTCGAGCAGGCGCTTCAGCCGGTTGTTTCGGTTGATCACGCGCCGGTACAGGTCGTTCAGATCGGAGGCGGCGAACCGACCGCCGTCGAGCTGCACCATGGGGCGCAGATCGGGCGGGATAACCGGGACGACATCCAAGATCATGTTCGCGGGGGCGTTGCCGCCCTTGAGGAAGGCGTCGACGACCTCGAGGCGTTTGACCGCCTTCTCCTTCTTCTGCTTCTGGCCCTCCTCATCTGCGATGATGACCTTCAGCTTGTCGGCCTCCTCATCGAGATCGATGGCGCACAGCAGATCGCGAATGGCCTCGGCGCCCATGTTTCCGGAGAAGTACATCGAGTAATAGCGCTTCATCTCGCGAAACAGAGGTTCATCGGAGATGAGATCGCGCTCGGAGAGTTTCATGAACGTCTGGAACGCATCGGAGCGCAGCTGGCGCTCGTCTTTGCACTCCTCCTCTATGTCGATGATCCCGGCGGCGATCTCCTCGGCGCTCAGCGGCTCCTCATCGGAGAACTCGTCGAAGTTCTCCGGCATGCCCTGCTCCTTGAGCGCCTCGATCTGTCGGGCGCACTCGGCGTCGATCTCCTCGAGATCGGCTGAGAGCTCCTCGCGCAGATCATCGGCATCCGCATCGCGCGCCTCGATGTCGATCTTCGTGATGATGTAGCTCGCGAAGTACAGGACCTTCTCGAGGTCCTTGCTCTTGAGATCGAGCAGACGGCTCATCGGGAAGCTCGTCGGGGACTTGAAATACCAGATATGACTCACCGGGGCGGCAAGTTCGATGTGGCCCATGCGCTCGCGGCGCACCTTGGCTGAGGTGACCTCGACGCCGCAGCGCTCGCAAACGATACCCTTGAAGCGGATGCCCTTGTACTTGCCGCAGGAGCACTCCCAGTCCTTCGCCGGACCGAAGATCTTCTCGCAGAACAGACCGTCTTTCTCGGGCTTCAGGGTACGATAGTTGATGGTCTCCGGTTTTTTGACCTCCCCGTGCGACCACGAGCGGATCTGGTCCGCGCTGGCAAGGGAGACCTTTACCGCCTCAAAATCAGTAGCTTCGAAATCTGCCACAGTCAACTACTCCTTATCAGTGGTGGTTGCGACGGGTCCCCCGATGAGAGCCTCGGCCCCATCAGCGGGGATATCGGCGTCGTCGAGTTCGGGCAACCCGGTCATATCATCCAGAATCGAAGCCTCGCCCTCCTGCTCGGCCTCATCGGCCGTCGCGGCGGGTTGCGCATCGTGAAGCGGCTCGATATCCAAGGCAAGCGAGCGAATCTCCTTTACGAGCACCTTGAAGGACTCCGGGATCCCCGGAATGGGGATGTTCTCGCCCTTGACGATCGACTCGTAGGTCTTGACGCGACCAACGGTGTCGTCGGACTTGACCGTCAGAATCTCCTGCAAAACGTTGGAGGCACCGTAGGCGTAGAGCGCCCAAACCTCCATCTCGCCGAAGCGCTGACCGCCGAACTGCGCCTTGCCGCCGAGCGGCTGCTGGGTCACCAGACTGTAGGGGCCGGTGGACCGCGCATGAATCTTGTCGTCGACCATGTGCCCGAGCTTCAGGATGTAGGACGTTCCCACGGTGATGGGCTCGCGGAACTCCTCGCCGGAGCGCCCGTCGGTGAGCTTGGTCTTGCCGCGCGCGTCGAGCTGCGTCACGAACTCGGGACGCATGTGCTTGCCGTAGCGCATCGAGGCGAAATTGATCTTATTCTTGTTCGCGCGACGAATGACCTCGGCGATCTCGTCTTCGTGCGCACCGTCGAACACCGGAGAGGACACGAAGAACGGACCCGGCACATAGCGCTCGGAGTCCGCGTCATCCGGGTCCCAGCCCGAGGCGGCCGCCCAACCGAGATGGCACTCGAGCAGCTGGCCGACGTTCATACGCGAGGGCACACCGAGCGGGTTCAGAATGACATCGACCGGCGTGCCGTCAGCCATGAAGGGCATGTCCTCGATCGGCAGGATCTCCGAGATGACCCCCTTGTTGCCATGGCGACCGGCGATCTTGTCGCCCTGCTGGATCTTGCGGCGCTGAGCGACGTAGACGCGCACCTGCTCGTTCACACCGGGGGCCAGATCGTCACCGGCGTCGCGGCTGAAGCGGACCACGTCGATCACGCGACCATAGGCGCCGTGAGGCATCTTGAGCGAGGTGTCGCGCACGTCATGCGCCTTCGCTCCGAAGATGGCCTTGAGCAGACGCTCCTCAGCGGTCTGGGTGCTCTCGCCCTTGGGAGTCACCTTGCCCACCAGAATGTCGCCGGGTCCGACCTCGGCGCCGATGCGGATGATGCCGTCCTCGTCGAGGTTGGCGAGCATGTCCTCCGACAGGTTCGGCACCTCGCGGGTGATCTCCTCGGGTCCGAGCTTGGTGTCGCGCGCATCGATCTCGTGGCGGGAGATGTTGATCGTCGTGAGCAGGTCGTCGGCCACGACGCGCTCGGAGACGACGATGGCGTCCTCGTAGTTGTAACCCTCCCAGCTCATGTAGGCAACGGTGAGGTTCTGACCGAGCGCCAGCTCGCCGTGATCGGTCGAGGGACCGTCCGCGAGCGGCTGACCGAGTGCGACCTCGTCGCCGACGCGCACGAGCGGACGATGATTGATGCAGGTGGATTGATTGGATCGCTGATACTTCGGCAGGACGTAGTCGTCCATGCCGGTCTCCGTCTTCACCGTGATCTTCGATGCGTCGGCGAACACGACCTCGCCCGCCTCGCGAGCAAGCGTGACCTCGCCGGAATCGAGCGCGGCTCGACGCTCCATGCCCGTGCCGACGAAAGGCGCGCTCGGATGCACGAGGGGCACAGCCTGGCGCTGCATGTTCGCGCCCATGAGCGTGCGCTTGGCATCATCGTGCTCGAGAAACGGAATGAGCGTGGCGGCCACCGAGATCATCTGGCGCGGGGAGACGTCCATGTAGTCGACCGAGGCGACCGGAACATCGGCAGGAGCGCCGAACGAACCGTCGAAGTCGCGGGTCCTGGCGACGACCGAGTGCGGTCGCTTGAGCTCGCCGGACGCATCGGCTACCACGAACTCGCCGGTCTTGGGATCAAGCGGCGTGTTTGCCGGCGCGATGATATGGTTCTCCTCCTCATCGGCCGTCATCCAGTCGATCTGATCGGTGACGCGGCCGTCTTGGACGCGGCGGTACGGAGCCTCGATGAACCCGTACTCGTTCACCCGGGCGTACAGCGCCAGCGAACCGATGAGACCGATGTTGGGGCCCTCGGGCGTCTCGATGGGGCACATGCGCGAATAGTGCGAGTTATGGACGTCGCGCACCGCGGTCGGCACGTTCGTGCGGCGCGACGAGCCGGACTTGTGGCCGGCGAGACCGCCGGGGCCCAGCGCGGAGAGACGGCGCTTGTGGGTGAGGCCGGTCAGCGGGTTGGCCTGGTCCATGAACTGGGAGAGCTGGGAGGAACCGAAGAACTCCTTGATGGATGCCACGATGGGCCGGATGTTGATGAGCGACTGAGGCGTGATCTCGTCGATATCCTGCGAGCTCATGCGCTCGCGGACGACGCGCTCCATGCGACTCATGCCTATGCGGAACTGGTTGGCGACGAGTTCACCGACCGTGCGAACGCGCCGATTGCCGAAATGGTCGATGTCGTCGGTCTTGAAACCGGGCTCGCCAGCCGCCAGCGCGAGCAGGTAGCGCAGCGTCGCGACGATGTCCTCGTCGGTCAGGGTCGTAACCTCTTCGTCGGTGGTGAGACCGAGTTTCTTGTTCATCTTGTAGCGTCCGACGCGCGCCAGATCGTAGCGCTGCGGGTTGAACAGCAGACCCTCGAGCAGCGATCGAGACGACTCGACCGTCGGGGGCTCGCCGGGACGCAGGCGCCGATAGATCTCGATGAGGGCGTCCTCGCGCGTGAGCGCCACGTCGCGCTCGATCGAGCGCTTCACGATCTCGGAGTCGCCCAGCAGCTCGATGATGTCGTCGTTGGTGACGGCGATGCCGAGCGCGCGCAGAAACATCGTCGCGCTCTGCTTGCGTTTGCGGTCGATCGAGACGACGAGCTGATCGCGCTTGTCAACCTCGAACTCGAGCCACGCGCCACGCGCCGGGATGGATTGCGCCTTGTAGACGCGATGACCGCCGTCAAGCTCAGAAGAGTAGTACACGCCGGGGCTGCGCACGAGCTGCGAGACGACGATGCGCTCGGTGCCGTTGATGATGAACGTCCCCTGCTCGGTCATCATGGGGAAGTCGCCCATGAACACGAGCTGCTCTTTGATCTCGCCCGTCTCCTTGTTCGTGAAGCGGACCTCGGTCAAAAGCGAGGCCTGATAGGTCATGTCCTTCTCGCGGCACTCCTCCACGCTGTGGACCGGATCGCTGAACTGATGCGTGCCGAAGCTGACCTCGAGTGTATGGTTCGAACTCTGAATCGGGCTCGACTCGCGGAACGCCTCTTGGAGGCCCTCTGCCATGAATCGATCGAACGACTGCTTCTGCACCGAGATGAGGTTCGGAAGCTCCATCGCAACCGGAATCTTGCCGAAGTTGAGTCGCTCGCGCTCGGTTGCCGTGATCTCTGGGGTACGTGTTGCGTTCTGCACCAGGTGTTTCCTCCTTCATGGAACAAGGTGACCTCTCGCGACCCCTCGTGCCGGCAACGGCGCTTCGTGCCGCTGTCGGCACGGACACCATGTTCGAATCTGTCCACGGGAGATCGAGTGAGTTATCGCGATCTCATATTTTAGCAAGACTGTACCGTTTAGCAAGAATTCCCTTGACGCGAGAGGCGTTTTAGAGTATATCGCTAGAGCTGAAGAATAACAGCAGGTCACAGATACCAAAGCGAACATATGTTCATGATTTTATGGTGAATCAACAGGACGAGTGCCGCTCGACACAAGCTTTCAGACCTGCATGGGCTCTATGTCACCCGACTCATCGAAGACAAGCGGGCACGGGGCATCGAGTGCTTCGAGATGCTGATAGCGCCCGGAGCGCACATCGGCGTAATAGGATTCGGACAACATGATAGCACCGATGTTCAGGCTGTTCGGAATCCTGACGACACGGGGCCTCGCGCGATCGATACCCGTGCATGTGCGAAGGCACAGCTGAATCGCCTCGCGATCATCGGCGAGGACGCATGGGATCCGAGCGGAAGACAAGACGGTGCTCGTGATGCAGTTCGGATACATCGCCTCGGGATCGATGTCATCGAAGATTCTTTGCGTGATGGCGCTCGCTAGCCCTATCCCGAGCGCGTTGCCATGGGAGGCCGCGGACAGCCTCAACATACAGGTCCGCTGGACCTCGATTCCGCCGGATGCGAACTCAGTCGAGAACGTGCCGGTGATATTGGGGTCGGTGCCCGTGCCGCTGTAGTTCTTTCCGATCTCATCGATGATGAGCACATCGCAAGATCCAACGATGAGCCGGGGCATCCGCGTAAACGCGTAGCGCAGAAGCTCGGGTTCCCGATCGAGCAGATCTTCCGGAAGAATAGCCTCGATGTGACAGGTCTCGTCGTACGCGTTCTCAATGCACGGAATCGCAAAGAGAACCGGTGCGCGTTCGAGTACCACCTTTGCCATGCTGGGAATGTTGCGCGCGATGAGGCCCATACCTTGGCTGTGGACCCGCTCTGCGCCGCGCTGCTTGCCGAGACCGACTGTGAGCATCTTGCACGGCCCGCTCTCTACGCTGCCACGGAAGGCATTATGCGGCTTCAGGCGGCACGAGACGATAATGCCATCAGACTCGTAGGCGTTGCGATCGATCGCTACGGGGACGCCGCACTCGGAGCGACCGATCTCAACGGTCTCCATGGATGAGCGGATCTCGCAGCCCATGGTCTGCTCGGTGATGCCGTATCCTGCAAGAACTGCCGCCTGTCCGGCTGGCGTCGCCCCCCCATGGCTTCCCATGGCCGCGACGATGAAAGGCGTCGCCTCGCATTCGCGCACAAAATCGACGATCGATTTCGTGATGATATCGACGTTGGCTATGCCGCGACTTCCCGCCGTGATAGCTATCTGCGAGCCGGGCAGGATCCGGCTTCTGAATGCGTCCTGCGATAACTGCGCGTGCACCACGGTGGGGATCTCGGCAGGCGCTATTCTCGTTCGATCAAACGTTTGCCGAGCATGGAACATCTTGGGGATTGCAACGCCGGCAAGAAGCCGGGACACCGTCGCGCCCTTTTTGATATGCATGACCTATCCCTTCTTCAGCTGACAGCCAGCGAGTCGCTTTGTGGCGATGACATTGCTTGCTGTTCCGCAGACGTCGGCAAGAAGGACTTCGCCGATCTCAACCGGCGCTGTGCATTTCAGCTTTGCGATCCTGGCCATCACGTCTGAGATCTTGTTCTTGGGAATCGGCTTGTCGAGACGCACGCTCACGACAGGCAGCTCCCCGCCCTCCACGCTCACCGATGTGGCGATGTTTCGAACCGGCGCGCTCACCTCTGAACTGGCGTATTGCTCACCTCGCTTGCATGAGTTGCCCGAGACGGAAACGACTCTGTTTAGGCGGACCTTGACTCTCATATCGCAGCCCGTTGGACACATGATGCAACTCAACATGCGCACCTCGTCACCCTCCGGCGACGCATCGCCTGGCTTTGCCTGCAGCGGTTCCGTGTCGGGCCCAAGCTGGTTCTCACCAGGCGCGAATGATTTCATCATGCGCCGGGACAAAGCACCCGATAGCTCCACGTGAAGCTCATGCGCTCCCTCGATCCATTCAGCGCGAACGGCGATCTGCACCATCTTTGCGGGCAGCATTTTCGCGAAATGGATTCGGTGTACGCATCCTCTTTCCGTCCGCAGAGAGAGGGTGCAGTCGCGCAGCGGCTGTCTTGCACGCACGGAGAGCGTGAAATCGCTATGTCCGCCAACGGCTTGCGGAACGGTATAGCAGATCTCCGAACCCGCGATAATCGGAATGATTCCCACGGAGTCGCGCCGTCCCCGATCGGAATGGTCCTTTTTACGAGCGTCCAGAAAGATCACCACCGCTTTTGCCAGCCGTTCGGCCTCCATGGACACGAAATCCACCAAGTCATGCACGTGTAATACATTTCCAGCTGCGAAAACGCCTTCCACGCTCGTCTGATAGGTCTCGTCGACCAGAGGCCCCCTCGTACGCGGATCCAGCCTGACCCCTGCTCCGAGTGACAGCTCGTTTTCAGGGATCAAGCCAACTGACAAGATCAGGGTATCGCAGGGGCAGATCTCCTCGGTTCCAGCGATCGGCTTGAGCCGATCGTCGACTCGGGCTATCTTCACAGCCTCCAAACGCGCGTCTCCAAGTATCTCAACAACGGTGTGGCTCAACCTCAACGAAATCCCGTAGTCATTGAGGCACTGCTCGACATTGCGCGGTAGACCGCTTGCATAGGGCAGAATCTCTAGAACAGTGCTCACGTGGGCGCCCTCCAGCGTCAAACGACGAGCCATGATCATGCCAATATCGCCGGAACCCAAAATCACGGCTTCTCTGCCGGGCATCGTATTCTGCAGGTTCACATAGGTCTGCGCCACGCCTGCGGTGTAGATGCCGGCAGGACGCGTACCCGGAATGCTGAGAGCGTGTCGGGTTCGCTCCCGGCAACCCATTGCGAGCACGATCGCATCTGCTCCATAGCGCATGACACCAGCGGTGCAGACCAGCGTTACGATCCTGTCAGCGGTGACATCTATCACCGTTGCGTCAGTGAGATAGTCGATGCCGCGATCATCGACATCGTCAATGAAACGCTGAGCGTACTCCGGGCCGCTCAGGCTCCGTTTGAACCTCGTCAGCCCAAATCCGTCATGGATGCACTGTCGCAGGATCCCACCGAGCCGATGCTCGCGCTCAACGATCAGCACATCGTTCACGCCGAGATCATGAAGCCTTACAGCAGCCGCGAGCCCCGCCGGACCGCCTCCAATGATGATCACGCCTCGTCTGGCAATCCGGTCGCTCATCGCACGCCCCCTCGCACATCTCCCGTGAACATATGCGAACCCTCATGTTGGTAGCAAACATCACGGGCATCCGCGTCGAGTTCCGATCGAATGAGCGCCGTGATCCTGCTCTCGCAGTATCCTGCTTGGCAGCGGCCCATCGTCGCACGAGTTCGGTTTTTGACACTTGCCAGCGTGTGCGCCCCAAGTGGATTATGAATAGCGGCGAGTATCTCAGCTCGGGTGACCATCTCGCATCGGCAGATGATCTCGCCATATGCGCGATCTTGCTCAACCAGAAGCCGCTGCTGTGCCAAAGTGGCATCGCAAAAACGTTTGATCCCTGCTCTTTCAGGAGAAAAAGCCGGATCCTCCTCGAGGTCCTCTACTTCACGCATCTTATCTATCGCGCGCCTTGCAAGCGGTAGGGCGCTCGTCACTCCTGGAGACTCGATGCCCACCAGATTGACAGCCTGAGGTGCTTCATCTCGACGTTCAACGACGAAGTCCAGCACTTTGCCTGTAATCGGATCGACGCGTTTCCAGCGGATGCCGGCGAATGTTCGAATGAAGAACTCCTGTTTAACGTTATCGAACATCTTTTTGCCGTCGCGCACAAGACCCGCGAGGTGCGCGCTCGAGGTTGCATAGTCCTCACGTCCCTCGGTGATATAGGAGTCCGGGCCCACGAGCACGTTGCCATCCACTGTGATGGTGGCATGAGTGGAAAAGCCGCCCTTCTCGTTCGGTGCCGGGTAGACCGGCGTGCGCAGGCCCTCGGCGGCTCGCTTGTCCAAAACATAGTACTCGCCTTTAAATCCCTTGGTGACATGCCCCGTTATCCCAAGCATCTCCGAAATGTCGGTACTGTACATCCCGGCGCAGTTTATGATCCATCGACTCTGAATGACCCCTCTGTTCGTGATCACTCGGTAGAAGCCCTCATCTGTTTGCGCGCACCAGTTGAGACCTGTGACCTTTGTGCGAAAGAGAAACCGTACGCCGTTCGCATGGGCGTTTTCTGCAAGCGCGATCGTGTATTGAATAGGATCAAGGATTCCCGACATGGGACTGTACAGTGCGAATTCACCCCTCGCTTGAGGCTCGATATCATGGAGCTGCTGCTTGTCGACCATCTTTAGGCCCTCTACACCGTTTTTCATCCCGATATCCATAAACTTGAGGATGTTCGCTCGGTCTCGATCGGTGAATCCGACAACGACTTTGCCACTGCGACGAAATGCGACATCGAGCTCTGAAGCAACGTGATCGAACTCCCGATTGCCCTCAACCGCGCAGATCGCCTTGAGCGATCCGGGGGCGTAGGTGAACCCGGCATGCAGCATGCCGGTGTTTCGGCTGGAGTTTCCGAATGCGACATCTGGCTCCTTTTCGATCACGCATGCGTCCAGTCGAAAACGCGAGAGTTCACGCGCGATCGCACATCCGATAACACCTGCACCGATAACCACGGCATCGAATCGCTCCACGAGAACCGTCTCCTTTTCGGATCGACACGATCCACGGCCGAATGTCGGGCCGCGAAGAACTGCAAATCGTTTTGCCCGCCGCGCCGCGATCGCGTTCAATGCAATAACGTGATGACAGATTCAAAAAGCCGATCTGCTATTTCAGCATCGCCGCTATGGCCGCTTCATCGTACTCGTTTACCTGTCGTACGCGCTCAGCGAGGAAGTCGCGCCAGATCGATGCGTCCAAGTAGGGCTGCTTCTCATCGGTGTAGCTGCCGGCTCGGTCAAGGATCTCGATCTGATTGGGATGGCTCGGCAGCGCGATATCAACATGCCAGGAACCGACGCGATCGAGATCGGCGATGAAGCGCTCCCGGAGCTTTGCCGTGAGCACCTTGCTCGTGGAGTAGTAGGCATCGTTCATCGTGTTGGCGCCGACGCCGCCGTGCATGCCGACGGTGTAGCGCGCTCCGTCGACAGGGTTCTCCACATCCCAGCGAAACGAGGTGCAACCGATCGTGTGACCGGGCGTGAGCGTCGTGCGGATGCTGACTGCTCCGAGCTCGACGGGATCCTCATCGTGAAACAGCGCATCGGGCTCGAAATCCCATGCATGGAATCTGGGATCGAGCGCAAGGGTCTCCTCGGGTGCGGTCCTCATGAACTCGAGATCCTCGCGCGACATATAAAGTTTGGCACCCGTGAGCTCGCGCATGAGGGCGGCACCGCCGCAATGATCGACGTGAGCGTGGGACACGAGGATCACTCGAATGTCATGAGGATCGAAACCGAGTCTGTAGATCGAGTCGACCAGCAGATGAGCGCTCTCCTGGACCCCAGTATCGATCAGCACGAGCCCAGAGCCCGTGTCGATCAGATAGCAGCCGACCCAACGCTGACCGGCCACATAGTAGGTACGCGGGGCGACCTGAAACGGATCGATGGCGATCTTCCACGGCTCGCTCGTGATCGTTTGAACAACATTTGGGATCGGCTTTGTGCACCTAAAAGGCATAGCAACCTCCCAGTTCGCGAAAAGGGCGGGCACCGACGAGGCGCCCGCCGACCTCTGAGCTCTCTGTCACTGAAGCTTCAAGTCGTTCACCATCTCGTACCATTCGGCGATACCCGAATGATCGTCGCGCTCGTGTCCGCCGGCCTTGAGCGATTGCATGATCTCCATGGCAAGCGAGGTGAACGGGGAGGCGACATTCACGCCGTGAGAGGTGTCGAGCGCGTTTTGCAGATCCTTGATGTGCAGCTCGATACGGAAGCCCGGCGTGAAATCGCCCTTGAAGATCTTCTCGGACTTCTGGTCCATGACCGTCGAGCCGGCCAGACCGCCTCGAATGGCCTCGTAAACTCGCTCGGGATCCACGCCGGCCTTTTTCGCGAGCGAGTACGCCTCGCCGAGAGCTGCGATGTTGACGGCGACGATCATCTGATTGGCGAGCTTGGTGATATTGCCGGCGCCGACGCCGCCCACGAGCGTGACCGAGGAGGCCATGGTCTTGAGCAGCTGCTCGTAACGCGCGTACACGTTCTCGTCGCCACCGACCATCACCGCGATCGTACCATCGATCGCCTTGGGTTCCCCGCCGGAAACCGGCGCATCAAGAAAATCGACGCCGATCGCCGATAGCCGCTTTGCGAAATCACGGCTCGCCAGCGGAGCGATCGAACTCATGTCAATGACGCATTTGCCCTTTGTGAGACCTTCGGCCGCTCCGCCCTCGTCGAACAGGGCGCTCTCCACGTTCGGCGAATTCTGAAGCATGGTGATGACCACCTCGGCGCGCTCACCCACCTCGCGGCCGCTTTCCGCCGCGACACCGCCGGCGGCGACGATCTCCTCGATGCTTTCCCGGTGGTGATCGTAGGCGATGACCGTATGGCCGGCCTTCTGGATGTTTTTCGCCATGGGCTTGCCCATGATTCCAAGACCGATGAAACCTACATTCATGATGTTTCCTTTCCGAAGATGTGTACTATCGAACCCGAGGCGGGATAGAGGTCCCCACCTGAGGCAACGAGAGAAGAAACGCGCGCATGGCGGTCTCGCCGGCGGCGGGCACGTCGATATCAACGCGTGCGATCGCCTCGTCAAGACCCATGGTGCGCGGCACCGTCGGGAGCACGAGATCGATCCCGGCGGCATAGACGGTTTCGATATCGTCACCGCGACCCCCCGCGATGGCGATCACGGGCTTTCCCCTGCGCTTCGCACGTGCGGCGACGCCGACCGGTGCCTTGCCGTTTGCCGATTGCGCATCGATGCGGCCCTCACCGGTGATCACGAGATCCACATCCGCCATGGCATCCTCGAGCTCGATGGCGTCGAGCACGTAATCGATACCGCGCTCGACGCGGGCATCGCAAAAGGCCATCAGGGCGGCACCCAAGCCTCCCGCCGCACCGGCACCGGGACGATCCTGCACGCGCTTGCCGACCGTGGTCTCGAGAAGCGCCGCGAACGAGCTCATCCAGCCGTCGAGTGTCTCTATCTCAGACGGTTCGATGCCCTTCTGCGGGCCATAGACCCTAAGCGCGCCGTTCTGCCCGGTGAGGGGATTGTCGACATCGGTCAGTATCGTGAACTCGGTCTCGGCGATGCGCGGATCCAGACCGCCGACATCGATCGATGCAAGCGTTCGCATCCCCTCGAGCCCGCACGGCACCGGTCTGCGAGCTGAATCGAGAAACTCGATTCCAAGCGCCTTTGCCATACCCATTCCGCCGTCACTGGTGGCGCTGCCGCCTAAACCGATCAGGATGCGCTTGCAACCTGCCTCGATCGCGTCGATGATGATTTGTCCGACCCCCCACGACGACGCGCTCAGGGCGTTTCTCGGAGTCTGCTCTATGAGCGTGATGCCACTCGTCTCGGCCATCTCTACGATCGCGGTGGACTCCTCGACGATGCCATAGCGCGCCTCGACGGTCTCGCCGAGCGGCCCGCGAGCGCAGACGCGCCTGAGCTTGCCCCCTCGCGCCGATACGATTGCCTCCACGGTGCCCTCTCCACCATCCGCGATGGGGAATTTGAGAATCCGCGCGGAAGGGACGATCCGCCGGATACCCTGCTCTATGAGGCTCTCCACCCTGCTGCTCGACGCGGACCCCTTGAAGGAGTCAACGGCCAGCAGCACAGAACAGTCGCGCATGTCGATCCGCGCCTCCTTCTCCGTTGTCTGTTCGGGACTCGAGCTCATTCGTCGATCCTTGTCCTCATGCAACATCTTCTCACTTGAGATATCCCGCCTCACGCATCGTCCTTTTCATATGCTCGAGCGCCGGACCGGTCGTGGCCTCAGTCGGCGGGATCACAGAACCCACATCCATGCCCATGAGCCGAGCCATATCCTTGGTCGCCGCCGGAAAACTCGCCGCATCCTGCGACAGACGGATGGGGTTGAGCGTGAACTGATCCTCGAGAGCGCCGGAAAGGTCGCCCGCGACGAACTTATCGTAGATGCCGCAGACGAGTTCGGGATACATGTTCGCGGTCGAACAGACCGAACCCGCGGCTCCGGCGCTGAGGCTGAGATAGACGATCGTGTCCTTGCCGGCGAACACCCGAAAGCCGATGTCACGGTTTTGGCGAATGAGCTCTTGCAGATCTGTGATGTTGCCGCTGGAGTCCTTGATGCCGACGATCGAGTCGATCTCATGTGCAAGACGGGTGATAACGGGAATCGGCACAGCGTAGCCTGCACGCCCCGGATTGTTGTAGATAAACATCGCCGTGTCGGGAACCGCATGGGCGATCGCGCTGAAATGATGATAGAGAGCTTCTGCCGTCGGCACGATGAACATGGGCTGAAGCACAGAGATCGCGTCGATATCGAGATCGGACGCTCGACGAGCCAAGGCTGAGGCCCGGCTCGTTCTGATGTGCCCGATGCCGAACATGACAGGCACGCGGCCCGCGGCCTGATCTATGATCCAACGCGTCGCCTCGATCATCTCATCGTCTTCAAACATATAGAATTCCGAGTTCGAGCCGAAAGCGAGGATGCCGTCGACCCCGTGCTCGATCACATAGTCGGTCTGGGCGCGCAGCCGTCGCTCATCGATGGCTCCGCTGTCGTCTACCGGGGTCAGAATGGGAACGAAGATTCCCTTGAATGCAGCTTTATCGATCTTGTTGGACATATCCTCTCCTTCAATCGCTTGCGATGTCACGACATGATCTCGTTGCACCTCGAGCGCAGCTTGCTCAGAGCAACGATACCAGTCGCAATTCAGCTCAGCGCACGAGCGCCGGACGCTTCGGGTCGAATTCCCAACCGGGGATCAGATACTGCATGGCGGCGGCATCGTCGCGGGTGCCGCAGTCATGCTCGACGTAGAGCCGATGCGCCGCATCGAGCTTCGCACGATCTATCTCGATGCCCAGACCGGGTACATCGCGCGGAACACTCAGGCGGCCATCCTGAAAGACCGGTGCCGTCTCTCCCAGATGCTGGCCGTCCTGCCAGATGTAGTGGGTGTCGCAGGCGTTGTAGAAGCCCGGTGCCGCCGCCGCGGCATGCGCGACCATCATCAGCGAGATGTCGAAGTGGTTGTTCGAGTGCACGCCCCACGTGAGATCCATGTCGTGACAGAGCTGTGCGACGCGCACGCAACCCTGCATCGTCCAGAAGTGAGGGTCCGCCAGCGGAATCGAAACCGAATCGAGCCGGATCGCCGCCTTCATCTCGCGCCAGTCCGTGGCGATCATGTTCGTCGCCGTCGGCAGCCCCGTGAGACGGTGAAACTCCGCCATCGTCTCGCGGCCGGAGAAGCGGCCCTCGGCACCGCAGGGGTCCTCGCAGTACGTGAGGATGCCGACCATGTCACGACAGATCTCGACCGCCTCGGCGAGCGACCAGGCGCCGTTCGGATCGAGATCGATGCGCGCATCGGGGAAGGCGTGCTTGATCCCGCGGATCGCCTCCATCTCCTCCGCACCGGCGAACACGCCGCCCTTGAGCTTGAAGTCGTGGAAGCCGTAGCGCTCCCGGACGGCCCGAGCCTGCTCGACGATGGCCTCGGGCGTGAGCGCGGGCTCGCGGCGGATGCGACCCCACGCGTCGGAATCGTCGTCGCCGTGGATATAGGGCAGATCGGTCTTGGTGCGATCGCCGACGTAGAACAGATAGCCCAAAAAGCGCACCGAGTCGCGCTGCTGACCGTCGCCGAGCAGGGCCGCCACGGGCACCTCGAGATGCTTGCCCAGGATGTCGAGCAGCGCGGTCTCCACCGCCGTCTGCACGTGTACGGTCGTACGCAAATCGAACGTCTGACCACCGCGGCCGCCGGCATCGAGCTTCGCGTAGCGCTCATGAATCGAGCGGACGATGTTTTTGTACTCGCCCACGGCTTTTCCAACGACGAGATCGCTGCATTCGTTGAGCACCTCGGTGATCTTCTTGGATCCTGGAACCTCCGAGATGCCCTCGATGCCCTCGGAATCGGTCATGATGACGATGTTGCGCGTGAAGTATGGCCCGTGCGCTCCGGAGAGGTTGAGCAGCATGCTGTCGTAACCGGCAACGGGGTAGACTTCCATCTTCTCGATCGTGGGAACTGACATGTCCATTCCTTCCTGTAGGGCCTTTGAGGCCGGCTTCCAAAACACATCTTCGGGCACCGGTTTCAAAGGAACCGGCTTGTGCTGCAAAAAAGCTATCGAACGAGTGCGGGCCGATGCGGATCGTACTCCCATCCCGGGATGATGGACTGCATGCCCGCTGCATCATCGCGCGTGCCGCAATCATGCTCGACATAGAGTCGGTGCGCCGCCTCCAGCTTCGCGCGATCGATCTCCACACCCAGACCGGGCGCATCGCGCGGTACGCTCAGGCAGCCGTCACGAAAGACCGGCGGCTCCTGTCCCAGATGCTGT
Organism: Coriobacterium glomerans PW2; assembly: GCF_000195315.1. Classification (NCBI taxonomy): domain Bacteria; kingdom Bacillati; phylum Actinomycetota; class Coriobacteriia; order Coriobacteriales; family Coriobacteriaceae; genus Coriobacterium; species Coriobacterium glomerans. Next base: position 1,567,716 of record NC_015389.1, read on the forward strand.
CCATCCTGCCACATGTAGTGCGTGTCGCAGGCGTTGTAGAAGCCCGGAGCCGCTGCGGCGGCCTGAGCGACCATGTGAAGCGAGATGTCGAAATGATTGTTCGAGTGCACGCCCCAGGTGAGGTCCATGTCATGGCAGAGCTGGGCGACGCGCACACAGCCGCGCATCGTCCAGAAGTGCGGGTCGGCAAGGGGTATCGTGACGGAATCGAGACGAATGGCGGCCTTCATCTCGCGCCAATCCGTGTCGATCATGTTCGTCGCGGTCGCAAGACCGGAGAGCCGATGGAACTCCGCCATCGTCTCTCGACCGGAGAAGCGGCCCTCGGCACCGCAGGGATCTTCGCAGTACGTGAGCGTGCCGACCATATCGCGACACAGCTCAAGAGACTCAGCGAGCGACCAGGCCCCGTTGGGATCGATCGTGATGCGGGCATCGGGGAAGCTCCTCTTGAGAGCCCGTATTGCCTCCATCTCCTCGGCACCGGAGAACACGCCGCCTTTGAGCTTGAAGTCGTGGAATCCAAAACGCTCCTGAGCGGCCTTTGCCTGATGCACGATGGCCTCCGCTGTGAGCGCCGGCTCGCGGCGGATGCGACCCCACTCGTCCGAATCGTCATCGTCGTGGATGTAGGGCATGCCTGTTTTCGTGCGATCACCCACATAGAACAGGTAGCCCAAAAAGCGCACCGAATCGCGCTGCTGGCCGTCGCCGAGCAGAGCGGCCACCGGAACCTCGAGGTGCTTGGCCATGATATCGAGCAGCGGGGTCTCGACTCCGGTGAGGACGTTGGTGACCTTTTTAAAGATCTGCGCGTGAGCTGTCTCGGTACCGCCTGCGGGGGCAGCAGTGACCTGGGCGGAAAGCATCTTGGCGCACGTCATCACGATATCGTTGCACTGGCTCCACGGTCTTCCCTCGACCAGCGGTATGCAACTCTCGAGACGGCGCGTGATCACCTCTCCCCCGGGGACCTCGCCGACGCCGATGACACCGTCGCTATCGGTCATGACCACGATATTGCGCGTGAAGAACGGTTCATGCGCGCCCGCCAGATTAAGCAACATGCTGTCATAGCCTGCGACGGGAATGACTTCCATCCTCTTGATCACCTGTACCATATAACTCTTCCTTTCTCCGCGAACCGCTTTGGCACGTATGATCCGATGACCGCTCCGCACGTGCAAGGTATTTCAATCGGGATACTCTTCACATGCCCCGCGCTTGACCGATCTCGGCTTAGGGCATGAAGATGCCGGTGACCACTCCGAAGATCACCACCGCGATATTGATCGCCCAGAGCTTGAAGAACGTGAACCTGATGTGCTGGTCTATCGTGATGCCGGTCAGATCTGTGGCGATGTAGAGCTGCGGCTGCGCTATGACCGAGATCATGGATCCGAAGTTCATGAATAGTGTGACGATCACGGTCTCAGCCGGTACACCATATTGGATGGAAAAGGCTGACACGAGGGGCATGAGCGCGTAGAACCACGTGTCATTCGTGAACAGAAGCATGAGGGGGGTGGAGAACAACGCGACGATGATGTAGAGCCATGGACCCAACGCGGGCGGGACCACGCCCATCATTGCATTGACCATCGCATCGAGCATGCCGCTCTCCTGCATGACTCCTACGACGACACCGGAGAGCAGCACCGCGGGCGCAACAGGGAAAAGCTCGGCGGCATATTTCTTGAGCAGTTTGCTTTGCTGTCCGAGATCACGAAAATTGATCGCGAGGGCGATCACGAGGCCGAGCGCGAAGACGTAGTACTGCGGCACGCTTTGGAAGGCGATGAGACAGAAGATCATCAGAGCCGTAAGAAGCAGATTGACCCAGAACAGGTTATGGCGCGTGAGCTCCGTATCTTGGAACTGATCCAGCAGATCCTCGTGCGAGATCGCGATTTCTTCGAGTTGATGCTTCCGTGCGCGAATACCGATGAAGGCGGTGATGCCCACAAGCAGCACGAACATGAATATCTGAATGGGAACGAGCTTCAGAAAAATCGCCGTCGAGGCATTGGCGACATCCGGAATGAGTGTCGCAGCACGAAGAATCTTGGGATTCCACGGCGTATTGCACATGAATAATATAGCAATCGCAATGGCAAATGGAAGCACGCGCTTATCGACCTTGAAGCGCTCATACAGAGGCAGCATCAAAGGGACGGTTATAAGAAACACAGACGTGATCGAACCATCGAGCTCGATGATGCACGCTACGACGACCGTTAGAACGCAGACAACCGGCGCAGAGATCGGCACGCGTTTCATTATGGCCTTGACAATGTCATCAAATAAGCCCGTATCAGCCATAAGCATGAAGTATGGGAGAGAAAACAACATCATCAACGTGATGTCGGATGTCATACCGATTCCGGTCTTTATCCAAGCTCCGATACTCGAGACGCCCTCAATGGACAACGGATTTCCGCCGCTGATCACGAGCGCGATGATGCCCGCGATCAAAGGAATAGTCGTGAACGCCAAAAGCGTACTGACCCATTTTTTGAGCAGTACGATCGTGACGATGATCATCGTCGCGAAGCCAAGTACAGCAAGACAAGTGTTCATTCGCATCTCCAATCAAACGCCGAAGCGCGAAGGCATAGACGCCCTCACGCAGCTGATCCGGCAGCCCGAATGCCGTCAGAAAACGAAGATTCCTCCCGTTCGCCTTGCTTAACACAATGAGCGCTCGCAAGCATGGTGGTAAGGTTCCATAGCACAATGAACAACCAAAAGCGGCTGGATAGATTGGTACGCGAACCATGTATGACAGTTGAGCGTGGGCCTATGATGTGCGCAAGGCAATGAGAGACTCTGCTCGCTCGCATTGTTCGCGTGCCGGGCATGCAGACACCGGACCGAAAGGAGCGCTTGAACCATGGATGAATCAAAATACGTCAAGGTCAACAAGAGAGATAACGTTGCCATCGCCCTCAACGACATTCCAAAGGGGACTCAGCTCGCGCCGGGTGTCATCGCCAGGCATGATATACCGCAGGCTCATAAGATCACACTTGAGCCGATCGCCGAGAACGGAGCCGTCATCCGCTATGGCGTCACACTCGGCTACGTGAAGCGCGACACGCCTGCCGGCAGCTGGATCAACGAGGACTCCCTCGTGCTGCCCGTTCCACCCGCGCTCGACGAGATGGAGTGGGGCTGCGACATCGCAACCGATCTGCCCGAGCCCGTCGCATCCACATGGGAGGGCTATCCGGCCGCCGATGACGGCTTCGCCGGCACGCGCAACATTCTCGCGATCCATACGACGGTCCAGTGCGTCACCGGCGTCGTCAACGTTGCCGTCGATCGCATTCGACGAGAGCTTCTGCCGAGCTATCCCCACGTCGACGACGTGGTACCGATAAATCATGCCTATGGTTGCGGTGTCGCGATCAACGCTCCGGAGGCCAAGGTTCCCATACGCGCGCTGCGCAATCTGCTTCGGCATCCCAACTTCGGCGGGCAGACGATGATCGTGGGCCTCGGTTGCGAGAAGCTGACCGTGGAGATGCTCCTCGCCGACCAGCCCGAACTCAACTGCGCGGACAACGTGATCATCCTTCAGGAGCATCGCGGTTTCGAGGCCATGATCGAAGCGATACTCTCGATGGCCCGCCAAAAGCTGGAGAGACTCGAGAGGCGTCGACGCGAATCCCTGCCGATATCTAAATTGCTCGTGGGCCTGCAATGCGGCGGATCCGATGCATTCTCCGGTGTATCGGCGAACCCGAGCGCGGGCTATGCTGCCGATATGCTCGTAGCCGCGGGCGGCACCGTGTTGTTCTCCGAGGTCACTGAGGTTCGCGATGGTGTCTACCTGCTCGCGAGACGTTGCGTGAGCAAAAGCGTCGCGGATCGGCTCGCCGAGGAGATGCGCTGGTACGATACCTACCTTGAATTGGGCGGCGTAGATCGCAGCGCGAATCCGACTCCCGGAAACAAGAAAGGCGGGCTGTCTAACATAGTTGAGAAGGCAATGGGATCCATCGCCAAGAGCGGCACCTCACCGATCGTAGAGGTCCTCTCCCCCGCCGAGCGCCCGCGAGAACACGGACTCATCTATGCCGCGACCCCAGCGAGCGATATCGTGTGCGGTCCCTGCCAGCTTGCAAGCGGCATCGGAGTGCAAGTGTTCATGACCGGACGCGGCACACCCTACGGTTTGGCTGCCGCACCTGTTCTGAAGCTCTGCTCGCGCAATGAGATGAAGGAGCAGTGGTTCGACATCATCGATATCAACGCGGGCCCGGTCGCTACGGGCGAGAAAACCATAGCGGAGATGGGTACCATGGTGTTCAGGAAGATCATCGAGGTTGCAAGCGGTCGCGACCAGCCCTATTCCGAGCGTTACGGCCTGCATAACGACCTGTGCATATTCAATCCCGCGCCGATCACGTAGCGCGCCGACGCCGCAGCAATCGCAATCTCGAACGAGAGGCAAGACCCAGCCCACAAGCACGAAGGAGAACTCATGATCAGAGATGCACAATCATCCGACCTCGCAGCTGTGTTCAACCTTGTCAGCGCATCCAGCGATTTCAATCTTCAGCAGTCGATGTTCGCCAGAACCTATGTCGATCAGCTGAGCCAGGAGCGCCACAAACTCGGCGTTTACGAACAAGATGGCGAGGTCATCGGGTTCGTCGGCATGCTGTGCACCTGGCAGCTCCATCTGGGTACGCGCATCGGCGAGATCAAGGAACTCGTTGTCGACAAGAGCCATTGCAACGCCGACGTTCGCGATCAGCTGCTCGCTTGGGCGCAGCAGCGCGCCTGCGCTGCCGGCTGCGAGTGCATCGCGGTGACAAGCCGCCTCAGTCATACGGCAAGTCACGAATTCTATTTGAACCAGGGTTTCACGGAGACGCACTATCGCTTTGAGAAGAATCTCAAGAACTCCTGACAGCCACCGGCCCACCGATCAGATCCACCGATCGCCGAGCACGCGATGTCAGACACTGCTTGGCTCTCTATGAACCCTGAAGGGTATCGAATATCATGAACGATCGCACCGCGCCTGCTCAGCACGCGCGGTGTGATCATCTAGGATTCGGAGCGCACCATGGAACTCGATCCGGAGATCGCGGAGAGCATAGTCGAGAGCCTGAAAGACATCATCAACCACGAGATCAATCTTTTCAACACCTCCGGTACCATCATCGCGAGCACCGACACCTCACGAATCGGAGGCGGTCACGATGGTGCCAGACTCGCGGCGCGCCGCAAGGAGACCATCATCATCGACCACGCCGATCAGTTCAAGGGGGCAAAGCGCGGCATCAACGTTCCCGTGGTGTTCAACAACTCAGTGGTCGCCGTGATCGGCATCACCGGATCGCGCGAGGAGGTCGAACCGTTCGGAAACGTCATCAAGAAGATGACCGAGATCCTGATCCGTGAGAACTGGAACTATATGACGAGCTTCAATCAGCGCGTCTCGACTGACAGCCTGGTGAGCACGCTGATCTCCGAGCACGGTGACAGCTCCATGGCGAGCTACCTGTCCTCCCTTGTCGATATCGACCTCGATGAGCCCCGGCGCGCCATCGTCGGCATCATCAGAGCCACGAGCGCCTCGTCGTTCAATTACAACGATCTGTGCACGAGACTGCAGGCACGTCTCGCTCCATATAAAAGCATATTCTTCTCATTGAACGGACAACGCCTGTGCATGTTTGCCAGCGACCGCGATCTCAATCTTCTGGGAGCTGGTCTGCACCTCGTCCAAGATGACATCAGCGAGAGCGCCGGCTGCCCGATTCCGCTGGGAATCGGGTGCATCGAACCGAATTGGCGCACGTATTGGAGAAGCTATGCCGAGGCGCGACGCTGCGCCTCATGGCTTGCGTTCGAGCGCAGCGCTCGGATAGAGCGCTATGAGCACCTGGATTTCGGATCGATCGTCTCGGCGATCCCCACCGACGACGCCGAGCGCTTCGTCGAGCGCGTGCTCGGCCCGCTCGAAACCGACCAGATCGAACGATACGCTCAGATCCTCGACGCCTACACGCGCAACAACGGAAGCATCATGAGATGCTCCGAGGAGCTGTTCATGCACAAGAACACATTTCAGAACAAGCTCAACCGACTGAAGGAGAAAACGGGCTACAATCCGCGAAACCTATCCGACTACGCGGTGTTAACGGTTGCCTTCCTGCTGCGCGCCTACCTGATGTCAGAAGCGCGGACTACCGCCGAGAGGCGCGCGCTGGCATCGCCCGTCACTGTTTGACGTTGAGACCGCCGCGTTCTGCGACAGCCTCCCAGAACCCGGCGTTGAATCGCGGATCCTCGGCGGCCATGAGGGCATTTGTGGCGATCCAGCCCGAAGGGGTGCCGGTATCGTAGCCGGAGAGCGGATCGATCACGACAGCGTACATCGCCTCGCGTTCAAGGGAGCGAGCCATCGCATCGGTGAGCTGAATCTCGCCGCCCTTGCCGGGCACCTGATCGGCCAGAAGTTCCATCACGAGCGGTGAGAGCAGATAGCGGCCGACGATGAAGAGGTTGGAGGGGGCATCCGCCGCAGAGGGCTTCTCGACGAGACCCGAGAGTCGCCATACCGCACCCGGCTCGGTATCCTGCGCGTCTTCGAAACCTTTGAGCGAGCAGATCCGCTCGCCGGCGATGACGCCGTAACGCGAGACGTCTTCAGGGGCGCAGGGCGCGACAGCGATGACCGACGCTCCGCTGTGCGTACGCGAGACCTCGAGCATCTTCGTGCAGATATCGCGAGCTGGGACCACATAATCGCCGAGCAGCACGAAGAAGCTCTCGCCTGCGACAGCGTCGGCAGCTGAACGGATCGCATGCCCGAGCCCGCGCGGCTCGTACTGGTATCGGAAGTCCACCGGAAGCGAACCCGCCTGCGCGACGATATCCGCATATGATGCCTTGTCACGTTCGCGCAGCAGGACCTCAAGCGAGCGATTGGGCTGAAAATAAGTGAGCAGCTGAGGCTTGTCCGGCGAGGTCACGATGATGACGTTGTCGACGCCATCGGGTTCAAGCGCCTCCTCAACGACATATTGGATGACCGGCTTGTCAAGCACGGGCAGCATCTCTTTCGGTGTGCACTTCGTCGAGGGGAGAAAGCGCGTGCCGAGACCGGCGGCGGGAATGATGGCCTTCATGATCGTTCCTTTCGGCGCGTCTCACGAGACGCGGATCGCCTGTATGCGAATCGCGGTGAACCTCTTGCTGATCTGCCTTCAAGCATCTTAACGCCCAGCCGGAAGGCGGCGGGAAATCTCAAGTAAACTACAAGGGAAGCTGGCACTGAGATGGATGACCCTGAGATGCAGGGGAGGGTTCCTCTGCAGAACCTGTCAAGATGTCGACGGATGCGGCGAGGGCGCGGCCCGTCCGCAGATGCGAAGGGCGGGCCCGGTTTCCAAGGCCCGCCCAGATAGCGAAAACGAGTGCTGATCAGCTGCCGTTATTTGATGGTGACAGCGCCGCCTGCTTCCTCGATCTTCGCCTTGGCCTCCTCGGCCTCCTCCTTCTTCACGCCCTCGAGAACGGCCTTGGGCGCGCTCTCGACGACCTCCTTGGCCTCCTTGAGACCCAAGCTCGTGAGGGAGCGCACGACCTTGATGACCTGGATCTTGTTATCGCCGAAGCCCTCGAGCACGACATCGAACTCGGTCTTCTCCTCCTCGGCGGGCGCAGCGGCGGCGGCGGGGCCCGCAGCGATCGCTGCGGGAGCCGCAGCGGAGACGTCGAAGGTCTCCTCGATCGCGTGGACGAGCTCGCTCGCCTCGAGCAGGGTCATTTCCTTCAGGGCATCGATGATCTCATCGGTGGAAAGCTTTGCCATGATCCTCTTCCTTTCATTGCCCGCATCGATCGCGGGGTGGTTTTAACACGTGACGCGCGGACGCACGCCACTCGGTCGGCACCTCCGTACAGGACGTGCCGGTAAGCGAACGCGGCGCCTAGGCCGCCTCCTTCTGCTCTGACACCTGGCTGATCGCGCGGGCGAGGCCGGAGGCCACACCGTTGACGCACACCGCGGTACCGCGGGCAAAGCCGGAGATGAGACCTGCGATCTGACCCAGAAGCTGATCTTTCGTGGGAAGATCCGCGATTGCGCGCGCATCCTCGGCCGTAATGGCCTTTCCCTCCGAGATACCGCCTTTGACCTCGAGCACGTCTTTGGTCTTCGCGGCGAAGTCCTTGAGCGCCTTTGCGGTCTCGACAGGCTCCTGCTCGTAGAACACGTAGGCCACGGGGCCGACGAGCATGTCGCCTATCTCGGGCTGCTCCTGATTTTTGAGCGCGAGACGCGCGAGATTGTTCTTGTAGACCTTCATCTCGGAACCGACCTCGCGCAGATTGCGCCGCAGCTCCTGAGCCTGCATGACCGTGAGGCCATGGTAGTTGACCACGAACAGACCGGCGTTCTCCTTGATGTGGGACTCGATCTCGGCGACCTTGTCGATCTTGTACTGTGCTGGCATATAACACACCTCCTTCATCGCATCCGAGCACGAACCGCCCAAGACGGCGGGGCGTCTCGAAAAAGCCCCCGACGCTGCATGAGCGACGGGGGCGAGAAGACATGTCTGCTCGACCACCTCGGCTGGCGGGTCTCCCCTTTGAGCTCGCGATCGCCTATTTGCGCGATGCGGGCACCGGCTGTCTCTGGCAGCGGATTCGTGCGTGAATCAAAAGGCAGTATGCACTCAGCATGACGCGTGGTCAAGGCCTCGTCGGCAAATGGCAGAGATGCATGCGGATTGCCACGGATATCACACAGGCTGCATCCGACGGGGGCGTCGCGTATGATGGAGCGGGTAGGATAGTTCGAACGCGAGGCGCGAGGAGAGTCCATGGACAGGAAGCGGGAACGACGCGAAGAGGCCGGAAAGAGGCGTAAGCGCACCGTCGCGGTGCGCACGCTGCACTACTACTGGAGGGTGACGCGCATACAGCTGCCGATGTTTCTCGCCAGCGTCATCGTGACACTCGGCTATGTGTTTCTGCTCATGTTCGCCAACCCGCTCATCGTCGGCCGGATCGTCGACACCGTCAGTGCCGGCGGCATCGGAGCCGACGACGTCATTCCCGTCTTCGGACCCTACATCGTGACGCTGTTTCTCGTCAACGTCATTGGCCAGGCCTGTAGCAAGCTGCAGGACTACACCTGCGCACGCGTTGAGATCCGCGCGAGCTACGAGCTGGGTCGCACCGCGTTCGACGCGCTGTGCAACCAGTCGATGACCTTTCACACGAATCGCTTCGGCGGCTCGCTCGTCAGCTCGACGCAGTTGTACATCGCCGCCTACTCGCAGCTCATGGACGTTTTCGCCTATGGGGCGCTGCCCTCTGTGGCAGCCGTCGTGTTCACGATCGTGCTGCTCGTGCCGCTCGTCCCCGTTTACGTCGCGCTGCTATCGGTCGTGCTCGTCATCTACGTGATCATCATCTTCCGACTCTACCGCCGGATCCTGCCGGTCAACACCGCGGCGAGCGCCGCCAAGAACCGGCTGTCCGGTGAGCTGTCCGACTCGATCACCAACATCTTGGCCGTGAAGACCGCCGGTCGCGAGGATTTTGAGCAGAGCCTGTTCGAGCAGGCGAACCGGGCGGTGTGCGACACCGACAGCCGTCGCATGGTCCGCTCCCTGCTGACCGGCTCGGTGTCGAGCGCGCTGATCGTGGTGATGATGACGCTCGTTGCCGTGTTCATCGCCGGCGGCGCAGCGTGGTTCGGCATCTCGGCGGGCACGCTCGTCATGATGTTCACCTATACGAACACGATCACCAACCACTTCAACATGCTCTCGCGGATATTCCAGCGCATCAACCATGCTTTCGGTGATGCTCACGATCTCACGATCGCCCTCGATGAACCCAGGCTCGTCGACGATGTTCCCGACGCCGCCGATCTCGTCATCGATCGCGGCGAGATCGACTTCTGCGATGTGAGCTTCAGCTACCCGGATGCCGGAGCCGACGATCCTGTCTTTCGCGGCTTCACCCTCGACATCCCCTCCGGGCAGCGCGTCGGGCTCGTGGGGCGCTCCGGCTCGGGCAAGACGACTCTCACGAGTCTGCTGCTGCGTCTCGCTGACCTCACGAGCGGGTCCATCCGGATCGACGGGCAGGACATCGCCGCTGTGAACCAGGTGAGCCTGCGGCGAAGCATCGCCTACGTGCCGCAGGAGCCGCTGCTGTTCCACCGGACGATCCGTGAGAACATCTCCTACGGACGTCCCGAGGCGAGCCCCGAGGAGATCGAGGGCGCTGCGCGGGAAGCCAACGCCACCGAATTCATCCGTCGTCTGCCCGAGGGCATGGACACGCAGGTCGGAGAGCGTGGCGTCAAGCTCTCGGGCGGTCAGCGCCAGCGCATCGCGATCGCCCGTGCCATCCTCATGGATGCGCCGATCCTCGTGCTCGACGAGGCCACCAGCGCACTGGATTCCGAGAGCGAGCGGCTCATCCAAAGCGCGCTCGAGAACCTCATGCGGGGCAGGACCTCGTTGGTGATCGCCCATCGCCTGTCAACCGTCGCGGCGCTCGACCGCATCGTGGTGCTGAGCGACGGCGTCATCGTGGAGGACGGCACCCATAGCGATCTCGTGCGAGCCGGCGGCGAGTACGCACGGCTGTGGAGCCGGCAGACCGGCGCGTTTCTGGGAGGGCAGTGATCACGGGCCAACTCGGAGAAAGCCAACTGCGGAATGCTCGTATGATGCTAATGCCAGACCATCGCTCTCGATTTGATCATGCCGTAAAAAAAGAGTGGGACAAGAGGGTGAACCGCGTGCTGACGTTCATAAACCGGTGTCTCGCAAGCGATCATCCTCTCGTATGGCCAGTAAAATGCAGGTAATCGGAGATCCCCTCCAGCTTCCCCTCACTCGATCGCATCGTCCGATCAAGCCACTGCCGCCTCGAACCTTTTCTGCGTGACGCGCAGGTAGATGGCGATGAGGATCGTCCCCGCGCCAAGCCATGGATAGACCGCCAGCTGCTGCTGCGCGGTGGTTGCAAACATGAAGATGAGCAAGCCGAGACCGTTGCCGATCGTCGTGCACTGAGCGAACGCCGTTTGAATCTGCGTATCGTAGGACTTCGGGGCCATCTTTGCGATGATCGATATACCAGTGGCACCGCCGACTGACTGGGTGAACTGGTCGAAGATCATGGTTAGAATAAACCAGATCGGATTAACTTTTCCAGTTGCCAATGTGACGGTCAGAGGGATCACGAACAAGGAAACCGCACCGAAAGCGTAGCTGAGCGCCATCTTGCTCAAACTGCGGATGCTGCTTCCAAAGGCTGTGGCAGTCCACAGATAGGTCGCCACCGGGCTCACAACCAAAGCGAACACGGCGCTGATCGAGACAAAGGTAGCCGGAGCAAACGTAATCCCCAAAAACGAACGGTTTAAGTATTGATCCATGTAAATGAGATTTGTCGACCCCGTTACCGCCAAGATGAGTGCTTGGAACACCTGCACGGCGAGTAGCTGGCTCATCGGCTTGAACACCCGACGCTCCGTTTTGGGAATGTCACGGTTGGTGAACAGGCGGACGAAGAACGCTATCGGGATCAGAAACGCCATCGTGGTAATCAAGCTGAGCAGACGATCGAATGTCATAACCCCGATGCTGATCAGAGCTGCCATCACGACGACGACGAGCACCACCACCGCGCTCGTGATCAAACCGATTCGTTTGAGCTGCCCGGGGTCCAGCGGCTTTACCGGAGCGCGGCCCAACTCGCCGAAGCAGGAGTGACTGAACAGAAGAATGATCAGGGCGTAGCCCAAGGCCGCCGCTGCAGCGATCACGAAGCCGATATGGTAGTCCAACATCGAGATGTTACCAACGACGACAGGAGCGAGAAGGCCGCCGATACTGTTAAAGATATTATGAAATGTGAACGCAGCGTCGCGACGCGCGTCGTCCGATTTGCGATAGAGCTGTGCGGTCAGCGAGTTGTTCGACTGCCCCATGAGTGGCACCGCGAGAAAGATCAGGCCGAGGAACATGCATACCCTGCCCTGATCGACCGAGAATGACGGGATGGCGATCAAAGCAAAACCAATTGCCTTGGTGATATTGCCCAATACCAGCGCGGTACGCATGCCGAGGACCCGGTCTGCCAGCCAGCTGCCGACAATACCGAACACGCTGTTGACAACCCCCAGTGCGGCGACGATCGAAGCTGCCTGCCCGGCCGTGAAGCCCAAACCACGCGAGAACGGGCTGTACAGATAGTAGATGAAGATCGCGTAGAACGCCGCCCAAGCGATGGAATTGAACAGGTTGCCGGTGCCAAGCACCGCGAGGCCGCGAGGGTGACCAAAAAAGCGTCTATCGCTGTAGATGATATCCATCTTGTTATCCGTCGAAGCTGACTTCGCACCGAGCTGCTCAGCGGAGTCGAAGGCTGAATCGGCCGAAGGAACAGGGACAGCGATCGCATCGCTTTTCATGAGACATCGCCTCTTTCTGTTACGTCACCTCTCATGAAGAAAGGTGGAGATCATTTCTATCAGTGAACTTTCATTGCCATCAGCACTCTACCTTTCTCTGATTGGGTCTGATGTTGGGTGAAATGAACCTCGTGCATCACGTGATCGACGATGCACAGCGGAACGAACGTCTCCGGAACCGCAGTGAGGCACCCTGAATCAGGATTCGCGGTCTCAGATAGACTCGCAGTGGTGGAACCCCTTCTCGGCAGCTGAATAGCCATCAAACTCGCTCTCCGGGGATAACGCATCTGTATGTGCGCGACCATCGTGTTGCTCCATTCTTAGTGGCAAAGCATCGCTGTGCCATCGCGTCTCCTGATGAAAAATGTGGCATGATCGCCTCCGATTGAAGCTGGCTGCATTCCCACATCGACATCGCGCATTTTGAGTACTGAGGCCAGGTATCAATCGCCTGCCACTTGACCCGCATGTTCAAAACAGATGTATTGACCACACGGGGACTGGCTATCCATTTCCTTTCCGCTGCAGCATCAGGCTTTGTCGAATACCATGAAAGTCCGGACTCCCATTCCAGATATACAGCCGGTGTGATATCCGTATATTTAGACTACGTTGTTTGCAATTCCACGTCAGTGGATGGAAATTCAGAATAGGTAGACGATTTTTACCATATCAATCTGACGAGCTCGGTCGAGTTTCGTTGTCTGTCAAAGCAGCCGCTGCCCCAAACCGCAGTCGATCTCTGCCGGATCTTCATCGGCGAGATGTTTTAGGATCAAGATCGAAAAACCATCGACGGTTATGGAATCATCCATCTGTTTTAACGTATTCCCGAAGCAAATCGACGAAAGCGCTTTCTTGTCATACACAGGCATCTTCTACAGCAGTGTCTGACATCAAGTAGGGCATCAAGTACGGTGCCTTCCAGTCCACCAGAGCAAACTCAACCTCGGTTGGCTCCACTTCACGCTGCTCGAACTCACAACAGCATACGATATCGGCGATGTCATCGAGAAGAGCGCGCTGCGCAGCATCTCATATGCTGTGCAGAAGCTGCTGCTCCATCAAGCGACCTGTGAAGATATCGCCACGACAGGTCCAAAGCGAGTATCCGCCACCTCGACGAGAACAGATTCCCTTGCATGAGGCGCGCTATCGCCGCCGCGGATGCAGCGTGGGAGCGGACGCGATAATCGAAGTCTGCGGGGGCACCTCTGTAGCCAGCGCTCAGCAGATCGATGAGGATACGCCGATGATCCGCCAGCTCTGCCTGCGCGGCGGCTTTCTGGACGTGCCGGCGCAGACAATGAAGATTCGCGTCATTCCCGCAGCTCATCTTCCCCGCAACCAAAAGTTGCCCACATGCCCACCAGAAGCGGTGGCGCAACCGAGACGGCTCGGGCATCATCGTGGATGCGAGCGACTTCGAAATCGCGGGTGCCGACGGGCGCCGCGGAAATGTCGCGGCCGCCGCCGGCTCGCTGCGTCCCATGCGCGCTGAGCTGTATCGCGTTAGGCTACAATCAGACACATGCCCGCAGCTTGGCACGGGTGCGCCGCGAAGGGAAACCGATCATGAACGTTCAGACCGCGCAGCGTTTGGCAGAACTCCGACGCACGAAAGGCTACAGTCAGGAGGAACTCGCCCAGCGTCTCGGCCTTTCTCGACAGGCCATCTCGAAATGGGAGCGTGCGGAGTCGTCACCGGACACGGACAATCTCATCGCGCTCGCCCGCCTCTACAGCGTCAGCCTCGATGAGCTCGTCGGCGCGCCTTTTGGCGGGACGGCCGAGGACCTCGTCGAGGAGGCCGCGGCCGCGACGCGCGAGACCACTCGGGAGCGCGCTCGCGACGAAGAGCAGCTCCGAGTCGAGCGGGAGCGCGCCGAGCGGGCGCTGTCGGCGGTCACTGAGGCGAGCGCTGCCGCCGCGCAGGCCGCGCAAGCGGCAGCTGCAGCGGCGTCGCGCGCCGATACCCCCGAGCGGATTCCGCTGCCGGAATCCCGCTTCCGTACGAACAGAGCTGATGGGAGGCCCAGCCGCCGACGGGGGACGCTCAGCTCCTTTCCGTATGGGATCTTCACCGTCATCCTGTTTTTCGCCATCGGAATCATCTGGAGCTTCGACTGGGCCTGGCTCGTGTTTCTCACCATCCCGATCTTTCGCTGGATCGCCGGCGTCATCGAGGACGATCTCGATCGCAGCCGCGCTGATGAGGAGGTGCCGCGATGAGCCGCCTGAACGACCTCTCGCGGCTGTCGCGTGGGGCTCGGCTGAAAGCCGGCTGCGGCATCGCGCTCATCGCAGGGGTGATCGTCTTGGCGATCGGACTACCCTGGTGCTCGGGGCTCGTCCGCTCAGCTCTGCCGCAGGTGCCCTGGCTTCAGCCAGATGCGAGCGCGACGACCCGGACATGGTCCTTCGACCCATCGACGGTCACCGGTCTTGACATCGAGGATACCGCCGACGATGTCGAAATCACGAACGGTGACACCGCGAACGGCGGCATCGAGGTCACAGCCACCCATCGTCGCGATGCCCCCGCGCCGTCGTGCGCGGTCGAAGACGGAACCTTGCGGATCGATCGCCATCCGCGGAGATCCCACCGCGGTTTCCAGTCGGATCCTCTCCAATTCCTGTGGTCGCGCGGAACAGGTCGTGGCGCGACAGGAGACGAGCGTCTTCGCGTCAGGCTGCCGCCGGAGAAGCTCGGTGCCGCTCGGCTCGATCACGTGAAGGTGAGCGCCGGGGCGAGCGACTGCCGCCTCGATGGGGTTTCCTGTGGAAGCTGCGAGCTCTCGATCACGGCCGGGGATCTGAAGGTGGACGGGCTCTCGACGGATCATCTGTCGCTTGACGCCACCTCCGGCAGCATCCGCATGCGCGGCACCGTCGCCGAAGAACTTGGCATCAAGCTGACCGCCGGCAAGGTGACCGCGGTCTGCGAGAGCTCGGCACCGCGATCTCTCACCTGTTCTCTGACCACGGGAGAGGCAACGATCGAGCTGCCCGCCGACACGGGCTTCACCGCGCATGTCGAGACGACCCTGGGTGATTTCTCGACCGATTTCAAGACCAGCGATAGACGCGATGAACACGGCCGCAGCCGTGTTCTGCGTACCGGTGACGGCTCCGCGTCGATCGAGGCGCGGCTGACCGTGGGCAAGATGCGACTGATGAAGACCGGAGCGGGTGATGAGAGATGAGGGTTCTCATCTGCGACATCGAACGGGACGATCGGCGGCGATCGCAGCTCGATGAGGCGTGCGACGTCGTCATAGGACCGGAGGTCCTGGGGGACTCCGGTGACTGCAGGGGGTGCTTGAGCTGCTGGACGGCGACGCCGGGACCCTGCGTCATCCGCGACGCCCCGGGAGATCTGGGAGCGCTGCTCGGAGCCGCAGACGAGCTGTGGATCGCAAGCCGAAACACGTTCGGCGCCGTGAGCTCGCCGGTGAAGTGCGCGCTCGATCGCTGGATCCCGGCTGCGCATCCGTGTTCTCGCATCATCGATCGGAAGACCCATCATCGACGACGCTACGGCGGATCGGCTCGAGCAGGCGGCACGGGAACGCGGACGCGGACGAGCATCTGGCTCTACGGGGCGTCGAGCGCATGTGAGCGATCGTGCTTCATGCAGATCGCCTCGACGATGTGCGACGACGTCGGCCTTGACCTCGTGGGCGTGTGGTTTCCAGAGCGCGCAGACGAGCTTGGCGTCGCCTCAGCCGCTTTTGAAGGCGCACGGCCGGGGCAACCCGTGCGAGCGAGCGACGCGCGACCCTCTGCGCGCCCGCTCCCCGGCCGCATCGCATGCGTGTGCGCAAGCCCGAACGGAGATGCCAGCGCCACCTCGTTGCTGCTCGATGACTTCGAAGACGCTTTCTATGCCTACGAGCGGATCTCGGCTCATTCTTTCGAAGACGATGCGCGGGCGGTTCGAGATGAGCACGCCGAGATCATCCGCTTTCAGATGAGCGCCGACGGCGAGCTGCGCCAACGCGAGGTGGTCGGGTCCTCGTGCGATGCGACGAGCTCGCTTGAGACCTTGGCGAGCTGCGATACCATCGTGATCGGATACCCGGTCTATCTCGCCGCGCTTCCATCTGGCGCGATACGACTGCTCGAGCAGCTGAGTGAGATGGATGCACTCGCCCGAGGCGCGCGCATCTACGCCATATCAAACCTCGGTCTCTACGATGCCGCTCGGGGCCGGGCGGCCTGCGGCGTGCTCGGCTGCTTCTGCCGGGTGGCCGATCTCATGTGGGGCGGGGCGCTCGTCGTGGCCGGCGACGGCATGATAGTCCCGACCGCTGGAACCCCCCGCATGGGAAGACTCAGACGACGAACCTCGGAGGCGATCGATCAGCTCATCTTGGCGGTGCGCACCGGCGCGTCGATCATGGCGACAGATGGCATCATCGAGGTGCCCTGCGCGCTGCCTCGCTTCCTCTACCGTTGGAAGATGCGGCGCCGCTGCCGAGCGCTCGCGCGCGAAACCGGCCGCGGCCCGGACGAGGATCCGCGCTGATCACCCGCAGCGGCGCCCTCAAGATGAACTGCCGAGAGCCGGTCTCCATCGCTCGACCAGCCGCGCAAGCGACCAAGCGGCGTTCGCCGGACTCGTAGAGGGCAGGACCTCGGCTGCCATTCCGACGTGCTCCTCGAGATAGCGATGATAGAGTCGACCGGCCAACGCACCGTTGCACAGGATGCGCTCGATCGGTGAGACGGCGATGACGGTCTCGATCGCGACGGGTTCGACGTTTCTGATGCTCGCGTCACTCGATCCTGAGATATCGCAGCTCTCGATCACATCCCATACGGCGATTCCATGCTCGAGCAGCAATCTGCGCTTCTGCGCGACCGACTGCGCGCGCGTCGCGATGTCACCTGCTTCGCCAAGCGGGTCCCCTTCGTTCACCGGAACAGGCGCAGACAGGCATGCGGCGACGACACGCCAGAAGCGGTTCTGCGGATTGCCATAGTAGAAAGCCTGCTCGCGCGAGCGCACCGAGGGGAACGACCCCAAGATGAGCACACTGCTGCTCTCGTTGAACAGCGGACCGAACACATGGGAGACATGTCGAGCATCGCTCATCGAGACCACCTTTGCCATAAGGACGCTATCGAACCGCTTGGCCGCCGATGCGGCGACGGTTGCCTATCGCGCAGCTGTTGTACCCAGTATGAGCCTTTCGGGCGCTATCGGCAGACGCGCCGGACCCGCGTGCTCGCATTGACAGACGTTCTCGCATTTCTATAATGCAATTGGTCAGCATCTCGTCTGGCCAGCGCGGACCGAGACGGAAGTCGAAGCGAATGTCAAAAGAAGGGTTCAAGGCGCTCGCCGATCCAACTCGGCGGCGCATGCTCGAGCTGTTGCGTGACGGCAGCATGACCGCTGGAGAGATCGCCGCGCACTTCGACATGACCAAGCCCTCCATCAGCCACCATCTCGGAAAGCTCAAAGCCGCGGGACTCATTGAGGACGAGCGTCGGGGACAGCAGATCATCTACACGCTGAACATGACGGTCATGCAATCCCTCATGAGATGGTTCTACTCGTTTTCCGATGCGACGGATTCGGAGGGCTCGCATGACCCGAGATCGTGATCAGGCCCACAGCCGGCCGGCGTGGGCCGGAGACCCCCTCAGTCTTCGAGCATGGATCGCACTCATCGCGCTGACGTGTGCGTCGATGCTGATCCATGCCCTGCTTTATCCTCAGCTGCCCGCATTGATACCCACGCATTGGGGACAATACGGCATCGACGGATGGGCTCCGAGGTGGATGGCTCTCGTATTCGATGCGATTCCCTTCTTGGTTGTGGTGGTCATGTGGATCGTTCCGCAGATCGATCCGCGAGGACGCAATTTCGATCGGTTCAAGAAGGTCTATCGGGCGTTTGCAGTTGTTTGCGTGATGCTCGTCATCGCCGTTACCTGGCTTCCGGATATCACCGTATGGGCCGTGGCACCCGAGATCACCCAGACCGGTATCGTGGCTCGGCTCTTCTATGCGATCATCGGCTCCGCGATGCTGGCGCTGGGGAATTTTCTGCCCCGCGTGCGACAGAACTACTTCTTCGGTTACAAGACGCCTTGGGCTCTGCATGATGAGCGCAACTGGTTTCTCACCCATCGCTTCGCCGGAACCGCAACCATCGTCTTCGGCATCGCCTATCTGACGGCTGCGATCCTTTGCACTCCAACGGGCTATATCGATCAGGGCATCATATTGGTGATCGTCAATCTGTGCGTCCGGGGCGCCGTGTACATCTACTCCCTGCTGGTGTTCTGCCGCGACAACAGGCCCCTGCTGCGAAGACCGAGCGAACCGCGCTAAAAGAGTCCGATTGCGCGAAGCAGGATGCGCGCCACGAGCGCCACCGTCCAAGCGATTCCGCATTGCAGCGCAAACATGGCGAGTGCGCAGCGGACGCCCAGCTCGTTGCGCACGGCGCTGATGGCGGCGACGCAGGGTGGATACAGCAGCGTGAACACCAAGAAGGCGTACGCGCTGGCAGGGGTGAACAAAGAGGCGAGCGCATCGCCGGATATCGAACCGAGCAGCACGCTCAATGTCGAGATGACGCTCTCCTTTGCCAGAAGTCCGGTGACCAGCGCTGTGGATGCGCGCCAATCGCCGAATCCAAGCGGTCCGAAGACGGGCGCGAGAAGACCACCCAGCGCAGCGAGCAGGCTCTGCGACTGATCTGCCACCACATTCAACCGGAAATCGAAGGTCTGCAGAAACCAGATGACCACGCTCGCGATGAAGATGATCGTGAAGGCTCGCGTCACGAAATCTTTGATTTTGCTCCACATGAGCATGAGAGTCGTGCGCGGACCGGGCATCCGATAGTTCGGCAGCTCCATGATGAACGGCACCGGATCGCCTCGGAAGGCCGTGCGTCTCAACACGAACGCGACGATCACGCCTGCGAGAATCCCGATCATATACAGCGATGTCATCACGATGACGGTGTTGTCCGGAAAGAAGGCCGCACAGAGAAGGCCATAGACCGGCAGCTTCGCTGAACAGCTTATAAATGGCGTCAACAGGACCGTCATCTTTCGATCATGCTCAGACGGAAGCGTCCTTGTGGCCATGATAGCCGGCACGCTGCAACCGAAGCCGACGAGCATCGGAACGAAGCTTCGACCGGAAAGGCCGAGGTGACGCAGTACCTTGTCCATTACGAAAGCGACGCGGGCCATGTAACCTGAGTCCTCCAGCAGCGAAAGCAGCAGAAACAAAATCACGATGAGCGGCAGAAACGACAGCACGGTGCCCACGCCGACGAAAACGCCGTCGATCACCAGTGAGCGAACCGTCGAGTTGACACCTGCTGCGAGCAGACCGGCAGCACAGGCCCGCGTGAACACATCGACGAGTTGCTGCATCAGCTCCTTCATCCATGAACCCAACGGGCCGAACGTCAGCCAAAAAACGAGTCCCATGATCACCGCGAACACCGGGATGGCCGTGTAGCGACCTGTGAGCAGGCGATCGATCGCAACCGAACGCGCGTGCTCGCGGCTGCAGCGCGGACAGATGACGCTCGCCTGACAAATCTGCTCGATGAACGTGAAGCGCATATCAGCCAATGCCGCCAAGCGATCGGTGCCTGTCTCCGCCTCCATCTGTGCAATGATGTGCTCGATGGCCGCGCTCTCGTTGCACTCGAGCCCAAGAGCCTCGATCACGAGGTGATCGCCCTCGATGAGTTTGGTCGCGGCGAAGCGCACCGGGATGCCGGCGCGCTCGGCGTGGTCGGCTATGAGAGCCGCGACGGCCTGAATGCAGCGATGCGTCGCGCCGATGGCTCGACCCTCGGTCGCGCAGAAGTCCGGCTGCGTGGGCCGCTCCTGAAAGCGCGCGACATGAATGGCATGCTCCACCAGCTCGTCGATGCCCTCGTCTCTCACGGCGGAGATCGGAACGACCGGCACCCCGAGCATGCTCTCGAGAACATTGATATCGACGGTGCCCCCGTTTGCCGCCACCTCGTCCATCATGTTGAGCGCGATGACGAGAGGTCGCTCCAGCTCCATGAGCTGGAGCGTCAGATAGAGGTTGCGCTCGATGTTGGAGGCGTCCACGATATCGATGATGGCACTCGGATGCTCATTCAAGATGAACTGCCTGCTCACAACCTCCTCACCGGTATAGGGCGAAAGCGAGTAGATTCCCGGCAGATCGGTGAGTGTCACCTCGGGATGGTTGCGCATGCGCCCGTCCTTGCGCGCGACCGTCACACCGGGGAAGTTGCCAACATGCTGGTTCGCTCCGGTCAGCTGGTTGAACAGCGTGGTCTTGCCGCAATTCTGATTTCCCGCGAGCGCCAGAGAGAGCGGCGCTCCAACGCGAAGGGCTGCGCCGCTCTCGTGCGGACGGCTGGAGCGCTCGCCGATCGCCGGATGCGCCACCGCGGCGAGACGATCGCGCTCAGCCGGCGTCGATGAGCGAACATGAGCATCAGCAAGGCGGATGCGAGCGGCATCCGCCCGCCGCAGCGTGAGCTCGTAGCCGCGCAGGCAGATCTCGAGCGGGTCGCCCATGGGCGCATATTTCACCATGGTCACCTCGGTGCCCGGTGTCAGTCCCATGTCGAAGATGTGCTGCCTGAGCGCGATATCATCCGAATCGACCGATGCGATCAGCGCATCGGCTCCGACCGGGAGCTCGTCAAGCCCCTTATTCGTGACGTTCGTTGCGATCTCCCCTGTCCCTTCCAGCCGGTCCGATGTTGTTATCCAAGGCTAAGATATCAGAGATCACTTGGATTTTTCTGACTTTTTGAAAGGATTTGAGGAATATGCTCCTCGGGACGAACGGATCCGAAGTCCCCCCATGCGCGCAGGCGCCCCGCGCCGATCTGGCAAGCCGATCTCAAGCAGCGCGCGTCGCGCCGCTCGGCTCCCTCATCGCTCATCTGGGAGCAGCATCCGCTCGCGGGCCCGACAGGTGATGCGGTAGTGCAGCGCCATGAGCGCGAGGGTGAGCGCGGGCTCGCGGGCCGGCGCGAGTCGATGCGAGTGGCAGCTGTTCTCCGGACAGGATCGATGGAGTCCACAACACAAGAATTGACAGCGAATCAGACAAAAATCCTTTCGCAATCGGTTGGATCACCGCGTATCTTCGCTATCATGGTGACATGAGCGAGCGGCAAGGGATACCACTCGCATTCAACAGGCGCATGAGCGACAGGTGAGGTCGAAGTTGCCTTTCGCCTTGGCGGCCGACGACGAGAAACCATTGGGAGCGCTCAGATGGACACGAAGTCAAGACAGGAGCACGGTCGGTCCGCTGCAATCGAGAGCGTCATATTCGATATGGGCGGCGTGCTCATGACCTTCGACGGCCTCGCTTTCGCCCGAGTCTTCGCTGAAAACGAGGACGACGCGCGGCTGCTCGACGCGGCGTTGTTCGGTAGAACGGAATGGGCGCTGCTCGACGCGGGTGCGATCAGCCATCAAACCATGGCGCGAGTCGCCGCCGAGCACCTGCCGCGGCGGCTTCGACCGAATCTTGACGCTCTCATCGCCGGATGGCCGGCCCATTCGCGGCCGATCGAGGAGACGAACCGCCTCGCCCTCGATCTCAAGACACGCGGGCTCGGCATCTATGTTTTGTCCAACGCCTCGACCCGCATCGAGGAGCAGCTTTCCCGCGCCCCGGTTCACCCGGCGCTGGATGGGTGGATGGCATCCGCCTTCGAGCACATCATGAAGCCCGATCCGGATATCTATCGCTTGCTCGCGCATCGTTTCGGCCTAGATGTCGCCACATGTCTGTTTGTTGACGATAATGCCGACAACTGCATCGGCGCCGAGATCGCCGGCATGCGCGCGCATCACTTCACCGGAGATGCATGCGCGCTGGCAGAGACGATCGATCGACTTGCGAGGCCCGCTCGGTCCCTCTAGCGACGCTCCAGAAAACGTGCGCGCATATCGGCGATACCGCTTTTCGAGATTTTGAGCGCGTGCTCGATATAGCCGAGGTAATCGCCGTATTCGTTGGCGACCGCATCGGATGCGGACTTGAACGAGGTGTGACTCGCCGGCGTGTCACGGCTCATCTCCACGGGGGCGTAGCGATTCGTCGCCAGATAATCAGTCTCCATATCGCGCATGGAGACTCCCAGTGCCGACTCGATGAGTATCGAGCCCAACCCGCAGCGATCCCGGCCAACGTAGCAGTGCCACAGCGCTGCGCCCCGCTCGGTGCCGATGATCGCCTCGAACATCTCGCGGTAGCCCTTCATGCCCGAATCGCTGAACAGCATCTGGGGATACAGCAGAGCCATGAACCGCTCGGAGTCGCGCTCCTCGACGGCGCGCCGCATCTCGGCGACTTGTCTGGTCGCCTTCTCCTGCGTGATGCCGAGCGTCTCTTTCGACAGGATATCCGCCTGCAGGTAACGCGCTTCGGGAAAGTGATCCATAGGATCTGGGACCTCGGAGCGCTCGGTGTCGTTTCTCAGATCGACGACGAGGGCCAATCGATATTCGTCGCGCAGACGGTCGAGGTCCTCGTCCGAGGCGAAGCCGAGTGCACCCGAGCGAAGCAGCAGCCTCGATTTGACGCGACGCCCGTCGGCACCGATCAGACCTCCCAGATCGCGGGTGTTGGGCAGCTTGCTGAAATCGATCCACCCATATGCCTCCCGCCCCGCCGGGCCCTGTCTCGCAGGCAGCTCGACGTAATCCGGCAGCTGTGCGTCATTGCTATGTGTCACGCGTCACTCCAACCCATCGGCTCTGCATCTCGCCCCCTATTGTGCCCTCTCCATATCGGCTCCGCGGTTGGAAATCCCTATCGAGGTACCGATTGCATCCATTTGCTACATCAGCTCAGAAGCATGCGGTCGTTCGCGAAAGCGCCTCCGGCGGCCGCCTCGAACTTCTGAAGCAGATCCGACACGCTGAGCGCGCGCTTCTCCGCGCCGGACGCCTCAAAGATGACAGATCCCGCGTGCATCATGATGAGTCGATTTCCGAGGCGGATAGCATCGTGCATGTTATGCGTCACCATGAGCGCGCACAAGTTGTGCTCGGCGATGATGCGCTCGGTCAGATCGAGAACCTTCATCGCGGTCTTGGGGTCGAGCGCGGCGGTGTGTTCGTCAAGCAGGAGGAGCTTGGGTTGAGTCAGCGTCGCCATGAGCAGCGTGAGCGCCTGTCGCTGACCGCCGGACATGAGTCCGACCTTGCAGGAGAGTCTGCTCTCGAGACCGAGATCGAGCGAGGCGAGCAGTTCGGAATATGAAGCACGCTCCGCTCGCGTGACGCCCCACGCGAGCCCGCGACGTCGCCCTCGACGTCGAGCGAGGGCGAGATTCTCAACGATCTGCATGTCCGCGGCGGTTCCTTTCATGGGATCTTGAAAAACCCGGCCGAGGTAGCGAGCCCGGGCGGCCTCGCTGAGTCTCGATATGTCCATGCCATCCAGGCTGATCGTCCCCGCATCGATCGGATCGACTCCGGCGATCATGTTCAGGAGCGTCGACTTCCCCGCGCCGTTGCCACCGATGACGGTCGCGAACTCCCCTTCGTCGAGCTGAAGATTCACATCGATCAGCGCGCGCCTCTCATTGACGGTGGCTGCGTTGAAGGTCTTGGAGACATGAGCGATCTCGAGCATCAGCGCTCCCCTCCCCTCAGGCGGCAGGCCCGCCTGTATCTCCTCTTGAGCTGCATTTTCTCCACCATGACCGGTACGCTCAGGGCGATCACGACGATCGCGGCAGACAGCAGCTTCATGTCGTTCGCATTCATCCCGAGCTGAAGCACGACAGCGCGAACGAGAAAGTACGCGACTGATCCCGCGACGGCCGCGATCAAGCGGCTGCCGAAGGCTCTCAGCCCACCGGGGCCGAGCCGGCCGAGCACCTCACCGATCACGATGGCGGCGAGACCGATGACGATGGCACCGGTACCCATGCCTATATCGGCGTATCTCTGACTCTGACTGATGAGCCCACCGGATAAGCCCACGAGACCGTTGGCGAGCATGAGACCGATTATCTTGGTGATCCTCGTGTTCACACCGAGAGCTCGCACCATATCCTCGTTCGCACCGGTCGCGCGCAGCGCGCTGCCGATCTCGGTACCGAAGAACCAGTAGAGCGCGACGATGAGCGCGACCGCGAGCACGATGCCGACAAGCGCGGCGACAGCGGTCGCGGACAGCCCGCTCACCTGCTGGATCCGGGTGAAGATCGTGGCACATCTGAGCAGTGGCGTGTTCGACTTGCCCATGACGCGCAGGTTGATCGACCACAATCCGATCATGGTCAGGATGCCGGCAAGGATCGCGGGGATCTCGAGCACCGCATGAAGGATACCGGTGACCGCACCGGCGGCGGCTCCGGCCAGCAGTGCCCCGATCAGCGCAAGCCAGGGATCGGTACCGGAGACGACGAGTGTCGCGCAGACGCAGCCCCCGAGCGCGAAGCTGCCATCCACGGTCAGATCGGGAATGTCCAGCAGCTTGTACGTGATGAGGACCCCCAGAGCCATGATGCCCCAGAGGATTCCCTGAGAAACCGCGCCCTGCAATGCCAGCAGCATATCCGCTCCTCACGTTTGAGGTTTCACCGAAAGATCTTTGAAATCGAACCGGATTCTGAGGATCGATCCCTCTCACGCGCCGTGTCCCGCACGTGACGCCGACGGGTCGAGAGCGCAGCACAGTGTAGCATGACAACGTGAGCGCGTCTGAGGCGCGCTGGTGCCGTAACTTCGCTGTAACTGAATCGATCTCGCAGATTCGCAGATCGCATACACGGGCTTCGGACGCGGAGGTTCAAGTGAGACCTCAGAGCATCGTGTACTCTCGCTCCTTGAGTCTCGACAGATCGACACCGAGCTCCCGAGCAGCCTGCTTGTTGATAACAAGGCGGCATTCCTCTGCCGTGAGATGCTCGATCGCCATATCCTGTGGATCGGCGCCACCGGTCAGGATTTTAACAGCCATCTGCCCTGCCTTGTAGCCCAGATCATGGTAATCGATGCTGAATGAGGCGAGCCCGCCATCCTCAACCATGGTATCGCTGCCGACGATCACAGGCAGGTGCCTCTCGGTCGCCACCATGGAAACCGTGGACATGCCGGCGGCGATCGTATTGTCGGTCGGTGTGTAGATGGCATCGACCTCACCGGCCATAGACTCGACCACCTGCTGAATCTCATTTGAACTCGATACGGTGTAGCGCTTGGTTGAAAGGCCGCGCTTGTCGCAGGCCTCCTCAGCCATCTTGATCTGCTCGGCCGAATTGCTCTCGCCAGAGCAATACAGCAGCCCGACGGTCTTCGCATCCGGCAGCAAGGTATGGAGAAGCTCTATCTGATCGGCAACCGGTGTCAGATCTGAGGTGCCCGTGACGTTGGTGTTCGGACTATCGTTCGATTCGACGAGCCCCGCCTCGGCATAATCTGTGATAGCGGAGCCGACGATCGGGATATCGGGTGTCGCAGACGCCGCGGACTGGGCAGCTTGGGTGCCGAGCGCGAAAATGAGGTCATCCTCGTCGTTGACGAGCTTCTCACAGATCGTCTGGCAGCCGGATTGATCGCCTTGGGCGCTCTGATGATCGATGCGGTAGGAGATCCCCGCGTCGTCGAGGGCGCTGACGAAACCCGCGCTGGCCTGATCCATAGCGCTGTGCTCGGTGAATTGAAGCACGCCGATGCGGAACCTCGCATGTGCGGCGTCGCCTCGCGAAAAATCCGTTTCAGATGCGATCCCGCATGCGCTCAGCGCGATCGCTATGATCAGCGTCACCGCCGCGATATAAGCTGCGGCACAGATCCTGCCGCCAGCTGATATGTGTCGCCTCATATGCGACCTCCTCTTTATATGAATCGCCGCGACCTCATCGGCAGCTGGCCTGCATCCTCGATGATCCCGCACGAAGATGCGCATGGTCTCAGCTTTATGGTAACCGTGGTTTTCTCGTCACGCCAAAGCGTTACGAAGTGTTAACGCAGGGTGAGCCCCGCGGGGATCGCGGCCGTACAGGTGCGATCCCCACGGGGCCTCAGATGGCGAAGCGCGACGCGCTCTTGCATGACAGATAGGCTTTTCGCAGCCGCGCGGACGGGCGCTAGAACTCCGCGTTGCCCACGGTGCGCGGATGCGGCAACACATCGCGGATGTTCGAGACGCCGGTGAGATACATCACCATGCGCTCGAACCCGAGCCCGAAGCCCGCATGCCTGTTTGTTCCATAGCGACGCAGATCCAGGTAAGGGCGATACTGCTCGGCATCCATGCCCAGATCGGCTATACGACGCTCGAGTCTGTCGAGGCGCTCCTCGCGCTGACTGCCCCCGATGATCTCGCCGATGCCCGGCACCAGACAATCCATGGCGGCGACGGTCTTTCCGTCATCGTTCATACGCATGTAGAACGCCTTGATCTGCGCGGGATAGTCGCTCACGAACGTCGGCCTCTTGAAATGACGCTCCGTGAGATACCGTTCGTGCTCGGTCTGCAGGTCGATACCCCATGAGACAGGGTACTCGAAATTCTCTCCCGCCTCGACCGCAGCCTGCAATATCTCGATGGCGCGCGTGTAGGTCACACGCGCGAACGTTGAGGCCGCCACATGGCTGAGCCGTTCCATCAGCCCTTTATCCACGAAACGATTGAGCATGGCGAGCTCGTCGGGGCACAGGCGCTGGACTTCGCTGATCAGAAACTTCAGCATCTGCTCTGCCAGATCCATGTCATCGGCGAGATCGGCAAAGGCCATCTCGGGCTCGACCATCCAGAACTCCGCCGCATGGCGTGCGGTGTTAGAGTTCTCAGCTCGAAAGGTCGGGCCGAATGTGTACACATCCCCGAAAGCCATGGCGAAGTTCTCAGCGTTCAGCTGACCCGAAACGGTGAGTGAGGCGGGAACCCCGAAGAAGTCTTTGCTCCAGTCGATCTCTCCGTTCGGTGAGAGCGGGGGATTCATCGGATCGATCGTTGTCACATGGAACATCTCGCCGGCGCCCTCGGCGTCGTTCGCCGTGATGATCGGCGTGTTCACATAGACGAATCCGCGTTCTTGGAAAAAGCGATGGATCGCTGCGGCGGTGACGGAGCGAATGCGAAACACCGCTCGAAACAGATTGGTCCTCGGACGAAGATGCTGCTGCGTTCGCAGATACTCGACGGTCGCACGCTTTTTTTGAAGCGGATAGTCCGGAGCCGAGGCGCCCTCGACGCGAATGGTCTCGGCAGTCAGCTCAAACGGCTGGGGGGCATCAGGTGTGAGCTTCACGACCCCTGTGGCCACAAGAGCCGCAGAAACATTCTGATGCGCTATCTCATCATAATTGTCGAGTTGATCCCGATTCATGACGATCTGCAGATCGCGAAAGCTGCTGCCGTCGTTGATCGTGATGAACCCGAAGTTCTTCATATCGCGAATGGATCTCACCCAACCCGCGACGGTGACCAGCTCACCACCGAGACTCTCGGCATCTGTATAGATTCGGGCGATTTTAGTGCGATTCACAGATGATCTCCTCGTTGTGCGTGTCGGTGCTTGAAGACGGCCCCTGATCGATGCATCCTATCATAGCAGGATTTTCAATGGCTTTGACCATGCATCGCGCAGCAGCCTCACCGCAAGCGAAACAGCAAACAGATATGCGAAACCCGGCTCGCACTCAGGCGCGAACCGGGTTGGCGTGCCGATCTGAAACGAACCTTCGGCGATACGCGCTATTCCTCCATGAAATCGCGCTGAACAGCCGGATCGACCTTGATGGCGGGCCCCATCGTAGAGGAGAGCGCGATGCTTTTCACATAGCGCCCCTTCGCCGAGGAGGGCTTCACGCGCAGAATCTCCGTGTACAGAGCCGCGTAATTCTCAACGAGCGTCGCGACATCAAACGAGACACGGCCCAGCGGCACATGGCAGATGCCGTACCGATCCGCACGATACTCGACGCGACCCGCCTTGAGCTCTGAAACCATCTTGGCGACGTCCATGGTCACGGTTCCGAGCTTCGGATTGGGCATGAGACCGCGTGGGCCCAAGATCTTACCGATGCGACCGACCTTTGCCATCATGTTCGGCGTGGCGATAGCCGCATCGAACATGATCTCTCCGCCCTGAATCGCAGCGACCAGGTCATCGGAACCGACGATATCGGCACCGGCCTCCTCGGCCTCGCGCGCCTTGTCGCCCTCGGCGAACACGGCGATGCGCACGGTCTTGCCCGTGCCATGAGGCAGCGAGATGCTGCCGCGAATGTTCTGATCGGCCTTGCGCGTGTCGACACCGAGACGAAAATGCCCCTCGACCGTCTCATCGAACTTGGCCGTCGCGACCTCCTTGAGGAGCCTCACGGCACGTAACGGCGCGTAAAGCTCTGTCGAATCGATCTTCTCGGCTGCGCCGCGATACCTTTTTCCGTGCTTTGACATAATGCCACCTCCTGTGGTGCCAACGGGCGTTTGCCCTCCCACATCGCAGCGCGCACATGCGCGCTTCCTCGGACACGCGATGCGCGCCCAACCTGAAACCCGAGCTATTCGGCGATCGTCACGCCCATCGAGCGCGCCGTGCCGGCAATGATCCGCTTGGCGGCCTCGATATCGTTCGCATTGAGATCGGGCATCTTGATCTCGGCGATCTTTGTCAGCTGCTCCTGCGAGAGCTCGCCGACCTTGTCGCGCTGCGGAACACCCGAACCGCTCTTGATGCCGAGCTCCTTCTTGATGAGATGCGCCGCGGGCGGCGTCTTGGTGATGAACGTGAAGGAGCGATCCTCGTAGACGGTGATCTCAACCGGGATGATATCGCCGATCTTGTCAGCTGTTGCCGCATTGAACGCCTGGGTGAACTGCATGATGTTCACCTGAGCTGCACCGAGCACCGGCCCGATGGGAGGAGCCGGGGTCATCTGCCCGCCGGGGATCTGAAGCTTGACTACGGTTTGAACCTTTTTCTGAGCCATGGGAAACCTTTCTGGAACGCAAGCGTGCCATATGTTCTGATATCGCGAGCGCGCACGTACTGGAAGCGCCCTCGAAGGTGAGCGGCCAGCGAGGGCAGCACGTCCGCGCGGACGAGCAAAAGAGATCTACGAGATCGCGGCGACCTGATCAAACGACAGCTCGACGGGAGTCTCGCGGCCGAAGATGAGCAAGATGACCTTGACTTTGCCAGCCTCGGCGTTGACCTCGGCGACCTGTCCATCGAAGTCCGCCAGCGGACCGGATGTGACCCGCACCGTCGTGCCGACCTCAAGCCCGACAGCCGTGCGCTTGGGTGCCTCACCCTTGCTCGAGCGGCGCATCATCTTGTTGAACTCGTCACGCGATAGCGGCGCGGGCTTGCCGTTCGCTCCGAGAAATCCCGTAACGCCTGGGGTATTTCGGACACATGTCCACGCGTCATCGTCCATCTCCATGCGAACGAGCACGTAACCGGGGAAGATCTTGGCGTCCTTCGTCTCGCGATGGCCGCCCTCCTTGATCTCGGTCACATGTTCGATGGGAATCTCAATGTCGAAGATGCGATCCTGCATGCCCATGCTCTCGATCCGACGTTCGAGATCGGATTTGACGCGATTCTCATACCCCGAGTAGGTATGAACGACATACCAGCGTTTGGACATGGCTAGCCTCTCAATCCGGAAAAGAGCACGAGGCCCTGACCGATCACGGTGTCGAGCAGTGCGATCACGATGCCGACCACCACAAGAGAGGCGCACACCGCGATGGAGTAATTGATGAGCTCCTTTTTCGTCGGCCATGTCACGCGGCGCATCTCAGTGCGAATCGAGCCGATGTAGCGCTTGAAGCGAACAAAGATATTCGGCTTCTTGTTCTTCTTGGCCTTGGCGATTTTCGCGTTCGCCTTGGACTTCGGCTTCGCGGCGGACTTGCCCTTGGCCGACTTGACCGATTTGGCAGACTTTGAGGGCTTGGCATCAGCGTACTTGGCCGCTGCGGTCTCGACAGACTTACCGGAAACAGCCTTCTTCGTGCTATCGCCTGCAGGGACGGCGGTGGACGCCTTTCCCTTGCTCTGAGAGCCCTTTCTCTTGCTTTTTCTGGTGGCCATGGTCCTACCTCCGGCGAAGCCTGCACACTACGATGTGAACCGTGAGCCTCAAATGAGGCTCACGGAGAAAAAACTGGCACGCCAGGAAGGACTCGAACCCTCAACCCTCGGTTTTGGAGACCGATGCTCTACCAATTGAACTACTGGCGTATGATCGACTAGCGCGTCTCTTTGTGCAGCGTGTGATGACGGCACCAAGGGCAGTACTTCTTGATCTCCATGCGATCGGGCATGGTCGCCTTGTTCTTGGTCGTCGTGTAGTTCCGCCGCTTGCACTCAGTGCACGCCAGGGTGACTAATGTACGCATGAATCTGATTACCTCCAACTACCGCCCAGACGGGCACGGTGGGATACGATATCATCTGCATTCCGACTCTGTCAATGGCTGAGGCGTTTTCCCCTCCTTATCTGCAGATCTTCTCGCAGATATCCTTCGTGGGAACGAGATGTCAAACGCCTTGGCGCCACGTGACAGAAAAACCCGGTTCCCCCGAAGAGGAACCGGGTTCCCAAACGTCAGTCCAAACCGAACTCAAGCGCTCGAAAGCTACTCGATGATGGTGCTCACGACACCGGATCCGACGGTGTGGCCGCCCTCGCGGATAGCGAAGCGCAGGCCCTCCTCCATGGCGATCGGGTGAATAAGCTCACCGGTGATCGTCACGTGATCGCCCGGCATCGCCATCTCGACGCCGTCGGGAAGCTTGACGTTGCCCGTGACATCGGTCGTGCGGAAGTAGAACTGCGGACGATAGCCATCGAAGAACGGGGTGTGACGGCCGCCCTCCTCCTTGGTGAGGACATAGACCTCGCCGGTGAACTTGGTGTGGGGATGAACCGAACCGGGCTTGCAGAGCACCTGGCCGCGCTCGATGTCCTCGCGCTTGATGCCGCGCAGCAGGATACCGACATTGTCGCCGGCCTCGCAGAAGTCCATGCTCTTGCGGAACATCTCGATGCCGGTCGCGACGGAGTTCTGCGTGTCGCGGATGCCGACGATCTCGACGGTCTCGTTGAGCTTGAGCTCGCCGCGCTCGACGCGGCCGGTGGCGACCGTGCCGCGGCCGGAGATGGTCATGACGTCCTCGACAGCCATGAGGAACGGCTTGTCGTTGTCGCGCTCGGGCGTCGGGATGTACTCATCGACGGCCTTCATGAGCTCGACGATGGCACCCTTCCACTTCTCGTCGCCGTTGAGCGCTCCCAGCGCGGAGCCGCGGATGAACGGGATGTCGTCTCCGGGGAAATCGTACTCTGATAGCAGCTCGCGCGTCTCCATCTCGACGAGATCGATGAGCTCCTCGTCATCCACCATGTCGCACTTGTTGAGGAAGACGACGATGTAGTCGACGCCGACCTGGCTGGCGAGCAGGATGTGCTCGCGCGTCTGGGCCATGGGGCCGTCGGTGGCGGCGATGACCAGAATCGCGCCGTCCATCTGAGCGGCGCCGGAGATCATGTTCTTGATGTAGTCGGCGTGTCCCGGGCAGTCGACGTGCGCGTAGTGACGCGTCTGGGTCTCGTACTCGACGTGGGCGACGGAGATGGTGATACCGCGCTCGCGCTCCTCGGGAGCCTTGTCGATGTTCTCGAACGCCGTGTAATCAGCCTTGCAACCCGGGGTCTCGGAGAGAACCTTGGTGATGGCGGCGGTCAGGGTGGTCTTGCCGTGATCGACGTGACCGATGGTGCCGATGTTCACATGCGGCTTTGTGCGCTCAAACTTTTCCTTGGCCATAATGCCCTCCTCCTTAAGGTCGTCCCCGTACGGGACAAT
Organism: Coriobacterium glomerans PW2; assembly: GCF_000195315.1. Taxonomy (NCBI): domain Bacteria; kingdom Bacillati; phylum Actinomycetota; class Coriobacteriia; order Coriobacteriales; family Coriobacteriaceae; genus Coriobacterium; species Coriobacterium glomerans. The sequence goes on from NC_015389.1 coordinate 1,600,055, forward strand.
GCCTCATAATCTGTGTGACTCCCCAGCGCGTTCGGGAAGCCACGGTGATCCCTTGGTAGCGGTGACTGGATTCGAACCAGTGACGCCACGGGTATGAACCGTGTGCTCTGACCAACTGAGCTACACCGCCGTGATGGAGCCTGCAACCGGACTTGAACCGGTGACCTCTTCGTTACCAACGAAGTGCTCTACCAACTGAGCTATACAGGCACTTGACGGGTGGGAGCGCAAGGATTCGAACCTTGGTAGGCAAAGCCAACGGGTTTACAGCCCGTCCCCATTAACCACTCGGGCACGCTCCCATTCGATCAAGACCCGCAAAGCTGATTGGCGCAAGTCAAGCACCTCCGCGAGCAGATGCATAGTACGACGTGAAACGCGCTTATGTCAACCAGATTGCGCTAATACACGTGCCCGGGCGTATCCCACTTAGCCAATCAGGCGCTTTCTCTTGCAGCACATGGATGAGATATGAAGGGACCATGCGGTCGAGAGTCACCTTTGCGCCCATGAAAACGGCACCCGGTACCTCATAGATACCGGGTGCCGACAGGCGACCGTGGAGCCAGCGACAGGAATCGAACCTGCAACCCACTGATTACAAATCAGTTGCTCTGCCTTTGAGCCACGCTGGCAGCGCCATGCGCATCAGATACGGTGCGCATCGGGCCTATACAGAATACCCCGGCGCACCTACGCGCGCAACCAAGACGACGATCATGCGAACCTCTACGATCTCCGTCCGCGCAGCTCGTCGAGCTTGCGTCGAAGGTCGGGCGCGAGCCGATCGGACAGTGTCATCTTCATATGCGGCGCCTGTTCCATCTCTTCTACATCGCGATCGATTTCACGAATCTCATCGACGAGCATGCGCGCCGAGATGCGCGTGACGCCCTTGCCCATAACGGTCGTCTGGATAGCGGCGTCGCTTGTCACGACCGAGCAGGCGCGGCCCGCGTCTCGGGCCTCGATGCACAAGCGCTGAACCACGGTATCGGCAGATACACCCGTCGGCGAGAACTCGATGCGCACGCCCGCCTCGATCAGATCCGGTCGCGCAGCCGACACGTTGCCGGCACCATCGAACACGATGATGGCATCGTAGCGACCCTGTGCGAACGCTGCCACATCAGCGATGAGCGCCATACGAGACCCGTCATGCACATCGGAGGAGTAGGGGTCATCGGCGTGATCGAAGACGAGTCTCCTGTAGCGTGGCGTGGCGTGGATGACGTTGTATCCGTCCACCACGAGCAGCTCGCGTTTTCCGCCCACCTACGTCTCCGTCCCCTCACCTGAGGCCGTCTCGCGACGCAGCCACTCATAGCACAGAACCGTCGCTGCCTGAGCCACGTTCAGGCTTTCCGTCTGTCCGCGCTGTGGAAGTCTGACGGTGAAATCGCAGCTCTCGAGTACGAGTCTCGAGAGCCCTGATCCCTCCGAACCCGCAACGAGCGCGATGCGCCCCTCAAGCGACGCATCCCACACCGTGTCGCGAGCATGCTCGGTCGCGCCGCCGACCCAGAATCCGGCACCTTTGAGCGCCTCGAGCGCTCGAACGATGTTCGGAACCCGTGCGATCGGCAGGTGCATGACGGCCCCGGCTGACGTTTTATATGCCCCGACACCGACCGCGGCGGCGCGCTTGGAGGCTATGATGACTCCAGCTGCTCCGACAACCTCGGCAGATCGAACGATCGCGCCGAAGTTGCCCTCGTCGGTAACGTGATCGAGCACGACGACGAGGGCCGCGCCCGCGCCCGCACGCGCGATGACATCTTCGACGGTCGCATATGGGAACGGCTCGGTCTCCAGCACGATGCCCTGATGGGCGCCGTGAGAGGATAGCGCATCGAGCTTGGCGCGCGGTACGCGCGCAATGGGCACCCCGCCGCGCTCGAGCGCCCCGATGAGGCCGGAGAGGGCCCCTTCCGTCTCGGCTCCGTCAGCCAGCAGCGCTCGGTGCACCGGAACGCCCGCCCGAAGCGCCTCGGTCGCCGCCCTGCGACCCTCGATGCAACTCGCGGCCCAAGATCCCCTCTCGGTCCCCTTCGATGCGCGCGCGCTCGGCAGACGCCTGCCACCGACCGTTTTGCCGGCGCTTTTCCCTCTCGACCTCGTGTCTGACATCTCAGCCGCCTAGGAGCGCTTGAGGCGCGGACCGGCAGCGGTGTCCTCGATTGAGAGACCGAGCTGCGCCAGCTCATCACGAATGCCGTCGGCACAAGCCCAATCCCTGCGGATGCGCGCATCGAGGCGGGCCGCCAGAAGCGCCTCGGCAGCTGCGGCGACGTCGTTCCCGCTGTAGCCGACGAGCCGCCCCGCGAGCTCAACGAGCTCGGCGGGAAGCTCCAAAGCAGATGCCGGCAGCTCGATACCAAGTACGGAGAATGACTCCTCGAGAAACTCAACGCAAGCAAGAGCAATCGATGCGTCAACCGAGACACCGGCACACTCGAGGTAGCTCCTCGCCGCCGTCGCGAGCGAGAAGCACGCACCCAGCGCGCCCGCCGTGTTGAAGTCATCATCCATCTGCTCTTTGAACTCCGAGCGGGCAATCTGCATCCGACGAGCGAGCCCCTGGGCGAGGCTTGCATCCGGGTTTCCTGAGGCGCGGTCGGATGCCCAACGGAGGTTTCCCACCGTGCTGACGATGCGGCCAAGCGACGTCTGCGCGCCCTCGAGTCGCTCGAAGGAGAAATCAAGAGGAGTGCGATAGTGGGTCTGCAGCATGAGAAGACGCAACGCCGCGGCGGAATGGCGGTCGAGCACCTCCTCGAGCGTCCAGAAGTTACCGAGAGACTTCGACATCTTCTCGCCATCCACCATGAGCATACCGACGTGCAGCCACGTGTTCGCGAAGCCCTCGTGCCAGCAGCATTCGGCTTGGGCGCACTCGTTCTCATGATGTGGGAAGATGAGGTCTGATCCCCCACCGTGAATGTCGATCGGGCAGCCGAGGTGACGATGGACCATGGCGGCGCATTCGGTGTGCCAGCCCGGTCGACCCGGCCCCCACGGCGAATCCCACATCGGCTCGCCGGGTTTGGCCGCCTTCCATAGCGCGAAGTCGAGCGGATCGCGCTTGACAGCGTTTTCCTCGATGCGGGCGCCGACCATGAGCTCGTCGATATCTCTGCCTGAAACCTCTCCGTAGCTGGGATCGCTGCGCACGGAGAAGTACACGTCGCCGTTGCCCGCCGCGTAGGCGTGGCCTTGTTTGATCAAGCTCTTTATCATCTCGATCATCGCGGGGATCTCGCGTGTCGCCCTGGGCCGGATATCGGGGTCGAGCACGTTCGCGCGACGCATCACGTCGATGAATCGCTCCGCGAACTGTTGCGCCACCTGTTCGGCTGAGCGTCCCTGATCTGCGGCGCGCCCGATTATCTTGTCGTCCACATCGGTCAGATTCTGAACGAATGTCACCTCGTAGCCGCTCGCGATCAGCCAGCGTCGGATCGCATCGAGGGTGATGAACGTGCGCGCGTTGCCGATATGAGCGTCGTCATAGACGGTGGGACCGCAGACGTACATCCGGACCCGTCCCGCCTCGATCGGTTTGAACTCGCGCTTGACGCGCGTTTGCGAGCTATAGATGCGCATGCGATGCTCCTTAGCATTCGCCGTCCGCCTCGCCGGGGCACTCGGCGCCCCAGCGAGCTGTATGACCCTGATCGACCGCCATTTCGTCTGTGCAGCGTCTCTCAAGCAGGCAGACGGCCCAGGCGCCGACACCCCTGCCGGCCCCCTCCCAGCCGAGCCGCTCGGTCGTGGTGGCCTTGACGCCGATGCGCTCGCGAGACACGTGGAGCGCTGAAGCGAGATTTGCCCTCATCCGCTCCCGATGGGGCGCGATCTTGGGCTGCTCGCAGGCCAGCGTGCAGTCCGCGTCGATGAGCTCGAAACCCAGATCGCGAGCGCGGGACATGACGCGAGCCAGCAGCACAAGCGAATCAGCGTCCTCGTAGGCCGGATCGGTATCCGGAAACAATGAGCCGATGTCGCCAGCTCGGATCGCCCCCAGGATCGCGTCCGCGAGCGCGTGAGCGAGTACATCGGCGTCGGAGTGTCCGAGCAGGCCGCGCTCGAAGGGAATGTCGACGCCGCCGATGACGCAGCGCCGACCTGCGACAAGCCGGTGAACATCATAGCCGTGTCCTATGCGAAGCGCGCGCTCCATGGTCCCTCCCGTCCCTACGCGATCGGCGGGGTTGAGATGATTCCGGTGTCCTGCGCGGACTCGGCATCGCTCATCCGACCGAGCAGGATCGCCGTCACGGGACGCAGATCCTCCGGCACCGTGACCTTCAGGTTGTCGCGCGGGCTCTCGACGCACAGGACTCGTCCCCCCATCCGCTCGACGAGCGAGGAATCGTCGGTACCCAGAAAACCATCTTCCACCGCGCGCGCATGAGCGCGCCGCATCGCGTCCAGACGGAACACCTGAGGGGTCTGAGCGGCCCAGAACACGCTGCGCGGCGGTGTGCTGCTGATAAGGCCGCGCGCTGCGATCTTCAGCGTGTCGATCGCGGGCTGACCGCATACGACACCGTCGAGCGAAGGATTCGAGACGAGAACGCCGATCGCGCGATCGATCGCCTCGGTCGTGATGAGCGGGCGAGCCCCATCATGGATCGCCACGAGTTCGAAGCACTCAGGGGTCGCGAGCACGCCGGCTCGCGTGGATGCCTGACGGGTCTCGCCGGCATCGGCGAAGGCGACAGGGGTGCTGAACTCGTACGGATCTACGGCGAGTCCCCTCATCTCAGCGCGACGGTTCGCAGGGCAGACCACGATGATGCGGCCGACGTGCGAAGAGCGATCGAACGCCATGATCGACCAGGTCATGAGAGGCCTGCCTGCTACGCTCACGAGCTGCTTTCCCCCGGGATTTCCGAAACGCGACCCGTTCCCACCGGAAACCACGACCGCGCAGACGGACTGCATCATGCGCCCCCTTGGTTGCCCTGCATGCGATAGAGCGTATCCGCCAAGATGGTAGGATTGTTCACGCCGAAGTTTCCCAGCCGCTCAGGATCCTTGCGGATCTCATCCATCAGCTCCTGCAACGAACCGTACTCGTCCACGATGCGCTCCGCCACCCCGTCGCGCACGACCGAGACCTGCGAGAGCGTGCGCAGGCCAAGCGGGGTCATCACGGAATCCTCATCGAGGTCGTCATAGCCCAGAACCTCGGCGACTCTCTGAGGGCTCGTGATGTCCTCGGGGGTGAGCGCGGCGAAGCGCGCGCGGATGCGCTGGGCGCTCTCTTCAGAGGAGTTCGCGGCATAATCGCGAATCATGAGATCGTAGTCCGTGTCGATGCCCGAACCGGCAAGTTGCTCGAGTTGCATCTGCACGAGCTTTCCCTGCGTTCCGAGCTTCACGATGCAGCTCTTGAGCTCTTCTTTAGCCTGCTGCAGGATCTCGAAGCTCGAGAAGATATCAGTGATATCAGCGAGGGTCACATAGTCATCCAGCTCGAGCGCCGTCAGGCGCAACAGGGAGCGGTCGAGCGAGGTGCGCGTGGTCTGAAGCGTGGCGACCAGCTGGTTGACCGAGCTCATGATCTCGGGTACCTGCTGAAGCTGATAGGACGTACCGTGAACATAGACGTTCACGACGGCGCGGCGCGCCGAGATCGAGATGACGGTCGCATCGGTCAGCACGGACATCCTGGCGGCCGTGCGGTGTCGCATGCCCGTCTCGCTCGTGGCCAGGGATGGGTCGGGATTCAGATGGAAGTTCGCGCGCAGGATCTGCGTGAGATCCCCATCGATCACGATCGCGCCATCCATCTTCGAAAGCTCGAACAGCCGATTGCTTGTGAAGGAGATATTGAGCGGGAACCCGTCGTTGCCGACGGCAAGCACGTTCTCGGTGTCGCCGACGCAGATAAGAGCACCCAGATGGCCGGCGATGATCATGTCGAGCGCGGTGCGAATAGGCTGACCGGGAGCGGTCAGTCGGATAGCCTCGTTCATCCGCTTGAGAATCTCGTCTCTATGCACCAGCAAGCCCCCAATTCATTGCTTGTTTGCCATTGTCATCTTCTCATGAATGAAGACGACTCCAGCCGATGCGGATGCATCATCAAGAAAACAATGAATGCGGGCGCCTGCGCCCTCAGCGCGCATCAGCGCCTTCGCGAGCCGCCGTGCCCGCGCTCGGCAGCGGCGAGTCGCCCGTCGTGCGCGGCGCGCTGTCAAACGACGCACCAAGGGCTCCGAGCGGCCGGGGCGCGGGAATCTCACCGGAGGTGTGCGTGAAAACGAATTTTCCATCGACCACATCGGTGAGCACGGTGTCTCCGGGGCCCCATTCGCCGCCCAGAAGCTCTTCGGACAGCGGATCCTCTATGAGCTTTTGAATGGCGCGTCTGAGCGGTCTGGCTCCATTGGTGGGGTCCGTCCCCTCGGTCACGATCGCATCCAGGGCCGCATCGGTCAGCTTGATGTTCATGCCGTTTATGTTCAGGCGCTGGCGCAGATCGTCCACGAGCAGGTTCGCGATTCTCTTCAGGCTCTCGTTTGAGAGCTTCTGGAATACGACGATGTCATCGACGCGATTCAGAAACTCAGGGCGGAACAGCCTCTTCAGCTCAGACATGGCTCGGCTTCTGATCTCGATCGAGGACAGGCCCCCCTCGCCGGATGCACCGAAACCGACGCTTGTCTCGCGCGCAATCTCGCGAGCGCCCACGTTCGAGGTCATGATGATGACCGTGTTGCGAAAATCAACGGTCTTGCCCTGTCCATCGGTCAGCCTGCCCTCATCGAGCACCTGCAGCAGCGTGTTGAAGATGTCCGGATGGGCCTTCTCGATCTCATCGAACAGCACCACCGAGTAGGGATGCCGACGAACCGCCTTGGTGAGCTGACCGCCCTCCTCATGGCCGACGTAACCCGGCGGGGACCCGATGAGCTTCGACACCTCGTACTGGCTCGCGAACTCGGACATATCAAAGCTGATGAGGGCATCCTTGCTGCCGAACAGATATGCCGCGAGCGTCTTGGCGAGTTCGGTCTTGCCGGTGCCGGTGGGTCCGAGGAAGATGAACGAGCCGCCGGGTCTGCGCGGATCCTTGAGCGGCGAGCGCGAGCGCCTGATGGCCTTGGCGACCGCCTCGACGGCCTCATCCTGTCCGATAACACGCGATTTGAGCGCGCTTTCAGCTCCCAGCAGGCGGCGAGACTCGCTCTCCGTGAGCGCGGAGACCGGAACACCGGAGATCACCGATACGATATCTGCGATCTGCGGAGCATCGATCGTGAGCGGGCTCGCATCCATCTCCGCGTTCCATGCCGCGCGCGCCTCTGAAAGCGCGATCTCAGCGGATCTCTGCTGCTCCTTGAGCTCAGCGGCGCGGTTCAAGTCATCGCCTTCGGTGGCGCTCTCGACCTCTTCTTTGAGCTGAGCGAGTTGGCGCTCCGCGGCGCGAACCGGCTCAGGAGCGCGATTCGCCGCGATTCGAGCACGGGCTCCCGCCTCGTCAATGAGATCGATCGCCTTGTCGGGCAGGAAGCGGTCCTGGATGTAGCGCGATGACAGGCTCGCAGCCGCCTCGACCGCAGCGGGCGTATAGCGCACGTGGTGATGCTCCTCGTAGCGCGACAGCAACGCGTTCAGGATGCGAACCGTGTCCTCCACGCTGGGCTCATCGATGTCGACGGGCTGAAAGCGTCGCTCGAACGCCGGGTCCTTCTGAAGGTATTTGCGAAACTCCTCCGCCGTCGTCGCGCCGATGATCTGAAACGCACCGCGAGCGAGCACGGGCTTCAGCATGGAACTCGCATCTATGGATCCCTCGGCTGAACCGGCTCCGATCAACGTGTGCATCTCGTCGATGAACAAGATGATATCATCAGCATCGGTTGCCTCTTGGATAACATTTTTAAGGCGTTCCTCGAACTCGCCGCGATACTTGGCCCCGGCGACGAGGCCCGGAAGATCAAGCGTCCAGATGTTCTGATCGACGAGATTCTCCGGTACGTTTCCCGCCGCGATCTCCTGAGCGAGTCCCTCCACGATAGCAGTCTTGCCGACACCGGGATCGCCCAGAATCAGCGGGTTGTTCTTCGTGCGCCGAGATAGGATCTCCATCATGCGAGAGATCTCTCGACTGCGACCGATCACTGGATCGAGCTTGCCGTCGCGTGCGTCCTGCGTGAGATTCGTACCGAACGATTTGAGCGTGTCGGCCTCCTCCCCCTTTTGCTGCACGGATTCGCCGGAGAAAAAGGGCAGGCCCGCGCCAACGCGACCCGACGCCGATCCGGCCAGACCGCGGGTGGCATTCTGATCCTTGGAAGTGAGTTTTTCAACGGCGGAGCGGATCGCCGCTGCCGACACCCCGAGTCGCATGAGGATATCCATTGCCACAGCCTGCTCTTCGGCGACGATACCGAGCAGAAGGTGCTCTGTGGAGACATACGTCTGGTTGTTCTCGCGCGCCAATCTGAAGCTGCGTTCCATGACTGAGATCACATGCGGGGTGAAGGCGAGCTTCGCCTGGTTCGCGCCGTTCGCCGCATCCGCAGCTTCGGCATCCTGACCGTCGTCCTCCGGCTCCGTCGAATGAACCTCCTTGAGCTGAGCCAAGATGTCGTCGTAGGTGATCTCGAGCGAACGAAGGGCCTCGGCGGCGATGCCTTCGCTCTCCTTGGCCAGCGCGAGAAGCAGATGCTCGGTGCCGACCTTGGTCGTGTGAAGCGCGACGGCCTCTTCCTTTGCCATTGACATGACGCGGCGCGCGCGATCTGTGAATCTGTCTAACATATGACTACCTCTTACGTGTCATGATGAACAGTTCGGCGCACGGAGACGATGGTGATGCGATGCACAGCCAAGCCTAGCGAGCGCACTCTCTTCTCTACCCATGAGCGGTCTCATCTTTTCCACCGCGCGCGGCCTTCACAGCGGGCTCGCCCAAGATGATCAACTGCATGTCGTTCGGATTTCCGATCGACATAGGCGGGCGGGCGGTCGCGCGACGACGGAGCTCCTTGTCTCCTCAAGACATCCGACACAGAAAAGATGCCTTCCGCTATGATACCCGATGCCGACCGGCTCGGCTCGAGTATTTCCATTCCCAAGACGGCAACCTCAGTCGAGCGATATCGCTGAGAGCTGAACCGGATCCTCGACACGCCGCCAGTTCGGATCTCCGCCTTACTTCTCTGCGGAGAGAATCGTCTGGAGCACGCGCCGCTCATTGTAGAACAAAAAGATGATACCGCTGATCAGACAGAAAGCCATCGCGGTCAGAGCGCTCAATCGGTAGCCGAAGCCCGCCTCGCCCACAAGCGCCACGGAGGTGAACAGGATCATGGCGAGCGCCTGTCCGAGTTTCGTAGAGAAGGTCTGAGCCGCGTAGAACATGCCCTGTCTCGGCTCTTCGCTTTCGATCGCATCGGCCTCGGCGATATCCGCAACGACAGCGGGCAGCAGGATACCCAAGATGGCCAGAGGAACAGCTGCGAGAATGGCGACTATGACGCCCCATACGACGCCCGCGATCCCGAGCAGACCCGAAAGCGACGTGATCCCGAAGGAGACGCTGAACGCCAGCAGCGCGAAACCGACGAGTCGTTTTTTGCCCATGCGCGTAGCGAGGATGTTCACGAGCGGGTAGCACGCCAGACTGAACCCAGTCATAAGCGCGAACAGGATAAACGTCATCGATGCCGGCAGATGCATGAGCGAGGTGACGTAGAAGGGCAGCCCGGTCTGAAACATCGTGATCGCGATCCAATACATGATATTCGAGACGACGAACACCTGGAACCGACGGTTGGAGAGCGTCAACCTGAGGCTTGTGAACATCTTGACCATAGATGGGGTCGTCTCGGCATAGACATGTTCATCGATTGCAAACGCCGGCACGAGCATACAGGCTATCGCGATGATCGACAGCACGGCGATGGCTGCGCGAAAGCTCATCGTCGTTCCGAGCACCGGCTGGAAGAGCTTGGCGATGCCCGGCACGAGATAGGCGATGGCAGTGCCGAGAAAATAGGTCGCCGAGATGCATGTCGCGACCTTGATGCGCAGGTCCTGCGTACGGCCCAGCTCGGGCAGAAGCGCGCTGTACGGCGTGCTGTAAGCGGCCATGAATACATAAAATGCGATCACCATGATGAACAGATACGCGTTGTTGACCCAGGACACACCATGTACCGGCGAGAAGAACGCAAGCGCCGTGACAGCGCCGAAGGGAATCGCCGCATAACGCATAAAAGGGATGCGCCTGCCCAGATGGTGGGAGCACGCATCCGACATGCCTGCGATCCACGGATCCATGAATGCGCCGATGAAACGACCCGCAGCGGTGATGAGCCCGACGGCCGTCATGCCCAGGACCACGCTGCCCTGTGTGACGAACAGGCGCTGCCCGGAATCGATAAACGCCTGCTCAGGCTGGTAGAAGTAGACCAGCCAACTTGTGAAGACGCCCGAGAGGATCGGCCATCCGAGCTTTCCGAGTGCGAACAGCCATACGATCCGCGTGGTCGCGCGTGACTTCGTTGCCATCAGATCCTCCTGCCGACGTTGTGAGCCGCCCGTGCCGGAGCACGCGAAGCGCCTCGTTTGCGGGTACTCCTTCCGGTGCCTGCACCCTGGATCCGGTGCCGGGGACAGGGAGTGCGCGGTGAGCATCGATCTCCCGGTTGCCGTCCTGTGACGCTTATGCGGTCGCTAGGATCTCGAACTCGAGGGGCTGCAGTTGAGAAGGCCGTTCTCGTTACCGGCTTCTCGAATCGCGCCGTCCTCTTTGGCGGCGAACGCCCTGACGGCAGCCCTATAGCATTCTATCTGATCAGCTGTCCATGCGCCCATGTCATCCGAAGTGAGAAGAACACCGCCGCAGACGATATCGGCCTCGAGCAGACTCTCTTTTTGCTTGGTGGTGAGATTCACATCGCCGGCGCGCAAGAAGAACGCATCTGGATCGCAGCGAAATGCGCGACCATCCAAGTGGGCGCGACCGTACGTGTTGCGAAGGCTGTTCTTCGTGCTGATGCGCTCTCGGTGGAGCAGCCGCATATAGAACCTATCGTCCCAATCCAAGCCGACATCGCAGCCGATACGACAGTACTCTGCCTTGCCGAATGCCGATGCAAGCGGCACGCCACAAAGAATCATGCGTGTCCGCGGAGCAGCGGATTCCCGCAGAAGCTCGAGAGCATCAGCCATCAGCTCCCCTCGATTGAGCCCGTCATGGGCGATCATGCATGCCGCGAACAGGAAATCGAGCTTGAGCAGCTCGGCTCCCCAATTCGCGGTCACCGTTGAGATCACCTTTGCGATGTAGTCACGAACCTCGGAATTTCTCGTATCGAGTGCGACCGCGCCGCTCCAGTTGCAGCCGGTTCTCACCTCGGACCCGAACGCGTCGCTCAAAAGCCAGTCCGGGTGCGCCGCATACAGCTCGGAATCACGCTCGCATACGAACGGAGCGAGCCAGATGCCGGGAATGAAGCCCTCTTCACGCGCTGCACTCAAGACGGTCGCAGGGCCCAGCGGAAAGCGCGATCGGTCGAACTCCAGCCAATCTCCCACCTTTGAATATCCATCGTCTATCTGAAAAACGCGCTGAGCGGGACCCAGATCGATGTCACAGAGCACATGAGTCGCGCCCTTGAGATCATCAAGAAGCGATTCGGCATCGATATCTCCATAGCGACGATACCAACTTGAATAACCTACCAGTGGCGGGGCGGGAAGGGGACGAATACCCGCCAGAACGAGCCATCGGGCGACGGCCTCCTCGCGCGCGCCCTGACATATGGCGAATGCCATGAGGCGACGGAACTCACCTGCGGCGAGCGGCCTCGAAGGGGGCTCTTTCTCAAGCGTCAGCTCGTTCTCGGCCGTCGAGGTCCTCAATACGGTGAAACCGCTGTCCTCCTCGAGCGATCCGACGAGTGCAACCATGTCGGCCCTGCGGATGTAGCCGTAGCAAAACCCATGTTGGTGCCCCCGCCGATGATCGTATCGGGTGAATCGATAGTCTCCGCTGCCATCGAGCACATATCGATCCACGATGAATCGCGGCACTCGATCGAGCCCGCGGACACGCGCGGTCGGCCGCCGCTCGACGCTATCGGTCCAAGACTGGTATCCATTCAGAAAGACGGCATCAGCTCGAGCGATGGGCGCATCGACCGTTGCCTTGACATCGAGAATCTCTATGGTCTTGTTTGGTCTGACCTCGATGCTCCAAGTCCTGTGGGCAACGCCGCCGGGCTCCGAGGAACACGTGGAGCGCACCTCGAGACCCATCTCGCAACAGGCGGGCCGATCCGCTCCCGACCAGTTCACCAGATGCGACGAGCCATCAGGAAGCGACCTCCACCTGAGCGTGAACCGTGGATCGGCATCTATATCGACAATCGGAAGCGTTTTTGCGAAGGAGCCGCCACGCGGGTCGTCCATGCTAGTCTACCTTGCCTTCCAAGCTCGCCGAGCCGCAGCTCGCGGTGCGATCCGCTGAAGAGGCGGCATCGCGTCGAATCGCTGCGAGCACTCCGTGCTCGTCGTAGCGCAGAAACGTAAGTCCGCTGATCAGGCATAGAACCATGGCTGCAAGCGCAGAGAGCCGATAGCCAGTCCCCGCGCCTCCTATGAGAGCGACCGACGTGAACAGGATCATGGCAACCGACTGACCGAGCTTCATCGAAAAGGTCCTCGCCGCATAGAACATGCCCTGCCGCGCCTCGCCGTTGCTGATGGCATCGGCCTGGGCGATGTCTGCGACGACGGCTTGAGGCAAAATGCCGAGAACCGCCATGGGAGGAGCAGCCAGAACAGCGATCATCACACCCCAGGCGATACCCGGAATCCCGAGAAGGCCTGCGAGTGATGTCACCCCGAATGCAATGCAGAAGAACATGAAGGCAAAGCACACGAGCCATTTCTTGCCCATTCGTTTCGCAAGCGCGTTGACCGGCGCATAGAATACAAGACTCATGATCGTCATGAGAGCGAACAGAACAAAGGTCATAGAATCCGGGAGACCCATGAGGGCGGTGATGTAAAACGGCAAGCCGGTCTGGAACATCGTGATCGCGATCCAGTAAAGAATATCGGAGGCAACGAACACCTGGAACCGCCGATTTGAGAATGTCATCTTGAGACTCTCTCCCATCTTGATCGTGGAGGGTGTCGTCTCAGCATAGATATGCTCATCGATGGTAAACGTCGGAACGAGCATGCATGCCACGGCTATCACGGAGAGCGCCGCGATCGTCACGCGAAAGCTCGTCGTCATGTCAAGGGCAGGCTGAAGCAGACCTGCGATGTTGGGGACGAGGTATGCGATCGCCGTGCCGATGAAGTACGTGAACGAGATGCGCGTGGAAACCTCGATTCTGAGCTCCTGCGTCCGGCCCAGCTCGGGTATGAGTGCGTTGAACGGCGTGCAATAGCATGTCATGCATACGTAGAACGCCAGCACCGTGACGAGCAGGAAGATATCGTTCACCACCGAAACGCCGTCTATCGGCGACACGAAGGCGAGTATCGTCGCAGCTCCGAAGGGAATCGCGGCATATCGCATGAACGGAACGCGACGTCCGAGACGGTGGCCGCATGCATCTGAGCGCGAAGCGACCCACGGATCGACGAACGCATCGGTGAATCTTCCCAGAGCGGTGATGAGGCCAATCGTCGTCATACCGAGCAGCACGCTGCCCTGGGTGATGAAGATGCGCTGACCTTCGTTCAAAAGGTCATGGCCAGGTTGAAAGAAGTAAACGAGCCAGTTCGTGACAACTCCAGACAAGATCGACCAACCTAGCTGGCCTGTGGCAAAGGTCCATATGATACGATTCGTCGCAAGTCTTCTTTCAGTCATCGGGATCTCCCCTCTTGCAATCACCGGATCCGGTTCCGCCAAGGTATGTCACCGCCATGTCAGCAATGAGATGCAGCTCATTTGAAGCAAGCGAGAAATCATCGGAGGGGATCAGCTCTCCTCTGGAAAGCTTCTGCGCAACGCCGAGCAGCGCATGGGCAACGCTGCGATAGAAGAGGCGAAAATCGACATCACGACGGATGCTGCCATCTGTTCGTCCGGATCGATATGCTTCTTCGAATACGAAGTAAAATGAGTCAATCTGAGCATCGTAGCAAGCAAGCGCCGACTGGTCGACACGCTCTGTGAGAAGCATCCGATCGAGTTCGTCGATGAAGGCGACGAAACGCGGATTCTCCAAGTACTCGTTGCGATAGGCTGACGTGAGCGCGTCGAGCATCTCAAGACCGGACATGTCCCTGAAGGCCTCTGAGATCACCAAGTCATTTACCTCGAGGTTGAATCGATACCATAGCAGGGTCGCGGCGCGTACCGCAAGATCCGCCTTGGTTGCGAAATGACGGTAGAGCGTCGCCACTCCGACCCCTGCTGCATGCGCCACCCGGGTCATCGGCACGGCGGCGATCCCCTCATCTAGGAAAAGCAACGCGGCCTGCTCGACTGCCTTTGTGTCACGCGTGTCGAATGAAGCGCTGAAAGGCGTTTCCGGAAGCCCGTGCGCATCACACGCTCGACGATCGGAGAATCTAGCGCTGCGCGCCACTTGACATCCTCTTCCTTTCGTATGATAGTCTAACTATCGATTTGATAGTTAGACTATCACTAACATGATCAGAAAGGAAGAGCTTCGCCATGAAGTCCGTAAACGGTCTACCGGATAGGTCGGAGATCATCTTCGGCAATGTCATGGATGCCAAGACCCGCCGTCGCGCGCGACGCGCCAGAAACAGATATGCGAGACGGTTTGGCGACGACGCATCAGCCACCTACCATCTCGCCGCGCGTGATCTCCCAACGATCGGCACGCTGCTCGACATACGAGAACTCGTTTTGTCAGAGAGCGACGCACCACTTGACATCATCGCGGACGCCAAGGCGGGACGCCACATGTTGCAAACGGAGCGATCCCCCATCGGGTCCGACCGAAAGCCCGTGGTCATCGGCAATATCCGAATGGGCTATGGACATTACCGCATCGCCATCGCGATGGCGTCTGCCGCCCGTGCCATGGGGTTCACGCCCTATTGGTTCGATCTTGTGTCCCATGCGAAAACGACAGGTGCCAAGGTGATTGCCGCGCAAAACGAGTTGTATTCTCAAGGATCTCGTCTATCGCAGAGATTCAGCCTGTTTAACCGGCTCATATGGGAACCACTCAACACGGAGGGTTTCAGGAAGCTCTCGTATAACGCGATAGATCAGAAGAAATCCGAACTCATGGTGCCCATCTTTCAGGACCTTCCTCAAGATGTCCCCTATGTGGGCACGCATGCCTGGCCCTCTCAGGCGGCTGTTCACGCAGGCCTCACCCATGTAGTCAATGCCATCCCGGACAACTGGCCGATGGCGCTGCATCTTGCCGAGGGCTCGATACACGCGGTCCAGACGCCCGGAGCGTATCTGGGGTATCGCATGCTGCGGGGCATGGCTCCGACTCGCTCGCTCAGACAAATGCCCCGCAAGGACATATGCGAGACCGGCCATTATGTGGATCATGAGATCGTCTCGAACATCGATATCGATTGCGCGCGAAGAAGAGAGAGGCTGCTCGGGGGCTCCCCTATCCGTTATCTCATCACGATCGGAGGAGCGGGAGCACAGACCGAGCTGGTTGCCGCTATCATCGAGCATCTGCTGCCGGCGGCGCGACGCGGAGACGCTCTGCTCCTTATCAATGCAGGTGATCACGGGAAGGTCTGGAAACGCCTCGAACAGCTTGTGGATGGACTCGCCAGCTCAGCGGTGCGACACTTCGGGGACTTCAGGGAGGTGATGAGCTTCGCAGACCTGTGTCTCGCCGAGGATCAGACCGAGCTGAGCGGCATCCACGCCTTTTTCGACCAAGACATCTTCGCAGCGGTATATTCGACCAATCTGTTAATGCGCGGGTGCGATCTTTTGATCACCAAACCGAGCGAGCTATCGTTTTATCCTGTCCCAAAGCTCATGGTGCATCGCATTGGAGGACATGAGGCATGGGGGGCCATCCGTACCGCCGAACTCGGAGACGGAACCTACGAGATCGATGACACGCGCGAGGTGCTCTCTGTGATCGACGCGATGCAAGCCGATCGCACTCTTATCAGTCGCATGTGCGATGCCATCATTCGTGCAAACGCCCAGCATGTCTATGACGGCGCATACAGAGTTATCAATCTCGCCACCACCGGGCTCGGCTAGTCAATTGAGCGCACGCTGTTGCGGACCACAAGAGAGGGGCTCACGACGGAGGTCATGGGATCATCATCGATTCCCGAGATGCGCCTTGTCAGCATATCGAATGCTATAGATGACAGACGCGGAATATCTTGATCGACAGCGGTGATACCTGGCCAAGCGAATGCGAGTGAGGGGCTGTTGTCGAAACTCACGATCGATATGTCCTCAGGAATGCGGATGTCACGTTCGCGCAACCTGCAGAGCATCCCCACCGTGATGAGATCGCTGGTCGAGAAGATCGCAGTGACGCCTGCCTCGATCAGCAGATCTGTCTGAGCGTAGCCGGTCTCAGCGTGATAATCGCATTCCGCGACGTAGTCCGGTTCAAACGTGATGCCTCGCTCAGACAGCGCCCTGCGATAGCCCATGAGTCGAGCAGATCCGTTTTGCGTATGAGAAGTGTTTGCCAAGCAGCCGATGCGCCGATGGCCGTGATCGAGAAGATGCAACGCGGCCATATAGGCACCAAGTTCGTTGTCCACATAGACTTTGTCACACCGAACTCCATCTATGACACGGTCGATCATGACAAAGGGGACCGAGAGAGCGGCGAGCACGCCGATCGGATCGGCTTGGTCATCTTCAGAGCCACCGTTGCTCGCGACATATGCGATGCCATCGACACCGCGCGCATCCAAGCATTCGAGTTGCTCGCAATCATAGGCACTGCGATCATCAGAGTTGGCAATGAACAGACCACATCCTGTTTCGCGACAGCGTTCTTCAAAGCGCTTCGCCAAGGAAGAGAAGAACGGGTTCTCGATATCGGGAATAACCAAGCCAATGGTGTTCGATTTACTCATCGCGAGACCGCGTGCGACCTCATTCGGGCGATAGCGGAGGCGGCGGGCGGTCTCGCGAATGCACCTCTTGCTCTGATCGGACAGACGACACGATCGGTTGTTCAGCACCAGCGACACCGCGGATTCGGAGTAACCCGACTCCCGTGCGATGTCCTTGAGGGTAACCCTACGAGCCATGGATTCCTCCTGTCATCTTCCCATGTCGCATCCGACCAGTGCCCTAAAACGGAGCAGCGGATGTTCCATCATAGAACATCCGCTGCTCAACGATAGCGCGCAATGTGAGAACAGTGCCTATCGGGTCAGGAGGCGCTCAACCTCGGCGATGGAGGGTATGGACTGCTGCGCGCCGATCCGAGTCGTCGCGAGCGCAGAGGCGCACGATGACCACCGGATGATCTCCTCGGTGGACATCCCTCTGGCTCGGGCCGCGATGAAGGCACCGAGATAGGTATCCCCCGCGCACGTGGTGTCGATAGCGTTCACATGAAACGGCTCTGAGACGAGTTTGCGGCCATCCTCAAGAAGAATCGCACCACGCTCACCAAGCGTGACGGCGACAAGATGTACGCCTTTATCTGCCAGCTGTCGCATCGCTCTCAAAGCGGCCTCGTCGCAGTCGGGATAGACTCCTGTGATGGCCGCGCACTCGGTTTCGTTGATGCAGACCAGATCGATATTTGACCAGATGTCATCAGGCAGCGTTCTCGCAGGCGCAGCATTCAAGACGACATACATCCCGCGGGAGCGGGCCTTGGCAAGGGCGGCAAACGTGGTCGCATGGTCGCACTCGAGCTGAGTGAGAAAGATGTCCCCGGGACCAGCGAGGCGATCGAGAGCATGCGAGACATCCTCCGCTCGCAAGACATCGTTCGCACCGGGATCTACGATGATGCGGTTGTCTGGCCCGACGCGCACGATGCATGCCACCCCGGTAGGTCTGCCGGACACGCGCTCAACGCACTTGCACTCCACCCCGGCCTCAGCCAGAGCGGCGATCAGCTGATCGCCGAACGTATCTTGGCCGACAGCACCGATCATCTGTGTCTGGGCGCCGAGCTTAGCGGCGGCGACGGCTTGATTCGCCCCCTTGCCACCGGGATTGGCAAGAAAGCCGCCGCCGGAGATCGTTTCTCCGGCAAGCGGCATGCGCTCGCACGCTATAGTCAGATCCATATTCAAGCTGCCGAAAACGATTACCTTATGCATGTGAGCACTCCGAATGAAAAGTCATTATTGCCAATGCACGACCGAAATGCTATGCATGCTCTCGATTCGTGCACGTGTCCGTGTGTCATAACGATCTGTGTACCGGTAGGAGCTAGTTCGCTGGCATAGACTTGATTACAACAGATGCTTAAGCGTCACCTTTCTAAAAACCAAGAAGACGATGAGCGACAATGCCGAAACAGCCGACATGATGAGAAAAATGTTCGATATCAAGGCCGGCTCCCCCGCCGAAGCTCCAATCGGACTATAAGCTGAGAGATGCTTGTTGATTATCAAGCTGCTGTATACAGCCATACCAATCGATGATGCCGTGTTCAACATGAGATCAAGTATGCCAATGCCGCGACCACCCTCTTCCTTTGGTAGAGCATCGGAAGCTGTGTCGTAGAGCGGTGTATACGCAATGGTCATGCCCCCTACGAACAGGCATGCGAGCACTGACAATACGACGAAGCCCTTGCTGAGCAAAAGCGCGGAACCACCAAAACCTATTATCATCAAAGACGCCGCTAAAACAAGCGTCTTCGAACGTCCCAGTGCGTTAATCGCGGGGCCCGAGCCCACTCCAACGATCGCCGCGAAGATATACACCGCAGTGAGCCATGAAGACACCTCGGTGAGCGGAACGCTGTATAAGGCATCTCCGAGTGCGTTATAGATCGGTACGCAAGCAAAGTTAAAAAAGCAGATCATGAAAACCATGAGCACGACAGACATATAGGCGGCGTTCGTTACAAATGATCGACTGAGAAAAGGATGCCCGGCCTTTAAAATCCATACGATGAGAATCGCAGCTACGCTAATTGCAGCAATTATCAGAGTTAGACTTGGAAACGAAAAATACACTGCGATAAGACCTGCGAGAACCGCAAAGATAGTTATGCCAATCCCGTCGATCCTCTCACCTTCCGCGCTGATATCAGGGGTGTATTTGATAAGGGAAGGGATAAAAATCAGAGAAATTCCCGGTACCAGAAACAGATATTTCCAATCAATCGAGGTGATGATGCCTCCGGCAAAGATTCCAACGGCTGCAGCAAGATAGTAAACTGCATTATAGATACCGATATAAATGGCTTTTTCTTTATCTGTAAGATACTTTACGGACATGACGAGGAAAACCGATCCAGCAACTTGCCCTCCTGCTGTCTGAATCATGCGCGCAACTAGAGCAATCCAAAAATTAAATGATCCGAAAAACCCCAATAAACTTCCAGCTATGAGCGAGCTCACCCCGAATAACGTCATATGTTTAGGCGAGATAAAGTCGCAAAGCGTTCCGTAGAGCATGCAAACGACACCAAGAACAATGCCTGGGAGCGTGCTCAGAAGCGCAGCGCTGCCTGACATACCGAGAGTGTCACCGATGTTTTGGAATACCAAATTGAACGCTTGAGTCATGAGCGTGCCCAGCAAAAATACGATGAGAAGCGCCGGAAGGGCTTTTTTTGTCTTTAGGCGATTCTCCTCGAAAAGATCGTCGCCTACCCTCTCAACGGCAACAAGTTCGGCCATGATTTCCTCCCCTTCTGTCAATCTCGAACAAATCTAGGCTGATATAGCGAGCCACATGAGGCGGGAGAGAAACCCCGGCACGAAATGCTCTCCATCCACGGCAAGCGCGACCTTCGTGTTCGGCGCATCGAGAAGCCTCGCTGGATCACCAATCGTTCTTCCTCGGCCATCCTCGAGATCAACCGTAAGATTAATGGGAAATGTTGTCACAAGACTTGAGTCGAGTGCGACTGCGGCGGCGAGAGGGTCATGCAGGTTGCAACCGGGGATGCTATCATATCTCTCGCTGACCTCAATATAAAAATCAATCATATCTGCCATGAAGGTGCCGATCCTCGTACCCGTTGCGCGCAACTGCTCGTTATCCTGACGGCTCATTCTCACTTTGGTTGTCACATCTAACCCGATCATCGTGATATCCGCAGAGCTGGAAAACAGCTCTTTGGTGGCTTCGGGATCCTGCAAGACGTTCGCCTCAGCGAAAATGGTGCTGTTACCTGGTTGCGTCAAGGCCCCACCCATCATCACGATGTGAATCTTGTTCTCGATATCAGGTGCCTTTCGAAGGACTGCGGCCATCGTCGTGGACGCACCCGTGGGAACGATTACAAGTTCGTCACCGTATTGCCGTACCGATTCGATAATAAAGTCAACTGCGTTTTGCTCTTGAACCGAGCCGGCTGCTTTGGCAGGGATCTCAACATCTCCTGTACCGTTTTTACCGTGAAACTCCCCCGAGCTATCTAAGACTTCGAAGCTATCGCTTGCCAAAGGATGCGTCGGTCCCGCGTATACAGGAATGTCTGGATATCCGAACAGTTCAAGAAGGTCAAGGTCGTTTTGAACCCCCTGAGCGACGGTTACATTTCCATAGGTACCGGTTATTCCGATGAGCTCAGCCTCCGGAGAAGCCAATACGTATGCCAACGCAAGCGTATCGTCGATGCCCGTGTCCAGATCAAGGATTATTTTTTTGCTCATAATGATCTCCTAACATCTCTCGAAGAAAGCATCTTTACCTTATCGGGTGAGCACTCTGAATGGACCGCTGCTGAACGAGCTTTTTATAATGTATTCTCGCCGGGATTCCATACATTTTTCTCGATAAATGGATACGCCAACTGCTTCGAGATGAAGCTGTAGTATCGAATCTTATTTCCCCATCTCTCAGGATCACCGTATTCAAGTGATCTGAGATTCCGGTTTTCATAGGTGAAAGCATAGAGGATCTTCTTTTTGATATCATATCCAGCTGTGTATTGGGTCCATGCTACCAGCGTCCTATCGGCCTGACTGATCCTCAAGGCCCCTTTGGGTGTATTCACCGAGGACAGTAGTTGAAATACTTGGTTCAGCGCATCTTCATCGTCCACTTGGACGGAAAGCAGTTTTAAAAATGCCGCACGCAAAAACCGCGATTCCGGCTTGAAATCGGCGGGTATCCCCACTAATCCGCTTGTGAGCTCTTCCAAGTCTATTTGGTGAATCGATTCGGTTCGGTCAAACTCATACTGCCGATTCGTCGCCCTCTCCAACCAACACTTCAGATTATCTAGATGCCAATCAAATTCTGGTGCGTTGGCAAATACACCGACAGGGTTTTCAAAGAACTTGAAACCGTTCGGGACAGAAGGTTCGACAACAATCGAGCGACCCGTCTCATCTTGAAAAACGCAGTGCTGGGGAACGGACTTTTCCATCATCGATCCCGGATCATTCGTGATGCCCACATCTTGACCAAGTCTTTCAATAGTCTCATCAAGACTTCTGTAATGAGTCAGAATCCAAGTGCAAAGCTCTTCGCCGCAAATTGGCGTCTTGCCCTTGAGCTTGATTTGCTCAGTAGGAACGTAGCGGAAATAATGATCAAAATAGAATGATCCACCGCAGATCCCATGTTCGTTGATTCCGTCCAGCAGCTTGGGAGATTTGTGAATGTCATCGGCCCAGACGATTCCCATGACGCTGTGCAAACTGTCAAATGGCGTATAGGTGCCGGGAATCTCACTGCCCCTTGGAATTTTTACGCCCGAATACTCGAAATGCTGTTCAAAGTCCTGAGTTCGCCCCCAATACGGATTGCCTTGCCTGCTGATGAGTTCGATTCCGGTGCATGCCATAGCGCTTCCTCCCTCCGTAGGTCATATCATGCTCGCCCTCAACCTCTTCGGTCTATAACGGCTTCTGAGCAGAGGGCATCATTGCGATTCCCGCACCGACCAGAGCAACGAAGGCACCCAAGATCGTTACGAAGTAGACCTGATTGCCCAATGCCGGAACCAGCCAATCAATGAGAACCGAGCCGATCAGTTGACCCGCTGTTGAGGCCAAGCCTAAAAGGAGTAAACCTAATCCGCGTACCAGCAAAGCCATCAACGCAATTGAAAGAAGCCCCAAGGGACCACCCAGGTACATCCACCAATCACTTGGAAGGCCCGGCGTCACCTGCCCCATGGCAAAGCGGACAAGCAATACGGAAGCCAAGATGCAAAAGCCGACTAAGAAGTTCCACGTTATGGAGACCAACATGGAACCCGTCTCTCTTGCAACGGCGGAGTTGCCCGCTGGCTGCCAACCTGCTAGCAGACCTGCCAAGAATGGAAGCACGGCCAGCGCAATTACTTTTGGCATCTGCCAGTTGGGAAGCACGACCAGCACTGTTGCAACAATAGCCAGAATTGCTCCCAGGACCCTCGGGATACTGAACGGTTGCTTGGAATCGACACCGATTCCCAATCGATCGCAGGCAAGACCTGATATCACCATTCCTGATATCAACGTGGTTTGGAAGGTTGCAACACCCAAGACGGAAGCCGTCGCCCCTTCCGAGAAGACAACCATCGCACCACAGCATCCCGCAACCCAGTTCCACCATGGAATTCGATGTGCAGTGATCTTATGCGGTATCGAGGCGAATCCTTTTCTGGTGGATCCCTGAGAAAGGATGATGATCGTCATCACGACCAGCCCGGAGGCAAATGATACGACTGCGGAAAGATTTCCGTCCCCGAGCTCCTTTCCGACTTGTCCATTTACTGCCGACTGCATCGGTGACAGCATGCCTGCCAGAACCGTTGCTATGAACAGCAATGGAACTACAACGGTCCTCTCCGCGCTTTTCTGGGGCATCATTCTTTTTCACCCTCGCTTTGGTCTAACAAGATTGAGCCGGATAGTAGAAGACCTTTATTCAGATATACTTCCGGAGAGCCAATCGATGCATCGAGAGAAAAACCTCCCATAATGCTGCCAATCCATGAAGTCTCGGGAAGCCCAATGCGGCGCGATGTCTGTTGCGTATGCTAGCGTGCGCCCCTTTTTCGGATTGCCGACCACCAGCAGCGGATCGGATTCAACCGTCATCAGAGTTTTGGATTCATTCTTCGCAATGAGCTTTTGGTAACCGAGAATCGGCGGAAATTCGCCGAGCCCATCGGTAATAGCATTGGCTTCAACCGGTTTTGGTCTTAATCCCTCCGGGGCCTCGATACGATCGTCACAAGGCTGTATCTGCACCGGCAGAATATCCTCGATTGGCGTGCCATGATAATGAGCTTTTCCCTCGAATCCAGCGAAGGAAAGGTATCCCCCTGCCATCATCAAAGACCC
The DNA here is from genome assembly GCF_000195315.1 of Coriobacterium glomerans PW2. Lineage (NCBI taxonomy): Bacteria > Bacillati > Actinomycetota > Coriobacteriia > Coriobacteriales > Coriobacteriaceae > Coriobacterium > Coriobacterium glomerans. The sequence goes on from NC_015389.1 coordinate 1,623,473, forward strand.
GCCAGCCTCTACCCATTGCTTCAAAAGATTCATTCGATTAACCGACGGAATCCCTTTTGCAAACACATCGTCAGAAAGTGCTAATGAGTTCGATCCAATATCTGATAGCAATACCACATCATATTGATCTAGCTCACCTTTGGTCCATGGAAATTTTTCAGGAACGTCATGTGCAAGCAAGTGCGTAACAGTGTGTCCCTGTTGACGAAGAGAACCGAGTAAAGCCGAACATCCGATCTCCAGTTTTGTATTTGTGAACGAATCGCAGCCTTTGTACTCCGTTGTGGCTGTTATCCAAGATTCACCGGCTAGAAGGACTTTTGCCATGTTGTTTCCTCCTGTGCTAGTCTCTGTTTCCGTCCGATCCAGTTAATGCGTAGCACTGCACCTAGCAACCTGTAATCGCAACGCATCAATTCGGTCATCCATCTTGAACATGCGCATTCGCGACGATTCCGCATCTTGTACGTCCCAGTTGCTCTCAGATAAAGCGCTTTATCAATGCTTGAAGTGATTCTAGCATCTCTCCTAAACAGATAAAGCGCTTTATCACCTCTGTCGACAAGCGGTTGGTTTTCCCCTCTAACCGGTTTTCGCCGCACCAATCAGAGTGACATGAGACGTGTATTGCCTCTATCAGGTGCTCCGCGATACCGCCAACCGTGCTTTCGCCTCGGAATTAAACCTACATACATGTGGATTGTCGGCTCCGCCCTCAAATCGCTGCCGATCGTTCGCCTTCACAATATTGTCAGCTTGCAAGGACTTTTGAGATCGCACTGATTTATGCATCGGAGCACGAGTCTCGCGAAGCACGAAGCCCAGATATGCACGTAAAAAGTATGTTATTGATCTGAACGCCCGCCATGAAACAAACGGCGCCCGATCATACAGATGCAGCGACGCTTGCAGTCAGCATTTGCTACGCCTCGGGCCGCATGTGCGGGAAGAGCAGGACGTCTCGAATGCTTGCGGAATTCGTCAGCAGCATGACCACCCTGTCGACGCCGATGCCGATGCCGCCGGCGGGCGGCATGCCGTACTCGAGCGCCCGAATGAAGTCAGCATCGTACTCCATCGCCTCATCGTCCCCGGACGCCTTCTCCTCGACCTGTCTTCTGAAGCGCTCCGCCTGATCCACCGGGTCATTCAGCTCTGAAAAGGCATTGGCGTACTCATGACCTGCGATGACCAGCTCGAAGCGGTGCGTAAGCCTTGGATCGTCTCTTCGACGCTTTGCTAGAGGCGAGACTTCGACGGGATAGTCGCACACAAAGGTCGGATCGATGATCGTCGGCTCACCGATCTCGTCGTAGAGCTCGGCTATGAGCCTGCCCGCTGTCCACTCGGCCTCGACCTCGATGCCGTGCGCTGCGGCATGCGCGCGCAGCTCCTCGACTCTTGTGTCGAGGCTGACCGGTGATCCGAGAGCCTCCGATACGATCTCTGCCATGGGACGACTCACCCACGTTCCCGACAGGTCGATCGCGCGCCCTTGGTAATCGATCCGCTCGGAGCTGTTCACCGCAGCGTTAGCGGCCTTGATGACTCCTTGCGCCAGCGCCTTCATCCCCTCGAGATCTGAATATGCTCGGTACGCCTCCATCGTGGTGAACTCCGGATTGTGAGTCTGATCCATCCCCTCGTTGCGGAAGATGCGCCCGATCTCGTACACCCGCTCGAAACCTCCCACAAGCAAGCGCTTCAAGTGGAGCTCGGTCGCGATGCGCAGATAATTCTCCTGATTCAACGCGTTATGGTGCGTTATGAAGGGCTTCGCGGTCGCCCCGCCCTGTATATTCTGAAGAATGGGCGTTTCGACCTCGAAGTAGCCATCCGCATCCATGTGACGCCGAAAGGCCGAGAGAATCCGCGAGCGCTTCTCAAAAGTCGAGCGCACCTCATCGTTCATGATGAGATCGACGTAGCGCTGGCGATACCGGGTCTCCTTGTCGGACAGACCGTGGAACTTCTCCGGTAGAGGGCGAACGCTCTTGGCCAGAAGCGCGACGCTTGTCGGGGCGATGGAGAGCTGACCGCGACGCGTGCGGACGACGCAACCGGATACGTTGACGATATCGCCCAGATCGAGATCGCGAACAAGGGCCCAGTCCTCATCGCGCATGTCATTGATACGGCAGAACAGCTGAATCTCGCCTGTCGGATCGCGCACCACGATAAAAGCGATCTTGCCCTGTCCGCGCTTCGCCATCACGCGACCTGCGACGCTCACGATATCAGTGGTGCTTTCCCCGTCGGCCAGCGAGGCATAGGCGAGCTCGAGCTCGGCAACATGGTGCTTCGCTACGGTCTTCTCGGGATACGGGTCGCCTCCATCGGCGATCAGCGCCGCGCGCTTCGCCAAACGATGCGCGCGCTCGTCGTTTATCGTAGCATCCGGCAAAGCGCCATCTTCCTCAGAAGCGGAAGATTCGCGGTGATCAGACATCTGGACTCCTCCGAAAAAAGCTCCCCGAGAGCAAGGCTCGAGGAGCGCTTGAACGCTATGGGCCCTGAAGCCTAGCGCGAGACCTTGGTGATGGTATAGGCGCGCACGGTACCCGAGGGCATCGTGACCTCGACGGTCTCGCCCTCAGCGCGACCGATGATCGCATGGCCCACCGGTGACTCGTTCGAGATCTTGTGCTCCAGTGAATTCGTCTCGGTCGTGCCCACAAGAGAGACGTCGGTCGCCACGCCATCGGCGTCCACAAGCGACACCGAGCTGCCGATAGATACGGTAAGTGAATGACCGGTTGCCTTCACCTCTTGAGCGTTCGCGAGAATCGCTTGGATCTCGACGATCCGAGCAGCGTTCTTCGCCTGTTCGTCCTTCGCATCGTCATATTCGGAGTTCTCTGAGAGATCGCCGAAATCGCGTGCGATCTTGATGCGCTCGACGATCTCCTTGGAAAGCGTCGTCTCCCGCCAGTCGAGTTCATCGACCAGTTTCTGGCGACCCTCGGGGGTTAGAACTATCTCATTTGCTTCCATGCAACAGACTCCCTGTTCTCGTGCGATCAAAACAAAACGACCGGCCCATTCATGAAAGAAAGCCGGTCGTCATTCACCTGCGCACAGCACGGTGCTACTCGGCGTCCTCTTTTTCTTGAGCTTGTTCCTTTTTCTTCTTTGCTGCGGCGAGCTTTGCCTCAAGCAGGCGAATCTCCTCATCCTCGGGCACGTTGGAGGTCTTCTCGACCTCAGCGGTCTCCTCGTCGTCCTCCATGCCCTCACGGATGCTCTTGACGGTAGACCCCAAAGACTTGCCAAGTTTCGGAAGGTTCTTCGGACCGAGCGCCAGCAGCGCTATGACAAGAACAACGATCCATGGAAATACACCTTTTGGCATCATACGGTTTCCTCCCGGTTGCGCATCAGTCATGCCGAACGAGTATACCGCCCCAAGGCGGTCGAGACAACATGCTCATATTGTACACGTTCGCAGAAACAGTCCCCGTGCTCCTGCACGTATCTCGCAAGCTGCACAACTTATCCGCAGCCCCGAGTGCGATCGCGTCCCAATCCGCATCGACACCGATACCGAATCCTCTGCGCATCTCCGGCTCGCGGCACCGGCTGACTCGTCCTGCGCAGCGCGCCGGAATCGACGGTCCATGCGGTGAGCGTCCTGCATGCTTTTCAGAAAGCAAGGGACCCGCAAGGGCCCCTTGTTGAGAATGCGATGGTCGGGTTGACTGGATTTGAACCAGCGACCCCCGCGTCCCGAACGCGGTGCTCTACCAAACTGAGCCACAACCCGAATCGAAGCTATCGTAGCAGAATGCGGCGCGCGATGCTAGACGTCAGACGCGGAGAGCCGGGACTTTTTCATCTTTGCGGCGCAGCTCCACCATCCGCGCTCGCGTTCGGCGGCGATGGCGATCGCGTCCGCCGTCTCGATCGTATCGCATAGTGCGTAGACGCACGAACCGGATCCGGTGAGCTCGACCGCGCGGGCCTCAGATCGGGAGCGCATCCACTCGAGCACGTGTCCGATCTGCGGATCAAGCTCACATGATGCCGCTCGAAGGTTATTGGAGATGTGACGGGCGACGCCGGCACCATCATGTTCTCTCAGCGCCTCGAGCATCGGATCGATCGGCGCGGGAGGCACCGGGGCCCTATCGAAGCGCGCGTAGGCCTCCGCCGCGGTGACACCTGTCGATATCGGCTTCACAAGCGCTACGGCAAGACCGCCGAGAGGTTCGAATATCTCCGCAGGGCGATCTCCCGCCTCGTCGCAGTAGACGAGCGCACCAGACAGCAGAAACGGCACATCCGCGCCGATGCCGCGCGCTGTTGCGCGCACTCGCTCATCGGCCGGATCGATCCCCCAGGCTCGACACATGCCCACGATGACCGCCGCCGCATCAGCTGAGGGCCCGCCCAATCCCGCGCGAATCGGAATCCGCTTCTCGACCTCGATCTCGACGCAGGGCTTTCGGCCAAATGCCCGTCCGAGAGCCGCAGCCGCGCGATGCGCGGTGTTGCGCTCGGTTGCAACGTCGAGGTTCGGCCGCATGCGCACCGTCAGCGTCGAGTCCGATGCGGGTGCCACGGTCACGGTATCGGTCAGATCGAGCGCAGCCATAACAGAATCGACTCGGTGGTAACCGCGTGCATCCGTTTGCGCGTGAACTCCGAGATAGAGATTGACTTTGGCGGGAGCAAAAACTCTGATCGCCCGTTCGATCATCCTCAGTGCTCCTCAAGCTGGTTGCCCAGGGGAGTGAAGATATGCTCACCAGATTCCGGATCGAACAACTCGACCGTACCCGTCAGAACATCCACATACTGATAGGACTGACGCGACTTGCGGCCCCGGCGCTCATCGACCTCTATGATGAAAACTGCAGGATGAACGGTTTGAATCGTACCGATGCGCTCGATGACGCGCGTACGACCCATATTGGCCTTCACTTTCACGCGATCGCCTACCATGCCCTCGAGTTTCTCGTGGATGTCCTCAATGTGATTGACTTCCTGATCTTCCATCAACGATGCCTCCCGCGGACTCATTTCTAAAAGGCAGATATGCCCCAAGATAGACAAACGGACTGATTGTATCAGGCCGCGACGGCAATTGCATCTCATGTGACGAATCTGCGCAGCTTGCGCCGAGCGGTACGAGAAAACTCCGGCCGATCCCCGCGACGCGCTCGCGTGACACGCGCTGAATCGCGGCCCTCGTCAGATGGCGGTACCCGACGCAGCGAGTCTTCGAGCTAGATCGTGCAGCGCGTGGAAACGGTGGCTGATGGCGTTCTTCTCCTCGGCGGAGAGCTCGGCCATGGTCATGCCGGGCCTCGCCGCGGGCAGAAACAGCGGATCGTAGCCGAAGCCGTTCTCACCATGCGGCGCGAAACCGATGCTGCCCTCGCAGCTGCCCTCACCGCTGAGCACCGTCCCTCCCGCGTCGATGAGCGCGACCACGCTCACAAATCGCGCCGTTCTGGCGCTTGCCGGCGTGTTTGCCAGGCGGCTCAGCAGTTTTGCGTTGTTCGCCTCGTCATCGCCGTGGACCCCGGCATAACGTGCCGAGTACACGCCCGGCTCGCCCCCGAGCGCATCGACCACGATACCCGAATCGTCGGCGATGGCGGCGAGGCCCGTCTCGGCGACAGCTGCCTCGGCTTTGATGAGGGCGTTCTCGAGAAACGTCGTTCCGGTCTCCTCGGGTTCCTCGAAATCGCCAAGCTGTGCGATCGCGACGAACACCTTATCGGGCATCACACGGCCCAGAATCGACTCGATCTCGACGAGCTTGTGCGCATTGCCCGTCGCGACCACTATCGTTCGGGCGGGATCAAGTGCGTCGATATCGATGTGCTCCCATGCCATGTCGGCTCCCTATCTCCTCGTCTGGCGATCTTGGGCGACTATCTGTCTGAGACGCGCTCAGGCCTCGTCTCTGAATGCCGTGACCTCGTTTTGAAGAGCGATCAGCCTTTCTATCCCTTCAAATCCCAGATCGAGCAGTGCATCCAGATGCGCTCGATCAAAGGGCGTGCGCTCACCTGTGCCCTGTATCTCGACGATCTCCCTGCTCTGCGTGCACACGAGATTCATGTCGACCTCGGCACGCGAGTCCTCGGCGTAATCGAGATCGAGCAAGACGTTGCCATCCACAAGACCCATTGAGACCGCCGCGACCTGGCTCACCAGAGGAATTCTGGGAATCCTGGCCGCCTCCACCCAAGCCGCGAGCGCATCGTGAAGGGCCACCCAGGCACCGGTGAGAGCGGCTGTTCGCGTCCCACCGTCAGCTTGGATCACGTCGCAGTCGATCGTCACGGTGTGTTCGCCGAGCGCGCGCAGATTGGTCGCGGTGCGCAGGCTTCTCCCGATGAGGCGCTCGATCTCTTGAGAGCGCCCCCTGCGCTGACCGAACTCTCGTCTCGTGCGACGCCCGGTCGAAGCGGGCAGCATCGCGTACTCAGCCGTGACCCACCCTGAACGGCTCGCTCGACGCCATCCGGGCAGTCCGTCCTCTATCGTGGCGGCGCACAGCACACGGGTGTCACCGAATTCCACCATGCATGAACCGAGCGCGTTCTTCATGACATCCCGCTCGAGTCTCACGCGCCGCAGATCGCCCGCTCCCCGGCCGTCCGCCCTGCGTACCTCCATGTGCTCCATGCCCACTCCTTTCACAGTCTGCGCGTCCGGATCTGGCGATCCGACGCGAGCCGACTGAGTTCATCGATGCCCACATGCTCGACGTCCACGAGCCGTGAGCCGAAGATGAATCGTCCCGCCTCCGCGAATGCGGACGTGTTCTCGGAGGTCGTCGCGAACCGATGCTCGGGCCTCGCTGTCGACGGGGCGAGATGCCCTTGGCAAGCGAGCATCTCATGAAGCTCGCGCATCGTCTCCTCGGCTGAGGACACCACGTGCACGCCTCTGCCCAGCACGGCGCGAATAGGGCGCACGAGCAGCGGAAAATGCGTGCAGCCAAGTACGACGGCATCGATATCGAGACCCCTGAGCGGCTCGGTCTCGCGGCGCACGAGGGCGCGCACCTCCGGCGTATCGAATAGATCTGCTCCATCCAGCCACTGCGCATCGGCTCCGATTCCGCCGGCCAATCGGCTCTCGACGAGCTCTACGAAGCGCTGGGTCGCGCAACCGTGCACGCCAACACCGGCATCGAGGTTCTTGATCGCACGCAAATAGGCGCCCGAAGCGATGGTGAGATCGGTGGCGAGCACACCGATCTCGCGCGTGCGCGTTGCCAGAACGGCTGCGCGCGCGCCCGGCCCTATGACACCTATGACCGGGACATCGAACATGCGCTGAGCGAGACCGAGTGCTGAGGCCGTCGCCGTGTTGCAGGCGATGACGATCACCTTGACGCGCTGCCGCACCAGCCATGTCCCCACCTGCGCAACGAAGGCGCGCACCTCCTCGACGCCGCGCGTTCCGTAGGGGCAGCGCGCGGTGTCACCGATGTAGACGATCGATTCGTGCGGCATGGCGCGCGAGATGGCCCTTGCAACCGTGAACCCGCCGACGCCCGAGTCGAACACGCCGATCGGGCGATCGCCGGTGAAGGCCGTTTTGGTCGGCTGAGCCATCATGCGCTCCGCTCCCGAGCGGCCAGCACGGTGCGCATGGCGCACACCCATCCATCGGTGATGCGTCCGTGCGCGACGTAGGCATCGGGATGCGCTGCGAGAAACGCCGGCGCAGTCGCGCATCGAAGGCCGTTCTCCACCAAGATGAATGTCCCCACATGATCCGCCATGAGAAAATCGGATGCCGCATCGCCGATGGCGAGCGTCTGCTCGATGGGGATCGAGCGCAGCTCGCAGAAGCGCGCGATACCCCGACCCTTGTTGAGTCCCTTCGGCACGATGTTGAATGCCCTGCCCTTCGTGCCCGCGGGCAGCTTCAGAGTCGTGGGCTCCGATATGTAGTTGAGATAGCCGTTGTCCGCCCAGTCGAGCGCAGTCGAACATGCGTCGAGCAGATCACGCGCTTGCTCATCGGGAATCTCTCCGCGCATCCCGACCGTCACCTCGCGATGCCTGTAGCCGGTCGACATGTCGTTGTGGTACTCGAGCAGGCCCGGCCAGCGATTGGCGAACTCATCGCAGATACCGGTGCTCTCGATCACCTCATGGGGTGTGAGTCCGCAGGCTGGGACGTAGTCCATATCCGCTGTGAAGTACTCCCAGCGGCTGCTGGCATGATCGACCATGATGAGGCCGCCCATCTCGCCGATGAAGGCATTGAGGCCCAAGATGCGCACGTCCTCATGGAGCATGGAGCGATTGCGTCCGGAACACGGAATGACCTCGATGCCCGAGCGCTTGAGTTCGACCAGAGCGGCGACCAGATCGAGGCTCGGCGCGCCGCTCGCATCAGCCAGCGCGCAGGAACCCGGTGCGAGCATGGTGCCATCGAGATCCGTGAAGACGTAGCGCACGCCGGCGAGCTGCTCGCGCAGGGCATCGTCAGGTGATAGAGGCAGAAAGCTGTTGGGCATGGGCCCTCCGGTATCGAGCGAAGCGAACGGCCCTATCATAACCGCCTTCGTCGACGCGTGGCCAGCCGGACGGCAGATGCCACGCAGAAGTCACGCCATCGCTTCGAGTGCGCGGCTCCTCGATCGGTGCGGCTTGGGTTATACTTGGTGTCCGCGGGCGATTGGCGCAACTGGTCAGCGCAGGTGCCCTACACGCACAAGGCTGGGGGTTCGAGTCCCTCATCGCCCACCCGCGATACCGCAGCGCCCTCCAGGCAATCTGTGCCTGGAGGGCGCTTCATCTGTGAGCTGCGCATCTGCTGCTAGCTCAGAAGTCGCATGACACTCGTTTTTGACAGATGCGTGCCACCGCCAACTCGAGAGGCGCCGGTCACGCCGCTGAGCGCGCGATCGGCGATCGAGCTCTTATCAGGAGAGCTTCCAGCTGGCCGTCTCGCTCTTCGAGAGAAACGAGGAGGTGTAGAGCGCTTTGACGGTTCCATCCTTGAAATAGATGTTTCCCGAGACCGTGCCGCCGGCGGCGAGCGTACCGGAGTTGAGCTCGTCGGTGCCCTCGCTGTAATAGGTCGCGGTCTCCTGCGCCCCCTTCGCGTCCTCGCCCTTCCAGTCAAAGGAGTTGTAGCTCACCTCTTTATCGCCGTTGTTCACGTATGTGACGTGAATGCCGATCACCTTCGAACCATCGTAGTTCTTGAGATCCCCTTGAACCGAATCGAGCTTCACGCTGAGTCCGTTCTCGAGCTTGACCTCGGTGCCCGCGGAGAGATCCTTGTAGTCGCCCTTTGAGGACCCCTTGTCGGATGAATCCTTGTCCTGGGACTTCGAGGTCGCTGACGGACCGTTCGCCGCATGGTCGATGGCCGCGACGTACATCGCCTGCGTCCCCATGACGATGGCGAACGCGATGACGTTCACGATGACCGCCGCGATGGCCAGCCCTTTGCCGGATCTCTTGCCGCGAACGGTTCCCACGATGCCCACGATCGCGAAGATCGCTCCGATCACCGCGAGCGGTGCCGCGAAGTTGTTGATGATCGGAACCCATGAGAGAACGAGCGCGAGCACGCCCAACACGATCCCTACGATCGCCGCCGCCGAGTGGGACCGTCCCTGTGCGTTATCCACCATAACCTCAACCTTTCTGATTCGTCGCTGCAATCAAACGAGGGGTTCCTCGCTGATTCCGATATGGCCTCATTATTGTGTAGAGGGTGCTCGATTTCATTAGCTGTCAGCTAAGGTCTGGAAATATTTTTTCGCTTGCAGATTGAATGCCGTGCATATCACTGAGTCTCCTCCCCCTGCACACGCTGCTGACAGCTAGCGTGTACCCGCATCCTCCTTTTTTAAACACGCTATTGCGCTCGTCGCCGACGTCCGTTCCGGATCGGCATGCGGCTCCACACATCAATCCATCCAGTGGGTTATTATTTTATCTACGAACACCTGTTCGATATGAGAGGAGCGATGTGGGAGATCTCGCTGGGACGAATGGCATACCCATGCGGCGCGTATATGTCGGGGTCACGGTCGAGTACGACCCATGCGGCGACGAGCGGCCGGTGCGCGTGACCTGGATCGACGGCAGGAGCTGGACCGTGGAATCCGTCTACAGCGTCCGCAGCTACGGTCGCGCTCACATGGGCAACCTCGTCACGCGCTTCGACGTTCGGATCGCAGGCAGGCGCAAGAGCCTGTGGCGGCAGGGAACGAGGTGGTTCGTCGCGCCGCCGGCGGCGCCCTCGGCACCGGTGCAGGGGACAGGCGTGAAATGAGGAGACGGGCGTTGCGACCCATGAATGCTGAGCGGCACCCCGCAGATCAGGGTACACTCCCAGGTGAGAAACCATCGAGCGTCCCGTCGGGAGGCCATCGGAACACGGATCCCCGAAGCAGGCGCGAGCGGATGCGGACGGCAGCCGGTCGCGAACCCGACGGACGCGAGCGCCAGACAGGCGCGGGCCGAGACGACGAGCGAGCCCGCGCCTGTCGGCCCAGAAAGAGGTTCACCATGGCTGAACAAACCACCGCAGAGAATCGATCGGGGGCACCGGCACTCATCGTCGGAGACGTCCATCTCGCCCAAAGCGACATCCTCCCACGAGTCGAGACGGCGGTGAGGCGCCTCGATCTCGAAAGAATCGTGATGCTCGGCAATTACTGCGACGCATGGAGCAGCACGGGGATCCGCGCACCCGGCTGCATTCTCATCCCAGGTCTTCGCATGCTGCGTGACTGGGTCGGCGATCTGCGAGAGCGCGGCGTCACCTGTGAGGTGCTCGTGGGCAACCATGACATGGAATACATCCTGGGCTCCGAGACGGCCGCCACCGAGCCGAGGCTCGCCGGCGAGGCCAGACGCATCCTCGCAGATATGGGTGCCCGCATCGCGGCCGAAGCCGAAGGGTTTCTCATCACGCACGCGGGGCTTACGCGAACCTACGCCGAGGTGCACCTGGGCGGCGCGTGCAACGCCACCCGAGCTCGTGACGGACTCAACGCGCTGTTTGATTCAGGTGAGGATGAGCACCTCAGCGCGCTTGCGGCGCGCGGACAACAGCACGGCCCCCAAGACCCGCCGGGACCGCTGTGGACGGATATCGAGGAGCTCACAGCCGATCCAGCGCTCGGCATGGATCAGATCGTCGGCAACACCCCGATCCCGACGTGCCGGCGCGCGTTCTGCACCGCTGACTCGGCGGGCCGCGCGCCCAGGATCTATCTGTGCGATACCTACTCACTCGATTCGATGTTCCGACCGCTCGGAGATGGCAGCATGCTCATGATCCGCGATGATGACCTCGCGGTGATCACGAGCGAGGACCTCGGAATCGAGCCCTGGTTGTAAGCGAGTCATCCCCTTGGGATGCCGTTCTCGCCGCCCTATGGTATCGTAGCGGGCATTCAGGAAATGGAGCTGGCCGCGACGAGCTGGGGCACGATGGACGAGAACCGCTCGAACAGGATCGCATCACTGGACGGGTTGCGCGGGATCGCATGCCTGTCCGTGCTGCTGCTGCATATCGGTATGATGATCCGACCTCTTGGCGCCGACTCCCCCTACGGCCTGATACCGGGGACGGCATCAGTTCTCATCTTTTTCGTGCTCTCCGGCGTGGTCCTGTCGATCGCACCGCTCGCGCGACTTCGCGCGGGCGCGCACGACGATTGGCTCGGCTACTACCCCAGACGCGTGGTGCGCCTCGGCATCCCCGCCGCCGCGGCGATCGCGCTCGGTATCATCGCAGGCTTTGTCGCATGGCGCATGGGACAGATGTCCCGCTCCGCGATGGCCGTCGAGTTCTCCTCGGGTGCGCGCAGGGCCGTCCATGACATCCTCATGCAATTCGATCTGCTCTTCAACGTCTCAGATGACACGGTCAACCTGTTCGGCGGAGCGATCTCACGAGTCGACTCACCGGTATGGTCCATGAGCTGGGAGCTATGGTTCAGCCTGACGCTCCCTCTTGCCATCGCCTGCATCGGCAGGATCCGCCGTGACGGCCCGGCTGTCCTCGGCGCGCTCGCAGCGATATTCCTCTCGAGCTGGAGCGGATACTTCCCGTTGCGCCTGTGCCTCATGTTCTGGATCGGCACATTGCTCGCACGGCGCTGGGAGCGGCTCCGCGCCCTGCGCCTTCCGCGGGCGCTTGAGGTCATTTCGCTCATCGCGGCGGCGCTGCTCATCGAGCTGCCGCAGCTCGTCGCGACCGGACCGCTCGGCGCGGCAGCGCTCTCGACCGCGATGAGCGCGGCATGCGCGGCATGCGTCGCTCTCGCGATGACCGATGGCCTGCTGCATCGAGCACTCAGCTGCAAGCCGATTCTGATGCTGGGCGCCCTCTCCTACAGCCTGTATCTCACGCATGCGATCACGATCGGGGCGATCGAGGCGCTTCTGCCCCGCATCGGCATCGCATCTCCGCTCATGCTGTCGGGGATCGCGCTGGCGGCTAGCCTCGGCGTCGCCACCGCGTTCTGGCGTCTGATCGAGCGCCCGAGCATACGACTGTCTCACGTGGTCGGACGAGCAACGCATCCGTCGAGAGGCGGAGTGGACGTGATCTAGCCGAGCACGTCCGCCAAACCCGCAACAAGGGCGCCCACATCCGTCTTGGTGCAGATGAGCGGCGGCAGAAACCGCAGCGTGCGCGGACCGGTCGCGCTCAGCACGAAGCCGGCCTCCAAGGCGCGGGCCACCACGTCGCGCGCGTCACCGGACGCCTCGTCGATATCGCAGCCGATCATGAGACCGGCGCCGCGCACCTCGACCACGTGCGAAAGGGCAGCGAGCTGCTCGGCCATATAGGCTCCGACCTCGCTGACCCGCTCGCCGAATCGGCCGACCACGAGCTCGGAGAGAACCGCCTCGGCCGCCGCAACCGAAAGCGGGCTCCCTCCGAACGTCGAGCCGTGGTCTCCCGGCTCAAAGGCCTCGGCCACCTCGCGGCGCGCGACGCAGGCGCCCATGGGCACACCCCCGGCGATGCCCTTGGCCAGACTCATGATATCGGGATGGATCCCGAACAGGTGCGACGCGAACGGGGCTCCGGTGCGGAACAGTCCCGTCTGCACCTCGTCTGAGATGAGCAGGCCACCATGGCTGTGAACGAGATCCCGGGCGGCGCGCATGAAATCTTGCGTCAGGGGGTGCACGCCGCTCTCGCCCTGAATCGCCTCGACCATGACGGCGCAGATCTCGCTGCCCTGCTCCCCGAAGATCGCCTGCAGCTGCTCGATGCTGTTCGGCTCGCATGCGATGAAGCCGTCGGGCAGGGGCTTGAACGGTTCCTGCAGGTGATCCTGCATCGTCGCCGCAAGCGTCTCGTGTGTCCGACCGTGAAAGCTTCCGCGCAGGCAGATGATCGTGTTCCCTTTGTTGCCCTTGCGTCTCGCGAACAGGCGCGCGAGCTTCATCGAGGTCTCATTGGCTTCGGCTCCCGAATTCGCGAAGAAGGTCTGCCAGATCTGCTCGCCGGCTCGAGGAGCGCTCGCGGCGGCGACGGCCTCTCCATCTTGGCTTTTGATGGCGCGGGCCAGAGCGCGAGCACCGAGGGCATCTCCGTTGGCGAGCTTCGAGAGCATCGCCGCGACCTCGCCGCGATGCTCGATGAAAAAGAAGTTCGAAACATGCAGCAGCCTGTGCGCCTGCGCCTCGATCGCAGCCGTCAGCGCGGGGTGCGCGTAGCCCAGGCAGCACACGCCGATTCCGGCGAGAAAATCCAGGTAGCGCCTGCCGTCATCGCCCTCGAGGGACATGCCCTCGCCCCGTGTGAACTCAACGTCCAGGCGCGCGAACGTCTGCATCATGTATGACGCTTCAAGCGTCTGCTCCTGATCTAACGACATGTGGACCACCTTTCTGTCGAGCGGGCCGCTCGCCCGCCGCCGATGCCGCGAGCTCATCGTTCAGCTCGAGACGGCACCTCTGCCGATCGTGAAAGCCGCTCGCCTCATATCTTCTCGACCGCCTCCGCGGCGGGATCGATATTCTCCGCGAGACGTGAAGCGAACGTTCCCAGCGGATGAGGATGCGCATCCATCTCGTACCCGGCATCAGTGGAATGCATCACCGTTCCCACACCCGAATCTGTGAGCAGCTCCAGGAGCAGCGCATGATCGATGGTGCCGTTTATGATGTGGGAGCGAAACACGCCGCAGCGCAGCGCGTAGATGCAAGACTCCAGCTTGGGGATCATACCCTTGGCGACCTTGCCGCCATCGAGCAGCCGCTGGGTCTCCTCGAGCGTGAGGTTCGAGATGAGCGAGGCTCTATCCGAGAAATCCTCAAAGAGACCATTGACATCGGTCAGGAAAACCACGTCGTGCGCGTGGACCGCCGCCGCGATATAGCCAGCCGCGACGTCAGCGTTTATGTTGTAGAATCCGCCGTCCTCGCCTTGAGCCACAGATGCGATGACCGGGATGTACTCGTGCGATATCATCTCTTCGAGATACTCGGCGTTGACGCTCACGATCTTGCCCACGCGTCCCAGCTCGGGATCGAGCTGCTCGGCGACGATAACCCCCGCATCGCAGCCCGAGACGCCGACGGCGATGTTTCCGTGCTCGTTGATGACCGAGACGAGCTCTTGATTCACCTTGCCCACAAGGACCTCGCGTACGATCTCCATAGCCGCAGGAGTCGTGACGCGCTGACCGTCTTTGAAGCTCACCGGCAGATCGCAGCGCTCGAGAGCCTCGCTGATCGCCGATCCGCCACCATGAACGAGCACCGGCTTCATACCGATGATCTTGAGCAACAGGATATCGGCCATCACGTCCGCGCGCAGGCGCTTGTCGACCATGGCCGCGCCGCCGTATTTGATGACCACGGTTTTTCCGGTGAGATTCTTGATCCATGGCAGCGCTTCAAACAGAAGCTGGACCGTCTGCTCGCTGGGAACAGCCGCTCGGGCGTCACGGGCGTATTTCATGGGGACCTCCACGCATGCGATCGGATCGGAGCTCGTTATATCGCGTCGCGCTATGTGCGATAGTCGCCGTTGATCTTGACGTAGTCGCTCGTGAGATCGCAGGTCCATACGCGCGTCGCGCACGAGCCCGCTCCCACATCGGCTGAGATGACGATCTCGGAGGACTCGAACCGTCGCCGAGCCTCCCGTTCATCGAAGGGCACCGCCAGACCGCCGCGGCACACGGGAATCCCCATGATGTCGATGGCCACGTCTTCCTGTCTGAACAGCGCGCCGCATTTCCCGAGCGCCATGGCGACGCGACCCCAGTTGCAATCTCGTCCGGCGATCGCGGTCTTGACGAGCGGGGAATTGGCGACCGCGCGCGCCAGGGTATCGGCATCGGCCGGAGTCGCGGCACCCGTGACGTTGACGGTCACGAGTCTTGAGGCTCCCTCCCCATCGACGGCGATGCTTCGCGCGAGCGCCTCGCAGACGACGAAGACCGCGTGCGAGAGCTCCTCGAAGGCATCGCTTCCCTGCTCGATGAGGGCCGCATCAGGTGCAGCTGCACCTGATGCGAGCAGGATGCACGTATCGTTCGTGGATGTGTCAGAGTCGACTGTGATCTTGTTGAAGGTGCGGGTTGCCGATGCCGCGAGTATCGCGTGCAGGGCCGCGGGACCGATCGGGGCGTCGGTGGTGATGCACGCGATCATGGTCGCCATATCGGGCATGATCATACCCGATCCCTTGCACATGCCGCCGACGGTGAATGTGCGATCGACGTACTCCAACGTCGCGCTGCGATAGAGAACCGCATACTCCTTGGGATTGGTGTCGGTTGTCATGATCGCGCGCGCCGCCATGGCGCCTCCGTCTCGCGACAGACGATCGAATGCATCCGGCACGCCGGTCTCAAACGGTCCGATGTCCAGCGGCTGGCCGATCACTCCCGTCGAGGCGACAAGGACCTGCTCGGGCTCGCAGCCCATGACCTGCGAGGCGATGTCGCAGGTTTCCCGTGCCGTGACCATCCCGGGCTCTCCGGTCGCCGCGTTGGCGTTGCCCGAGTTGATGACCACCCCTCGGATCGTACCGTGGCCACGTGACGCACCTCCCAGGTGAGCGCGACTCACGCGCACCGGTGCCGCGCAAAACGCGTTGCGCGTGAACACCGCGGCAGCTGAGCAAACATCGTCTGCGACCACCAGCGCCAGATCCGGGCGCGCCGGATCCCGGCGAAAGCCCGCATGCACGCCCGCTGCTCTAAAACCCTGCGCGGACGTGATCCCGCCGTCGGGCACCGCGCGAATCCGCGCGTCGAACTCATCTGTGTCCATCCATGTTCTCCTTGATGAGATGTGTGAATCCATCTGTATGCCAACGATGCTTCGCCCCGCGTCTCGCGGGGCGAAGCATCACACCGGAAGAGCCGCCAGCGGCAATCCCCGGCTCTCGTCGAACCCAAACAAGGTGTTCGCGCATTGCACGGCCTGACCTGCGGCCCCCTTGCACAGATTGTCGATCGCGGCGACCGCGATCAAAGAATGCGTGCGCTCGCTGATGGCCAAACCGATCTGGCAGACATTGCTCCCCGCGACCGATGCCGTCCTCGGCATCTCGTCCTCATCCATGACTCGAACGAAAACCCGTCCGTTGAAGAAGTCCCGGTACCGAGATATCGCCTCTTCGCATGTCAACGCGGATGCCCACTCGGACGAAAGCACCATGGTGACCGTCGAGAGCAGACCGCGCTTGAGCGGCGCCAGATGCGGGGTGAACACCACGCGCCCGGGGGCACCGAGTATCTGCTCGATCTCGGGCGTGTGACGGTGCCGGCACACGCCGTATGCCTCAAGGTTCTCGTCGACATTGCAGAAATGCGTCCGAGCGCTTGCGGTGCGCCCCGCACCGGTCGCGCCCGAAATGGCATCGACCACGATCAGGCTCGTGGAATCGATCCAACCGGCATCCAGGGCCGGATAGGCCGCCAACGATGTCGCCGTGGGATAGCAGCCGGCACATGACACAAGAACCGGCTCTCCCTGAGCGCGCTGCTCGGCCGCCGCCACGAGCCCGTCGCCGAACAGCTCCGGTAGTCCGAAAAACCGCGTACTCAGAAGCTGCGGAGAGGTATGGTGCACGCCATACCACTGCTCGAAGACATCGGCACCGGCCAGCCTGTAGTCAGCCGAGAGATCGATGACCGTGACACCGGCGGAAAGCAGATCGGGTACCAGCGCCATCGCGGCGGTATGCGGAACAGCCAAAAACACCGCATCGCATTCGGTGAGCCTCGCGTCATCATGACCGGTGAACACGAGATCGCTCACACCGGAAAACGATGGATACGCGCTTGCGAACGTCTGGCCCGCGTCCGCATCCGAGGTAATGGCAACGACCTCAAAGTCCGGATGATCCAAAAGAAGCCGGACGAGCTCGGCGCCGACGTATCCGGCGGCGCCGACGATCCCAACATCGATCGACATGTCTGATCACATCCCTTTCCGAGCGCGCATGGGACCGCGCGCTCATGAGGCAGGAGAGAATAGCACTCTTGTACCCATCATAATGAATGCGGGATGCGTTTCGATCCAAAGAAGACAAATTTCGGTGACACCCTCTGCGCCCGTGCAGTCAGAGCACCCCGCCGCGCGATGCGCGACGGGGTGCTCTGACGCTGGCGACCGCCTCAGCGCGATCGTTCGCAGCAAGCTGAAACCGTGCGGCGTCCTCGGTTCCCTAGAAGGTCACCGCCTCATCGTTGTATGCGCACATGAGGAGCTTCTCCATCTCCTCCTGCGTGGGCTGACGCGGATTGGAGCCCGTGCAGGCGTCACCGATCGCCGTAGCGGCCACATCGCGCAGCTTCGCTTTGAACTCATCAGGGTCTATCACGGATGCATCGGCGCGAACGCCTCCGCGTCCGTAGTTCTTTATGCCCTGCGGGATGCTCAGCGCATCGTTGAGGTCGCGAATCTTCTGCACGAGAGCGCTGACCAGCTCGTCTTCGCTCGTTCCATCAAGGTGCAGGATCTCTTTGGCGATGAACGCGTATCGGTTTCGCGCGCGCGTATCGCGTGCGTTGAATTGGATGACCTTGCCGAGGTACATCGCGTTGGCGCACCCATGAATTATATGATCCCCTGAGAAGGCGGCCCCCGTCTTGTGCGCCATCGAGTGAACGATGCCGAGCAGTCCGCTTGAGAACGCGATACCGGCTATGCACTGAGCGTCATGCATGTGCTGCCTCGCGATATGATCACCCTCGTATGAGCGCGGCAGCCACTCGACGATCTCGCGGATCGCATGCAAGGCGTTGCCATCGGTATACATCGAACCGGCGGTTGAAACGTAGGCCTCCACCGCATGCGTCAGCGCGTCCATGCCGGTGTGCGCGCACAGTTTCTGCGGCATGGTGTAGGTCAGCTCGGGATCGACGATAGCGACATCGGGCGTGATGTTGAAGTCGGCCAGGGGATACTTGATGCCCAGCTTGTAGTCCGTGATGACAGAGAATGCGGTGACCTCGGTCGCCGTACCCGACGTCGAGGCGATCGCGCAGAACCTGGCCTTCTGGCGCAGTTCGGGAAAGCTGAACGGAACGATGGCCTCCTCGAAGGTCTCGTGAGGGTACTCATAGAACAGCCACATCGCCTTTGCGGCATCGATAGGCGAACCACCGCCGATCGCGACGATCCAGTCCGGCTGGAAGGCGCTCATGGCCTCGGCGCCCCTCATGACGGTCTCGACCGAAGGGTCGGACTCGACGCCCTCAAACACCGAGACCTCGAAGCCGGCGCTCTTGAGATCCGTCTCGACATCCTTGAGGAAGCCGCCCCGGCGCATGGAGCCGCCCCCGGTGACGATCATGGCCTTGTTGCCCTTGAGGTTGGCCACCTCATGACGGGCTCCCTCACCGAAGAACAAGTCGCGAGGATTGGTGAAACGTCCCATACATACCTCCCAATCGCAGGCTCGATAAGCCCGCATACAAGCGGAACCGTCTTCGGTGCCGCATGAACAGAAAACGTTGAACCTGCTTGACATGCCCCGTTGTCAACTCATATTCTACCGCCATTCGATCGAGGCGGCCTCTACGTTCTCAACACGATCTCATTCGTGCGCATCGACGAAGAAGATGACGGTGCCGATATGACAGGTCGACTGAATCATGGGTACATGTGTTATGCTAGCTGATTGACGGAAAAGAAAGAGGAGATCCGGCGATGTCGTTCGATCCCATGCAAGAGGACTGCTTGCGACTTATCCTTCAGACCATGAAGCGCAGACGCGTCTTCCCCCTCAATAACAGCGTGTTCATTGAAGAGTGCATGACGGCGTTCGATGAGGATCCGTCGCAGCTCATCGTCAGCGATAGCGATCGCTCATTTCATTTGGTTGCAAAAGCCGCCGGAACGATCGATTACGCCATTCCCGCGATCGCCGATGACGCCGAGGCGGAAGCGGCCGCTGAGCATGCGGAATTCCAGCTTCGCGAAGCGATCGGGTTGGACGGCGGAAATTGGGATGCGCGGCGGATGCTCGCCGCGATGGAGTCCGAATCGAATGAGGAGTATGTCGACTATCTTCTTGCGCACGAGAAGGAGGTCGAACAGGATGCCGAGACCTGCCTCCTTAGCGCTGGCGATGTCTACAGCAGGGAGTTCGCAGATGATCTGGGACGACGTCCCTATCTGCGCTGGCTCGCGGCCATCGCCTCAAGAGCCTTTATCGCCGGCCGCTACACGCTCGCTCTCCGGACGGCTGAACGAAGCCTGGCCAGAGTTCCGAGCGATCCCGCCGATATTCGATTCACCGCGATGCTCGCCATGGCGAAGCTCGAGCGTCCCCGCGGGGATCTGAAGAGACTCGGACGGCGACGCATCGCACCGAATCTGACATCCACCCGAGCGCGCCGAAGGCACCATAGCGCTGCGCGCACGGATGATGCATGGGCGATCTTGGCTGCCCTGTGCATGTCCTATCATGCACTGGACCTCTCAGATGCCGCCCACGAGCTGAGAAGTCTCATGCGCACCTATCCCAACTGCGCTGATATGCTCTTCTACCAGCCCGAGCTGCCAGATGGCGTCTTCGCGCGCGTGGGTGTCGAAGCCGGCAGCAAAGATGAGCTGATACTGGCTCTGAGCGAGGCGACCCCGCTTCTGCAGGAGGGCCCGAGCGATCCCGAGTCCCCGAGTCTGGCGACCTGGATCGCGACCAGCGAGATCGTCCAACGCGAGATAAGCGACAAAGATCTTGACGCGCGCATCATCGGCTACCCGCTCCCCGGAGACGAAAACTGATGAACCTGAACGACTACACGATCTGCTATCTGCTGAATGAGTACGGCAAAGACCATAGCGATCTGACCGCGGCCGCACGGGAGCTGCTGCGACGAGATATCGCCAAGCGGCCGGAGAAGTACGCGACGACCCCGCGTGCTCGGGCCCTCGTGCAGTACAGGCGAACTCGATCCGCGCTCATGAGGGGGCTAGACGCCATCGGAGATCTGCAAGACGATGACTTCGCCAAATCGCGCTTCGCGCTGTTCGCCGGAATCCGCGCCAGCCTCCTCGACATCGCCAAGATGGACGAGTTCTTCGCCGAGCCGAAGCTCTTGGCGATTCTGCTCGATCACGCCCAACCCGATGGTATCGTCTCCGATCTCTTGAAGCTCGAAGCGGAGGTCCGAGATCAACTGAGCGAGAGCGTCGCCGGGTTTGACATCGCTGCTCCGCACTTTTGGATCTCGCCCTCATGCGCACGGGAGAACAGCTCGGATGCGGCCGATCTGACAGCCGCCAGCTTGGAGGTCATCGGCTGGCTTCATATTCTTGAGGCCCTCTCGCAGCAGTGCATGCAGACGGCTCGGTATCGACGGGCGGCCGATTACGCGCGTCTGGTGATGCGCGCCGAGGGATATCCCAATCATGCCGAGGGAACGGTGATGCTGGCGCTGGCTCGCCTTGAAGATGAGCCTGGGTTCTTCGAGCTGGCTCACAGGCTCTGCGCCCTGAGTGAGGAGCACCGTGCCGAGGCACCCGGATCGTCTCGAACCGCAACTGCGGACAGCCCTGCGGCGATGAGGGACAGCGCGCCGGATCACCCGGAGAACTCTCCCTGGTATCTGCTCGCCCGCACGATTCTGCTCTACAAGCTCGGAAAGACCAAGGCAGCCCGCAGAGCGCTGCGCGATTTCAACGAGCGCTGCGACGGCGGGGCATTCTTCCTGCTCAACCCAACCTATCTGGATCCATACCTGCCCGTTCGGCCTGAGCCGCGCGACAGCTGGGATCTCCCCCATCAAGCGGTCTGGGAGGCGGATGCGATTATTTCCGATACACCTGATTTCGTTCCCTGGGCGGAATCGGTCGAGGGAACGCTCGCGATATCCGACGCTTTCGCCAGCCGCAATGGTTTCTAGACCTGAGTTGCGCGAACATGGTCACCAGGCGCTTTCCCGCCGATGTCGGCTGGCCGCCAAAACGATGACACGGTTCCCGAAGGGCGCTCGATGCACAGCGCACCAGACATCGCCTGAGGAGATGAAAAAGGTCCGGCTTCAAAGAGAAACCGGACCCGAAACCGCTTCTGGTGCCCCCAGCGAGGCTCGAACTCGCGTTACCGCCTTGAAAGGGCGGTGTCCTAACCACTAGACGATGGGGACAGCGCAAAAGAGTATACCAGAGTGCACCCTTTGCATACCAGAGGGACTCTCGCACTCTCTCACGTCGCGAGGAATCCTTCACTCGCAACGTCAGCGCAACGCGTCTCGCACTCACCGCAACGCGTAACGCCGAGTCAGGGAGAATCCCTCTTATCCGGGTTGGCAAGCGCCCAGGTGCCGCGCAGGAGGCGCGCAAGACGACTCAAAGGCAGCGTTGAGTTTGAAATTCGAGCCCGACTCGCTCTTCTCGGCGGTTATCCAGTCCTCGCGGACGAGCGCGAGCGCACCCGATTGCGCTACCATGATGAGATGCAGGTGTGAATGGGAGAGGAAGAATGCCATGGGCACCAAAGACGATCTGATCGAGAAGCTCGATAGCATACATACCACCGAGCTTGCCGCAGTCCGGCTCTCGCGAAATCTCGGTCTGGGGGTCTACGACGTCTCGAACTGGTGCCGGTCGCGCATCCTCGACCCCAAGACGAGCGTCACGCTGCGTGGCAAGAACTACCTGGTGCACGCTCCAGATGCCATCATAACCCTCAACGCCCGAACGCTCACCGTGACCACCGCTCACGGGTGCGGTCCGCGCGCCCTCGACGATCGTTACCCGCGCTGGGCCCGCGATAGAAAGAAGACGCTGAAGGACGGCCCCGCCACCCGAGGGGATCCCAGCGAGGATCCCGTCGTGCGCCGGGAGACCAAAGCGGACCGGGAGACCGTCGACAAGCTGTATCGCACCTCGTTTTGGAATCTTCACGAACCCGGCTGCAGCGAGCACTACCTTGTTCACATCATGCGCGAGCATCCGGATCTGGTGCATGATCTCAACCTCGTCCTCGAGGTCCACGGCCATATCGTGGGAAGCATCATGTACACGCGGGCGAGCATCTCCGATGAGACCGGCGCGAAGAGGACCGCTCTCACGCTCGGCCCTGTGTGCGTACATCCGGGATGCCGATACCAGGGTTTCGCAACGAGGCTGATGGACCATTCACTTCAAAAGGCCCGCGATCTCGGGTTTGGCACCGTCGTCGTCTTCGGCGATCCCGCCATCTTCGTTCGGCAGGGCTTCAGAAGCTGCAAGCGCGTCAACATGTCGCTTGAAGACGGCACCTATCCCGCCTCGATGCTCGTGGCCCAGCTCGCGCAGGGCACACTGGAGGGTCATCGCTGGACCTATCGAGCCAGTCCCGTCAGAGAGATCGACCCGGCCGACGTCGAGGCCTACGACGCCACGCTCGAGACCTGGGAAAAGGCCTGGGAGCCGAGCCAGGAGCAGCACTTCATCTTGAGCAGCGCGCTTCTGCCCTAGACGTAGAACAAGATGTCATCGTAGGTCGGCACCGGCCAGTAATCTGCCGCAACGATCTCCTCCATGGCGTCCACAGCGCAGCGCAGTCGTTCCATGGCGGGGTTCACCTCATGGGCGTAGCACATCGCCTGCTCCTGCGCATCTGTGATCGCCTCGGCTCGCTCATGTACCTCGACGAGCGCATCGATGCCATCGTTTATCTCAGTTATGCCCTGACACAGGCGGTTGAGCGTGTCCTGTTCGCTTTTCATCGATGCGTCCGCTCCGGCCGATCGTATGGCCTCCAGCCCCTTGGCGACCTTGGTCGCGTATGCGGTGATCACAGGGCGGTACGCGCGTCGGGCCTCGCGAGTCATCGTCGTCGCCTCGATATTCATGAGCTTGTTGTATTTTTCGAGCTTGACCTCATAGCGGCTGTGCATCTCAGGTGCCGTGAGCACGCCCATGCTCTGGAACAGATCGATGTTCTTCTCGTCGAGATAGCAACTCAGCGCATCTGCAGTCGTGCGAAGATCGCTGAGACCCCGCCGCCGCGCCTCCTCGTGCCACGCCTCGCAGTAGCCGTCCCCGGAGAACAGGATACGTCGATGCTCGTTCAGCCGGATCTTGCATAGATCCAGAACCGCTGCCGCGAAACGCTCCCTCGGCGTGTCCTCGAGCGCATCGGCGAAGCGCTTGAGCGAGGCGGCGACCGCGGTATCGAGCACTGTGTTCGTATCTGCCGGATTCGACTCTGAACCGAGCGCGCGGAACTCGAACTTGTTGCCGGTGAAGGCGAACGGCGAAGTCCGGTTGCGATCGGTGTTGTCCTGCTCGAGCTTGGGGAGCACGTCGGCACCCAGATCGAGGATGTCGTGCGTCGCGTGGATGGAAGCCTTCCCATCGGCGATCTTTTCGACCACCTCGGTCAGGCAGTCACCGAGAAAGATCGACATGATGGCGGGAGGCGCCTCGTCGGCGCCGAGGCGATGGTCGTTCGAGCAGGTTGCCACCGTCGTCCTCAGCAGGTCCTGATATGTGTCGACCGCTTCGATGACCGCCGTGAGAAAGACGATGAACTGCAGGTTCTCAAGAGGTGAATCACCCGGATCGAGAAGGTTCTCGCTTTCGGTGGCGACAGACCAGTTGTTGTGCTTCCCCGAACCGTTGATACCTTTGAAGGGCTTCTCGTGGAGCAGGCAGACGAGTCCGTGGCGCGAAGCGACAAACTTCATCTTCTCCATGACGAGCAGGTTGTTGTCAACTCCCTCGTTCAGCTCGGTGTAGACGGGTGCCAGCTCATGCTGACACGGCGCGACTTCGTTGTGCTCGGTCTTCGCGGGGATTCCGAGCGCCCACAGCTCATCGTCGAGCTCATGCATGAATGAGGCGACGGTGGGACGGATGGCTCCGAAGTAGTGCTCTTCGAGCTCCTGACCCTTGCAGGGAGGCGCCCCGAACAGCGTGCGTCCGCAGATGACCAGATCGCGTCGCGCGTTGTAGGCCTCTTTCTTGATCAGGAAATACTCCTGCTCGTTGCCCACGTAGGGCGAGACGCGCTGCGGCGTCTTCCCGAACAGCGCGAGCACGCGCTTCGCCTGCTCGTCGAGGACTTTCATCGACCGCAGCAACGGTGTCTTCTTATCAAGCGCCTCGCCGTTGTAGGAGCAGAACGCCGTGGGGATGCACAGAACGCGCGCCTTGATGAACGCCGGGCTCGTGGCGTCCCACGCGGTATAGCCTCGGGCCTCGAACGTCGCGCGCAGCCCGCCGTTGGGAAAACTCGATGCGTCCGGCTCGCCTTGTATCAGCTCCTTGCCCGAGAACTTCGTTATCGCGGTGCCATCGCGGTTCGGCTCGAGGAATCCATCGTGCTTCTCCGAGGTGATGCCCGAAAGGGGCTGAAACCAATGAGCGTAGTGCGTTGCTCCGCGCTCGAGAGCCCACGTCTTCATGGCATGGGCCACGGCGTTCGCCAGATCCAGATCGAGCGGCTCTCCGCGGTCGATGGTAGCAGACAGACGCTTGCATATGTCCTTGGGAAGGTAGTCTTTCATGACAACCTCTGAGAACACCAGAGTTCCGAAACGATCGGTGAGATCGGCCACGCGAATCCCTTCAGCCATGCGTCGCCCGAGCAGCGGACGCGTTGATCAGCGTCACCGAACAGCCTGCTCGCACCCTGTTGTGAGATGATGGACAGCCTCTCGGTGAACGCGCATACGGACAGGGTACCGCAGAGCGGACCCATAAACCCAATAAGCGGCCGATCGGCACGTTTCTTCCCCATCTTCACGCGCATACGGAAGACCGAACGAGAAGGCGGGACCCCTGGTGGCTCGGCGACCACCGCGATGTGTTTGTTCCATCCGCACCGAGCAATGCACAGTAGAATGGTCATATCGTATCGCAAGCTCAGCCCCGGAAGGAGAGCCCGTGGGGATCACGCATAGCGAGATCGCGGACACCCTTGAGATGGTCTCCACTCAGCATCTCGACATTCGCACGCTCACCATGGGCATCTCGCTCACGGGTTGCGCGCGCGAAAGCATCGACAGCGTGTGCGCCGATGTCTACGAACATGTCACTCGAACCGCTGAGCGTCTCGTCGATTGCGCCGAGGAGCTCGAGCGCGAATACGGCATTCCGATCGTGAACAAGCGCGTATCGGTCACGCCGATAGCCCAGATCGCCGCCGCGTGTCACGCCGAGGATCTCACGCCGATCGCGTGCGCGCTCGACGCGGCAGCCGAGACGATCGGAATCGATTACATCGGGGGCTTCTCAGCTCTCGTTCACAAGGGCATCGGAGACGCCGATCGTCGGCTCATCGCATCCGTCCCATCGGCACTCGCCGCCACGACCAGGGTATGCTCGAGTGTGAACGTCGCAAGCGTCCGCGCCGGTATCAATATGGACGCCGTGCTGAGCGTAGCCGGCGTCATCCGCGACGCGGCGCTCGCCACCGCTGATCGCGATTGCATCGGCGCTTCGAAGTTCGTGGTCTTCGCCAACATGGTCGAGGACTCTCCGTTCATGGCTGGAGCCGTCCATGGTTCGGGCGAGGCGGATGCCGTCATCAACGTCGGCGTCTCGGGCCCCGGCGTCATGGCGGCAGCCCTTGAGAAGCTGCCGGAATCCGCGACGCTGACGGAGGTCGCCGAGCGGATCAAGCAGGTCGCCTTCAAGATCACGCGTGCCGGCGAGCTCATGAATCGTGAAGCGGCCAAACGATTGGGCGTGTCCCGCGGCATCGTCGATCTCTCGCTCGCACCGACGCCGGCAGCCGGGGACTCCGTCGCGCGCATCTTGGAGATCATCGGCGTGGGTACCTGCGGCGGACCGGGTACGACCTGCGCCTTGGCCCTGCTCAACGACGCCGTGAAGAAAGGCGGGGTCATGGCGACCTCCAATGTCGGAGGTCTCTCCGGAGCTTTCATACCCGTCTCGGAAGACGCCGGCATGATCGAGGCCGTCCAAGCGGGGGCTCTCTCACTGGAGAAGCTGGAGGCGATGACCTGCGTGTGCTCGGTCGGGCTCGATATGATCGCCATACCGGGCAGCACGCCCATCGAGACGATCGCGGCGATCATCGCCGACGAGATGGCCATCGGGGTCATCAACGGCAAGACGACAGCTGTTCGCATCATCCCCGCGATCGGCAAAGGTCCGAAAGACTGCTTGGAATACGGAGGGCTCTTCGGACGAGCTCCGGTCATGGCTGTCAACCCGTATGCGGGAGACGTGCTCGCACACCGAGGCGGACGCTTTCCGGCTCCTATCAACTCGCTTAGGAACTAGGTTGCCATGAGGTTCTTCACCCGTGTGATCGCCAAAGCGCTCATCTTTCTCGTCATCGTGCTCGGCGGTCTATCTCTGCTTGTCAACACGCCGCTCGGCAACATGCCGTTCATACGCTCGCTGAGCTCGGATGCCGGCAACGCGCTTCTGGAGAAATCGGGTCTGAAGGGCAAGGCGGACAGTGCCCTGCGCGACAGGATCGCGGAGATATCATCCGCCACGGGACTGTCGCAAGATCAGGTATCGGATGCGATCGACAACCTGAACATCTCATCTTGGAAGATGATCCCGCTGCCGGATAGCGCCAAGAAGAAGAGCGGCTTCGTCACAACCTATCAGGGCATGAAGGTCACCGTCACCACCTACGAGGATCCCTCCTATCTGGGCGTCGAGGTCTACGGACAGAACCTCACGCTCGCGGTTCCAGAAACCGCTCAAGCCTACGTCGGCTGGCTCGGCTATCTCTCATGATCTGAGCGACGCGCACAGATGCCCGCTCACCGCTCCGGTATCGCTCGGCGCGCGCGTCGCGGTCTGGAAGACCGCCGGCTGATCGCCTGGCGCAGAGCTGTCGTCTCGCATCACGACCGCCATGATCGCACCGCCCACCACCAAGATGAGCAGGATCGCGAGTGCGATTCCCACGGCAGCCGATGCGAGAGCGACCAGCGTTGCAGAGACGGGTCGCGCGTGTCCGCCCGAAGGGGAACCGGGCTGTGGACAGGTGAGCCCGATTCCCAGTCCTCCCGCGCGACTCTCGCCTTGGGCGCGTCGAGCCGCGGTGAGCCCATCTACCGGTGCGCGGACGGCTGAGGGGGCGGACGAAGCCGAGCGCGCCCTCGGCGCTGCGGTGCTCTCGCCGCAGGGTGCCCAAGGCGGACCGGCCGGATCGATGCTGATTGACGCGCGTCGCGAATCGAGGCGATCCTTCTCAGACATATTGAACTCCTTAGCGTTGCGCCGAAGTCGGGCTTTAGCCTACGCACCAGAGCTTACCATCTCATGAGGGGTTTCATTCGCATGCGCGTCACCGCAGATGAGAAACCGCAGTATCTTGACCCTGCGACAGGTGCTCGGGTGGCATCGGAGCCGCTTCGAGATTCTTTGAGAATGCCGGGGCTCCGATGCACCCGGTGCGCGCGATGCGCTATGGTAGGAAGCCGACAGAGCTGAACGCGCGAGCAGCGAGAGCGCCACGCATGAAGAGCAGGGGTGCCATGTCACTAACAGGACGTCAGATTCGACAGCTTCGCAAAATCGGCCATCATCTCGATCCGGTCGTCATCATCGGCAAGGCGAACGTGGGTGCGGGCACCGTCGCACAGGCGAGCGAGAGCTTGGAGGCGCATGAACTCATCAAGTGCTCGGTGCTCGATACTTCTGCTCTCACCGCGCGCGCCGCTGCCGATGAGGTCGCGAAGAGCTGCGGAGCCGAGATCGTCCAGGTGATCGGTCGCCGCTTCACGTTGTACCGCAGAAGCAGCCGCGACGACATCGAGCATATCGATATCAGCTGAACGACCCCGCCCCCCGGATCGCTCATGCGAGCCGAGCGCTCGCATCTCGCTACATGATGTCCCGGTTGCGGCTCTTGCGCACGATCCGCTCATAGATGGCGCACGTCTCGGACTCCGGTGACGCCTTGAGTTCGTGGTCGAGATAATAGAGATGGCTCTGATACAGCTCGACCGCCTCGCGGCGACGACCGCCCAGATCGTAGACGCGCATCGCGCTTCTGATCACATCCTCGCGCGTTCGATCCTCCTTGAGCGCGGCCTCGATCATCCAAGCCGCCGATGAGAAGTCTTCCTGCTCGATCGCGATCTCGACGCCGCGAATCATGCAATCCAGGAACCTGGATCCCATGGCCTTTCGCACGCGAACAAAGTACGCCGAATCCGCGGCGTCAGGCACGTACAGCGGCCCGACGTAGAGCTCTTCGATCTTGAGACACATCTCGAGTATCTGCTCACCGGATACACCGCTGCGCCCGAGAAGAACCTCACGGGTCAGAAGGGCCATCCGCATGACATCGGAGGCGACGTACTCCGAGTTGACCGCGACACCCTCGCCCTGCGTGATGATATACTGGGGGCCTCCTCGACGCTGCCCCATCGCACGGCGCAGCATCGACAGAGCGCTGTACAGATTGCTTCTGGCATGGCCGTAATCATATTCGGGCCACAACTCCTCGGCAAGGGTGCGCCTGCTCACAAATGACCCCATCCCCAGCACAAGCCTGGAGGCGAGCACGCTCGTCTTCCTTCGACGCCACAGCTCGTCGGTGAGCGTATGGCCGTTTCGCTCCGCCTTGAATCCCCCGAACAATCTGATGTTCAGCTGCCCCACCTCATGGGTGATCGATGGGTCCGGGACCCCGAGAAGCGGATCCGCTCCCTTGGGTTCAGAATCATTTTGCAAATCATATCTGCGTCGCAGCTGATCCGGAATGAGTCGACGCATAGCGTCGGCGCGCTCGCCCAGAGCGCACATGGCGAGACGGGCGATGAGACGCATCCCGGGATCGAGCAGCTTGTTCTTGTGCAGGGAATACCATGCGGACAGCTCGGCGTCGAATCGCGCGGAAGACAGGAGCAACGCGTTCGCCCACGCCTGTGCGACAGAGATGTCGTTTTCGGCCAAGTCGAGCATCTCGGCCTCCTCGCGTATCGCGACGCGCGACGTGTTCATGACGTGCGCCGTGCGCTCGAGCAGATGGGCCCAGCTCCTCAGCAGTTTTTGCTCCTTGTCTGCGAGCCGCAGAACCTGCGTTCCGCGAAACTCCGCGTTCACGACCTGACCCACCATGAGGTCCTGCCAACCTTCCAGAAGGAGGCAGAGCAGCTGCGTCGACTGATCACCTGCGCGAATGGCACCTGTGGATGCATCGGCGAATGAACGCTCATCTGTGACGGGCAGGCCGACGAGCATCCTGCGCGCCGACACCACGAGCCTCAATCGATCGAGCAGCGGCCGGAGCCTGCGGCTTCGCACGATCGGCTCCATGGCGCAAAGCAGCTGGTCGCGCTCATCGAGCTTATCCAGGGTGCCGGAGGCGACCTCACCGAGCAGCAGATCGGTGAGGTCGAGAAGACTCGACACGTCGAGATCATCGGCTTCGGAAGCACCGGTGGGAACGCGCCCGGGGTCCGCGGGATCGAGGCGTCCGCGCAAGAAATCGGATTGGAAGCGGACGTGAGCGCGAAGTCTCGCGACCACGGGCAACGATGGGGACTCGGCGGCGAAACGAGGTGACTGCGGCAGCTCGATATTGCGACACCCTGTCCACATCTCTGAAAGCGCGCAGGCGGCCTCCCAGTCGGCGCTATCGATCTCGTCGTCGATCCTTTGCGCGCGCCGGCTCAGCT
The DNA here is from genome assembly GCF_000195315.1 of Coriobacterium glomerans PW2. Lineage (NCBI taxonomy): Bacteria > Bacillati > Actinomycetota > Coriobacteriia > Coriobacteriales > Coriobacteriaceae > Coriobacterium > Coriobacterium glomerans. Next base: position 1,653,522 of record NC_015389.1, read on the forward strand.
CACGGGCCGTGAGGCGAGCGAGCGCGATGTCGCCGCTCGTCAGAGCTGCAGCGTATGCGCCAAGCAGCGCGCCGACTCCGATCTCGCGCTGACCGGGCAGGGCCTCGTATCGCGCCACGATAGCGCTGATAAGCGTCGCGTGCCCCGCAAGCGCCAGCTTCAGGGGGAACTGCTGCAGGATCGCGAGACCGCGTTCAGCATCCAGATGCTGATCGATGAGCATGGCCGCCCTGTCGACGCGATCGGCTTTGAGCAGAATCCTCGCCGCTCTGGTCACCAATTCGGGTCGCATGGCTGCGATTTGCTCGCAGATGCGCCGGAGGCTTGAACCCTCAGCGTTGATGCAGGAGAACTCGCGCGAAGCCGGATCGAAACCGAACAACGGATAGTCGCGTGCGATGCGCGAAAGATCCCGGACGTCGACGCGCACACCGCAACGTTCCATATCGGCGATGCTCCCCTGCCCCATCAGCAGCATAAGCTGGATGAGATCGGCGAGCCCGCCGCAGTCGCCTTGAATCTCGTTCAGAACGGAGCGATATATGTCGATGACGGCGAGATCGAGCATGGTTTCGGATTCTTCTTGGCGCTCTGTGACGGTCTGAAGCGAAGCCACGAGAAGAGGAACACCCTGTGTGAGCCGATAGACGTCAAGTGAACTCGAGATCGAAAACGTTCGCGCCCACTCAGCGTATTCCTTGGGTCTCACCTTGAGGCTCTGAGCACTGACTTTTATGGAGTCGCCGGTCGCGCGAACGAGCGCGTGGTTGTTCGGTCTGCAGGTGATGATGAACTCGAAACCTCGCTCGCGCATCTTTCTGAGGTGCTCGACGAACGCCTTGAGCGCGGGGGGATCCAAACAGGGTGCGTTATCGATGGCGAGCAGCGGATGCGGTGACAGCGCGATCAACTCCTCGCCCCGATCGAGCAGGGCATCGAGTTCCTCGAGTGAGAATCCGGTGACATCCATGATGCTGACCGCGCCGCGCGCGGGGTCGCTGCGAACCTCATCTGCGTACTGGAGAAGCAAGCCCGTCTTTCCGAATCCGTGCGGAGCGCAGATGAGAACGATCCCGGCTTCGCTCCCGCGAGAAATCAGATCGCGTACGAGGTGGGTCCGCGCGACCATGAAGCTCGTTCCCATCGGCAGCGCAGCGCTCTTCGGTGAGCAGTCCTCTTTTTTGTTTACGTCTTTTTTTGCTACTGGTTCGTTGTTTCTCATGTTCCCTCCCAACTTCGACATTTCTATCTACGATATGAAAGGGAGGAGGGCCGACAAGCGAAAAGCCGAGCGACTTTGGAACCGCGTTAGATTCTGGATAGATTTGTCACCATTTTTTGCAAGATCGCCGGTCACCTGGAACCCTCTCCTGAATAACCCGACTACCTCCTGTTCTCTGTAAATCTGACTGCCACTTGCATCGAAATGGATATGAAGGGATGCCGAACGGGCCGAAACGTCCCTCCATATCACCGTCCACGAAGTAAAATAGACCGTCTGAAAGCTGACTGTGGATCTTTAAGCTGAACTGGTGTAGACATCTATTTCCGCTGCAGGCGTACAAACTGCAAGATATCGCGCAGATTTAGAACAGATCGTCGCGCGCGGCGCGACAAATTGTGGAAAACTCAAACGGGACCGATCAGGAGAGCAGCGAAAGAGCCAACTCGTCTGCCACGAGCACCGCATTGGGATGGAGCTGAAGGACGGAAGCCGGACAGGACGGCACGACAGGGCCCTGGCACATATCGCGCACCGCTTGGGCCTTCTCATCGCCGGCCGCAGCGATGATGACCATGCGCGAGTGCATGATGGACTGGATACCCATGGTGTAGGCCTGCCGCGGTACGTCCTGTTCGCGCTCGAACAGCCTCGCGTTGGCCTCTATGGTGCTGCGCGTGAGATCTACGCAATGCGTGCCGGTGGAGAATGCCGCATCGGGCTCATTGAAGCCTATGTGGCCGTTGCGTCCGATACCGAGAAGCTGAAGGTCGCAGAAACCCGCATCCTCGATCATCTGGTCATATGCAGTGGTGGCGGCTGCAGCATCCGCGTTCGAGCCGTCCGGCACATGGACATGATCAAGGTCGATGTTGATGTTATCGAACAGATGCTTGCGCATGAAGTAGTGATAGCTCTGCGGATCATCGTTGGCAAGTCCGCGATACTCATCGAGATTGAAGGTCTGAACCTGGGAAAAATCGACATCTCCTCGCTCATATGCCCTGATGATGGCCTCATAGGCACCGATGGGCGTCGTGCCCGTAGCCAGACCGAGCACCGAAGTCGGTTTGAGAATGACTTGGGCCAATATGATATTCGCTGTCTTCCGACTCATGTCATCATAATCACGAGCGCGCATGATCTTCAGCATAGCGTTTCCTTCCTCCGAATGCGGATGCGGCGCGATCTGCCAAATGTCTGCAGATCGCGACACCTATACTTTAGCGCTCTCTGGCTGACATGAGCGTGTCAAGTTCTTCGACCGTCTGGCCGATCTTGCATCTGATGCGCGAGAACTCCGCAGAGTTGCATATCAGGATCGGCACCGTCATATCATAACCCTCTGACACGATCGCGTCGCGGTCGAACTCGATCAGAAGATCACCCTGCTTGACGCTGTCCCCAACCGACGCATGCACTCTGAAGTGTCTCCCGTTGAGACCCGATGTGCTGATGCCGACATGGATCAGCACATCGAAGCCCTCGCAGGTGCGCAGCGCCACCGCATAGCCGGTTGGAAAAATCGCCTTCACCTTGCCATCGGACGGGGCGACGACCTCGCAGCCCGTCGGTTCGATCGCCACGCCCTCGCCGAGCAGGCCGGCAGCGAACGTCTGATCTTGAACCTGAGAAAGCGAGATGACTCTGCCGGCCATGGGCGAGGGCAGCACGCTGCTGCGGCCCCTGAATCTGAATTCCCTCATAAGACGCTTGAGCATGATCCCCCTCGATGACCGAAAGATACCTCGAGCGCGACTACGGAAGCTCCCTCTTGACCACCTCGACCAGGCGATCGACCGCGTCTCGCGCCGCATCGTGACTCTGCGCCTCGGCCATGACGCGAACGAGCGGCTCGGTACCCGAGGTGCGCACGAGCACGCGTCCGCGCTCGCCAAGCCCGGCTTGCACCGCATGGACGGCATCCCAAACCGCCTTGCAGTCATCAAGAGCGTCCTTGCTCTCGGAGTGCACGTTGACGAGCACCTGCGGGTAGCGTTTCATGATACCGGAAAGCTCGGCCAGCGAGCGCTCGCATCGCTTCATGATCGACAGCAGTTGAAGGGCCGTCACCAGACCGTCTCCGGTTGTGTTGTGCTCCAGGAAGATGATGTGGCCTGATTGCTCGCCGCCCAAGATGGCTCCATCGGCCAGCATGCGCTCTAAAACGTAGCGATCGCCCACCTGCGTCTGCACGACCTCGAACCCCTGCGAGCGCATCGCCGTGGTGAAGCCCAGGTTGCACATGATCGTCGAGACCAGTTCGCGACCTTTGAGCTTGCCGCGCGCCGCCAGATCCGCCCCGCAGATCGCGAGTATGAAATCGCCGTCGATCTCCTCTCCGCGATCGTCCACGAACAGCACGCGATCCGCGTCGCCGTCATGAGCCAAGCCGACATCGGCACCGGTGCGCAAGACGAGCTCGCGCAGCGGCTCGAGATGCGTCGACCCGCACTCGACATTGATATCGGTTCCGTTGAAGCCGGTATTGATGGCGTGCACCGTGGCACCCAGTCGCTGCAGAGCGATCGGCGTGCACATGCACGAGGCACCGTGCCCGCAATCGACGGCGACGACGAGCCCGGAGAGCGAGCCGCCCTCGACCGTATCGATCGCATGAGCTATGTAGCGCTCGCGCGCATCTCTCATCTTGACGATAGATCCGACCTTCGCGCCGGTGGGCAGCCCCTCGGAACGATGCGCGGCGTCGGAGAGGACCCACGCCGAGATCTCCTCCTCGAGCTCGTCGGGAAGCTTCATTCCCTTGGAGCTGAAGAACTTGATGCCGTTGAACTCGGGCGGGTTGTGCGACGCCGAGATCACGATGCCCCCGTCCAAGCCGGACTGAACCGTCAGCAGCGCGACGGCAGGTGTCGGGATGATGCCGCAGCAGTGCGGCCGGCCGCCCTCGACCATGATGCCCGCTGTGAGCGCGCTCTCGAGCATCGTGCCCGACAGGCGCGTATCGCGCCCGACGCAGATGTCGGGGCCCAGAAAGCGCGCCGCGGCGCGGCCCAGGCAGAAGGCGAGATCGCATGAGAGATCCTGATTGGCGACCCCGCGGACGCCGTCGGTTCCGAAAAGGTTTCGAGTCATGGCTTCGGCTCCTTATTGATACGAGATCCTGTTCCCTGGCACGCCCTTGCAATGATCAAATGAAAAGCGGAACCCACCGAGCATGTCGGCAGGTCCCGCTTGCACATCCGGATCCTTCGAGGAAGCGGGCTCAGCGCTTTGAGAACTGAGGAGCGCGGCGGGCCTTCTTGAGGCCGTACTTCTTGCGCTCGACGACGCGCGCGTCGCGCGTGAGGAACCCGGCGCGCTTGAGATCGGCGCGATAGTCGCCGGCGCGAAGCAGCGCACGAGCGATGCCCAGGCGCACGGCACCCGCCTGACCGCTCATGCCACCGCCATTGCACAGCGCGATGACATCAAAGGCGTCGACGGTATCGGTCACCTTGAAGGGCGCGCACGCCACATCGACGAGCCGCTGACGACCGAAGTAGGCGGCGGCATCGCGCTTGTTGACGATCACCTTGCCGGTGCCGGGAATGAGACGGACGCGGGCCACGGCGTTCTTGCGGCGGCCAGTGCCCTGATAGACGACGGTGTTCTCAGCCATGGGTTAAGCCTCCAGCTCGATCTTGACGGGGTTTTGCGCTGCATGGGGATGCTGCTCGCCGACGTAGACCTTGAGCTTGGTCAGCTGTTTGCGGCCGAGCGTCGTCTTGGGCAGCATGCCGCGAACAGCATGCTCGATGATCCTCTCGGGATGCTTCTCCATGGCCGAGCGATAGCTCTCGGCCTTGAGGCCGCCGTTGTAGCCACTGTGCCGATAATAGACCTTGTGGTCCGCCTTGTTGCCACTGAGCTTGACCTTCTCGGCGTTGATGACAACCACGAAGTCGCCGCAGTCCGAGTTGGGTGTGAACTGGGGCTTGGTCTTACCGCGCAGGATCTGTGCGATCTGGGTGGCGAGACGTCCCAGAATGGCGCCATCGGCATCGATGAGGACCCATGTGCGGGCCACCTCACCCTGCTTGGCATAGTGAGTCGACTTCTGAATCACTTGATTCCTCCAGATACGATACGTGTCTTGACAGAGATTCACGGGGCTCTGTGAAGTAACCTGTTGAGTATACCGCCTGTTTTCCTCGCGTCAACATGTATTCGGCGGCCTCGCAGACATTCTGCACAGAAGGTCGGTCGGCATCGTGCGCGGCGCGCAGCGACCTCCTTGCGCAGAAAAGGTGCAGGGGCAATAGGAGCGCGACGCGCACGGGAGCGCTCACCGAGCGACGAACGCGCCTATGCTCTCGAGATCGCGTTCGGCGGCGCGGCGGCCCTGAAGATAGAGATCGAGCAGCTTCTCCGCGTCGCGCTCGATATGGCCGACCTCGACTGGGCGCTCGGGTGCGATCACGAGGGCGCGGCCCGCCCGCTCGTAGTCCCAGATGCGCTCTCGTTGCGCGTTGTAGCGCTCATGCCGCGTCGCCAGGCCGTCAAGCAGATAGGGATAGGCCCGCAGGCGCGCACGGGCGGCGGACATGAGCTCGTAGGGCTCCTTGCGATAGGCGCGTTCGCGCGTGAGCACCACCAGCGCGCGATCGAAGCCGTCGACCTCGAGAGCGCGCTCGACCGGCACCGAGTCCGCGATGCCCCCATCCAGGTAGAAGTGGCCGTCGATCTCGACCGGCGGAGCCATGAGCGGCAGCGACGTGGACGCGCGGACCACGTCGAGATCCCGCTGCGTCGAAGCGACCTCCAAGTAAGCCGGCGTGCCGAACACGATGTCGGTGACGACGGCGAAAAGCCGCATCGGATTGGCTTGGAAGGCCTGATCATCAAAGGGATCGAGACGCAGCTGAATCTCGTTGAGCAGGAAATCGTAGCCGATGAAGCTGCCGGTCGCAGCGAAGGAACGCGCACCGATATAGCGGCTGTCATCGCAGAACGCCAGATTGACGCGATTGGCCCGACCGATCTGGCGCGACTTGTAGTTGAGCCCGTTCAGAGCCCCCGCAGATGCCCCGTATGCGGCAGCCGTCTCGATACCGTGCTCGAGCAGGACATCGATCACGCCGGCTGTGAACTGCCCGCGATAACTGCCTCCCTCGAGCACGAGCGCCACCGACTTGGATGCCGCATCTGGATGCTCGACTGCCATGGCCCCTCCTTTGTCCCTCGCGAGAGCCGCGCTCTCTGAGCGCGGGCATGCGCCCGCATATCTTTCGATTCCATCTTGGACCACACCGAGGGGAATCGCAAACGGAGGGGTCGATGATGAAGCAGAACTCCACGTCATCCCACCAGATGCAGACCGCTGTTTTCACCTCCTCTCCGCAACTATCTCAGTGAACGTGGTAGAATACATGGTCCGCAGCACGCGTGCTGCGTGTTCATTGACAGGTCGGTATCGACCTCTCTTGCGAGGGGGCGACTGGTTTCGACGCGATAGCTCTGAGAGAGGAAGCAGGCCGTGGTCTCCTCGCCACGTTAAACAGGGGTACCGTCAAATTGAATTGACAACAACAAGTCTTTCGAGCCTTCACTGGCTCTCGCTGCTTAGTTAAACTGACAGCGCGTCAATCGAGGGAGTTCCCCGCCCCTCGTGCGGCGTCATCTTAGGGGAATGCGTCTGAGCACGTAGCCGGTATGGCTCAGACTAAGATCGAACCGACTAGGAACCCGAGGGCGCGTCGCCGCGCGCAAGGGAACCGAATCTCAACCGGCGACTGAGCCTGGAGATGCCGATCAGGGAGCTTTCGTGGACCGGAGTTCGATTCTCCGCGCCTCCACCAGACAATACAAGCCCTTTTTTCCTGTTATCGCAGGTAAAAAGGGCTTTTTATTTCGTCGTTCTTCTTGCATTTCGTTATTGTCTTGGTAACCCGATGGCGGCGAAGGAGGTTTTGGCAACGGATTCGAGGGCCAAAGGCACATGCCACGTTCAGCGCATGAGGGGAGGAGGCCAAAAAAAAAGGCCGTGGTCTCCTCGCCAAGCCAAACGAATGTATGGTCAAATTGAATTGACAACAACAGGTCTTTCGAGCCTCAACTGGCTCTCGCTACTTAGTTAAACTGACAGCGCGTCAATCGAGGGAGTTCCCCGCCCCTCGTGCGGCGTCATCTTAGGGGAATGCGTCTGAGCACGTAGCCGGTATGGCTCAGACTAAGATCGAACCGACTAGGAACCCGAGGGCGCGTCGCCGCGCGCAAGGGCATATGGTCACTTCTGTGGCGCTTTTGCTCTATAATTCGAGGCGCTGCGGAGCCCAAGGTCCGCAGCATCGAGAAAGGTGGTACCTCAGTAAGTCGCTGTCGCCCCGTGTTCTTGATGAACACCCTGCGGAATTCGAAGCGGCGAAGCGCTTCCACTTGCCCATGCGCGTCCCTATGCGCTGCGATATGTACATTGCGTTTGTCAAAACCTGTCCGATTAGATGTAAAAAATGATACAGACTATCGAATGAGCTGTTATCATCCGCTGCCCAAAAGGTGCTGGCGAAATCTGAATTAATCTGCGGCACTGGAAGGGCATGTCGAAATGGTTTGCCGATGCGAGCATGCAAACTATCTGTTTGTAGCTAAAACAAAGAGCCCCCGATAGTTTTGGCAACATGCAAATTGAGGGCTTTCATCTATTCCAGAAACGTCTTGGCCGCCATCTTCAGGCTTTTCGCAAGGCAAACCACTATTCGCAAGAGCGGGTCGGGGAGCTCCTCGGCATGGACAGAGTTTCCATTGGCTATATCGAGCAGGGTAAACGCGCTCCGAAGCTCAGCACGCTGTATGCGCTGACCTCACTTTACGGCATAACGTTATCAGAGTTGTTCGCCTTCGAGCAGGCGGATACCGGTCCGGAGATACCTGATAGTCAAGATTCGATCTGCTAGACCGTCCCGTTGACTGCAAACCGCATTTATGCGGAGTGCGACGCTAATGGACAACATGTCTTCGGCTGCTCGCGGACGGACGCATCGCTGCAAGCCCTTTTGCTGTTATACGACGCGGGCAGGTCTCGAAAATCGCCTTCAGCTCGCACCCAAGCTAGTGGGGAGACCGTCGTACTGCTCAAGCCGCTTCACGCGGCAGTTGCCTCAATAACAAATAGTTGGATCAAGAGAGACTGGCAATTGAGCAGCTCGTCTTAGAAGCGCTTGGCATATCCAGAGCGGGCTAAAAGAGCTGGCGACGCAACAACCGCAACCCTCGCACCTTCAGCACCTGCAGACCCAGATTCATAAGATTGCATTGAGCCTCACCCTTCCATCCGCCATATAAACCATATATAATTTTAATTATCTAATATACCCCAAGGATCAATTTGTCCATTAGCAGTACGCCATGAACCGTCCGACCACTGATATGTGGTTGAACTACTGCCATCCTCATAAAAATGTGTTTTCCACTTACCAGTAGGGCGAGGACCGCTGCTGGGCTTGGACCCGCCGCCACCTCCAGCAGGCTTGCCAGCACCGCCACCAGCAGGCTGACCGCCACCGGTACCGCCACCAGCCTTGGGTTGCGCAGCCCCGCCACTGTTATTTGAATTTGCAGCAGCCTTGCGCGCCGCCTCGTCCTCGGCAGCCTTCTTTGCAGCATCAGCCTTGGCCTGGGTCACCGCATCGATACGAGCCTGGAAACGGGTAACCTGATCCTGCGCTGACTTCACAAGCTTTTCGTTGCTGGAACCGGGCATGCTCCAAAACTTCTTGGCAACCTCGTCCTTCTGAACGGTCTCAAGCACGCTGTTCAGAGCGCCCAGACGCTGGTTCAAATCGTCAAGATTGTCCGTACCGTCCACGTTGAAGTTGGCCTGCTCGTCAACCGCATCCTGCCATTTCTTGATCTGCACGTCCTGAACATTCTTGATCCGCTTGCTGTACTCGGTCTCAAGCTTGCCCCAGTCCTGATCCGTACCGTCAGCGTACTTCAGATTGTTGTCGTTGGAATCCTTCTTGACCTGATCCAGTGACTTCTGATACCCATCGATCCGCTCGATCATATGATCCAGATCAAGGTCGGCCAGATTCACCTGATCCAGATGCTTGGCGGGGTCCAGCTTGCTGTAGGCCTGCTCGACCTCCTGATTGTGCTTGCTGGCCTGCTCGCGGTAGCTGTTTCCGTACACAGCCCCGGCACCGCATGCAAGAACCGCCACAATCAGAGCGGTTGCTATAACCGCCTTGCGCTTCTTGGGATTCTTGCCCTTGTTGTTACCATTCTCGCTTTGAACGATAGGAACGCTCTCGGAGTCCACCATGCTTTGCGCATGCTCCCCTACGCTTTCGCTTCCCATATGATCCGGCTGGGGCTCAAGAGGACTCAGCCCAGCATCGGGAGTGCTCCCCGCCCTGCTGCCGCTCAGATTGTCAGCTTTTCTGCCATTCATTTTAATCGCCTCTACATTCTTCATGTCGCATTTTCGGCTGGTATCAATCGGCTGGGCTTAAGCGAGCTCAAGGATGTCCTTCAACCGAAGCGCTATAGATCTGGTCGATTCAACCGATCAGCTGGTCTCACAATGGTCTCAAAGAGCACGCGACCGCCCAGAATCCGGCGTCGTCCAAATATGATGCTCGGCAAAAAAAGACCCTTATCAAGAGAGCTGATGCGGTGCCGGCATCCCATCGGGTTTTCTGTAAAAGAGGGGCGGGATCGCCGATCACGTTGCTGGCGGGGAGCCTCAGCACACGTGCTCTGAGGCTCCCGATATCGCTGCCGCGACATGGTCCATGGTGATCTCTGCCGCCTGCTCATCACTTCACGTTCATTCTGCATCGACAGCCCATCAAGCTACGAGTTGCGACGGCAGATATATCCGCCTGCTGCAAAGACAGAACCGAGACCAGCGAGCGCTCCCGCTATAGCAGGAGAGTTGCCATCACCTGTCCCCGGGATGGGCCCTTCTTCCGTGGTGTCGTTCTGCACCTGGTCGGGATTGTTATTCTGCGAATCGTCGGACTTGCTGTTATCGTCGTTTGTCGTGCCGCCGCCTGCACCATCGCCGGAATCGTCGTTGCCGCCATTGGGCGCCTTCACAACAACCCAAAACATCGAGGTCACATCCGACAGATCTGATATCTGCAGGGACGCTATATTATTAGTAATGGGTTTTCGCTCTGAGGTAACAGTTCCATCCATATGGATGCTGAACACGTCGAAAGCATTTGCTCCTTTGTACTCATCAAGCGTAATAGCGCAACTAAGCTTAAAAGACCCAAACCCGTTATGAATCTCCTTGCCATTCACAAAAAGTTTAGGGCTGATAGAACAGAGGCATCCATCGGTAAAATTGAACGGAAGCTTATCATACTCACTAGCTGAGGGGATGGGGCAATTCAGAACGATTTTTGCACCATCGGGGACGTTGGGGCCATGCAGAATGCCATCAACTTGAAGTATTTCCGCACTTCCAAATAAAATATTTACATTTGTATTTGCTCCTTTGAGGCGCCATGAGGTTAGCAGATGCACGTCTTTATCAATGGGAGTGTCCTTGGTGTACTGATGCCCGTATTGATCGAACCATCCGTTGAAGATGTACTTCGGATTGCCGGGATGAGGCATTCCCGGCTCCATCATCACACTGGACTTCGAATTTATCCCAAGCGTAAAGAAATCGCCGCACTCATGTTGATTGTCAAGTGCCTCTTTCATGGTTTTGCCAGAAAGGATGCTGATGGGGGTGACCTCATATGGATCAGGATCACCGCGAAGATCAGAACTAAAAGGCACATAAGGATTGAAAAGTACATTCATATATACTTTATGCTGATCAAACGCATAGACAGCGCTCAGCTTCAAATCACCGCTGACGGGTTTTTTGAAATCGTACAGATCCTTGGTGATGTCTGACGCCTCAGCGAACTCGGTCTGATCGCCGATGCGCCATCCGACGAAATCAAAATGATGGTCGTTGTAGTACGGCTTGTTTGCATCATCAAAGATTCCGGATTCCTTGTACCCCGGGTCGGCGACCGCTTGGCCGTCGGGTACGTGGACCTCCTTCAATGTCGTTGAGTCTTGGCCGACGATGAAGATGACTGTGTGGGTTGACGCATTTTCAGGCGTCGAGATCGCGTCGGGGTCATTCTTTTGTTCCGGGGAACTGTTCTGTTCGTCTGCCGCAAGCGGATTCTGCCCCGCATCGTCATCTGCATACGCCATGTTGGCCGCACGAACGGATGCGCCGACGCCGAGCAGGAGGAACATCGTTGCCCCGACCAGCAGACGCCCTCGCAATCTTCTCAAGTTCACAGGATCCCCTTTCATCGGATATGAAAACAAACAGTTTGCATTTTAATGTGTTGTACTATAGATGTAAACTTTTAGTTTGATATTGTTACAAAGGCTGCTGGTGAGGAGGCGGCGGAATCTACAAGTATGCCAGCGCCTTGAGAACACACCGCAAGACCTTCATGCTCGCGTGCAGGTCCCCGTGCATCAGTCTGTCTGATCCATTGTTTGGCATTGCTTTTCTAATTGCCGCTTGAGCAGATCTTTGCAACGATGCGACGCATCCTTTGATATCGAGAGCCGCGCAGGGGAAGATGGAGGATCCGCTCATCACGCAAAGCCACGCTCTGCACGGGTAGAAAGCCCTGTGTTGAGCGAATCGGCTCCGACATCGACGATGCCGGATGCCGCGCGGCGCGGATGCGGTGCGCATGATTCGAGCTCAACGACCCGCAACGAGTGAAAGGACGCGCTATGAACCCATTCGAGCTGGAACGGAGAGCCGACAAAGACACACTTCTGTTCACCTGGAAGGATCTCGCAGTCAAACCCTATAACAAGGCGGAGGTCGATCCATACACCAAGTGCCGCATCATCCTCATGAACGGCATCGAGGTCGAAGCCGTCATGTTCGGGCATAACTTCAACAGAAACTGCCCGGACAACGATCTGAGGCGCGAGATCGCTCTCACACGGGCCTTGGAGCAGTCTCAGCAGAAACGCGTGAACTGGCTGTCGCCCTCCGATGAGACCCCATTGGAACTCACGATCGGCTATGAGCAACTGGCCGTCGACCTGACCGCGTGGCTGGCGATCCACGAACCCGACTCATATGCCAAGTCGTGCATGGACTTCGCGCTCCTGGAGGACTTCGACCACCTCTATCGCTACTCCAACCTGATGAAGCTCAACGAGAACATCCCCGCGGAGTCCCTGGTCATGGCCACCATCGAGATCACCCCGGGAAGACCGACCATCTCCCATCACAGGCACCCCTTCGACGCCGTCCGCAAGCCGGGAGACGTGAAGAAACACGACATCCGGACCACGCTCGGCGCGCTCATCCTGACGGCCGGCGAGCAGCAGACGATGAACTTCTACATGAACATCGGCAACCAGATGGAAGAGGGCCCCGGACGCGATCTGTATCAGGAGATCGCCATGGTCGAAGAGGACCATGTGACCCATTATGGCGATCTGCTCGATCCGAAAGGCACATGGCTCGAGAACATGCTCTTGCGCGAGTACATGGAGACCTATGTTTACTATTCGTTCCTCGAGACGGAGACCGATCCTGCGGTCAAGAAGATCTGGGAGCGCCATTTCGACCAGGAGGTCGCGCACCTGCACAAGGCGGCAGATCTGCTCAAGAGCTATGAGGGAACGGAGTGGAGCCAGATGATCCCGGACGGAAAGTACCCCGATCTGCTCGATCTGCATCCTCAGAAGGACTACGTCCGCTCGATTCTCGCCGAGCAGGTCGAGCTCACCGCGCAGGAGGAGAAGTTCGTCGATGTGAATGAGCTGCCCGATGACTACCGCTTCTTCGCTTGGAACAAGCATGTCAACGGGAATGCGGAGGATGTGCCCAGTCATGTCGTCATACAGAAGATGCAAGGCGTCGACGGCAGGGACTATCGCTTCGAGGACAAGGAAAGCCCAGTTCCTGAGCTTCGCGACCGCTCCGAGGACAACACCGAGCTCGGGCGGTAGCGCCGCACGATCTTAGGAAGCGGCAAGGGGATGGCGATCATCGCGTCGCCATCCCCTTTTTCTCACCCAATCCCGCATCATGCTGCGGAGCAGAAGCTGATACCGCCGCCCGCCTACGGTTTCATCCTCGGGTCGGCAGCATTTCTCGGATGTCCCCCCCCCCCATCGGCTCGGCTCAAAGCCAAGACAGCAAGGAGTCCCCTGAGACTCCGAGGGGAGCCGATCATCGCGTTTATGCTCAGAGCGTGCGAGCTGTGCTGTGCCCGCAGCCCGCTCAAGAGATCAGCGACCTTCGAGTGAAGCTGCGCAAAGGGCCCCGGGCGCGATGCCCGGGGCCCTCGAAGAGCACTGCCGCGTGTCTCAGCGCTCGGTGCGCCGACGGAAAGCCGCCGCCAGACCGATCGCGCCCGCTCCCGCCGCCAAGGCGATGAAGGACGAGAAGCCTGCGATGTCACCGGTCGAGGCCAGGCTGCCGCGAGCGCCTCTCGAGCCATTCCGCCCGGAACCGCTGCTCGGGCCGCGACCGTCGCGGGTGCCGCTGTTCGCCCCGTTGCCGTTGCCGCCGTTGCTGTTTCCACCGTGGTCGCCGCCACCGTTGTTGTTCCCACCGTGATCGTCGCCGCCATGGTCGTCGCCGCCGCCGGTCGGACGGATGTCCGCGGTGGTCTTGAAAGTGCCCTTGCCGTCAGCCAGAATGTAGTTCTTCGCCACCGGCCCGTTCTCGACGAGGTCGGCGGTCACGATCACCGACTTTCCCGTGCCGGCTTCAGCGTCGTCGAACAGAGCGGTCGCGGTGTAGTCCTGAGGAGTGGCGAGCGCTTCGCCGTCGATGAGGCCCTTGAACTCAACCGAATCCAGAGTCGCATCGCGCTTGCCGTCCCAGTCCTTGGATGCCACGGTCGCCGAGGAGATCTCGATGGGTTTGCGATCGATGGTCAGCTTCGTTTCAAGCGGCCCTGTCGGCGCATAGGCGATGTAGGCCGTATCGTCCCGTGCGATGCCGACCGTCGCCTCCGTCGAGTAGGTGCCGGCGTCCTTCGGCAAGCCGTCCGCCCAGTCGCCGTCCCCCGCGCGATAGCGGAACCTCGCACTCGCCACGAGACCGTCGAAGCCCGGGATCCCCTGGTCGCCGTCGCTCAGGGCGAACAGTCCGACATCGGGTGCCGCGCCGTCGTAGACCTTCTCGAGTTCGGTCTTGCCCGACAGGCCGTAGGTCTTGAGACGGTAGATCCTGATGGGGTAGGTGCCCTTCGTCGCGCCCTCGACGTTGTCCAGGGCGACGTAGCCCTGATCCGGCGCCCACTCGTAGGCGCGGCCCGTGTCGGTGCCCGGAAGCTCGGCGGCTGCGCCCTTGCCGTAGATGCCGCCGGTGATCGAGATCGCGTCGGAGTCGATGGCCTTGGATCCCTCGCCGGGGACGGCCAAGATGGAACCGCCGGAGATGGAGACCTTGCCTGTCGAGTTGGCCCGGGCCCGACTGCCGATTCCGGGTGCCTTCGCTCCTCCGGTCCCGGTGACGACGCCGCTCTTGATCACGATCACCGCGCCGAAGCCGCCTGCTCCGCTACCGATGCCGGAGCCACCGGCTCCGCCGGTCGCGATGATCTGACCACCTGTGACGGTGATCGAGCCGCCGGTCGATTCGGATCCGCCGCCGATACCCGGCTGCTGGTCGGAACCGGTGGCTGTCACCTTCGTCTGATCGAGCACGATCGCGCCGACCGAGTCGGCCGGCTCGGTGGCGCCGCCGCCGATGCCCGCGCCGGACCCGCCGGTCGCGGTGATGTCGCCGCCGGTGATGTGAATGGTGCCCTTGCCGCCGCGCTCTCCGCCGCCGATGCCCGCACCGTAGCCGGAAACGGAGACGACGGTGCTGTTGGTTATCTGGATGTCGCCTGCCGGACTGTAGGCGCCTCCGCCGATCCCGGCGCTCGACGTCGCGCCCTTCGATGTCACGTCTGAGTTGGAGATGGTGATCTTGCCGTCGGCGGATCCGCCGGAGCTGCAGCAGATCCCGCCTCCGCCGTTCTCATCGCCGACCGCGATGATCTTGCCACCTGTGATCGAGATCACGGCGCTCGCCTTGTTGTCCACCAGACTGGGCATGAGACCTATGGCAGCCCCCGACCCCGAGCCCTTTGCGCTCACCTGCGCGTCATCGAGCGTGATCGACGACGTATCGTCGAAACCGGTGCTTCCGGCACCGATGCCGCAGGCTCCGTTGATGGCCGTAGCGCGGACCGTCGCGCCCTTGATGAGTATCGTTCCGGCTCCGCCATCGTATCCGCCACCGATTCCAGCGGCACCGCTCATCGACGTCGCCGTGACGTCTCCGCCGGTGATGCTCACGTTGCCCTTGTTGCCGCTTGACCATCCACCGACACCTGCACCGTTGTATCCCGAGGCCACGATGGTGCTCTTCGAGATGGTGATGTCAACGTTGCCGGTGCCGCCGTAGCCGTCCCCGATGCCGGAGCCCGCGTTGGAATCCGCATGCACGGTCGCATTCGAGATGGTTATGATCGCGTGCGAATCTCCGGTGCCGGTGCCGATGCCCGCCCCGGAGACGCCTGTGGCGGTGACGTCGCTGTCAGAGATGGTGATATCGGTGTCGCCGGTGCTGTCGAGTCCGGCACCGATCCCCGCGCCGCGCCCCGCCTTGGCATGTACCGTGCCCCCGGTGATCCTGATCTTGCCCTGCGGGGAGCGGGTCGCCGATCCGATGCCGGCCGAGCTGCTGCCCTGGGCGGTCACGTCACCGCCCGAGATGGTGATTTCTCCGCCCGATGAGCTCTGATAGGCGGCACCGATACCGGCAGCCGAGCTATTGGACGTCGCCTTCACCGTCCCGCCCGAGATGGTGATCGTACCGACGGCACCGCTGTTCATGTCGCCGATCGCCGCCGCATGCTGACTGGTGGCGGTCACGTTGCCGCCGGTGATGGTGATGGCTCCCTTGGTCGCGGCGGTCCAGCCGCCCAAGGCCGAGTTGTATCCGTTCGCGACGACGGTTCCTCCCGAGATCGTGATGCGCCCGTCGCCGGAGTTGCCGCTCAGATTGCCGATTGCCGCGCCCCTTCCTCCGGTGACGTTGAGCGTGCCACCTGAGATGGAGATCGCTCCCGTAGACGTAGCGTTGCCGCCGCCGATACCGGCTCCGCCCGGAGCGGTGACGGTGAGCGTCCCCGTGGATGCCTTCGTAACGTTGAGCGTGGAGCCATTCGGCACGAGCACGGGAGTCTCGGACCCCGGGCCCGTGATCGAGCTTGTGCCCTTGAGGGTCAGATCGAGAACCCCAGTTGACATTCCGATGGCGAGCACTTTGGAGTAGCCGGCATACGAGATCTTGACGCTGTCGAGCGTGATCGCCGCATGCGCGCCATCGGCGACGGCGATGCCGTCTTCTGTGGCGGTGTCTTTGCCCGCAGCCATGGAGATCGTGACGTTGGCGCCGTTCTGCACTCTGACGATATTGGTGTCTTCTTGACCGGCAAGGGTCTCATATGTCCAATCAACCCCCTTTGTGCCTCCGGTCACCTCAAAGGCGCCGGCAGTCTCGGCCCACGCCTGTTTGGGGGATAGCATGAGAGCAGCCATAAAGCCCACGAGCAGAGCGAATGCTATCAAGGCCGATCTGTCATACCTTCTATCAGCGGTTCTGACCATAGTGAACCGTCCTTCCGTGCGCGGACTCGCAATCGGCCGCATAGCGATCGTACAGACGCCATGGTTCATACCCCGCTTTAGATGAGTTGAGGAGCGGATTCCCGATATTCTTTTTATGGACTAGATCTCTATATAATGCACCCTCCAGAAATCTGTCGCGCTAGACGAGGGAGGCGGACGATTCGGTGCGCTTGGAGCCCATCGCGTCAAAGCGTGACAGATCTCAGTGATCTCATAGGTGCGAGTGCAAACGGGCGCCCCCGCCCAGTGGCGAAGGCGCGCCCGTGCGCATCCGAAGCGAGGTGCACCGGGCGTCCTGCCTGCGCGCCGCGCCGTTCATGCTCTTGCGATTGCAATCCGTCGGCGCGACGTGATCACTGCCGATGGCAGAGCGAACCCGCGCTGACCGGTCGCGCTCTACTCCTCGATCCTGACGACCGGCTTGATGAGATCGGCCGGCTTGTCGCGCATGAGGAACAGCGCCTCCTCGAGATGATCCCATCCCTCGAAGATATGGGAGATGAGCGGATGCACATCCAGCCGCCCGCGCGCGACGAGGGCGCCGAGCTTCTCCATGCGCAGGCGACCGCCGGGCATGAGCCCGCCGATGATCTCCTTGTGGCCCATCCCGACGCCCCATTCGACACGAGGGATCGTCACGAACTCTCCGGATCCCAAATAGTTCACGTTGCCGATCTTTCCGCCGGGCCTGACGCATTTGACGGCCTCCTCGAATGTGGTGCCGTCCCCGCCGGCGACGAGCACCTTGTCGACGGGTACGCCTCCGGTCAGCTCGAGCACCTGCTCGGCGATGGGACCGTTCTTGTAGGAGATGAAATCGTCTGCACCGTAGCGACGCGCAACCTCCACGGTGACCGGCCGGTTGCCGACCGCGATGATATGAGCGGCTCCGCGCATCGCTGCTCCGGCGACGCTCATGAGGCCGACCGGGCCGATGCCAATGACGAGCACGACATCGCCGAACTCCACATCGGCGAGCTCGGCTGCGTGAAAACCGGTCGGCACCATATCCGAGAGCATGCACGCATCGACCGGGTCGATGTTCTCGGGCAGATGCGCCAGATTGCCATCGGCATCGTTGACATGGTAGAACTCCGAGAATACACCGTCTTTGAAGTTGGAGAACTTCCAGCCGCCGAGCATGCCGCCCGAGTGCATCGCGAATCCCGCCTGCGCCGCCAGCGAGCTCCAGTCAGGTGTGATGGCGGGCACGAGCACCCGATCGCCGGGCTTGAAATCCGCGACCTCCTCGCCGATCTCTGCGATCTCACCGCAGGACTCATGGCCCAGGATCATGTTGTGGCGCTCGCCGATCGCGCCCTCCCACAGCGTGTGCACATCCGATGTGCAGATAGCGACCGCCAGGGGCTTGACGATCGCGTCTCTCGGCCCGCAGGCGGGAACGTCCTTCTCGATCCAGCCGGACTCGCCGATCTTGAGCATCGCGTAACCTCTCATGAGGTCTCCTCTCAGCGTGGGAATATCGTATCGTCGCATCCTTTGCGGACAAAACCCGCGACAACCTCAGTCTACCCGTGCACGGCTCATCATCCGGTCCGTCACACGATGCGGTTAAATTCTTCGATCGCGCGCCATGAGGTGTCGAGCGGGGCCGGCGTGCTGATTGCACGCGCACAGGCGAGCTGCCCCCCCCACTCAGGCAAGCGATGCGCGCAGCAGC
This sequence comes from Coriobacterium glomerans PW2, assembly GCF_000195315.1. Taxonomy (NCBI): domain Bacteria; kingdom Bacillati; phylum Actinomycetota; class Coriobacteriia; order Coriobacteriales; family Coriobacteriaceae; genus Coriobacterium; species Coriobacterium glomerans. The sequence goes on from NC_015389.1 coordinate 1,672,067, forward strand.
TCGCCGAAACGCCGGGGGTTGCCCGTGCCGCGACTCGCCTTCATACATTGCCCGATGAGGAAGCCGAGCACCCGTTCGTTTCCGGCGCGGTACTGGGCGATCTGCCCGGGGCAGGCGCGCAGCACCTCCTCGACGACGGGTTCGAGGCAGGCGTCATCGTTCACCTGACGAATTCCGCGCGCATCTGCGATCGCCCCGGGGTCCTCTCCTGTGCGCGCCATCACCTCGATGACCTCCGGTACCCGGCTGTACGAGATCGTCTCGTCCTCCACGAGCGCGGCGAGCGCACAGAGCCGCTCGGGGGCGATCCCGCTTTCAGCGAGTGGCGTCCTCGCCGCCTTCAGATACGAGACGACCTCATTGAGCAGCAGGTTCGCGATGGTCTGCGCACGCAGCCGATCGCAGTTTGCCGCAGCCCTCTCGAAGAAGCGGGCGAGATCCGCATCAGATGCGATCTGGGCCGCATCGGCGCGTCTGATCCCGAATTGCGTCACGAGGCGATCGCGCAAGGCCTGGGGGAGCTCGGGCAACCTCTTGCGACATGCCTCGATGAACTCGTCGGCGAGCGCGAACGGAGCGAGATCCGGGTCGGGAAACAACCGGTAGTCGTCGGCGGACTCCTTCACGCGCATCACCACCGTGCGCTTGCGTGCGGGCTCCCAGTGTCGAGTCTCCTGATATACGGTGCCCCCCTGCTCGAGCACGTCCGCCTGACGACGGATCTCATAGGCGAGTCCGTCGTGCAGGCTCTTGAATGAGTTCAGGTTCTTGAGCTCGGTCTTGACCCCCAACTCGGTGCTGCCGCGGGGCCGTAGGCTCACATTGGCGTCGCAGCGCATCGATCCGCTCTCCATCGAGCAATCTGAGATGCGAAGGGCGATGAAGATGCGGCGCAGCTCCTCCATGAACAGACGAGCCTCCTCAGGCGTGCGCAAATCAGGCAGGGTGACCAGCTCGATCAGAGGAGTTCCGCAGCGGTTGTAGTCGATCAGGCTCTCGTGCGCCTCTGTGATCCGACCTTCCGCGCCGCCGATATGAACCATCTTCGCGGCATCCTCTTCCATGTGGATGCGCAGGATCCTGATGGGTGCGATGTAGGACCCATCTGGGCGACGCTCGGGTGCGAGAGGTGCCGAGGCGCCGTACCCGGTCGGCCTGAATCCGTGCTCGCCGGCGGAAGCGCCTCGTGCCTTGCTCGCAACGATGGCCTCTCCGTGCGGCTCGCCGGCGAGATCGCCCCGCTCGGCGGCGGCGGAGGCCGGCACCTCCAGATCGAGGCGGCCATGCATGCACAGCGCGATCGGGCCCTGCGTGGTCTGGAAGTTCTTCGCCATGTCTGGATAGAAGTAGTGCTTGCGATAGAACATCGAACGCCGGCGAATCTCGCAGTTCGTTGCGAGCCCTGCCATGACGATCGACTCGATCGCACGCTTGTTGGGAACCGGCAGCGCGCCGGGAAAACCCAGGCACACCGGGCACACGTTCGAGTTGGGCGCCTCATCGTGGGTGATCCGGCAGCCGCAGAACATCTTCGTCTCAAGCTCGGTGAGCTCGGTGTGGATCTCGAGCCCGATCACCGCCTCCCAGCGCTCGAGCGCGCATGCGAGTTCTCTCATGCGATCTCACCGCCTCTTCCCGCGAAGTCCGGCGCGACGCGACCGGCCGTCTGGGACCCCGCCTGCCCACTGAGGCCGCGCTCGAGCGCGCGAGCCCAGCCGAGCAGCTCGCGATCGTGGAAGGCGGGAGCCACGAGCTGGGCGGACACCGGAAGATGCGAGGTTTCGCCAAGCCCTGCCGGCACCGAGATGCCGGCGTTGCCGACGATGTTGATGGAGATCGTGAACATATCCGAAAGATACATCCTCGTGGGATCCTCGATCTCCCCGAACCGAAACGCCACGCCTGGACTCGTGGGCATGAGGATCACGTCAACCTGCCGAAACGCCTCTTCATAATCGCGCGTGATAAGCGTGCGGGCCTTCTGCGCGGCGATGTAGTACCTCTCATAGGCCTCCGTGGACAGAAGATAGGCACCGAGCAGCTGGCGGCGCTTCGCCTCCGCACCGAAACCTCGCGCCCGGGAGCGAGAGATCTGCTGGCCAAGCGTCTTGCATCCCGGTTGCTGGTATCCATAGCGGATGCCGTCGAAGCGAGCGAGATTGGAGAAGGCCTCGGCGGAACCGATGACGTGGTATGCCGCGATGGCGGCATTCAGGTGAGGCAACTCGATTTCTACCGGGGTCGCCCCCTGTTCCTCGAGCGCGCGCGAGGCCCTTTCCTGAGCCGACGCGACCTCCGGGCTCAGCCCCTCGACTTCCATGAGGGTCGGTGCGATGCCAAAGCGCAACCCATCCAGGGGCATGTCGAGAAATGAAAGGAAATCCGCCGGCACGTCTCGACTCATGGCGTCGAGAGGATCGCGACCGCCCGACGTGAGCGCATCCATGGCGCAAGCCACGTCCTCGACGGTACGGCCGATGGGCCCAACTTGATCGAGCGAGGACCCGAAGGCCACCACACCGTAGCGCGACACCGCCCCATAGGTCGGCTTCATGCCCACCACTCCGCACAGCGAGGCGGGCTGGCGAGTCGATCCGCCGGTGTCGGAGCCGAGCGACAAGACGACCTCGCCGGCTGCGACCGCTGCCGCCGATCCCCCTGAGGAGCCTCCCGGAACGCGCGCCGTGTCCCATGGGTTGTTCGTGCGGTGGAATGCCGAGCTCTCCGTCGAGGAGCCGAACGCGAACTCGTCCATGTTCGCCTTTCCCATCGGCAGGCAGCCCGCATCGAGCATGCGCGCGACACATGTCGCCGTGAAGGGCGACTCGTAGGACTCGAGCATGCGCGAGGCGCATGTGGTCCGCGTGCCCAGGAGGTTCATGTTGTCTTTGATCGCCAACGGCACACCGGCGAGAGCCGGAAGCTTGTCGCCGGAGGCGCGCGCCCTATCCAGCCGATCAGCGGCTTCGATTGCAAGTTCGGGCGTAACCTGCAGAAAAGCTCCGATTTCGCTATCGCGCCTCTCGATGGCATCGAGTGAGGCGCAGGCGATCTCGCGAGCGCTGAACTCACCGGCTGAGATCCCGGCTGCGATCTCGCGCGCTTGCAGCTCGTCGAACCCTCGCACCCTCACCTGTCCTGTTCCCCTCCCAATATCTGCGGGATCAAAAAGCTTCTCCCGCGCGTGCTCGCCGCGTTGGCGAGCGCCTCCTCGATCGAAAGGGACCGCGCCGATGCGATGGCGTCTTCGCGCACGACATTGGAGAGGTCCCCGATCGGATAGAACGTCGGCTCGACGTCAGACGTATCGTATTCGAGGATGGGCTCGAGCAGATCGATCGCCTCGTTCAGATAATCGCGCATCTCGACGAGTTCGTCTCGATCGAGATCGATGCACACATAGCCTGAGATGTCCTGAACATCCTTCACGCTGAATGCCATCGCTCGCCCCCTCTATCGCGTTGTGCCTCTTGGATGCGCATCCGCGTGCACCATCAGTCGTTCGGATTGTCGATCGCTTTCGCGCTGAGATCGCCTCCATCGAAGCCGAGCGTGATCACGCAGCAATTGCCCATATGCTCGCCGGTCCTCAGAGTCTCATGACCGCAGGCGCGCAAGACCTGGGCGCATGCGGCGCCATGAGTCGCGCACAGTACGCTCAGATGTCCCGGGCGCTCCATGATCTGCGTCAGCGTGCACATCAGGCGCTCGCGAAACTCCATCTCCCCCTCACCGCCGAACGGCTTGTAGAAATCGCCGTAGGGAAGCGGGGGATTCGTATCCTCGGTGAGTCCCTCGAAGGTGCCGAAGTTCCATTCACGCAACCCTTTCACCCGCTCGTAATCCATGCCGGGCACGATCAGCTCAAGCGTGTCGCACGCCCGCTCAGAGGTGCTCGAGTAAGCATGGTCGAATGCGATGCCGCGTGCGCGGAGCCAATCACGCGTCGTCTTCGCCTGCTCGATGCCCAGCTCGGTCAGGGGGGAATCGCACCAGCCCTGTTTGCGGTGCAGTCGGTTGAACAGCGTCTGGCCGTGCCGAACGAGATACAGCGTTGCCATGTTTCCTCCAAGCCCTGCGCGTCTACAATGAGAGCGCCCGACGGATTCCCTCGGCCGCGGCGCGCTCATCTTCGCCCTCAACGATCACATCAAGCGTATCACCTTGATGCGCACCGAGCGCCATGAGCGCCATGAGGTCGCGCGCCGACACCGAGCGACCCGCGCATCCGATGATGATATCGCTGGACCATTTGCGGGCCTCGGCGGCGATTTGGGCGACGGGCCGCGCGTGCAACCCTTCCGGATCGCCTATCCTGTGCGAGAATTCAAGCATATCGATGCCCCCCCCCTGCGAGCGGCGCGGCGCGATCCTGGGTCATCCCGTTTCACGCGGTGAAATTGCCGCTCGCTACTTGCGTGTGATCTTCACCACGGCATCTCCCGCCGAGACCGTCGAGCCCGCTTGGGCGATCATTGCGACATCGGCGAACTCCGCGGTGTTGGAGACGGCGAGCACCACGCAGTCCTCGTAGCCGGCCTCCTTGATGACATCGCTATCGAACCTGATGAGCGCCTGACCCGCGCTCACCGCGTCTCCTTGCTTGACGAAGCCGGTGAAGCCCTTTCCCTGAAGGTTCACGGTGTCGACCCCGATGTGCACGAGCAGCTCGATTCCGTCGTCGGTGATGAGGCCGACTGCATGACCCATCGTGACGCTCACCTTGCCCGACGCCGGTGCGTAGATCACATCGCCATCCGGCCACACGGCGCAGCCAGCGCCCAGCACCTCTCCACTGAAAACAGGATCGGGCACCTCGGCCATCGTGGCGACGCGTCCGGATACCGGAGCGTACAGCGTATCGGCCTCCGGGTGCACGTCGACACCGGTGGGTGGGGGCACCGCGGCCGGCTCGTGTTTCAGCAGCCTGTCGAAAAGACCCATATGATCACTCCTCGTTTCAAAAGGGCTGATACATGTCATTGAGCATTATATGCCCGCATTCAAGCTGTGCGCGTCGTTAAGCCGGTCGACTTGGGTGCGGTCGCGCCTGGACGGCGCGCGGTCCATCATGGGCCGCGGCTCGTGGGTCTGAGCTCAGTGTCGCGTCTTTGCCTGCGCGGCGTCGGTTCTGCAGGAGACGAGCGTCAGCGCGAAAGCGATCAGCATCGCGCCGGCGACGGCGATGATCATGTTGATCAAACCGGAGAGATCACCCGAGGGGTTGATGTAGCAGGCGAATCCGGTGATGCCGGAATAACCCGACACATAGCTCGCGATGCCCATACCCCCGATATAGGCACCCGATAGCGCGCCGGCGATGCAGGCGATCACGAAGGGTTTCTTGCGCGGCAGCGTCACCCCGTAAATCGCCGGCTCAGTGGTCCCGAACAGACCCGTGACCATAGCCGACAGCGCGATGTGCCTGAACTTGGTGTCCCGTGATCTCAGGTAGAGCGCGAACACGACAGCGATCTGCGCGAACGTGCAGCCGAACTGGGGAGAGAGCACGAGGTCGAATCCCTGAGAGCCGATATTCGCCAACGCGAGCGGAACGAGCGCCCAATGCAGACCGAAGATGACAAGCACCTGCCAAAAGCCGCCCAACAGCGCCCCGGCCACGATGCCCCCGACGACAGGCAGCGCGTAGAGCGTGTTGAAGATGAGCAGCACCGCGTTCGTGAGAACCGAAGCAACCGGGCCGATAAGCAGATACATCGCAGCGGTCCCGACGCAAAATGTAACAAGCGGCACCGTGAAGAAACTGATGGCAGCGGGAATCTTCTCATGCAGCGGCCGCTCGATATGCGCGGCGAACCAAACAGCCAAGATAATCGGGACGACGGTTGCGGTGTAACCGGATGCGGGCATGATGATCGGGATTCCCAGAAACGTCATTGAGTAGCTCATGGCGAAGGGCGTGCCGGCCAAGACGGTGCCCAGGGCATGGGCCGTCGAGCCGAGGGCCGAGGGATTCGAGTTGACCATCGCCGGATAGCACAGCGCCATGCCGAGGGCCATGCCCGTGAACTCCGAGCAGCCGAACTTCTTGGCCGATGTGTATCCCAACGCAATGGGCAAGAAATAGAAGACCCCATCGCCGACAGCATAAAGCACCTGGTAGGTGCCGTCAGTTGAGCGCATCCAGCCCAAGAATGTGAACAGGGCGAGCAGACCCTTGATGATGCCACCGGCTGAGAGCAGCCCCAAGCACGGCTGAATGATACCCGAGACGACATCAATAAGGATGCTCAGCGCGCCCTTCGGCCGCCCCTCCCCCGCAGGCTCAGATCCGTCCGCATCGACAAGCCCTTCTCCTGTGAGATGACCGACATCGAGCACGGCATCGTAGACGTCGCCCACGTTGGGCCCGATAACGACTTGATACTGACCTCCGGCTCGCATGATCTTGAGGATGCCTTCGGTAGCCTCCAGAACCTCTGTGTTCGCCTTCCCCTCATCTCGCAGTATGAAGCGCAGACGGGTCACGCAGTGCTTGACGGTGACGATATTTTCCGTACCGCCGACATTTTGGATGATGATCCGCGCTAAGGCATCATATCTGCTCGCCATGCGGGCAACCTCCTTCTATGGACACTTCGCAGAGCTTCGATTGAACCTCAAAGCAGAGATCTGCGCGCGCAGATGAGCTGCTCCTCATATCGAGTTGAAGTGTTCCCTTTTTGAAGGATCGCATTCATGATGCGAGCACGGACGTCACCTCCGCTGGGCATGGCAGGAAAGAGCACCTCGGTCGTGGCCGGGGTGCTCGGTAATCAAAGTCGATCGTCGCAGATGCGGATCGCTTCGAAATTCTGGCGGTGAAGCTCCTCAGATCATGAAAGATCCTCGCCGTTTGAAGCGATCACCCGCTGATACCAGAAGAATGAGTCCTTGCGGGATCGCGCGAGCGTGCCGGCTCCGCTGTTGTCTTTGTCCACGTAGATGAAGCCGTAGCGCTTCTCCATCTCGCCGGTTCCGGCCGAGACCAGATCGATGCAGCCCCACGGGGTATAGCCCATGAGGTCGACTCCGTCCTCCTCGACGGCGAGCTTCATCTGCTCGATATGAGCGCGCAGATACTCGATGCGGTAGCCGTCGTGGATCGAGCCGTCCCGCTCGACAGTGTCATAGGCGCCGAAGCCATTCTCCACGATGAACAGCGGGAGCCGGTACATGTCGGTGAGCCAGTCAAGCGTGTAGCGCAGACCGATCGGATCGATCTGCCAGCCCCAATCGGAAGCCTTGACATGGGGGTTCACCACGAGCGACGTTTTACGATCGAAGTCGAAGCCGGGATTGTCCGAGCTCCAGCGCGTCGCCAGACTCATGTAGTAGGAGAAACCGATGTAGTCGACCGTGCCGCGCGCGAGCGTCGCCAGATCGTCCTCGGTCACGTCGAGCTCGAAGCCTCGACGGCGCCACAGGGCCAGGATGCTCGGCGGGTAGGTCCCGCGCGCGTGCACGTCGGCGAAGAAGCACCGGCGCTCCATGGCCTTGTGCGCCAGCAGAACGTCGGCGGGCTCGCATGAGTACGGGTAGACCGGACACATGGCGATCATGCAGCCGATCCGGAATGCGGGGTTGATCCGCCTGCCCGCCTCCACGGCACGTGCCGAGGCGACCAGCTCGTAGTGAGCCGCCTGGTACATGAGCCGCTCGCGGTCCTCCCCCTCACGAGCCAGGATCCCGGAGTCCACGTACATGCTGAAGTCGTCATTGAAGCTGGACTGGTTGTTGATCTCGTTGAACGTCATCCAATACGTCACCTTGTCGCGGTAGCGCTCGAAGCACACGGTCGCGAAGCGGACGAACAGATCGATCAGCTTGCGGCTGCGCCAGCCGCCGTATCTGCTCACGAGGGCAAGGGGCATCTCGAAGTGAGCGAGGGTCACCACCGGCTGGATGCCATGGCGCAGGCACTCGTCGAACAGATCGTCGTAGAATCTGAGACCGGCCTCGTTCGGCTCGGTTTCATCACCCTGCGGGAAGATCCTCGTCCAAGCGATGGAGGTGCGGAAGCACTTGAACCCCATCTCTGCGAACAGGGCGATGTCCTCCCGATAGCGATGGTAGAAGTCGATCGCCTCATGGTTGGGGTAGAGCTCTTCCGGCTCGACCGCCTCTGTGAAGCGGCGGGCATGGCTCACATCCCCTGCCGTGGTGACGTCCATGATCGAGGGGCCCTTGCCGTCCTCGTCCCACGCGCCCTCCAGCTGGTGGGCTGCAACAGCTCCGCCCCATAGAAAACCCTCTTTCAAAGCCATGTTCTTCTCCCTTCCATTTGCTGAGCTTGACAGCGCTCCTGTTGACGCGCGCCTCTCGACCGCGCTCACGCAGCGGCGTCACCCCGGTCTGCCGCGAGCTTCTCCTGCTCCTCATGATAGAGCTTCGTATCGTAGTGCTTGAAAAACGGATAGTAGATCAGCGTGGCCACCACGACGCCGACGATCGCGGTGAGCGCTGCGGACAGACTGCCGCCGCACGAGATGAACGCGCCCAGCCCGACCGGCGTCGGCCAGGGCATCTGCACGATGATCGCCGGTATGATGTTGAGCGAGATCGCGAAATATGCCACCGACATCGCCGCCATCGGCGCCAGAAGGAACGGAAGGGCGAGCGCGGGGTTGTACACGATCGGCAACCCGAAGATCAGCGGCTCGTTGATGTTGAAGAACGCCGGCGCGATCTCGGCGCGGGCGATGTATTTGAGCTGGTCGCTCTTGGCGAGAAACAGCATGAGAAACGTCAGACCCAGCGTGCAGCCCGATCCGCCGATATGCACAAAAGCGTTGTAGAACTCACCGGCCAGCACCGCGTGCGTCGTGCCGGCCGCGTTGGACTGCAGGTTGGCCAAAACGATCGGTGTGAGAAACGATGATACGATCGTCGCTCCGTGAATGCCGACGAGCCACAGCGCGTGGATCAGAAAGAAGATCACGAGCATGCCCGGCCAGGTGCCCGAGAGATTCGTGACGAAGCTGAACGGGATGGCGATGACCCGGTAGACATCGGTTCCCAGCGCCATGAGCCCACCTTGGATGAGCATGCAGATCAGCGCGATGAAAAACCCGGGGACGAGCGCGGTGAACGAGCGCGCGACGCCTTCGGGGACCACGTCGGGCAGCTTGATGACGATGTTTCTGTTGACGCAGAACACGTAGATGCGCACCGTGAACCACGACACGATGATCGCGGTGAATATACCGGTCGCTCCCAGCCGATCAAGACCGTAGTCGCTCACCATCCACCCGTTGATGACGTTTCCCTTCGCAACGTTGACGAGCGCGATCACGCCTTTGACGATGGCGATCTGCGGCATGAGCAGAAACAGACCGAAGACGCCCATGAGCACGGCGTTGAGGGGTTTGATGTCGACCTCGTCCTCCTCCTCGAAGATGCGGGCGTACTCGAAGGAGGTCGCCACGAGAAAGTACAGCGAGATCGCCCCCATCGAGGCGGCGTAGGCGAGCATGTAGATGGGCGCGATCTTGTCGAAGGTCGCAGCCCAGATGCCCGCCAGCACGGGGAAGGCCTGCGGCAGCACGCTGATGATCAGAAACATCGATCCGACGATCGTGAACGAGATCGAGGACATGCCTGCGAAGGTGATGGCGCGCACGAGCCGAAGCTGCGAGAGCTTGCTCATGGGCCCCATGATGTACCTCTCAAGAAAATCAAACAAGGTGATTACCTCACTTTCGAATCATCGGCGCGCTCAAGCAGGTACGCGCAGTACGCGTAGCGGCGGTCACGGTGCCGTTTGATGAGCATGATCTGTCTGAGTACGCCCGCCTTGAGAATCACCGCGACGGCGAGCGCTATGAGCGCGACGACGCGGTCGGCGGGAATCGCAAGAACAAGCTCGGGGCCGAGCACGATGGCAACGAGCAGCAGCGCGACGGAGATCATCGCGGATGCCCCGACGATGCCAAACGAGAGACGCATGAACTCGCGATCCGTCGTGACGATCCACACCGCCTCCCCGGTCACGACAGAAAAGATCACGAGATTGGCGAGCGGAATCACGATCACCGGGGTCAAGGCGGGTATGAGCGCCAGAGACCACCACAGGTTGGCGAAGAACAGCACCGCCGCAGCGTAACGGACGGACATATAGCGGCTCGCCTTGGCGTTCCGCTCGATCATGCGTCGACGCAAGCTCCTGTCTCTATCTTGCTTGCATCCCGCCCCCACTGCGAGCCCTCCTCTATGAGTCATCGCCCCTCCAGCGCTATCCGACCAAATCATCGATCTGAGCGAAGATGTTCTCGCACCTCGCCATGCCGTAGTCCCGCATGGGAATGACGCCGATCGGAACCTCCCCGATCCTCTTTTTTATAGCCTCCTGCTGATAGGCGATCTGAGGTCCGAGCAGAACGACATCGAAGTCATTCGCGTTCTTGAGACCGCTCGATCCCGTCGCGTCGACGGAGAACTCGATTCCATGCTCGTCGGCGTAGGCCACGAGTTTTTTCATGAGCATGCTTGTGGACATGCCCCCTGCGCATACAAGCAGCAGCTTCATGTCTTTCTCCCTTCTTGGATCGCATGAGCGCGAGGTGCGCTCACACGTCTTGCGACTCGTTGCGATCATGTTTGCATTCGTAGAGATGCACCAGCTCCTCGGCCATCTCTTGAGCAAGCAGCGACGTCATCAGATGGTCCTGAGCGTGCACGAGCATCACGTCCACCGGAACGTGGTCCCCGCTTGCTTCGCGTGTGAGCAGCGCGGTCTGCGCGAGGTGAGCCTCCAGACCCGCCTGCTTGGCTTCATCGAGCATGCGACGAGCGCTCTCGAAATCTCCCTTGCGAGCCGCACTCACCGCTTGCATCGCGACGCTCCGGGCGTGTCCGGCCGACGCGATGATCCCGAAGGAGATCATCTCGCCGCTCTGATTCTGCTCTGTCAAATCCATCACCTCCTCTCGGTTGGCGCTGGAGCCCTCGCAGATGCAAATGCGCTCGCGACGATATCCGCGAACGTCTTCCAGCTCTGGTGCTGCACCAGCAAGTCGATATCACGCGCGCTCGATAGAATATCGGTGAAGACAGAGAGAAACGATTTCAGCGAGTCGTCCACGTCTGGGGCGAACGCCACGAGAAAAATCGCTCTGACATCGCAGCCGCTGTCATCCCACGCCACGGGCTCATCAAGCAATCCGATGCAGACGATCGTGGTTTCGGCTGCAGGCTCCAGCGGATGCGGCATCGCGACGCCGTTGCCGAACGACGTGGCGACAAGCCGCTCGCGCCTCCAGACGAGGTTGCGAAAGTCCTCATGGACCGGCTCCCGCTCTGCTACGCGATCGATCAGATAATCGAGGGCCTCCTCTTTTGTCCCTGTGCTCATATGCGGAAAGAACAGGCTTTTTTTGAAAAACGGGTGCAGCGCTTCATTCACGGCGTCGCCTCGCAGCAGATCCCTGAGATCGACGATATCCTGGCCATCGAGAAAATAGCTCACTTCGCGAACGGGCACCGGGAGCGGGCGCTCGATTGGCACCGTGGTGAAGACGTAGTCGATCCCTGAGAAATCGACGGCGTCGAGATTTAGAACATCGCAGGTTGCGATGGTATCGATATAGTCGGCGAACTCACGCCGGCAGCGAAACTCGAGCAGACGGGCGCTGCCGGCACCGGATGCGCAGACCATCAGGATGCTCTTCTTGGAAACCTCGGTTTTCTGCCGCTCGAGCGCGAGCGCGAAGGCGAGCGCGATGTAGCCGATCTCATCGTCGGACGGTTCGCTTCCATAGGCTGCGCCGAGAACATGGGATGCCTCCTGCGCCATTGCGAAGGCGAGAGCATAGCGAATCCTGATGTCGGGAAGCATCGGGTTTCTGAGTCTCATGCTGTAGCGCAGTCTCACGGCAAGCGGGACGATATGTCGCGCGAGATTCATCCGCAACTCGAGATCATAGCGGAAGTCAAATCGAAACGCGGCCCAGATGCATTCGAGCATACGAGAAACGACTCCCCACACATCATCTGAGATGACAATCCCCTGAGCGTCCCCCTGGGAGTCGAGCAGCGTCTGCTTTCCGGCGAGATGAATCGCCATATATCCGATTTCCTCCTGAGGCAGCTCGATACCGATCTCACGTTCTATGCCCTCAGCGATCATCTGCGCCACCGCGTACTCGCGCGCCGGTCGCAGACGCTCGAGATGCTCGGAGGCCATGGGTACATAGCATCCCTCCTTGATGCGCAGCAAAGCGATGGCGATATGGACGAGCAGACTTTGATAGCCGGTCGTCACGATCTGGAAGCGCTGTGCATGGGCGACGTTCTCGACGCAGCGGGAAACGACGGCGAGCAGATGACCATGAACCAGATCTCCCCCGCTCATCGACTCGACGGCGATGTTCGCCAGACATACGCGTCTCGCCATCTCCTCGCCCTCGACTCGAATACCGCGATGAGGGCGCTTCAGAAGCGACAAATCGAACCTATTCAGCTCGCGCTCCACGCCTTTGAGATCTCCGGTAAGCGTCGAGCGCGATATGTAGAGCATGTCGCATAGGGAATCCATCGTGATCCAGTCTGTGCGCATGAGCAGATCGTTCAAGAGGTATGCGATACGCTCCTGCGGTGTCTGGGGAGAGGTCTCGACGCTTCTCAGCGCATCGGAGAGCCAAGCCTCGATGCGCTGCGAATCCTGCTCGACGATGGCGTATCCGGATTCTCGACTGAGCGTGATGCGCGCGAAGCCCTCCATCGCGCGGTTGGCCCTGTGCACATAGGTGCGGATCGTCCGAGCGCTCACGTGGAGCCGGGCTGCGGCATCAGCCGGATTGATCGGCTTTGTCTGGCGTATGAAGCGCACGAACTCTGCGTCCCGCATGGGCCCCTCTTTCCTCATAGTTACTATATGTGTGTGTTTAATGAATTTCCAACGGTTGTGCTTCCGATTAAACGGAAGCGAAGTACCTCATTTGCAGCGCACGGACACGGCATCGTTTCATATCAACCGGACCGAAACGCAAAGAGGGCCGTCGCCCTTTCGCGGGCGACGGCCCTCTCATATCATGTTGTCATGCCCGAAACCGGCTTGATCTCGCTGAACTCGGTCCACATGGACCGCGTGGACGGAGGCTCCCTCGAAGCTCGTGCCTCCGATGTCCTCTTCTATTCGAGCCCCTCGGCCCCATTCGATGCGATGATCTTCTGGTAGGCGAAAAAGCTGTCCTTGCGCACGCGCCTGTTCGTGCCCGATCCGTCATCGTGCTTGTCCACATAAATGAACCCGTAGCGTTTTCGCATCTCACCCGTTCCGGCTGACACCAGATCGATCGGACCCCACCACGTATAGCCGATGAGGTCGACTCCGTCTCGCAGCGCCTCCCGCATGGCGAGCACGTGTTTTTTCAGATACGCGATGCGATACGTGTCGTGAATCCTATCGTCACCGGTCAACTCATCTTTGGCGCCCATGCCGTTCTCAACGACCATGAGCGGTATCTGGTAGCGGTCGTAGATCTCGTTCAGCGCGACTCTGAGACCCGTCGGATCGATCTGCCAGCCCCACTCGGTCTGTTCGAGATAGGGATTGAGACCGCCGCGGACCATGTTGCCCTGACAGGCTGCGTGGCCCTCATGCGTCCCCACGGTGCCCGACATGTAGTAGCTGAATGTGTAGAAATCAACCTTGCCGCGAGCGATATCATCAAGATCGCCTTTGCCGACCTCCAGTTCGATGCCGTTCTCGCGAAAGAAGCGCTGGGCGTAACTCGGATAGGCGCCCCTGACCTGGATATCGGAGCTGAACCAGTTCATCCGACGCATCTCAGCCTGGGTGGCCAAAACATCTTGCGGATCGCAGGTTTCCGGATACGACAGGATGAAACAGTCCATATTGCCCATCTTGAACTGAGGATAGCGCTCATGAGCAAAGGCGACCACGCGACCGCTCGCGACGAACTGATGGTGCAGCGCTTGATACCGCAGCTGCAGTGACGTCTCGATCTTTGAGGCCGGGCCCTCGAAGCCCTGTATGATGCCGGTCTCCAGCATCGCGCCCAACTCTTTGGTGCCGACGTTGATCTCGTTGAAGGTGAGCCAGTAGGTCACCTTGTCGCGGTAGCGCTGGAAGACGGTTTTGCAGTAGGTCTCGAAGAATCCGATGAGTTCGCGGCTCGCCCATCCGTTGTACTTCTCAACCAGATGATAGGGCATCTCATAGTGAGACAGCGTCACGAGCGGCTCGATGTGATGCGCGCGCAAGCAATCGAAGACGCGGTCGTAGAAGGCCAGACCCGCCTCATTGGGCTGCTCGTCATCGCCTCTGGGATAGATCCTCGACCAGCTGATGGACATGCGAAACATCGTGAAGCCCATCTCGGCGATGAGTGCGATGTCCTCCTCGTAGCGATGATAGAAATCGACGCCGTCATGGTTGGGGTAGAGCAGATCCGGTTGAATGTCAACGGTGATCCTGCGGGGGGTGTCCTTCGTCCCGCCCGTGAAATGGTCATCAACCGAGGGACCGCGACCATCGATGTTCCACGCGCCCTCGAGCTGGTTCGCCGCCGTCGCACCACCCCAGAAGAACCCCTTCGGAAACTCGCTGCTCATGATCGACTCCCTCCGAATCCAGGGACCGACGCGAAGCGCGCCGAGCCCGCCGCCTTGGTCCCAGTATGGAGGCCGTCACCGATGCGCTCAAGATGCTTCCCCTTGTTGGATACATCTTTTCGAAGATGGGCTATCCGATCGAGCTGAACATGATACATTTTGATACCAAGCACGCGTAAAGGGGGCACCTTGTGGATATCGAGCGCAGGATACAGAGCGCTGAGGGACTGACGCCGACCGAGCAGCAGCTTGCAGACGCCGTGCGCTCGATGGGAGAGAAGATCCAGACCTGTTCCATCAACCAGTTCGCGCACCTCACGGCGACCTCCATCGCAAGCGTGCACCGGTTCTGCAAGAAGCTTGGACTGGAGGGCTTCAAGCAGCTGAAGATCGAGGTGGCCCGTTCCTGCGCCGGGCGAGATCGCCGAACGGAAGCCATCGATTTCGATTTTCCCTTCGACGCCGCATCGCGCGCAGTCGATATCGCGGAGCGCATCGAGACGCTCTATGCGGCCACACTCGAGGACACGCGCAGTCTACTCGATCTCGATGCGATGGACCGCGCCGCGAAGCTCATCAAGAAGCTCCCTGCTCTGGATATCTACACGCAATCCCACAATCTGCATCCCGCGCAGATGTTCTGCGATCGGCTTCTTTCCGCAGGGAAATCGGCATCCTGCCATGCGAGCTTCGAGCGTCAGATGCGCACGGCGCTGGCATCTGACGCAAGGCGCACGGCGGTCGCCATATCCTATTCGGGGCTGGCGCCCAACCTCAACGCGCTGCTTCCGGTGCTCGCCCGGCGAAACACGCCGGTCATCATGATCGGCACCTCTCGTGCGCAGCGTCTGCATCCGGGCCTGGCCGCCTATCTCGAGATCAGTGATCGAGAGAGCCTGTGCCACCGGATAACGCAGTTTGCGAGCCATATAGCTGTGCAATACGCGCTCGACACGCTCTTCGCGTGCTTCTTCGCAATGGATTACAAGCGCAGCTTCGCCTTCTTGGAGGAATCGCTGCCCTATACGAGTCTGCCCGGCGCAGACGAAAGATGAGACCTGCGCGGGGCAGCCAGATCACCCGAGGCGGCCCCGTAAACCCGCTTCGGGTGAATCCCCTGTGCGCATCACCTGCCCACCGCGCTAATCCAGCTCTTTGAGCCCGTGGCTCAGCTGCCAGTACTCACCGTGTTGGGCGAGCAGCTCCTTGTTTGTACCGCGCTCGACGATTCTGCCGCGCTCGAGCACCATGATCGCATTGGAGTCCCGCACGGTCGAGAGACGATGCGCGATCATGAACGTCGTGCGTCCCTCCATGATGCGGTCCATACCGCGCTCGATGAGCTTCTCGGTGCGGGTATCGATCGAGGAGGTCGCCTCGTCCAAGATGAGGACGGGCGGATCCGCCACCGCGACGCGTGCGATCGCGAGCAGCTGCCGCTGGCCCTGGCTCAGGTTCGCGCCATCTGATGCGACCTGCGTCTCGTAGCCTTTCGGGAGGCGACGGATGAACGAATCGGCGTGCGCGGCCTCGGCAGCTGAGCGCACCTCCTCGTCGGTCGCATCGAGCTTGCCGAATCGAATGTTGTCGGCGATGGTACCGGTGAACAGATGCGTATCTTGCAACACGATACCGATCGAGCGGCGCAGACTCGCCTTCTCTATATTCTTGAGATCGATGCCGTCATAGGTGATCTCACCGGATTGAATGTCGTAGAATCGGGTTATGAGGTTCGTGATCGTGGTCTTTCCCGCTCCTGTCGAGCCTACGAATGCGATCTTCTGACCGGGCTTGGCAAACAGGTTGAGCTTGTGCAAAACAGTGTGCTCCGGAACATACCAGAAATCAACGTCATGGAAGCGCACATCACCATGGAGCGGAACCGGCCCGCGTTCAAGGACCGTTCCATCGGGTCCCCTGCCCTGAGCGTCCATGGGCAGCAGCGCGCCAAAGGCTCCCAGGCCCTTACCCTGCGGCAGCTGCCATACCCATGCGCCCTGCCCGGTCTTGACAAGCTTGACCGATCCCTCATCGACCTCGGGCTCGAGCTCCATGGCGAGGAAAAGCCGCTCCGCGCCCGCCAATGCATTCAGAAGGAAGTTCCCGAGCTGCGTGAACTGGTTGATCGGCATGGCGGCCTGTCGCACGAATACGAGATAGCTCGCCAGTGCACCGACATCGGCCATGCCCCTGATCGCGAGAAAGCCACCGACCACCGCGACGATCGCGTAGTTCGTGAGCGCGATGCACACGGTCACCGGCACCATGCTCGCGGCGTAGGCCTGCGCCGAGGTGCCGGCGCGGCGCAGGATCTGGTTGCGTCTGGTGAACTCGTCGACGTTCGCCTGCTCGTGATTGAACACCTTGACGATCTTCTGGCCGGTGACCATCTCCTCGATGTAGCCGTCGAGCCCCGCCAGGGCATCCTGCTGCCGACTGAAGAACGCCTTGCTGCGTGAACCGGAGAATCTGACATACGAGGCGATGATGGCATCGCAGACGATCGTGATCAGCGTCAGCCGCCAATTGAGCACGAACAACAGGACCACGATGCCGACGAGCTGGATCCATGCCTGGATGACGTTGGCGAAGCTGTTGTTGAGCGCCTCGGATACGGTATCGACGTCGTTGGTGAAAAAGCTCATGATATCGCCGGTGCGATTGCGATCGAAGTAGGCGAGTGGCAGGGTCTGGATGTGCGCGAACAGATCGCGGCGAATATCGAAGACGACCCGCTGGGCCGCGCGAACCATCGTCTGGGTGTAACCCAGCGCGGACAGCACGCCCAAAGCGTACACGGTCGCCGTGAACATGATCTGCCCGCCCAGCAGCGAGGTATCGCCTTCCGCCAGACCATCGACGATCGGACGGACCATGTAGGTGCCGATGAGGCTCGCCATCGCCGAGATGGAAACGAGCACCGCAACGATGAGCAGAGAGATCTTCGCATGACCCATATAACGGAGCAGCAGCCTCACGGTATGACCGAGATTCTTCGGACGAGTCCCAGCGGTCGTTCTAGCCACGCGGCTCAACCCCCTTCGCATCGCTCGTACCGGTTTCATCGCCTGGTTCCCTCTCGGGTGCGCAGGCGTGCCAAGAGCTCTCGCGCGGACCGCGAGAATCCTCGTCGATCAACCCGGCGGTCGTCTCGTCGCCTTCGGAGCTCACGACGCGAGCCGCTTGCACGAATTCAGTCTGGGAGGCGTAGATCTCCTGGTAGATCGTATCTGTCTCGAGCAGTTCATCATGGGTGCCGCATGCATGGACGCGACCGTTGTCGAGCACGATGATCTGCTCGGCATCCATGACAGAGGTGATGCGCTGGGCGATGACGATCGTCGTGACATCGGGAATCGCAGCGAGATTCGATCTGATCTTGGCCTCCGTTGCCATGTCGACGGCACTGGTCGAATCGTCGAATATAAGCACACGTGGCCGTTTGAGCAGCGTTCGCGCGATGCAGAGTCGCTGCTTCTGACCACCTGACACGTTGTCGCCACCCTGCCCGAGATCGCCATCGAGCCCGCCGATGCGCTCGAGAAACTCATCGACGCAGGCGAGGCGACATGCCTCCAAGAGCTCATCATCGTCGGCCCCTTCATTGCCCCACAGCAGATTCTCGCGCACCGTGCCGGTGAACAGCACGTTTTTCTGGAGCACGATGCCGACAGCATCCCGCAGAACCGTGAGATCATAGTCGCGAACATCGTGACCATCGAGGAGCACCTGGCCCTGATCGACATCGTAGAGCCTGGCGATGAGCTGCACCAGGGAGGTCTTCCCCGATCCCGTTCCGCCCAGAATCCCCACGCGGGTTCCCGAGGGAATATCCAGGTTGATATCCTCCAGCACGTCTTGGTCGGCATCGGCCCCGTACTTGAACGATACGTCACGAAACTCGACCCGACCGCTCGAGACGGTTGATATCGCCTGCCCCTGCGGTGCCGAGAACAGCTCCGGTGCCTCGTCGAGCACCTCCGAGCATCGCTCGACGCTGGTGAGAGCTCGCGTGAGCAGCAAAAAGACATTGGAGATCATCATCAGGGAATTGATGATCTGCAAAACGTAGCTCATGAAGCCGGTGAGCTGGCCGACCTTGAGCTCGCCGGCGATGATCATATGGCCGCCGATCCACAGCACGAGCGTCGCGGCGACATACATCGACAGCTGGAAGATCGGCAGGTTGCACACGGCTGTTCCAAAGGTGCGCGTCGCCCAGGAAGCGACCTCGCGGTTCACCCCGCCGAACTTCTCGCGCTCGTAGTCCGCGCGCACATAGGCCTTGATAGCCCGGACGGCGGTGACGTCCTCCTGCACCACGCCGTTGAGATGATCCATCGCCGTCTGAAAGCGACGATAGAACGGCGACACGCGACGCACGATGATGCCCAGGGCGATCGCCAGCAGCGGAAGGATGATGAAGAAGACGGTCGCAAGGTGCATATTCATGAAGCTCGCGTACAGAAGTCCCATGACGAGCATGACCGGTCCGCGCACAAGCGGCCTAAAGCCGCTCGCGACCGCGTTCTGGATGACCGTGATATCGGTGGTCATACGCGTCACGAGCGAGGAGGTCTGATAGCGATCGAGATTGCCGAAAGCGAAGGTCTGAATCTTCTCATACTCCGCCTGACGAAGGTTCGTGCCCAGCCCGACCGCCGTGCGCGCCGAGAAACGCGCGTAGAGCAAACCGCACGCCAGCGAAATGAACGCGCACAGCAGCATGAGAGCACCCTGTCGCAAGATGAGCTGCGTGTCTCGGGCCATGATGCCCTGATCGATGATGCCGGCCATGAGAAGTGGGATGAACAACTCGAGCGAGGTCTCTATGGCCACGACCACAGCACCTGCGATCGCATCTTTGCGATACGGTCCGAGATATCCGAGCAGCCGACGAAAATCTTTCATGTACATGCCCCTTCTGCGTACCACAGATCCCTATGGACGGCGGCGAGCGGGCCCGAGCGCCCTGTATCAATCCGCCACAGAATGATGTACCCACGAGAGCCATGGGCTCTTTGGATGCACCCGTCGCATCTGACGGGCAGGGGCCGAATCCCTGCAAGGTGCGCGCCGTCTGGCCATATCCCGCTCTCCCGCGCGAAGACGACCCCTTCTATTTGTAGTACAGATCGGCAACCGACTCGAGGGGGTTCTGTCGAAAACCTGACAAATGCGGATTTGCTCCTCATATCCGATGTTTCATCTGGCGATCAGTCCATGCGTCACGCCGAAACCCGCCCGGTGGCGAGAATCCGCTCCAACTCCCGCTCGTCGAGAACGGCGATACCCAGAGACGCCGCCTTGGTCAGCTTCGAGCCCGCACCGGGGCCGGCGATGACGAAGCTCGTGCGCTTCGATACGGATCCCGCGACTCGGGCACCGAGCGCCACGAGTGCCGCTGCCGCCTGATCTCGCGTTCTGTGCTCGAGCGAACCGGTGAGCACAAATGTGAGACCCTCCAGAGGTCGCTGACGAGCGAGCTCGACAGAGACTCCGCTCTCCTCGGCTTCACGGGCCTCCACCTCACCGGAACCCTCCTGAGTACCGACGCCGGCCTCGCGCAAGCGTGAGAGGACCTGCAGATTCTCCGGCACCGAGAAGAACATCTTCGTGCTCGACGCGATCTTGGGTCCGATTCCATCGATGCCTGCGATTTCCTCCTCGTTCGCCTCGATCAGCGCCTCGATCGAGCCGAAGTGCCGGGCCAGCAGCTCGCCGACGCTCTTGCCGACGTGACGGATGCCCAAGGCGAACAGCACGCGTCCGAGGGGCCGCGATTTGGAGCGGTCGAGTTCGTCCGCAATCTTGTCGGCAACCGTTTTCCCCACAAGAATCGGATCTCCGGCGCGGACGCCCTTCTTCGCGACGGTCTTCTGATAGACTCGCCCGGTATCGAGCGCCGCGATCTGCTCGGAGGTGAGCGTGTAGAAATCCGCTACGTCGCGCACCAGACCGGCATCGACGAGCTTGTCCACCAGCTCGGCGCCGACGCCGTCGACATCCATGCACCCGCGGCTCACCCAGTGCAGCAGCCGCTCATGCAGCTGAGCCGGACAGTCCAGAGAGACGCACCTGATAGCGACCTGTCCCGGCTCGCGCACGACGGGATTTCCGCATGCCGGACAGCGATCTGGCATCTGATAGGGACGGGCCCCATCAGCGCGCAGATCGAGCACCGGACCGACCACCTCGGGAATCACATCCCCCGCCTTGTGCACGATGATCGTGTCACCGAC
Source organism: Coriobacterium glomerans PW2 (assembly GCF_000195315.1). Taxonomy (NCBI): domain Bacteria; kingdom Bacillati; phylum Actinomycetota; class Coriobacteriia; order Coriobacteriales; family Coriobacteriaceae; genus Coriobacterium; species Coriobacterium glomerans. Next base: position 1,692,886 of record NC_015389.1, read on the forward strand.
GCGAACATCCTTGCGCTCGATCTCATCGATGTTATGAAGAGTCGCGCGGGCGATCGTCGAACCCGCGACGCTCACCGGATCGAACTGCGCGACGGGCGTCAGAACTCCTGTCCGCCCCACCTGAATGCGAATCTCGCGCAGAACGGTGCGCCTCTCTTCGGGCGGGAACTTGAATGCGATCGCCCAGCGCGGGGCGCGCGCGGTGAATCCGAGTCTCTCCTGCAGCTCGAATGAATCGACCTTCACGACGACGCCGTCGATGTCGTAGTCGAGTCCGCCGCGGTGAGCAAGGGCGTCGGCGCAGAAATCGTGCACCTGCGCGGGGCTCGCGCAGCGCGCCACGTTGGGATTCACATGAAAGCCCGCTTCCCTGAGCCAATCTAGAAACTCGAGCTGCGAGGTGACGTGCACGGGCGCGGTGTCGGCGAGCGCATACATGAACGTGGATAGATCGCGTCTGGCTGTGACTGCGGGGTCCTTCTGGCGCAGCGAGCCGGCAGCGGCGTTGCGCGGGTTCGCGAACGGAGGGCGGCCCTCGGCGTCGGCGGTCGCGTTCAGTCGCGCGAAGCTCCCCTTGGGCATGTACACCTCGCCGCGAACCTCGATCGCCTCGCTGGCATCGTCCCCCATGCGTTCGACGGCCTCAGTGCTCAACCGCATCGGCACATCGGCGATCGTGCGGATGTTTCTGCTCACGTCCTCCCCGACATATCCGTCGCCGCGTGTCGCCGCTCGCACGAATTTTCCGCTGCGGTACGTGAGCGCGACGCCAAGACCGTCTATCTTCAGCTCGCAGGTGTAAACAGCGCTGCCGGCGCCCAGCGCTGATTCGACACGATCCAGCCATGCATCCAGCTCATCGAGATCCATCGCGTCATCTATTGAGTACATGCGCGCCATGTGCGTGATCGGAGCAAACTGACCGGAGACGAAACCTCCGACGCGCTGTGTATAGGAATCCGGTGTGATGAGGTCGGGATGCTCGACCTCGATCTGCTGGAGTTCCCTGAGAAGGCGATCGAACTGCGCATCGGATATCTCGGGGGCGTCGAGTGCGTAGTAGCGGTAAGCATGGTAGTCGAGCAGGCGGCGCAGCTCTTCTGCGCGCTCCGCAGGCGGCACCGCGGCGGTCGAGGTCATGTGTCCCGCCGGTTGCGCGGTGGAATCCTTCGAGGCTTCCCCCGGCATACGCCCATCCGATCTGTCTGGTTTGCACGACGCGGCTTGATTCACAAGCTTGGCCATAATCGCCTCCGTTCGAACTCGCGCATGCGCCGCCGCCCGCACGCGATCTCTCCGTACAGGGTATCACGCGCAATCGTCAGCGGTGCCCTGAGGTGGCGACTCAGCTTGCCATCTGCGGTGAAACGACCGGGCGACGCGATCCTTGCGGATCGCGCCGCCCGCGGCCAGCATCCTCACCCGACCCGAGCACTCTGGCTGGGCTTGCTCTGAGCGTTTGCTCAGTTTCGCTTCGCGCCGTTTTGTCCGCCGTTGTTGCCCAGCAGGTTCTGCAGATACTGCAGGAACTGATCTTGCGACATCGAGTTGCCCGATCCGTTCCCCTTCGTCGCGTCCTCCTTCGAGCTTTCCTGCTGATTCGATACGGATTCATCGGACCCGAGCTTGACATCGACCTTCTTCTCGTCGCCGCCCCGTTTGAGCGTGAGCGTCACGGTGTCCCCGACGCTGTGCTCGCGCAACGAGATGATCAGGTTGTCGGCTGAGGTGACGGGCTTGTCGTTCATGCGCGTGATGATATCGTTCTCCTTGATGCCGGCCTCGGCCGCCGGGCTGCCCTCGGATACGCTGTTCACGAGTGCTCCCTCGCTGGCACTCAAGTTGAACTGACGCGCGGACAGCGCGTTGACAGAGCTCACGGTGAGACCGATGTAGGGATGCGCCGGTGTCTTGCCCGCAATGATCTGCTTGGCGATATCGATCGCATACTTGGATGGAATCGCGAAACCGACACCCGAGCTCGATCCCGAGGTGGATTCGATGATCGAGTTGATCCCGATCAGCTCGCCCTTGCTGTTCACGAGCGCGCCGCCGGAGTTTCCGGGATTGATCGCCGCATCCGTCTGAATCATATTCGCATAGATCGAGGTACCCGATGCGGACGGAAGAGCGGTGGAGCGATACAGCGAACTCACGATACCCGTTGAGACCGACTGCTCGTTGCCAAACGGGCTGCCGATCGCCATAACCCACTGGCCGACCGCGAGCGAGGTCGAATCGCCGATGTCGATAGGAGTGAGCTTCGAGGAATCGACCTTCTTCATCTTGATCACAGCCAGATCACTCGACTTGTCGGTGCCGATGATCTCGGCCTCATAGCTCTCGCCCGAGAGCTGCACGACGATAGCGGAGGCGTTCTCGATGACATGGTAGTTCGTAACGATGTCCCCGTCCTTGTCGATCACCACGCCGGAGCCCATTCCCGCTTTTGACATGTTCTGCTGGACCGAGACGGACACGACCGAGGGCAGCGCCTTGGCGGCAACGGCCTCCGCGAGCGAGTTGTCCTCGGGATTGATCTTGATCGTCTGCGAACCGGATGACCCTGAGGAACTTGAGCTGCCGGAGGAGCCGACATCGCTGCCGTCCAGTTGCAGGGCACCGGACATGGCGAGTGCGAACAGCAGAAGAGCGCCCACCGCGATTCCGATGAGCCCGCTCAAGAACACGGGGAACTTCTTTGCCTTGGTCTTCACAACCGTCTGCCTCACGGTCTCCGTCTGCGGAGCAAAGGGGGGTTGGTTCGAAGTCGAGTCCCATGCATCGGCCACATGACCATCCGTACCGGGCATCAGGCTCGTGGGATCCTCTTCGTGCCCGGCGCGGGATGGCGAAGCATCGGGTCCCTCCATAAAGCCCTCCGGCGGTTTGGGCGTCTTATCCTCTTTCATGAAATTTTTCCTTTCCTCGCTGACGAGCTTGATTCCGTTGTACCCCAAGATGCGCGCGGCGACTTCCGGGACTTGTGATGTTCACTCATATTTAAGCTATTCCGCCCCGCCGCCCGACAAGATTCAACAAGGGGCGCGATAGAGGTCGAGCAGCTGCGCCGACCGAGCGAAACCGCTTTCCACGCGTTCAGGTCCTGAACAGATAGCCGACGCCGCGCACCGTCATGATATGCGCGGCGATCTGCGGACCGACTTTGGAGCGAATGCGCCGTATATGAACGTCAACCGTGCGCGTCCCGCCGCAGTACTCGAAACCCCAAACCCGGTGAAGCAGCACCTCGCGCGAATAGGCGCGATTCGGATGCGTCGTGAGAAACGAGAGCAGCGAATACTCCATGAGCGTGAGATCGACGGGTTCACCCTCCAGATAGACCTGATACGTTGCCAGATTTATAAGAAGTTCATCGATCCTCAAGACCTCATCTGACGAGGGCCCAGCTGCCTCGAAGATGAGCCGGCTCACACGGGCCTCAAGCTCTGCGGGAAGCGCTGTGGGACAGATGAAGTCCGATCGGATGCGCGAGGGCAGGCGCAGAGCCGGCAGGGCCGCCTCGTCGGCCACCACAAGCATCGGAATGCCGCCGCGATCATCGAGCCATGCGGCGATCTGCTCGATGCGATCGTTGCGCACTCCGTCGGCGTCGAGCACGAGCAGATCGAATTCAATGGCGGCACTCGGTGAGTCCGGGGTCGCGAGACTGATCGCGACATCCATGGTCTGCGCGCATGAGCTGACAAACTCATGCAAACGCGTCGTGCGAGCCATGAACAACAGGCATTTCTCTGACATATCCCACCTTCCAAACAGCTATATCATAGCCCACGGGGGAATCGGAACGCGATATTTCCGCCCGAGCACATATGACTGACCGCGCTCTCGACTGCAGTGGCGCGCAGCGGACCCGCCTTGCGCGATCTCGCGTCGACGAGCGCCCTCGCTGCTCATCGCGCCGCCGACGCGCAGCGGCGGATCAGGAGTTTGCCAGATAGTAGTCGATCTCCCATTCCGTCACGACCGAGGAATAGCGTTCCCATTCATCGCGCTTCTTCTTGAGGAAGAACGAGTGGATGTGCTCGCCGAGAGCGTCGCGCATGAACTCGGAGCTGGCAAAGACATCGAGTGCCTCATCGAGGCTGCGAGGCAGCGGGGCGAAGCCCGAGTGCGCCAGTTCGCCCTCGCTCAGGTTCTGCGCCTCGGCCATCGATTCGGCCGGAAGCGCGAGCCCGCGTCGGATGCCGTCCAGTCCCGCGGCGAGCGTAACCGCGGCGGCGAGATAGGGATTCGCCATCGGGTCGGGCGAGCGAAGCTCTATGCGCGTCGATAGCTGCTTACCGGGTTTGTAGATGGGCACGCGAATCATGGCGGCGCGGTTGCGCAGGCCCCATGTTGCGTACTCCGGCGTGTTCCCCTCGCCGGTGGTGAGACGCTTGTACGAGTTGACGGTCGGATTCGTGATCGCCGAGAGTTCGGCGGCGTGACTCAAGATGCCGGCCATGTAGCTTCTCGCCGTGCTTGAGAGGTGGTAGAGCTGCTCCTCCTCGCCCCAGAAGACATTGTTCCCCTCGCGGTCGAACAGCGACTGCTGGAGGAACATGGCGCACGAGGCTTGCGTTGAGATGGGTTTCGGCATGAACGATGCGTGAATGCCCGCCTCGAACGCCTCGAGACGTATGACGTGCTTGGCGGTCATGATATTGTCGGCTGTCGTCAGCGCCTCCGCATGCCTGATAGAGATGGCGTGCTGGGAGTGGCCGGATGAATGAAAGGTGTACTCGACCGGAATCGACATCTTCTCAAGCGTGAGCACCGTCGCCCGTCGCAGATCACGGGCCGAATCGGACGGAGTCAGATCGAAGTACCCGACGTGATCGAGCGGCTCAGGCGTGTGGTCGTCGGGAAAGTAGTAGAACTCGAGCTCGCTGGCCATGTTCGGTATGAAGCCGGCCGCCTCTGCGCGGCAGAACATCCGGCGCAGACATTCGCGCGGATCCCCCTCGAACGGCACGCGATCAGGCGTGCAGATATCGCAGAACATGCGCGCCGCCCCATCGTGCGGGGGCCGCCAAGGCAGCACCTGGAAAGTCGAGGGATCCGGAAAGGCGAGCATATCCGCCTCCTCGGGCGGGGTGAAGCCCTCGATCGATGAGCCATCGAAACCGATGCCCTCCTCGAAAGCGACCTCCAGATCCTCTGGACTTATCGCGAAGCTCTTGAGTCGGCCCAGCACATCGGTGAACCACAGCCTCACGAATCGAATGCCCCGCTTCTCTATTGTTCGGAGGACGAAATCGATATTCTGCCGGTCCATGCCAAGCACCCTTCTGTCTGCATCCCGCAAAGTCGCATACCCCATCGTATTTTGCCACACATTTGTTTCGAGGCGATTTCCGATCACCGGGAGCATACGTGCGGGACCGGCGGGGGGCTGTGAGCGCGCAGAGGGCAAAGCGAGAGGGCGAGAAGCTATCTCACATGGCGAGAGAGCTCGTCCGCGATGTCGGCCGCACCTCTGAGGGCAGGACAGCTCCTTCGCTTCGCAGGCCGGTGACCTTTGGCGCATGCGCATGCGTGCGCGCAATCCGCGCACGCGCCCTTTCTGCGCACGCGCACGCACACGGCGATGAAGGCAGCGGCGACAAGCGACAAGATGACGATGTCTAGCGGGGCCATACCTCTCCTTTCAACCTTGCTGATAGTACATGCCCGGCTGCGCGCCCACCTCACAGGCTCGATGTCGCCGAAGCGGCAACATGCCGAAGCAGCCGAGTCCGCCGATGCCGAGGCGTCCCTATGCCGAGGCGACAGCCTCCACCAGGACGGGCTCATCAAGAAATGCATCCTTGGGCATCGGTTTGAGCAGCTGATATGCGATCGCGGCGATCGCGATGAAGGCGATGACGGTCCATGCGCCAATCTCTCCGCCGGTCGCGAGCAGATACATCTGGTTCACGATCAGCCCGATCACCCAAGCGAGACCGCACTCGTATCCCAGCGCGATCGCCGTCCACCTGCCGGATTTCATCTGGTTTCTGATCGTCCCCATGGCGGCGAAACATGGAGCGCACAGCAGATTGAACGCCCCGAATGCGAGCACGCCGCCGGCTGTTCCGAACATCGCGGAGAACGCGCTCCACATGCTCGGATCGCTCTCGGTCGCACCGGAGATATGAAGCAGCGAACCTGCCGTGGCGACGACGTTCTCCTTGGCGATAAGACCGGTCACCGACATCGCGGCCGCCTGCCAGGATCCGAACCCGAGTGGTGCGAAGATCACGCCGAGCGCGCCACCGAGCCCGGCGAGCACCGAGTAATCGGTGAACTCCTCGGGGATCCCGGTCATGTCCGGCAGGTATCCGAATGCTCCGTGATAGACACCGAAGTTGGACAGGAACCACACCGCCACCGTCGAGGCGAAGATGATCGTCCCCGCCTTCTTGATGAACGACCAGCAGCGCTCCCACACATGCAGAGCCCACGAACGGACAGCCGGCATATGATAGGTCGGAAGCTCCATGACGAAGGGCGTGGGACGGCCGCGGAAGAGCCTCGTCTTCTTGAGCATGATACCTGAGCCAATGACCGCGAACGCACCGAGGAAGTAGAACAGCGGACTGATCCACCAGGCCGATGTGCCGCTCACGAGCGCGCCCATGAGCAGCGCGATGATGGGCAGCTTCGCCCCGCAGGGTATGAACGTCGTCGTCATGACCGTCATTCGCCGGTCCTTCTCGTTCTCGATGGTCTTGGTGGCCATGATGCCGGGGACCCCGCAACCCGAACTGATGAGCATCGGAATAAATGATTTACCCGACAAGCCGAAGCGGCGGAACACGCGATCCATGATGAATGCGACACGTGCCATGTAACCGCAATCCTCAAGAAACGAGAGCATGATGAACAAGACGACCATCTGCGGCAGAAAGCCGAGTATCGCTCCGAGCCCCCCGATGACACCATCGATCAGGAGCGCGTAGACGAGTCCCCCCTCCTGCGTTCCGCCCGCGGTCAGCCATCCGCCGACGATAGCGGGCACGCTCGGCACCCAGGGGCCGAATGAGGCCGGATCGGGTTCGCCGACAGCGAGCGCGCCTTCGAGCGTCGCGCTATCCACGGACACTCTGCTCACCTGGTCGTCGTCTCCCGGGATCTCCGCTGTCGTCTTGATCTGGGAGACGGCCGGGTCGCGCGCGATATCCGCGGCTGCAGCCGCCGCGGCCGCCGGATCGCTCGCATCCATCGCATCGTTGTATGCGGACACATCCACTCCGTGCTCGTCAGCAGCTGACATGAAAGCCGCGATCTCGGCTTGCGCCTCGGTATAGCGATCGGCGGCCTCATCGTAGGCCGCCCGACCCTGTCCCAAGACGAACCAGCCCTGATCGAAGATCTGGTCGTTTGTGAAATCGGTCGCCGACTTGCCGACGGTAAAGACCGCTATGAAGTAGACGAGAAACATCACGACGGCGAAGATCGGCAGGCCCAAGGCGCGGTTGGTCACCACGCGGTCGATCTTCTCCGAGACGCTCATCTTCTCGGGCGCTCGCTTGAGACAGTCGTCGATGATATGGGCGATCGTGGCGTAGCGCTCGCTTGTGATGATGGACTCCGCGTCATCTGAGCAGTCTCGCTCGCAATCCGAGACGAGCTGCTCGATGCACGCCGCGCTGTCGCGGCTGAGGTGGACGCGCGTCAAGGCGTCAGCGTCGCGCTCGAACAGCTTCACAGCCCAGTAGCGGCGCTCCCGCGCGGCGACAGATGCAGGCAGCAGCTGCTCGATGCGCGAGACGACGCACTCGATGCTCGTATCGAACGCAGGCGAACTCGGCCTTGCCTTTTGAGTCGCCGCCTGCCTGGCCTCGGCGATCAGCTCGTCGACTCCCTTGTTTTTGAGCGCCGATATCATGATCACAGGGCATCCGAGACGTCTGGAGAGCGCTTTCGTATCGATGCGATCGCCTGCGCGCTCGACGAGATCCCCCATGTTGAGCGCGATCACAGTCGGCAAGCCGGTCTCGATGATCTGCAGCGACAGATAGAGGTTGCGCTCGAGATTGGTGGCATCCACGATGTTCACGACCGCATCGGGAACGCCGCTCATGAGATAATCGCGCGAGACCCGCTCCTCGGGGCTGTAAGGAGACAGCGAATAGATACCGGGAAGATCCGTCACCGTTATCTGGTGATCGGCTCGGACCCTCGCCTCCTTCTTCTCCACCGTGACACCGGGCCAGTTTCCGACGTAGCCGTTCTGTCCGGTCACCAGATTGAAAAGCGTCGTCTTGCCGCAGTTCGGGTTTCCAGCAAGTGCCACATTGAGCGATGAGGCTGACATCCATACCTTCTTCCACTCGATTCGTCCGAGCCGCCATGAGAAGCTCGCCGTTACCTCATTAGTTAGAAATGTCTAACTTTTTCAATACAAAAATGCGCCGTCATCCGACCTCGATGATCGCTGCCTCCTCTTTGCGGATCGAGAGTTCATAGCCGCGCACGCGGATCTCGATGGGGTCTCCCAAAGGCGCGACTTTCACCACGGTGAAAGCTGTTCCCCTGGTGAGTCCGAGATCCATGAGATGACGGCGCAGCGCACCCTCTCCATGCAGTTTGACGATAGCGGAGAAATCTCCCACCATCACATCTGCCAGTGTCTTCATTGCATCCTCCTCTCCATATGCCAGAATTGTCGTGTTCAACGTCTGAGGCAGCTTCCTCGAGAACCGCAGGAGCCCGAACTCAGCCGGACCAGAGCAGCTGCTCGCCGGGAGCGGCCAGAAAACTACGTGGTCATCACATGCTGCGCGACCCTGCTGTCGAGACCCAGCCGGGTTCCCTTGACGTTCACGATGATGTTGCTCCCGCCCGCAGTGACAACATGCACCTGCGAGCCCGAAACGAATCCGAGGCTTTTGAGATGACGCCTGATACCCTCATCCCCGCGTACGCTCGAAACCGCTACCGTCTCACCGGATCTCACCAGTGACAGCGGCATCGAAGGTCTGCGTGTTTCGGTATGTGCCTGATAACCGAGCATCCGAATCCCCCATCCATCAAAAAGGAGCCGATCGCCAATGTTCACCTAAGTAAACTAGCACGGCGACACCCGCTCGGGAAGAGAGTCCGAGGGAAAAGGAGAAATTAGTTAGCTTCATCATACAATTTAGACAAATCAAACAAAACCGCGTCTGTGCGCGGAACACTCACTGATATGAGCAGATCATCTCGATCTCACCGAGGATGTCTATGCGCTCGCATCCCGACAGAGCCAGCAGATGGCTGCCCTTGCGAACATCCTCGCCGTTGAGCGTCCCCTCGCCGGCGATCACGCTCACGCAGGTGAAGGGATGGCGCGTCTCATAGGTGAGCGAGCTGACACACCGCACGCGTTCGACCGTGTAGCACTCATTCGTCTCGAGCACGGTGACGCCTTCAGCCTCATCATCGTTGACGGTGCCCGAACACGGGGGAACCTGGTCGAAATCGATCACGTCGAGCGCTTGCGCCATATGCAGCTCTCGGTGGGTCCCATCGTCCTGTAGACGATCGTAGTCGTACACGCGGTAGGTCACATCGGAGGACTGCTGGGTCTCCAAAATCAGAGTGCCGCCCTTGATGGCATGTACCGTTCCCGGATCGATCTGAAAGAAATCGCCGGGTCGAACCGGCACCTCATTGAGCAACTCGTTCCAGCGGCCCTCGCGAGCCATGCGAGCGAACTCGTCGCGCGCGCGAGCCCGCTGACCGATCACGATCGTCTGACCCGGATCCGCTGCGAGCACGTACCAGCACTCCTTCTTCCCCAGCGAGCCGCCTTCGTGCTCGGCAGCGTAGGCGTCATCGGGGTGCACCTGGATCGAGAGATCATCCTTCGCGTCGATGATCTTCACAAGCAGGGGAAAACGATCTCCTACGGCATCGCCGAAGAGCTCGCGGTGATGCTCCCAGAGCCATGACAGACTTTGTCCTGAAAACCGCCCCGTGGCGATCACATCGTCGCCAGAGGGGTGAGCCGAGATCGCCCAGCACTCTCCGACCGGGCCGGCGGGGATATCGTAACCGAAATCGGTCGCAAGGCGCCGGCCTCCCCAGATCTTTTCCTTGAACTGCGGGATGAGTTTGATCATGGACTCCATGGGGTCCCCTTTCCGGTTGCGGCCTCAAGATGCGACGCTTCTGCGCCTCAAGCATACCCCCATCACGCGGCGGCCCCGAAGCAACTTCTGTGATCCTGCTGGATATTTCATCAGAAGATGAGGGCTGATCGATTCATGCGAGCCGAACGCGCGTCCGAAGACAGACGGCGTCCGGGCGAATCGATTCATGCCCGTCGAGACGTCTTCTCCGAGCGAGCCGGCACCGCGAAAGCGGACGCCGTCTGGGATCGACCTCGCGATTTCGATGGATCCGCTCTCGCGCCGTGGCGACCGCTTTAATCCAGTCGGATCGAAACATCCTCGAGCTGCCGAGATGAAACCGGACTCGGTGCGCGCAGCATGAGATCGGAGCCGGAACTCGTCTTGGGGAACGCGATGACGTCGCGAATCGACGCTGAATCCGTGAGCAGCATGCAGATACGGTCCAGACCGAATGCGCACCCTCCCATCGGCGGAGCACCGTAATCGAGCGCGTCCAGCAAAAACCCGAACTGTTCACGGGCGGACGCCTCGTCAAACCCCAGACGTTCGAGAACCTTCAGCTGAACATCGGATTCATGGATGCGGATGCCGCCTCCACCCGCCTCGAAGCCGTCCATGACGAGATCGTAGGTGCACGAGCCCACGGCGAGCGGGTCGGTCGCGATCTTCTCCCGGTCCTCGTCGCGCGGCTGCGTGAACGGATGATGCTCGGATGCGAAGCGCTGCTCAGCAGCGTCATACTTGAACAGTGGAAAGTCGACGACCCAGAGAAAGTCGTGACCCTGACGCGGGACGCCCAGCGCATCGGCCATGTGCGTGCGCATCCCGCCCAAGACCTCATCTGCGCAGAGTCGCTCGCCGGCGACGAGCATCACGAGATCTCCGGATTCGACATCGCAGCGACTTCGCAGATCGGCCATCTCGCTCTCGGAAAAGAACTTCGCGATCGGCGAGCTCACCGAGCCATCGGGGCGAAACGCTATCCAAGCGAGGCCCTTGGCTCCCAGCCTCGTAGCGACATCTGAGAGCTTGTCGATCTGCGCGCGCGGCCAAGCTCCGGCCCCACGCGCGTTAAGCGCCTTCACCACCTGTCCCTCGGCTTTGGCCGCATGGGCGAACACCTTGAAGTCCGAATGCTCGAACGTATCGCTCAGATCGATCAGATGCATGCCGTAGCGCGTGTCCGGCTTGTCGCTGCCGAAGGTATCCATGGCCTCCCAGTACGGGATGCGGCGCAGAGGCGCGGGAAAGCCCACGCCTACCTGGGTGAACGCCTCAAGGAGCACATCCTCCATCTCGCAGATCACGTCATCTTCGGTGACGAAGCTCATCTCGACATCGACCTGAGTGAACTCGGGCTGACGATCCGCGCGCAGATCCTCATCGCGATAGCACTTCGCGACCTGATAGTAGCGCTCCACGCCCCCGATCATGAGCAGCTGCTTCAGGAGCTGCGGGGACTGCGGCAGCGCATAGAAGCTTCCCGGCTGGGTGCGCGAGGGCACGATGAAATCACGGGCGCCCTCAGGCGTGGACTTGCCGAGAACCGGTGTCTCGATCTCTGTGAACGCGCGGTCGTGAAGCGCCTTGCGCACAGCGAACGCGAACTCGTCGCGGAGCCGGAGCTTGGCGGCGACCTCTGGGCGGCGCATGTCGAGATATCGGTAGCGCAGCCGGGTGTCCTCTGCGGTATCGATGCCATCTTCGATCGGGAAAGGCGGGGTCTTGGCCCGGTTGAACACGGTGATATGGTCGACGAGCACCTCGATCTCGCCGGTCGCGAGCTTCGGGTTCACCATGTCCTCGCCTCGGCTCTTGACGATGCCGCGGACCAGGATCGGCCATTCTGGGCGCATGGTCTCAGCCGTCCTGAACGCCTCGCCGCCGGAATGCTCGGGATCGAACGTGCACTGCGTCAAACCGGTTCGGTCGCGAAGATCGCAGAAGATCAGGCCTCCGTGGTCGCGGCGGCGCCACACCCACCCGGTGAGCGTGACCTCTTGACCGATATCCGCAGCGCGAAGCTCACCGCTCGTGCGACTGTGCATGGAATGCATGCGTTGCATATCGTGGCTGTCTTCCACAGGATCCTCCTTCATCTGCGCCGCCCCGTGTCGGTGCGGGCGGCAACCGACAGACTGCCGAGTCTGCGTAGACCGCGCAACCCGACACCGTAGCAAGAGATGGTACCATCTTATCGGCTGCTTGATGCGGCGGCACGCTGATTTCGACACTTGTTCATGGGACCGCTGCAACCCGCGCTCCAAGGTGTCCGGACTGTACTTTTTTCTCGCGCTATTCACGATGGTTCTCTGCTAATGCGATCCGCTGAGGCGACTGCGTCGATGCAAAAAACGCTCCGAATACGGTCAAAATATACGATATATAGAATATTTAACCGTTATATTTCATAACGAAGAATATCCTAGGTATGAATATTGCCGAGACGCGCGGATAAAGCGATACTGGCTCGGGTATGTGATGCAGTACCCGACTCTGCGCACACCGCACGACAAGGATTGGGGAACAGCTATGAAGAAGATGGGAAGCGTACGATACGTCGTACCGTTCATGCTCGCACTTGCAACCGTGATAGGGCTTGCTGCGTGCAGCCAGGCCTCGAAGGGCGGTGACGCCTCCAAGGGTTCCGGCGCGTCAGGCGAATCGAACTCGAGCGATTACACCCTTACCTCCCCCGGCAAGCTCACATTCGCGACATCTCCTGATTTCCCTCCCTTCGAGAACCTCAAGGACGGGGCATACGTCGGGTTCGATATCGAGATCGCCAAAGCGGTCGCCAAGCAGATGGGTCTGGAAGCGGAATTCAAGAATCTTCAGTTCGATGGCATCACCACGGCCATAGCCGCCGGCGGCCAAGCGGATGCGGGTATCTCGGGCATCACGATCGAACCCGAGCGAGAGAAGGTGGTCGATTTCTCCAGCGGCTACTATACCGACGACCAGGCCATCGCGGTCATGAAGGGCAGTCCCATCACCTCGGACAACGCCGAGTCCGAGCTGAACAAGCAAGGCGTCGTCATCGCGGTTCAGAGCGGCACCACCGGCGAGGCGTTCGTGAAGGAGAACTACCCGCATGCGACGACTCAGAGCTATGGCAACTCCACAGACTGCTTCGCCGCTGTACAGGCCGGCCAAGCCGCTGCCGTCTGCACGAATAGATCCGTCGTGCAGAACATGCTCGCCGACGCCTATCCCGATGCTCAGATCGTAGCCCAGTCTGCGACGGGCGAGCAGTACGCGATCGCGGTATCCAAGGACAATCCGGGCCTGAAGCAGGGCATCGATCGCGCCCTCAAGGCACTGAGGGATGACGGCACCATCGACCGGCTCACCTCCGAGTATCTGAAATAACATGAGCAGATCAGCCGAACGCAGATCGTGGAAGCTCCGATCTATCATCATGTTCTTCGCACTCGCCGTCCTGCTGTGCGGCGGCCCCAGAACCGCTTGCGCCCTGACGGTCGAGCGCTGCACGGCGCGCTCGAACGCAGACGACGAGACGAGCGATGTCATGGGCGGCTCGGAGACGCGTGTGACGTGGGAGGCGACCCTCGGTGTCGACGAGGGTCTCAGGTCGCTTTCGCTCACGCTTCCGGAGAACACGGCATATCGCTCCGCCGATACGCGGGTGGTCTTGCTCACCGGACGGGATTTCATGACGCGCACCGAGATCGGAGTCGAAGTCGGCTCAAAGGATCAGACCTTGACGCTGTCCTTTCCCGAACCGATCAACCGAGCCGGAAAGCTCAACATCCAGATCTACGGGGTGATCTTCCCCGCAGCGGGCGGCCAGATGCAACTCACCGGCTCAGAGACTAATTCCGCAGGCAGCAAGGCCTTATCGGACATTCCCGCGATCACAGTCGTCGGCGTGTCGCCGTTCGAGCAGGCGGCGCAGTTTCTCTCCGCCCAGCCTTGGGTGAGATCATGGAACTCCAACAAGTTTCTGCGGCTGTTCGCCAATCCCATGATACTCGTGACGAGCTTTCCCGTGGTGCTCCAAGGCTTTCTCATGTCTCTGGCCATCGCAGCCATCTCGTTCCCCCTGGCCATCCCATGTGGTCTTCTCCTCGCGATCATGCGACGCGCCCGCAGCGCCGTGTTGCGCGGGATCGCGACGACCTACGTGAACATCGTGCGCGGCACACCGATGTTTCTGCAGATCTACATCGCCTTTTTCGGTCTGCCCCTCGCCGGAGTCCAAGTTGCGCCGTTCGCGCTCGGCATAATCGTCATGTTCATGAACTCGGGCGCGTATCTGTGCGAGATCTTCCGTGCCGGCATCGCGAGCATCGATATCGGCCAAGGCGAGGCGGCCCGCTCGCTGGGCATGACGCGTTCCCAGACCATGGTCGACGTCATTGTGCCCCAGATGTTTAGAGCCGTGATCCCCAACCTCACCAATGAGTTCATCCTGCTGTACAAGGATACGTCGCTGCTCGCGGCCGTGGGCACCATGGAGCTGGTCATGTACGCCAAGACCATCGTCGCCAACACCGGTTCGATCACCCCCTATATCGTAGCGGCGGCATTCTATCTCGTCATCACGCTGCCGCTCTCCAAGATCACGCGGCATCTCGAGCGGCGCGTGAGTAGCGGTCGCACGCGCCGACATCGATCGAACACGACAGCGTCTGGCGACTCCGCGCGCGTCGCCGCGTCATGAGGAGGCACGCGATGCCCGAATCAGATGAACAAGATCTTTTGCTGGAACAGCAGCTGGAAGACGCGAACGGAGACGATGGTGGCCCACGTGACGATCGCACCTCTATCATTCGTGTCACCGATCTGCGTAAGAGCTTCGGGGAAACCGACGTGCTGAAGGGGATATCGATGGACATCGCCCGCGGCGAGGTCGTCGTCATCCTGGGGCCATCGGGATCGGGCAAGTCAACCCTGCTCAGATGCCTGAACCGGCTCGAGCGACCAGACTCGGGCCAGATTCTGTTCGAGAGCCAAGACATCACCGCGCACAAGGTTGAGCTCAATCGCGTGCGAGAGCGCATGGGCATGGTATTTCAGAGCTTCAACCTGTTCCCCCACCTGGATTCTCTGCACAACGTCATGCTCGCGCAGATGAAGGTTTGCAAGCGCACGAAGCGAGAAGCCGAGCGAGTCGCATTGTGCCAGCTGGCTCGCGTGGGTCTCAAGGATCGCGCGGATTACTTTCCAGACGAACTCTCCGGCGGTCAGCAGCAGCGCGTCGCGATCGCCCGTGCGCTCGCCATGGATCCGCACGTCATGCTCTTCGATGAGGCGACCAGCGCGTTGGACCCCGAGCTCGTCCGCGACGTGCTCGATGTCATGCGCGAACTCGCCCAGGCTGGCATGACCATGGTCGTGGTCACCCACGAGATGAGCTTCGCGCGCGATGTCGCGGATCGCGTCATCTTCATGGAAGACGGTGTCGTCGTCGAGCAGGGCACGCCCGAACAGATATTCGAGCACCCCTCATCGGATCGCACGCGCGCCTTCATCGGTGCCGTATCCGGGTGAGCAGAGCCTACTGCGCGCTTCTGAAGCAGCATGCTCGTTGCTGCGGTGACACGCTCAGCGCTGCACGGAAATCTGAGTTCGCTCTTTTCGCTCTCGCTCCCGCGTCGCTCGCGCATTCACGACATGCTTGACCGCATAGATGAACATCGCAGCGAAGGCGACCACCGAGATCAGCATCTCCGCCCGAGGGCCCCTGATTCCGATGAAGGATGAGATAGCGCTGATCAGCATCGGCGAAACAAAACAACCCAGATTGACGAGAACCAATATGACGGTCGTCGCGAAGTTGATGGACTCCTGCGGCGCAACCTGATCGAGCCACGTGTAGACATAGGGCACCGCCAGACCGAACCCCACGCCGACGACAAGCACCGCCACGATAAGAAAAGCCAAGTCCGGTGCCGTCGCGACAGCGAGAAAACCGAGAGTCGTCAGCCCAAAACCCAGAGGAAACAGCACTTCGCGAAGATGCTTGAACAAAAAGCCGTAGGCCATGCCGACAGGAATGCCAACAAGCGTAGTTCCAGCACCCACGAGCGCGATCTGACTCGCTGTGCCGATCCCTTCGCTGACCACGAGATTCGGCAATCTGAAACTCATAGGCATAAAAAAGACGAATATCAAAAACATGAGAACCGCAATCTCGATTACCGAAGCGTTGATTCTGCGCGGATGCTTTTCAAAATCCCCCGGGCGAGATGCATCTTCATCAGGATGTCGAGCATGGGATTTCAAGGGAACGAACATGGTGAACGCAACCAGAGAGGGGATGAAGAGCAGGTAGATGCCGAATGCGGCATGCCAGCTGATCACTACGAGATGACTGACGAGAAGTGATGCGAGCGCGGCCCCGACACCACCCATGACGTTTTGGTAGCCTATCATCGTTGCCAACTCGTTCTTATCCTCGAGATAGAACTGAGGGATGAGGCTGACTGCCAAGGAGTTGAACAGCCCGATCCCGGCTCCGAGCAGAAAGCGGGTGATCAAGATCAGTATATATGAGTCGGTAGCCATCGGGACCGTTCCCGCTATCAGGCCGATGACGAGTCCGAGCACGATCGTCAGCTTCTTGCCGATCAAACGTGCGAGCTGTGGGCTTATCAGCAGGCCGGCCATGATGCCAAAGTTCGGAATCGTCGCAAGCGTCTCTACTCCCGCCTGATCGATACCTGGGAATGCACCATACATAAGAGGGAGCGCCGAAGATATCTGCGGTGCCATAGACAAGAACAAAGAGATGGAGAGCAGGGAAACTTTGAAGATGAACGTCTGCTGCAGTCGCCGTTCCATGATCGATCCTCTCTACGATTTCAACGCATGCTCGAAATTTGTCAGATGAGAGCGATGATCCTCTTGGATCTGCCGCGCGCTCATGCCATAGCTCGACATGAGGGCGCGATTCATCGTCTTCGCACCGCTGAAGCCGACGCTGAGCGCGATCTCCTCGAAGGTGCCATGCTGGCGCAGAATCTCAATACGAGCATGGCGAGCGCGAACGGCGCTCAGATACTGCCCGACGGTCACTCCCATGTTTTTCTTGAAAAAGCGCGCAAGATAGGCTTTCGATAAGGGAATGTGCCTCGCGATCTCACTTAGGCTGCCCGCAGTCAGATAGTTGTTGTCAATATAGTCAACGACCTGCTGCAATCGTTCACCCACAAAACAAGATCCCTTTGTTGGTCCGTCTCGGGGGGCGGTGAAATCTCTCAGCAGAACCTGCAAGATCTGAAGACTGAGCAGGCTCAGCCGCACATCTTTCATGCGATCTCCTCGGGCGAGCTTTTCCGCAATGACCTGTTCGCAGAGTTGTACGATATGCCGATAGCGGTCGTGCTGAATGAAGCTGAACCCCGTTTCGTCATTGATCGCGATCACCTGGTCTGTGATCTGCGGATACAAGCCTGATACCAGATCATAGGGAAAGAGCATCGACAGCGCGATCCCACCGGAGGCGTGACTTCGGGGAAGCACCCGCACGCTGTGCACGTGCCGTGAATTGACCACGAGGAGCTTTCCGGGCGCTGTCCGATAATGTGCATCGGCGATCGTAAAGTCATCGATCGAACCCGAACGAGTGTAGCTCAGCTCGATGCTTTGATGCCAATGAGGCGATATGTACTCACCTGCACCAGAGCGACTCCGATGGATCAGCAGGACAGCCGGCAACGCATCCCTCGGCTGCACGAGCTCATGCGACCACGCGCTCATGCCAGATGGGACCTGAAGAAATCGAGCTCCATCTCGTTGGCCTCGGTTGCAAGAGGATCCCGCTGATTGATATGGAAAACATGGCTGCGCGGGTTATCCTTGTCACCGAAGCATTCGATTCGATGATCGATGCCCTTGGCGATGAGAAAGCCATCCAATTTGTACATGTGATCACGCAGAAAATCATCATTCGCCGTGAGCAGGAACAGGGGCACGATATCAGAGGTCATGTATGTCTCGGTGTCGAGTTGCCGTTGGTGCGCCTCGACGGCTTCCGGCGTGAAATACGCGGTGATCGCGCCGGCGATCTTCTTTTTGCTCGTGTAAGCCAGCTCTTCTTTCATGAAGCATGCGCTGCAGTTGAGGGCGGCGGCGCGCACGGACAGCTTCGGGACATCGTAGGTGAATAGCGCTCGAAACGACGGGTTGGCGAGAATCGTCACGTACTGCTCGACCATCTGACCGCCCGCGCTGTCGCCGACCAGAAAGACGTTGTTCAAATCTAGATGATACTCGCTCGAGTGGTCGCAGACCCAATGCATGACACGATGCAGATCATCGAGCTCCCCGGGGAACTGCACCTTCGGCGGCAGGCGATAGTTGAAGCTGACGACGTTGAAGCCGGCCTTCGCCAACGCGAGGCAGTAGAACTGATAGACCTCGGTCGTGCCATAGACCCATCCGCCGCCGTGCACGTTGATGATGGTCGGCAGATCGCCATCCATGCCGGTCGGACGCGAGATGTCAAGCGTCTGCTCCTCATCGGGTCCATAGCTGATCTTGTTGATTCGCTTCACCTCGGGTATATCGGTGGGCAGTCCGGCATCTCGAGCGTCGTCGGCAGATTTGCACTGCTCGCGCACCCGCTCAACTTCCGACCAGAGCTGTTTGTCGATCGTGGCCATCTGGATGCTCCTTTCGCTTGAACCTTGCGCCTCTCGGAATCATGGTACAAGCTCTGGTGCGCTGTTGCGAGACCACGGGTTGCCCTACTTTCGGCACCAAGTGACCTCTTTGGCCTGTGACGATATATGGGATGCGACCGATACGGGCAACTGCGTGCTTCCTCTACCCGGTGTTCTGCAAGCCGGCGCTCACGCCTGCCACCGTGGACAGGATCAGATCCAGATACTCTTTCTTGTCCTGTTCGGAAATATCGCCGATCGGCGCTCTGACGTTGCGAAGCGCGCGCGCCTGAGCGAGCGAAAGCGCGTTCACATACGGGTTTCGTACGCGCACGGCGTACCCGAGCACGCGGCGATGCTGCAGCGGCCACGAGTTGCCTGTTATAGCCAGCGTCCAGGCACGGGTGAGACGCATCTCCTCGAGCACCTGGCGAGCCAGATCCTCGCGCTTCCCCAAAGCGAGATACATCTTCGCGATTCTCTCGTCTGTTTTCGCGATCGACATCTCGATGTTGTCGATAAATGTGGCGAACAGGGGCCATTCACGATAGGCTCGCCTGAGCAGATCAAGATCTCCGAGCCGCTCGCAAGCGGTTCCGAGACCGTACCAGGCTGCAAGATTGATACGCGCCTGAGACCATGAGAAAACCCAAGGGATGGTTCTGAGATCGTCCAGCGACTGCGCACCGAGTCCTCGCTTGGCGGGACGGCTACCGATAGGAAGAAGCCCCACCTCGGCGAGAGGTGTCACCGTCGAGAACCAAGACGCGAAATCATCCGATTCGAGCAGTGCGCGGTAGCGCTCATGCGAAAAATCGCTCAACCTGACTGCAACTTGCGAGAAGCTCGCGGTCATCTCGGTGTTCTCGCGCTCGACCGATGGAGCGGAGTTCAGCAGGGTCGCTGCGGCAACGCTCTCGATGTGACGGCGCGCCAGAGACGGATTGCCGTAACGGGCAAAGATGACCTCCCCCTGCTCGGTGACCTTGAAACGGCAATTGACAGATCCTCTCGGTTGCGCGAGCACCGCCCTGTTCGCCGGACCCCCACCGCGACCGACTGCTCCGCCGCGCCCATGGAAGAGCGTGAGATCGATGTCATTGCGCTGCGCCCAGAGAGCGATCCTGCGCTGCGCGTCATGTAACGCGAGCGTCGCCGTGGTCGGTCCGGCGTCCTTCGACGAATCGGAGTAGCCGAGCATGATCTCCATCCTGCGGCTCGATTCGGAAAGCCGACGCGAGACATCTGGATCCTCAAGCATCTGATCGAGGATATCGATGCATCCCTCAAGGTCCTCAAGCTGTTCGAAGAGCGGAATCACGTCGATCGTCGGCACATCTTTCGGATCGGCGAATGAAAGACGCGCGAGCTCGAAGACATCGGCGATGTGCTGAGCCGATTTCGTGAACGAGACGACGTAGCGCCTCGCGGCGCGCGCGCCCAGACGACGCTGGATAAATCCAAGAGCTCTGAAGGTGTCCAGCACCTCGCGCGTCATGGGCTCGAGATCACCGGTCAGACCATGAGCTCGGATATCCTCCAGAGCACGGGTGTGCACGACGGAGTGCTGGCGAAACTCCATCTCGACCATGTGGAAGCCGAACGTCTCCGTCTGCCAGATAAGCGTCTGGAGAGGTCCGAAGGCCGCGCGCGGGGCTCCCGCCGCGGCAAGTGAGCGCTGCACGATGCGCAGGTCATCCAAGAACTCGGCGCAGTCGCGATACATGTTGTCCGCGTTGCGAGCGACGGTGGCCTCCAAACGTGCGCACATCACGAGCATCACTGCACGGTGAGGCTCGGATTGCGAGATGGCCTGAGCGCGATCCGTCAAGGTGGAGCTCATCTCAACCTGTCGTCTCCACAGTCCGCGCAGCTCCTCGGATGGTTCGGCGCACGCCGAATCGAGCGTGAGATTGCGGCCCACGCTGCGGCACTTGCGCGCGAGAGACGACACCATGTGAGCCGACAGCTTCATCGCCGCCAGACGGCTCACTCTGGCGTTCACGTTCGGGTTGCCATCGCGGTCCGCTGCGATCCAGCTTCCGGGATGAAAGAACGCGGGGCACACCGGTGGCACGCGGCCTGCGCGCTCGCCGAGCACCCAGTCGTCGAACCGGCGATACACCTGGGGGATCGTATCGAACAGCGTCCCATCGAAGATGTCGATGATCGTATCGACCTCCTCGACCGGCGTCGGCTTCTTGATCGCTGTGGGAGAGGTGCGCAGAAGCGCATCGATCTCTTGAAGCATATGGCGCTCGTTCTCCACGAGATCGGATCCTCCGAGACGCGGCCTCTGGTCAAGCAGAGCAGCGATCCTGCGGATCTTTCCCTCGACAGCCTTGCGCCGCGCATCGGTGGGATGCGCGGTGAAGACAGGGTGAAACTCGAGTCGATCGAGCAGCTGTGTCGCGCGCTGCACCCCGGTCTCTTCGATGAGCCGGCGATAGGCGACGGTCAGCTCGTTGGACGGATCGACCGCAGAGTCGATCGAAACTTCGCTCTCCCGCTTCTTGAGCGAGCGAACCCGGAAGTTCTCCTCGGTGAGATTCGCCAAATGGAAGAAGGATGTGAACGCGCGGACGAGGATCTGCTGGCGCTCCGCGGGCACCGAGTCGAGCAGCGCCACGGCGTCGCGAAACACCTCGGAACCGTCGTTGTCCGAGACGCGGGCCGTCCCCCGGGTCGCGGGCTCATCGCCGGATCCGGCTTCGGAACACCCGCTTGGAACCTGCGAAGGCACCGAAGATGTTTCGGGCGCGGTCACGTTGATCACATCATCGAGCAGCTCATCGAAGAGCCTGCGAACCGCGGGATCGTACTCTTGAAGGATCTTGCGCTCCAAGCGCAAGAACAGCTCGAGATTGTCGCGCAGCAGTGTCGGAACATCGATGTCCGCCAGCGTGTCTGCGGCTGCCTTCGTTTCGACGGCATCGATGCGTCCGGCGAAGATCGCCTCGTTCGCCAGCCTGTAGACCGTCTCCGTCTGCTTCGAGTCGATTGCCGCTGCGGGCTTGGCTTCACAACGTGGTCGGATCACAGAGTCCCCCTTGGTCTTTCGGCGCGGCGGCCGGCAGCTGAGCGCAACGCCATCATTATAGGGGCCGCAGGCGCCGCGGCCCGCACGGCAGCGCATCTATGCGCAGATGTTTACAGAACCCGGCCCCGCCCATGCTCCGACCTCACGCGCTCGCACGCGCGCTCTGCAGCCAGCGAGCCGCGCCTCTCTGCCCGCCTCAGCTGAGACGGGACCGAACGTCCTCGAGAATCTCGTCCAGGGCTACCAGTCGCTCCTCATGACTCACCATATCGCGCACGCGCACGGCACCAGCGGCGAGTTCCTCCGCGCCGATCACGATGATAAGCGCCGCCTTGAGCCTGTCGGCCTGCTTGAACTGCCCCTTGAGCGAGCGTCCCTGATAGTCGGCCTCGGTGCGCACCCCCGCCGCGCGCAGTTGGAGCGCGATGTCGAACACGCGCTCGCGCAGATCGGCACCTGCATTGGCAACGTATACGCACGGAGGCGCGTCCTTACCCAACCGCGTGCCCTGAGCTTCGAGCGCGAGCATGATGCGCTCGAAGCCGACGGCGAATCCGACCCCCGGTGTCGGCTTTCCCCCTTCAAGCTCAACCAGCCCATCATAGCGACCCCCGCCGCCGATGGAGCCGACGGCGGCGTCGAGGGCCTCCACCTCGAACACCGTACGGGTGTAGTAATCCAGACCTCGCACGAGCGTCGGGTCCTCGAGATAGCTCACGCCCGCGGCATCGAGATATCTCTTGACCTGATCGTGGTGAGCCCGGCACTCCTCGCACAGGTTATCGATCATGAGCGGTGCGGATCGCATGATCTTCGAACACCGATCATTTTTGCAGTCGAAGGCGCGTAGCGGATTGAGCTGTGCGCGCTCGCGGCACTCATCGCACATCTCATCAGCGTGTCGCGCGATGAAGTCCCGTACCTTTTCGCGATAGGCGGGACGGCACCGCGCATCGCCCATCGAGTTGATGCTGAGGCGCAGACGATTCATATCGAAGCCGATCCGCCGGTAGAACTCCATGAGCATGACGATGCTCTCGGCATCGGCGGCAGCATCGGGCGCGCCGAGCCACTCGATGCCGATCTGATGGAATTGACGCAACCGACCCCTCTGCGGGCGCTCGCCGCGAAACATCGCCTCGGCATAGTAGAGCTTGACCGGTGCCCCTCCGGGGGGGACGAGATTTCCCTCCACCACGGCGCGAACCAAGCCTGCGGTTCCCTCAGGTCTCAGAGCGAGACGCTGCTTGGCCTTGAGGTTGGCTTCCGTCCCCTGAGTGAGCGCGCGCTCCAGGTTCGCCCCGGAGAAGACGCGAAACATCTCCTTGCGCACGACATCTGTCGACTGGCCGATACCATGCACGAAAACATCGACCTGTTCGATAGCAGGGGTCTCAGCCAATTCGAACCCAAAGGGTTCGAACACCTCAGCCGCAGCATCTCGCATCGCGATCCAAGCGCGCATATCGCGCCCGATCAGATCCCTCGTGCCCTCGGCCCTCTGTGCCCGCATGCGCATGTCCTCCCACTGACCCCGTTGACGGAATCACTCGTCCTCGTCATCTGTGAAAAATCCCAGCCGGCTCCGCGACAGACCGGCCTTGCCCTCCCGTGCGACGATAACGAGACGCGCGACGGCCAGCGATGATTCGTAGAGTACGATCAGGGCGGCATACATCATGATGCATGTGACCGGTGAGGCGTCGGGCGACACGCATGCCGACACGAAGACCATCACGACGTAGATGTAGCGCCACTGCGCCCTGAACGCCGTATAGGGAACGATATGGAAGATAGACAGATAGAAGATGACCAGGGGAAGCTCGAACGCGATACCGAAGCCGATGAGCAGCAAAAGCTCGATATTGAGGTAGTCCGTGAGTTCAGCCAGCGGATCGGCGATCGCCTTCGTCTCGCCGATCAGCCACTGAAAGCACGGCGGGATGACGAACAGGTAGCAGAACAGGGCACCGATGAAGAACAGCGCCGTCGCAGCCAAGACCGTCGGGACGACCCAGCGACGCTCGTTGGGCTTGAGGGCGGGCAAGAAGAATCCCAAGATCTGCCACAGGATCATCGGTGTGCACATGATCAGGGCGACTTTGAACGAAATTGAGAAGCGCAGCGTGAAGCCGCCGAGCGCGGAGGTGATGTAGAACTTGCCGGCAACCGATGGAGCGATCGGCATCTTCAGGATATCGACGACGACAGGCGTCGCGAAGTACATGATGAGCGCGGTCACGAAGACCGAGAACAAGATGATGGTGAAACGACGGCGCAGCTCCCCCAGATGGTCGAGAAGCGGCATACGGGCTGGTCCGATCGGCATCACCGATCACCCCCCTGCTCTGATCCATCTTCAGGGGCGGCGCAGCTCGCCTGCGCGCTCGGTGTCTCCTCGTCCGCACGGGCGCGCACGCGGGGCCTGCGGGCATAGAGCCTCTCGGTCTCGGCCTCCTCATCGAGTCGCGCCTCCGGTGCGGCCTCAGGTGATGCGGCGACGTCGGCCTGGGCGATCACGCCGCCGGACTTCTCATCCGCTGCGCTCGGCTCGGATGCGCCCGGCTCGACGGGCCGGGTGCTCTGTTCGTCCTCGAGATCCCCCTCGGGATGCGCCACGGGCTCGCCGGCGGTCTTCGCCTGCTCGCTCAGCAGGCGGGCGCGCCGCTCGGCGAATGTCTCGCTCTTGGCCTCGGCTGCCTTCCTGGAGGCGATGTCGTCGGTATCGGCGTCGGCGTCCTCCTCATCCGGAACATCGCCCTTCGTGGCGGCGTCCACCAAGATCGAAGGATCCTGAACGGCTGTCGCGAGCGGATCCACGATCTCGGATTGAACCATCGCCGTCATTCTGGCCTGCGTCTCGCGGAACTGACGGATCGCGCGACCGATGGTGCGTCCGGCCTGCGGCAGCTTATCCGGCCCGAAGAGCAACAGGATGACAACACAGATCATCAGCATCTCATTGCCGCCGATATCCAACACGGGCAACCTCCAAGGGTCATCTGACACGGTCGACGCGTTGCGACCGGTCGTGAAGCGCTCTCATAACCCTACGAGAATACCACCATCGGCAAGCTGAGATGTGACGAGATGTCGTAGTCACCGACCAGAAATAGAAACCTCTGTATCAACACCGAGCAGGTGCGCGACGCGCATGACGCCCGGCTGGCAGTTGACGATCGAGAACCGCTTGCGCCTCCTCTGGGCGTTTTGAGCCATGCCGACGAGCACCCCGATACCCGTCGAATCGATATAGCTCACATCTCCGAAGTCGAGCTTCACCTCATCGGCCGGCTGCTCGAACGCCATGTCGATCGCAGTCCTGAGTTTCGACGCGCACGAAATGTCGATCTCGCCCCCCACTGCGATGGAATAGCACTCGGGCTTTGGGTCGGTTGTGATGTTCAATTCCATGCCTGCTCCTTCAGAGTGGGGTCCATTGACCGGAACCGGTGGAAGCGCCTGCAAAAAGCGCGCCTGTCAGCTTCTTCTTGCTGTATTGTATCCTTCTGAGCGCGACGATAACACATGCAAGCGGATTCTCAATTCTTCCGCAGGGACGGCCTTTCGGCCTCCGATGGCGATTCCCGGGATTCGGCGCGCGCGGCCGCCTCCTGCTCGGCAGCCACGAGCTTCACCGCGAGAACGAACACGTCGAGTGCATCTGAGAGCTCTTCAAGGGACGGATAGCTCGGTGCGATGCGAATGTTGGCGTCGCGGGGATCCCGCCCGCCCGGCCAGGTCGCCCCCGCCGGCGTGAGGCGCACGCCCAGATCACGGCAGAGCGCGACGACGCGGCGAGCCGTCCGATCCGGACCGTCGAACGAGACGAAATAGCCGCCTCGAGGATGCGTCCAGGTCGCGCAACCCGAGGCGCCCAGTCCAGCTGCGAGCTTGGACTCAACCAGCTCGAAGCGCGGCCGCAGGTACGCGGCATGGCGGGCCATATGCGCGCGAATGTCGGCAAGCGTGGGCAGAAACCGAACATGACGCAGCTGGTTCATCTTGTCGGCGCTGATGAGCGCGACCTTGAGAGCGCGGGAAATGTCATCGAGCACGCGCCGAGAAGCCGCCACGAAAGCGATGCCCGATCCGGGGAACGTGATCTTGGAGGTGGATCCGAACGCGACGACGCGGTCTTGGGTACCGGCAGCGCCCGCGATATCAAAGATGTTCGCAAGCGGCTCGCAATCGGGATACAGGTCGTGCACGGCATAGGCGTTGTCCCAGAGAATGCGAAAATCCGCAGCAGCCGTCCGCATGGTCGCCAGACGTTGCACGCTGCGTTTCGAGAACGTGACGCCTGAGGGGTTCGAATGCTTTGGAACGCACCAGATGCCCTTGACGGAATCATCTGTGGCGGCAAGCCGCTCCACCTCATCCATATCCGGTCCATCATCGGTCATCGCAATCGGAACGTTTTCGATGCCGAGCTCCTCGGTGATCGCGAAATGACGATCGTAGCCGGGCACCGGACACAGAATACGAGGTGGCCGGCCGCTATGCGAGGCCGCATATGCCTCCCAGGGAGCGTGAGCGCATGTGCCGCGCAGCCAGAACATGTTGATGGTCTCGTACTCGATGAGCAGACTCGAGGATCCCAAGACGAGCGTCTGATCGGACGGCACACCGAGCAGCTCTCCGGCCAGGCGGCGAGCGGACGGGATGCCTTCGAAGCAGCCGTAGTTTCCGCAGTCGATCCCCTCATCATGCAGATCGGTCGTCGCATCCACCGTATCGAGCAGCGGAAGCGAGATCGCCACCTGTTCGGGCGAGGGCTTGCCGCGGGTCATGTCGAGCGTCAGGCCCCGCGACCGAACCTGGTCGGCCTGATCTCTCAGCTGCTCGATCACTCGGTCGAGCTGTTCATCACTCATCTGCCCGTACACGGTCTGCATAATCGGTCCCCTCTGGGATTGAACGCGTCACGCGAAGACGAGACCTGGCCAAGGCCTCGGATGCGCTTCTATATCGGTGGATATCAGTATACGTGCAGCAGCGGAGACGACAGGGGAGTTTTCGGCAGCGCGTGAGAATCTCGATGATCGGTCTTGCGAGATCGGCGCACGCTGGCAAGGAGCGCGGCCGGAGAGACCGAAACAAGACCCCGACGCAGCAGGCGACGCCAGATGCCAGACAATGGAGACCAAGCGAAGCTCAGCTATGAACGCGTTGATGAGGGCCCCATGTTGAAACCATGCTAGATTGAGAGCACGTCGCTATGATGGGAGCGAGAACATGGGCATCATGCCGATTCAATCCGAGGGCTCCGAGGAGCTGCAGCGCTTCGTGGACGCGCTGTTCCGCGGACGCACGACGGTCGAGCTGCTCGATATCGCACTGGAGGCGGAAGTGCTCGATCTCACGGTCGATGCGCGCGAGATCGTGAGCCTGCTGCCACCTGGCACCTATGAGCGCCAGCGGCTGTGCGACCAGCTGAACTCGGCCACAGCCGCACACGGGTGGAGCGCTCTGTTCGGCACCGTCGAATAGACCGGGCGCCATGGCGGCGGAGCCGCACGCGAGCAGGAGACGAGACGCCCGCCGGCGCCACCGGCTCGCGCGCGACGACCCGGCGGCACCTAGCGACGCGACGCCTGGAGAGCCACGTAGGCGGCACCGAAGATACCGGCATCGTTACCCAGCGATGCTATCTCGATCGGTGTATCGGCTGAGCAGATCAGAGCATAGCTTCGATAGCACTCGACGAGTCGCTCCAAGAAGAGATCCGAGGAGTTGGACGTCCCCCCGCCCAAAACGAACGCCTCCGGGTCGATGACGCAGGCGACGAGCGCGAGAGCACGCCCCAGATAGTCGCACATGGTCTCGATCGCGCTCGCGGCGGCGGCGTCGTCATCGCGAGCCGCCTCGAAGACGGCGCGGGAATCGCTCGGCCCCGCCAGCGGGACGGGCTCGACGCCCGCTGATCGGCACGCCGCGAGATAGCTGCGGACGATACCGGTGGCAGAGGCGTATTGCTCCAGGCACCCATGGCCCCCGCAGCCGCACGGACGCGTCTCTTCGGGATTCAGACACATATGGCCGATCTCACCAGCTGCTCCGGCGACCCCGGACACAACACGGCCGGCGTGGACGACTCCGCCTCCGACACCGGTTCCGATCGTAACGAACACGAAGCTGTCGGTGCCCCGCGCGCTGCCGACCCAAAGCTCGCCCATCGCGGCTGCGTTGGCGTCATTTTCGAATGTCACGGCCGCAGCTGGGCAGCTCTCGCGAAGCGCATCTCTCAGACCGTCGAGATCGAGTTTGATGTTCGCGGCGACCTTGATGCGACCATCCGAGGGAACCGGGGCGGGGACCGCCAGACCGATACCTCGCACGTCTTCAGGAGCCGCAGCGGCTTGAGCAAGCAGACGATCGATGCCCCCGGTGACGGCGGCGTATCCGACCGCATCGGTCAGCGGCGGCGTGGGCACGACCTCGCGCGCGATCAGCTCCCCCTGCGCGGTGAGCAGACCCTCCTTGACCGTCGTGCCGCCCACGTCCAAGCCGATATAGAACCCTGCGGTCCTCGCCATGTTCGCTCTCCCCTCACGGCGACGCTCGTCGGTCGCCCCGTCACGATATGATACCCGTCTAACGCGCGCTTTCATTCCCCGAAAGCCCGCTCTTCGCGCGCAAGGCCATGAGTTCGCGATAGACATCGATGAAATTCACGGTCAGAATCTTGACGATCTCGGTTCCCGCCATCTGGTCCTCGGCGTGCAAAAGAATCAGAGGCGCCTCTCCATGTCGAGCGCCGGCGGCATCGGCCTGCAGAAGCTTCATATGAACTTCATGACCGCTGTTGTAGTTCTCATCTCCCTGTTTGACGAGGGCCTCCGCGCGATCGAGATCTCCCGCCTTGGCGGCGGCGATCGCCTCGACAAAGGAGGATTTCGCAGAACCGACGTAGGAGATGATCTCGAAGCAGGTGAGCTCGAGCTCGTTCACGTCCTCCATGGAGCTCACCTATCCGATCTTCGCTTGGACATCGTCCAGAATCTTCGCCGCATTCATGCGTCCGTATTCGATCATCGGGATGACCTCGACGGGGATGTCGCGACCCTCGACGGCGCGCTCGAAGTCGGCTTTGGTGTAGCCGATCTGGGGCCCCAGAAGAATGATGGCCGCTTCATCCACATGGTCCATCGCCTCGTTGAGCGGGCGCGCCTCGATATCGACATCGAGATCGCGCGAGGCGGCCTCCTTCTGCATCTTCTGAACGAGCAGACTCGTTGACATGCCCGCATTGCAGCACAGTAGAATCTTCTTCATGATCCGCTCCAATCAGTCGGGAAAACCCACGCGGCCGGCGCGCCGCAACGTCGCGCGCACGCGGCCGCAGATGTTATCTGTCATGCTAGCCTTGCTCAGCTTGCTCCGCAAGCTCGGCCTGCTTCTGGAGACTCTTTTCGCTTGCCTTCATGAACGGCAGGTAGATAACCGTATAGAGGGCCAAAAGCAGCACCTGCAGCACCGAAGCGCGCAGATCGCCTCCGGTGGCGAGCGCGCCGGAGAACACGATCGGACACGTCCAGGGGACCTGGATCACGCAAGGACTGATGAGACCGATGACCGTGGCGAAATAGGAGATGACGATGCCGAGCGCGGTGTTCAGCACGAACGGGATCATGAGCGGGATGTTGAACACGATCGGATAGCCGTAGATGACGGGCTCGTTGATGTTGAACAGTCCGGGCAGGACCGCCATCTTGGCGACCTCTTTGCTGGGCCGATACCGACCCATGATGAACGTCGCGATAAGGAGCGCGAGCGTGCAACCCGACCCTCCCATGAGCGCGAACACGTTGATGATATCCATGTTCATGAAGTTCGCCATCGGGATGGCCTTGCCGGCGTTGTACAGCGCGGTGTTGTTCAGAAGCACGATCGTCAGGATCGGCTCGACGAGCACGCCGTTGATCGTTGTCTGATGGATTCCGAGCGTGAACAGAAACGTGCCGATCGAGTAGATGATCACCAGACCCCAGACGTTGGTCGTGAGCGCACGCAGCGGTGTCTGGATGAACTCGTTGATGATAGCCGTCAGATCGGTATGGGCCGGTATGGCGAACAGGATCATGGCCACCAGACCGAAGGCACCCAAGGACAGAATCATCGGAATGAGCACGTCGAAGGACTTGCCGACCGCCGGCGGCACGCCCTCGGGCATCTTGATGCGCAGCCTGTCGACACCGGATATCTTGATGAACACCGTCGTTGCGAGCAGACCGACGATGATGGCGGAGAAGAGCCCCGCTGTGCCGGTATAGCCGGTGGTGAAGGCGCCCGACACGGGCGTTGTTATGCTCTTGCCCTCCTCGAACAGCTGCGAAGCCGGAGCGACCGCTGCGGCAACGGTCTGCGGCATGAGCACGGCGAGCGCCGACACGGCGATGACGACACAGGCGATGGGGTTGTCGAAGCGCTTGTTCTGCGCCAAACAGTAGCCGATCATGCCGCACAACAGGATCGCCGAGATGTTGAGCGTGCCGTTCGAGAGGGCACCGCCCCAGTACTGAGCCCAACCGAGCACATCGGCGCTCGGCATCAGACCGCTCGGGCCCCAGATCCATGTGAATACGACGTTGTTGAACAGCGCCGCGACACCTGCGAGGATGAACAGCGGCATGATGGTGGCGAAGCCGTCACGCAGCGATCGCAGATGAACCTGATTTCCGATCCGCGCGGACACGTCCGCGAATCTGTCGAGATAGCCAGTGGCGTCTGCCATTGCCCTCACTCCAATCGACTCGAGTTGACAACGATTCCTAGCGGACGATATGCGTGGCGACCACCTCTTTCAGCCAATCTGCCGAGCGCTTGGCCCGGCGTGCGTAGCCCTGCGTGAGATCCACCTCGATAAATCCATAGCGGTTCTTGAAGGCGTTCGCCCAAGACCAGTTGTCGATCAGCGCCCAGTAGTGGTAACCGCGGCAGGCCGCGCCCTCATCGATGGCACGGGCGATCCATGCGAGATGGTCGCGCACGAACTCCACGCGATAGGAATCCTCGATGCGACCGTCCCCACCGCGCTCGCGACCCTCCCCCTCGATGCCGATGCCGTTCTCGGAGATGAAGAACTCGAGACCGGGATAGTCCCGCTTGCATTTCATGCCGAAGTCATAGATGCCCTTCGGATAGATCTCCCAGCCGCGCGAGGTGTTCATGCGCGCCTCAGGCCAGACATAGGCATCCGCGAACCGGGGGTTTCCATATGAGTCCGTCGGCGCGTCGGGTGCCTGCACGCGCGAGGGCTGGTAGTAGTTGCAGCCGAGCCAATCGACTGGTCCCAACTGAAGAATCTGCGCATCGCCGGGACGGTGCGGGAGCCGTTGCCCGCGTTGCTCGAGCGTCTCGATGACATCTGCGGGCAGCGTGCCATCGCGCACGATGTCGAGCCACCACCTGTTGTTCAACCCGTCGTTCATCCGAACGGCCTCGAGATCTGCCTCAGATGGATCATCCTTCGTGTAGGACGGGCTGAAGCAGTTGATGAGGCCGATGCGGGCGTCGTCGCGCATCTCGCCTTTCGCCTGAGCCTGACGAAAGCGCTCGGTCGCCAGGCAGTGCGCGATCGAGATGTTGTAGCGCACCGTCAGCGACCGGCTGAAATCATGGAGCTGAGGATACCAGACGCCGGTCATATAGCGCTGCTCGGGCTCGACGATGGGCTCGTTGAACGTGAACCATGTGCGAATCTCATCACCGAACTCGCGAAATGCGATCTGCGCATATCTCGCATAGGCTTCGACGACCTCGCGACTCTCCCAACCGCCGCGACGGAACAGATATGTCGGCATATCGAAATGGTAGAGGTTCACGAAGACCTCGAGTCCGCGATCGGCGGCCGCGGCGAAGAGTCGGTGGTACCATGCCGCGCCCTGCGGATTCAGCTCGCCGTTGGCATCCAGCAGGCGGCTCCATTGAATGGATGTGCGAAACGAGGTGAGGCCGAGATCGGCCATGATGTCAAGATCTCCCCGGTAGCGCGCCATGAAATCATTTCCCACATATGAGCCCACGCGATTGTGAAACGCGTCTATGGACTCATTTGACCAGGTGTCCCACATGTTCTCGAGCTTGCCGCCGATACGCCAGGCCCCTTCCGTCTGCGGACCCGACATCGCCGCGCCGAAGAAGAAGTCCTCTGGTAGCGTATAGTGCCTCATGCATGCCCCTTTCCGGTGCCACTCTGATCGAGCGACGATCGAGTTGGCTTGGTTCGAATCGATCCGCATTTCGCATCGTTGTTAAATTATAGCGCTATACTTTTTTATTCATAGCACTTTTATTCTATATCATCACTGTTTTTGAATAGACTATTCCATCTGCGAAGATATTGATGATCGACAAGATTATACTTGTCTCTGGCACCGATAAGATGCGATCGAGGATCGGGGAGGACGGCCATGCTCAAATACGAGGCGATCGCGCGCGACATCCAAAGCAGTATCGAGGACGGCTCCCTCAGACCCAATGAGCGGCTCCCGACCGTGGTGGAGCTGTGCGAGATCTACGCGGTGAGCAAGATCACGGTGAAGCGCGCCATGGATTGGCTGACCGAAGCCGGACTGGTCACGACGCGACGCGGTTCGGGCAGCTACGTGAAGAACAGCACGGGCTTGGTTGACGATCCGCTCTCGGTCGGCGTCAACGACCGCGCTCAGGGCTTCACGGCTGAGCACGCCGACCCCGCCGAGAAGGTGTCCTCGATGGTATACGCATTCGATATCGTGATCCCTTCACCCGAGATCGCTCGCCACCTGGCTATCGCGAATGACGACTTCACCTACTACCACTGCCGTACGCGACTGGTGAACAACGTTCCGATCACTATCGAGTACACGCATATGCCGCTGGACCTCATCCCCGGCCTGAAACGCAGGCATGTCTGCGCATCGGTCTATCGCTATCTCCAACAGGGCCTGGGACTCAAGATCGCGAGCTTCCACCGAGCGATCCGTGCCGTGCCGGCAGACCAGATCGAGGCCGAGCGGCTCGGGATCGCATGCAATGAGCCGCTGCTCGAGTTCGAGCAGGTGGGATATCTGGACAGCGGAGTCCCCTTCGAGTACTCGATATCGCGCAACGTCGGCAAGCGATACACGCTGCACAACATCACGCTGGCCTGAGATCCGCTCAGATGTGCCCGGATATGGCACGACGTGCGTCATCTGTGATGTTGCGACCTCGATGGGCGCCGCTGCTCCACTGTCGCCCCGGCGATCGAGATCGCGCAGGCCGCCACGCCGAGCAGCAGGCACACGAGTCCCGACAACGCGAGCGCTCTATACGAGATAACGCCATAGAGCGCATCGCGCATGACCGCGGTTATGTCGAGCAGCGGGACCGGCCAGAAACGGACGGCGGCACCCACCTTGGCGGTGGACAAAAAGATCGAAGGGACCATCGCCAGCGTCGTGATGATACCGGTATAGCTCTGCGCCTCGCGAACGGTGCGCGAGATCATGCCTGCCGCGACGAACACGAATGAGAACAGCGCGGAAGCGATCACACTCGTCTGCGCGACCACGACGAGCGTCTCGCCGGTGATGATATGGGAGTCTGGCATGCGAATCGCGATGTAGGCAAGGGTGCCGCCCAAGCCGAGCGCCATCGACGCGCATGCTCCGAGCAGAACGGCGACCATTTTGCCGGCAACCATCTCAAAACGCGAGATACCCGTCGAGACCAGCGGCTCGAAGGTGCCCGCCTCCCGTTCGCGGACCGTGGCGGCGATCGCGAGCGAGCCAGCCGACATGCTGCACACGACCATGAGGCCAGCCGGGATGAGGGTGCAGGCCAAAAGATCGCCGACACCATCCTTTGACACATCGGTGAGCGAGACCCTGCCTTTCCGGGCGCCGAGCGACTCCTCGAGCATCTGCCTGAATGCGGAGGCGGCATCCAGGGATGAGGATGTGGAACTCGAGTAGGAGATCGCGTAGCCACCTGCCTCCGGCTGCTCCACATAGGCATCGATCTCGCCTTTCCTGAGCATCTCCTCAGCGGAGTCCCGCCCGGTGACAAGGACGGCGCTCACCTGATCGACGTGACCGAGCGACTCGACGAGCTGCTCGGTCGCCGCGCCGACGGTCTTCGGCCCTCCGGCCGCGTGCCGGCTCGTCATCGCCCATGAACTGAACATGAGAAGCCCGGGAACCAAAACAAGCGAGACCACAAGGGTGTTTATGACTGTCCGCCTGCTCGCGCAGAAGCATCGCAGTTCCTTGCGCGCGATAGCGACGATAACCCGCAGCCTCATCGCCTCGTCACCAGACTCCTCACCGTCGCGAACGCCTCAGACAGCGACTTGCCCCGCGTGAGCGTCCGCAGATCCTCGCACGTGACGACCCGGCCCTGCTTGAGAACGACCACCTGATCGCAAAGATCCAGGATCTCACCGGCGGAGTGGCTCGAGATGATCACGATCCTGCCCCATTTCACGCTTTCGCGAAGAAATTCATTCATCGTGCTCGACGCGACGAAATCGAGACCGGACTCCGGCTCGTCGAGCATGATGATGTCCGGATCGTGAATGAGCGCCCGCACGATAGCGGTCTTCTGACGCATGCCGCAGGAAAGCTCCGAGACCCGACGGTCCAGAAAACCGTCCATATCGAAGCGCTCGGAGAGCATGCGAATCCTCTGTCTGGCGACGCGCAGGTCGAGCGCGCGCAACCTGGCAAAATACAGAATGTTCTCGAATGCCGTGAGCTCTTCGTAGAGTCCGGCTTCACCTGCGAGCAAAAGGGTCGTCTGGATTCGGCGTTGCCGCTCAGCCGTCGTTGCCTCGTTGATTCGGACCGTGCCGGAATCGGATCTGAGCGTTCCGGCGAGAACTCTCAGCATCGTGGACTTGCCAGCTCCGTTCTCACCGAGCAGGCCGGTGATGTGGCCGCGTCCGATGTTGAATGTCACATCATCGAGCGCTGTACATTTCCGATAGTGCTTTGACACCCCCTTGACCTCGATCACTCGATCCGCCTTCCCGAGACGCGCCCCTACTCGAACTGCAGTGCATTGGATATCAGTATAGCTAGTTCAGTCTGCCTCCATAAAGGCGCGCACCTGCTCATGCGACCCCACCTCCGATTTCAAAGGGTCCGTCCGCATCGAGACGTCTGCCCGCGCGCAAGCGCGCGATCGCCGAGAGCTGACGGATGAGGAGGGTCTGCAGAGCCTTCATCTCAAGCGACACGCGAGCGCAAAAGCGCCTTCAGCCGGTCTGCTCCAGCCGGCTGGCGAGGATCCGATCGGTCTCATCGAGGACCATCTCGAGGGTCTCTTCGAAGAAGTCGTCATTGAGCAGCAGATAAGGTGGGTGCTCGGCGACGCCGCCGTTCGCGCGCACGACCTCGGCCATGACCGCGATCGTCGCCTCCACGCTCGCATGATCGATCGGATACTGCGGAAACGCCGCCGCCGCGTAAAGAGCCGGCGTCATGCTTGCAGGCACCGGGCGACATGCCCGGTGCCTTTTTTTGCTGCGAAGCGCCCAGGACGCGACGCGCGCCGAGCGAGCTCACCTCCGCGACAGCAACGTTTCGAGCCATGCGCGATACCGCTCGATGCCGTTGGCGCTCAGCCGGTAGAACATCCTCGCGTCCTGCCTCGCGACCTCGACCAAGCCGGCGGAGACCAACATGTTCATATGGTAGGACGTGGTGGCTGGCGTGAGGCCGATTTTGCGGGCGAGTTCGACGCCGTAGAGTCGATTACCCTTCAATATATGCAGGATGGCGACCCTGTTCGCATCACTCAGGGCCTTGGAGACACGGACGGCTTCGATATCAGCGAGGCCATCCGTCCGACCGGTAAAGACGCGATTGAGCAGAAGTCCGAGAACGCAGGTATCTCCGATGGCCATGACCAGCAGAGGGGCAGCGAGCGACGGTGTGATCCGTGCATGGGGGTAAAGCGACACCGCCTGGTCGACCATCGGAGAGAGCTTATCGTCCCGCAGCTGGTCCCCAAGCTGGCTGAGGACGGAGGCCATCTCGGGCTCGATCTTTCGACGCGCCTGGTTAAAGGCGGGGATATTGGCTGCGATCGCCCGTATGACCAGAGCGATTCTCGGTTTGGGCTGCTGCCACAGAACGGAGAGCTGCCAGCGCGCGCGATCGGAAAGACCGCTCGTCTCAAGCGCGGCGATGAAATCGGCACCGGTCCCCATGATCGCCGAGATCCCGCTGCGGACCTCGTTGATCACCTCTTCCTCGGGCAGAGCTTCGAAATCGCGCAGCCAAGCCGGATGGGAGACGAGCAGCGATACGAACAGCAATGCCGCCTGATCGCTCAGGTCCGCAATATAGGAGCTCCCGGCGTCTTTGACCATGCAGGCGGCAAAAGCTGAGAAATAGCGCTCGATCAGATGAAACTGCGCGGCATAGCAGGCGGCCCCGTCGATGCCGAGGGCATCGAGCTGCTCGATCGCTCTCTTTTTCTGCCTCTTCCCCCAGTCCGCATCAGCGAGCAGAAAGAACGTCTCGACAGCTGGGTCCAATTGTAGCTTCATGGCGGGCCTACCTTGCGTTGTCTCGCGTCGGGTTATCGTTGGATGCGCGCAGACTCTGAAATGAGGCGAAGCCGCCTTGTTTCGCGATGAGCGCATCGTAGGAGCCGATCTCCTCGATCCGACCGTGCTTCATAAAGAGTACCGTATCGTATCGGCGCAGCAGCTCGGGTCTGAGATCGTGGGTGATGGTTATCAGGGTCAGATCGTCGATCTTCAGCAGGGCGGACTCGATGTCGCAGGCGGTGCGGGCGTCCACCGCGTTCGTGCCCTCGTCGAGGATGAGCAGCGGCTTTTCGTCGATGATCGCCCGGGCGACCGCGATGCGCTGACGCTGACCCCCTGACAGGCGCGCACCGAGCTCACCGACCTGTGTGGAAAGCCCCTGCCCGATTCGGGCGATAAACCTGTCGACACCGCTGATGGTCAAGGCGCGCGCCCACCGCTCCCGTGAGTAGGATCGTCCGAGGGAGATGTTGTACTCGAGGGTTTCGTCGAACAGGTACGCATCCTGCTGTACGGTCGAAACCATCTCCAGCACTCGATCGACGTCGAGCTTGTGCAGCTCGCAGCCATCGATTCGAATCGCACCCGCGTAATCGCTGCGCTCGGCGGCGAGCAGCCGAACCAGCGTGGTCTTCCCGCACCCGCTCTCGCCGACGAGCACGTAGCTTTCCCCCTTTTTCAGCGTCGCGCTCAAACCCGATAGCACCGGCCGTTCTGCCGCGTAGCCAAAGCTGACGCTATCGAAGATGATCTCCTGCTCGAACCGCGGGACGCGGTTCCCGCTGAAGCCAGATGGCGCCGGACGTCCCAGGACTCTCAACCGGGAGAGGACCGGCGCGCCGGCGCATATCATCGGCAGACTTTGCATGATGATGGCAACGGGCTGCACGAATGCACCGGATAGCTGCAAGATGGCCAGCAACGTGCCGGCGAGCATCTCTCCGCGCAGCACGAGAACACCTGTCACCAGCATCGTAGCGATTTGGAGAACCGCGCCCATGACGCCGGCGAGACCCTCGCTGAGCGCCAGCAGCCGATCAGCGGCGAACTTTTTGCTCGCCACCGCATCGCTTCGGGTCGCGAGCTCGCAGCTCGCCCGTTCGATGAGACGGCATGCGCGCAGAACGCCATAACCTGACAGACGATCCTTCACAATTGATGTGTAGCGTGCGCATTCCGTCGAATACGCCTCCTGCCGCTTTCCTATCAAGCCGCCCACACAGGAGGGCAGCAGGTACATCAAGACCAGGCCGCCCAGCATGATCGCGCCGATGAGCGCGCTGTAGAAGAACAGGGCCACGGCCGCCATCAGGAAGATGAGCGCATATTGAATCGACTTCAGCAGCGGCACGACGATGTTCTCTTCGACGATTTTCATATCGTTGGTGAGCGCGGACAGGTAGTCCGCCGTCCCAAGGCAACCGAAATGCTCGTTGTCACGGGACAGTATGCCCTGTTGAACAGTTGTTCTAAGATTTCTTATCGCTGTGATGACGACCTGCTTCTCGACGATCGCCGCGCAGATCGACACCGCAGCCATGATGACCAGATAACCCAACGCGACCCGCAGCATGACACCGAATCGCTCCGAATCCGCATCGATGACGGCGTTGAGGACGAGCTCCAGAATGGTTGCCGCAGCGACCGTGAGCGCCGCCACCGCGACCCCCATGAAGATATTGAGTGTGAAAAGCAGCTTGCACCGGCGGAAAAGCCCCAGCATGGTCACTCCTCGGTTTCGCAGGATCAGATATTAGATATTATTCTAATATAGATGTGTATTATATTCATCTAATATCTTCGAGTATCCCGTGAACGGCAAGCGCCGATGTCGCCCGATCGTCGACACGGCTGCCCTCGTCCGAAGACCGGTGTCACGCGCCGGGTGGATCACCGCAGAAGTCGCGCCTTGCGACGCCTGCGCGTGTGAAGCGCATGCTGGCACCTTGCGAATTTCGGCAACGTCCAGTTTAAGTTTCGATCCGCTGTCCTGTTGTAACTCGCTCCCATAAGGGCGCGCACCTGCTCATGCGACCCCACCTCCGATTTCAACGTCTCCGTTTGCATCGAGACGTCTGTCCGCGCGCAAGCGCGCGATCGCCGAGAGCTGACCTGTGAGGAGGGTCTGCGGAGCCTTCATCTCGAGCGACACGCGAGCGCAAGAGCGCTTTCAGCCGGTCCGCTCCAGCCGGCTGGCGAGGATCCGATCGGTCTCATCGAGGACCTTCTCGAGGGTCTCTTCGAAGAAGTCGTCATTGAGCAGCAGATAAGGTGGGTGCTCGGCGACGCCGCCGTTCGCGCGCACGACCTCGGCCATGACCGCGATCGTCGCCTCCACGCTCGCATGATCGATCGGATACTGCGGAAACGCCGCAGCCGCCGCGTACAGAGCCGGCGTCGCACGCGGCACCGCGCTGATCTGGAGCGTCTTGCCGAACCAGTCGAAATCGCCCTGCTTCTTGATGCGAAACTGCTCGCCGGGCACACCGCCATGGGAGAACAGAAAAGAGCGCACCTCGGTGTTCCACAGGTTGTCGGCGAGCAGATGGGTCCAGGCGCCGAGGCACAGATCGAGCTCGACGCGGGCTTCAGGCGGCGTTTCGCAGCGAACCGCTGCAGAGGTCTCAGGACAGACCTCGTCGAGTGCTCCAGCCCCTTCCTCCGCGCGGGCGCGGACGAGCTGTGACACAACGTATTCGTCCCAGAACTCCCGTTCGCGCGGGCGCGGGATCGGTTCGGAATCGGTCAGATGCGTCTCGTGGTAGGCGATCGGATGGGCGATGTCGGGCACCATATAGCCGACGAAGATGTCGGGCACCACGTTGCCGAAGAGGAACGCGTCGACGGCGCGCACGGCGCGGGCCACCGCTCCGCCGCGCGCGAGCAGCCGCTCCGTCTGGGCGATATGTATGTTCCAGCTCGGCAAGACAGCCTCCTCTGCTTTCAGCGGGCCCACTCAAGGTCGCGTTACGAGCGGACCTCGCCGCCGGTCGACGCCGTGACCTTCTTGACGAGGCGCTGATGCGCCTTGTCGACCTCCTGCGAGGTGAGCGTGTGGTCATCGGCCTGATAGGTCAGCGAGAACGCCATGGACTTTCGCCCGGCGCCGACGCGCGCCTCGTCGCGGTACACGTCGAACAGCCGGATGCCGCGCAGCAGCCTGCCGCCCGCCGACATGAGCCTCCGCTCAAGATCCTCGCAGCTCACGTTCTCATCGACCACGATGGCAAGGTCAACTTCGACCGCCGGATAGCTCGAATGGGCGCGAAAGGAGCCTGCGTCGCGCGCGCCGTCGACGAGCGCGTCGAGATTGAGCTCGAAGGCCACGACCGGCTGATCGATGTCGAGCGCCTCGAGCGCGACCGGGCTGATCTCGCCGACCCAGCCGAGCACCGCGCCGCCCGAGAGCACCTCTGCGGCCCGTCCCGACTGCAGATGAGCGGCGGTGTCGCCCTCCGGAACGCGGAAGCGAACCTTCTCGATCCGAAGCTGGGCGAGCAGCTCCTCGACGACGCCCTTGCCATCGAAGAAGCGCGCCGGCTTCGGATGGTCGAGCCAGCTGTCGTAACCTGACGCGCCGGTGAGGACGCCCGCGACCGAGGCGCGCTCGCGCGGCAGGCTCGCCGACTCCCGACCGAAGAACAGCGTACCCGTCTCATAGAGCGCGACATCGGCCGTGCCGTGGGCGAGGTTGTAGGCGACCTGGTGCAGCAGGCTCGGCAGAAGCGATCGGCGCATCTCGGTCTGGTCGTGAACGAGCGGATTCATGAGCACGACCGGAAGCCCGCGTCCCGCCGTGCTCATGCCGATCCGCGCGAGATCATCCGGAGCCGCGAAGGACAGCGAGCGGGTCTCGCTCAGGCCGCAGGCGCGCAGGATCGAGCCGACGCGTCGGCGCGTGCGCTGCTCGCGCGTGAGGCCGCCGATGTGATTTTCAGCGGCGGGGATCCTCGACGGCACGCGCTCGGTGCCCCACAGCCGCAAAACCTCCTCGATGAGATCGATCTCGCGGGTCAGATCCGGCCGAAACGTGGGGATCTTGAAGCGAAGCGGCCGGTCGGCTCCCTCGGCTGCGGGGCCGGCGGCCTCCGCGGCGATGCGGCCGACGTGCTCCGCGGCGTCTGCGCTCCCGATCAGCTCGCAGCCCAGCCGGATGAGAGCGTGCTCGGCGAAGGCCGCCTCGATCGGCGCGCCCACGATCTTTCGCAGCCGCGCGATCCGCAGCTCCACCTCGGACTGCACCTTGGGAGCCGGGTAGTGCTCGACAAAGCCGGGGGCGACGGTGCCGCCGGCGATCTGCTCGATGAGCGCGCAGGCGATGTTCGCCACGTCCAGGCAGCCCGCCTCGTCGACCTGGCGCTCGAAGCGAATCGACGCATCGGAGATGAGCGAGAGATCGCGGCTCGTGTGCGAGGTGCGCGCGGCGTCGAAGCAGGCGCTCTCCACGAGCACCGAGGTCGTGTCGCTCTCGATCTCCGAATCCATGCCGCCCATGACACCGGCCAGCGCCACCGGTCGCTCGCCGTCGGTGATCAGCACCATGCCCTCCGACAGCGTCCGGTCCTGGCCGTCGAGCGTGCGGAACACCTCGCGGGGGCGCGCGGCGCGCACGCTGATCTGCCGGTGACCGTCATGGGCGGCAAAGGCTTCGAGGTCGAAGGCGTGCAGCGGCTGGCCGGTGAGCATCATCACGTAGTTCGTGATGTCGACGACGTTGTTGATCGAGCGCACGCCGGCGGCGGCCAGCCGCTGGACCATCCACTCCGGTGAGGGCCCGACGCTGACGCCCCGGATGACGCGCGCCACATAGCGCGAGCACAACCCTTCCCCCTCGATATCGAGCGCGATCTCCTCGGCGGTCGGTCGGCCGGCCTCCCGGGAGATCGAGGGCGCATCGATGCGCAGCTCGCGGTCGAGCACCGCGCCGACCTCGCGGGCCATGCCGATCATGGACAGGCAGTCCGGTCGGTTCGGCGTGATCTCGCAGTCGAGCACCGTGTCGGAGGTGCCCCGATAGCGCGAGAAGGGCACGCCGACCGGAGCGTCGGGCGGAAGGATCATGATGCCGTCGTGATCCGCTCCGAGACCCAGCTCCGCCGCCGAGCAGTTCATGCCGCGCGACTCGACGCCGCGCAGCTTGCTCTTCTTGATCCGGATGCCGCCGGGCAGCTCGGCGCCGATGAGCGCCGTCACGATGTGATCGCCCTCGTTGAAGTTCTGGGCGCCGCAGACGATCTGGATCGGCTCGTCCGCGCCCACATCGATCATGGTGACCCACATGTGGTCGGAGTCCGGATGGGGCACCTTCGTGACCACTCTGGCGGTGACCACGTTTTCGAGGTTCTCTCCCACCGTCTCGACCGTCTCGACCTCCGTACCGGTTCGGTTGAGACGCTCAGCCAGCTCATAGGGGTCGGTCGGAAGATCGACCATCGTCTTCAGCCATGCATAGGATACGCGCATGTGCGATATCTCCTCTCGTGTCGCGAACGAACCGGATCAGAACTGCTCGAGAAAGCGCATGTCGCCCGTCACGAACGGACGCAGGCCCGGCACATCGAAGCGAAGCG
Organism: Coriobacterium glomerans PW2; assembly: GCF_000195315.1. NCBI lineage: Bacteria > Bacillati > Actinomycetota > Coriobacteriia > Coriobacteriales > Coriobacteriaceae > Coriobacterium > Coriobacterium glomerans. The sequence goes on from NC_015389.1 coordinate 1,734,762, forward strand.
CCGCCACGCGCTCCGCACCGATGCCGAAGGCGAAACCGGAGTACTCCTCCGGGTCAACGCCGCAGTTGATCAGCACGTTGGGGTCGACCATGCCGCAGCCGAATATCTCGATCCAGCCCGTGTGCTTGCAGAACGCGCAGCCCTCGCCCGCGCAGACGTTGCACGAGACATCCATCTCGGTGCTCGGCTCGGTGAACGGGAAGAAATGCGGCCGGTAGCGCACGCGTCGATCGGAGCCGAACATGGTGCGCGCGAAGTGGTCAAGCGTGCCCTTGAGGTCGGCGAACGAGATGCCGCGGTCAACGACCAGGCCCTCGATCTGAGTGAACTGGGGCAGGTGGCAGGCGTCGATCGTATCGGGACGAAAGACGGTGCCCGAAGATATCATGTAGATCGGCGGCCGCTGCGTCTCCATGGTGTGGATCTGCACGCCGGAGGTCTGCGTGCGCAGCAGGATGTCCGACTCTCCGTGCGCGTGGCGCTCGGCATGCTCGACCGTGCCCGGCGCTTGGTCTTGGATGTAGAACGTGTCGCGCGCCGATCGGCTGGGATGGTCCATCGGGGCGTTCAGCGCGGTGAAGTTGTAGTAGCTGGTCTCTACCTCGGTGCCGTGCTCGACCGTGTAGCCCAGAGCGCAGAACAGATCCTCGATCTCCTCGACGATCTGCGTGATGAGGTGCCGATGTCCGATGCGCGGACGGGCCCCGGGCAGCGTGATGTCGACCGCCTCGCGCTCCACGGTCGCAGCGAGCGCCTCGCGCTTCATCTGCGCGGCGCGTCGCTCGATCATGGCCTCGACCGCGGAGCGCACCTCGTTGGCGCGCTTGCCAACGGCCGGGCGCTCCGAGGCGTCTATGGTTCCCATCAGATGCATGATAGCGGTGATCTCGCCCTTGCGGCCGAGCAGCGCGACGCGCGCGGCGCTGAGCGCTTCGGCGTCGGAGGCATCCTCCACCATCTGCCTCGCTCGCTGCTCGAGCCCTTCCAGATCCTCGATCAAACCCATGCCCGTCCCCTTTCCGGTCCGCCCGCCGTATCGTCGGACCCTGTTCGCTCTCGCGCACCCGTTTCATGAAAAACCGCCCTCGGGCGCTCTCGCATACCCAAGGACGGCTGATATCCGCGGTACCACCTTGATTGACCGGCAGGCTGTCTGTCCTGCGGTCCCCTTTTGCCCTGTGTCGCCGGGATCCGCGGCTCCCCTACTGGAAACCCGGCTTTGAGGCACCGGGGGGTTCAGGTCGCTGCTCGGGAGTGAACGCGAGCATCTCCGTCGGTGGATGGGCTTCCAGCCTGGGACCCGTCCTCTCTTGACCGGACGCATATGAGACGCAGACCCTCTCCGTCATCGCGTTGTGCGCTATCGTAGCACAACCGGGACGAGGGCGCGACGCGCGCAGTTGATGTTTCAGGCTGTCTCGGTGGACGATATTCTTTTGATATGGGCATGCTCGACCATCAGAATCCGCGGCTCGCGCTTTGTCGCTTCTTCGGTGAGAAAGCCGAGCACTCGGGTGAACTCAAGCGGGCTTTCAATGATTGCACTTTGTTCTTGTTCTGCCATCGGAACAAAACGTCCAACGAATATGCACTATATCAACGGGACCGGCTGTTATAGGTCTCCTCATCCAGCTCGCCATCCTTGCTGCAGACGATGATGTCAACTGCGGCATCGCCGACGACATTCATGGGCATCACTGCCATGCTTGCCGGAAAATTGATAGCCAATACAAGCGAATAGGCCATGTAGCACAGATCGGTCGTGAACCCGAGCGCGTTCATGAGCACGAACACGAGTGTGACACCGGCCATTGGCACGGGTGGCGTGGCGATCGCCATGATTATGGACAATCCAGCCGCGAGCGCGATCTGATAGGGCTGAATATCGATACCCGCAGCCGTTGCTATGAACGTGACGGCGACGATCTGCATGACCGTGGTCCCATTCATGTGAATCGCCATACCACACGGCAGAATGAAACTAGAATACTCGCTGCTGCATCCCAACTCTTTTACGCAAGACGCCATGTTTTCAGGAAGAACTGCCGCTGAGGACTGAGTCGCCGCAGCGAGCAGGGCTGTCTTCACGGTCTTTCGAATGAAGGGAAGCGGGTTCAGATGAGTCGTCATGAAAATAGCGATCGGATAGACGCTCAGCAGCAGCACAGGACCGGAGAGAACCACGGTGATGACGAACGCACCTGCAGGTAACAGGTACTCGACGCCGTAGGTGGCGAAGGCCCGGGATATCATGAAGCATATCGCCCATGGCGATACCCGATCGATCAGAAAATCCAGATACGTGAGGACGATCCGATCGATGCTGCGGAGAAGATCCCTGAACGGTTTGGTCTGATCGGGCATGCGGTGCATGCACAGCCCCGTGACGACTGCGACGAAAATCACCGACAGAACCGCTCCGTTGTCAGAGAACACTGAAAATAGGTTGCTTGGAACGATTCCCATAAAGATGGCAAGTGGATTGTACTCGTCAACCTTCTGCAAGTCGCCAAGATCGTTCATCGGCAGCGAGATGTTGAAAAACCCGGCAGACTTCACAACATAGGCAATCAGCGAGGCGAGGACAACGCAGATCACATAGAAGATGAGAAAACTCAGTATCGCCTTGCCCGCAATTCTTCCGAGTCGTGCTCTATCCTCGATACCTTCCATCGCAAGAGTGAGGGATATGAAGACAAGGGGCATGATACCAAGCTGGAGCGCATGCATGAACAGCTGCCCGACGATATAGAAGATGCCGATTCCGTCCGCATCAGAGGCAGCCTCGATATTTGCGAACAGGATCCGGTATACCTCCCTCCAGATGGGTGATTCAGCACCGATGCGCATCTTGAGACCTAGAAATCCGATTCCCACGGCGAAACCAACTGCAAGCGCTATGACCATTCTCCCCATCAAAGATAGGCGATTCTTAGCTCGCATGGCATCTCCTCTCGCGTTGAATCCAAAGACGATTCGTGTGGGAACGCAAACCCAACAGTCCGTCGGACTCCGCTTCAGAGAGAAACGCGGATCGATGGACCGGGTCAATACAGCAATTTGACTCCACGGGCGCAACAAGCCTGTTTCCAGTCGTCTGACGGTTCGCAATCCGTGACCAGATAATCGATGCGATCCAGATCAGCCAAGGGAACAAAAGCGTTCTGATCGAACTTCGAGTGATCGGCAAGCAGTGCGATCTCTTTCGCCCGCTCAATCAGGACGCGCTTGGTTTCGGCCTCGCTTTCGCGTGAATCGCGCAATCCGCCATCGATGCTCAAGCTCTTGCAGCTGAGCAGCAGTATATCGACATGATATTGACTGATTGCGCGAATAGTCGTACGTCCGTACAGGGCTAATCCGCTCTTATCGAACTGACCTCCCGGTGAAACGATAGTGATCGCAGGATCGTTGAGCTCATGGAATACTGCTGCTGAGTATGTCAGCAAACTGACATCCTCACGGTTGCCGATCAGTCGAATCGTCTCCAACACCGTCGAACTCGCATCCGCTGCGATGGCATGCTTTCCCTGAAGTATAGGTAGGACATTCAGTGCGATCGCGCGCTTTTCAGCGAGATTGCGACGAGTTCTCCTATAAAAATGAACATCCTCTGCCCTATGCGCCTCGTTCAGCACTGCTCCACCATAGGTGCGCATGAGAAATCCCTCAGCCTCAAGCTTCTCGAGGTCGCGTCTGATCGTTTCCTCGGTCACCGACATGCTCCGGCTCAAGTCCGAGACACTAACCTGCCCGTCATTCGTCAGCAGAGCCCTGATGGTTTCGAGTCGTTCTCCTGCAGCCATGTATCGATCCCCTCACCTCTGATTCTTGATCACCCTGCAGGATACACGATGCTGCAAAATCAACCAAAAAGATCTGTGGACCGGACATCTCCTGCTCTCTTCGAATGAGCCCTACTTGTCAGCCGAGCGCTTCAGCGCGCTCTCGCATCCATGCAACATCCGATGGCTCGAGCATAATATCGGCGGCCAGCACGTTCTCACGCACCTGATCGGGTGATGTCGAGCCGGATAGGATCGAGATGAAATCTCCTTGAGCGAGAACCCATGCGAGTGCAAGTGTCGGCACAGAGCAGTCATACTTTTCGCACAGCGGCTTCCAAGCATCGAGCATGTCGAGGACCCGCTCCAAGTTGCCCGGCTGGAACCACCTCTTGTTCGCGCGAGCACCGACCGCATGGTACCCTCGCTCGATCGTTCCGCTGAGCAGACCCTGCTCGAGCGGCGAATAAGCTTGCAAAACGATACCGTTTTGCCGGCAGATATCGCACAGCTCGTCTTCCACTCCGCGATCGACGATGCTGTACTTGCCCTGCACGATATCGAGTTCGCCCGCCTCCAGGTATTGTCTGACATCAGCGGCCGTCACATTTGCCGCACCGATCGCGCGAATCTTTCCTTGTCTTTTGAGCTCTGTGAGCAACTCCATGGTCTCCGCGATGGGAGTAAAGTAGGGTTCGACCGCCTGCCAATGACTCATGTAGATATCGATGTAGTCGGTGCCCAGCCGCTCAAGGCTCTGATCGATCTCCTTCAAGATCGATTCGGCTGAGAGATTCTTGTAAAGCTGGCGATCGCCGACCTTGTTGAACAGCGCCCCCTTGCGATCCCATACGATGCCGAACTTCGTCTCCAAGATGACGTCCTCGCGTTTGAGATGCTCAAGCGCACGTCCAACCATGATTTCACTGTTGCCGAAGTTATAACCGGGCGCGGTGTCGATCAGATTGACTCCACAGCCGACGGCTGTGACGATCGTGTCGACGCACGTCTTGGTCTCAAGGTCTTGGTCCCAAGCGGGGCCGCCCCCGATTGCCCACGTGCCGAGGCCGATCTGCGAGATCCGACTCCCCGTATCGCCCAACTTGATGTTGTTCATCGTCGATTCCTCTCTGAGTGAAATGACCGATCTTTCCGTGCAAACAGGTGCCACAGGGGCCTTCTGCATGCTAGCGATATGCGCGTGCGCGTTCGCGCTCGACCTGAGCTCGGTTTTGAACACCCCCTGTGGCACCGATAGCGCGAACTGACAAGCTGCCCGCGGCATTTGCAAACTGAGCGCACCCCTCGAGCGATCTTCCGTCGAGAACCGCTGTCAGAAACCCCGCGACGAAGTTATCACCGGCACCGATTGTGTCGATCGCATGTACCCCATGTATCGCGTCGACCGTGAAGGAGCGCACGACGTTCTTTACAAAACAGCCCTTCGCACCGTTTTTGATCACAACGTTTTTCACACCGCAGGCGAGCAGCGCATCAGCGATATCATCGAGCTGCTCGCAGCCGGTGAGCCATGCTGCCTCGTCGCGATTCGGAAAGAAGAAATCCAGATAACCCAAAGCCTCCCGCACGTTCTCAAGCGTCTCGCCCAACCTGGGGTAGATCATGTCTGCAGCGATCGTAAGACCGCAGGCGCGCGCTCGCCGAAAGATCGTGACCAGCGCAGTACCGTCAACCAGTGGATTGTTAAAAATACTTGCAAACGACAGAAGACGCGCGCCGGCAAATGGTGCGCAATCCAAATCCGCGGTCGTCGTCCTCCAAAGGCTTCCATTGCGATTCGTGACGAACGTTCGCTCGCCGTCGGGCGTGACGAGTCCGACGTTGATCGAGGTATCGATATCTTTCTTTACCTTTACAAACGTGCGATCGATGCCCTCAGCGTCGCAGTGGGTGAGCACATGGCTGCCAGCTGCATCGTCGCCCACCATGGCGACGAGCGAGACGCTGTGGCCGAGTCGCCTGACGATGGTTGCCTCATTAATGGCGTCGCCGCCAATCACCATCGCGATCTGCTCGACGGGATTGGAATCCACCTCGAAGATCTCACGGGTCACCGGCTGCAGCGGAATATCCACGATAGCAGCACCCATGCACACGACATCGGTACGACCCATCTTATTCAGCCTTGCCTTCGTCGCCGAACAAAATGATCTTTGAAGCGGCTCGATCTCGCACCGCATCGCGCACGCAACGCTCAAGCGAGAGGAACGACTCATCGACATGAGCACGAACCGCCTCCATCGCGGCCAAGCACAGCTCGGTGTGAATGTTTATCTTGGCGATGCCCCCCTCGATGGCGCGACGAATGTCCTCATCGCCGATGCCGGATGCACCATGAAGCACGAGCGGAACGCGTACCGCCTCATGCACACGCGCGAGCACGTCGAAGTTGATCTTGGGCTCCGAGCTGTACTGACCATGCATGTTCCCGATCGCGACCGCCAGAGAATCACATCCCGAGCGCTCGACGAACTCGGCTGCCTGATCGGGGTCGGTGTAGGCGTAGCCCGCGAGCGCATCCTCATAGACCGCCTCGTCGCAAACATGGCCGAGCTCCGCCTCGACTGGCACTCCGCGGGGATGGAACCAATCGACGACCGTTTTGATCTGACGAATGTTTTGCTCGAACGTCTCGGCAGACGCGTCGCGCATCACAGAGTTCATGCCGTGCTTCCAAGCATTTTGAACAATCTCCATCGATCGGCCGTGATCCCAGTGCGTGATGACGGGAACGGTGGCAGTACGTGCCATCGACACCATCATCGCGCTGAAGTCCTCAAATGAAGTGTTGCCGACGAATCCGGTGCCGAACGAGATGATGACGGGCGCGCGATGCTGCTCTGCCGCATCCATGACACCCATGAGCATCTCTGCGTTCCAAACATTGAAATGAGGGATCGCGAAGTGGCCCTCGGTGGCCTTGTGCTCCCAGTAACGAATATCTGCCAGCATGATTACTCTCCTTTTTCGCTTGGTTCCCGGCTCCCGCCGACCTTGATGACTCCCTTGATAATATTTGCTTTATTTGAAACGGATTCCTCGAAAGCATGCTGCACGTCTTCAAAGTCGTACACGTTGCTCACCATGGATGCGACATCGAAACGACCCTGTGAGATCGCCTCGATGGTCATCGGATAGTTGTTCACATACCGAAACACAGTCTGAATCGTGACCTCACGGTTGATCTTCAAGAAGTCAATCGGGACGGGCTCAGGAATAGTGCCGACTATCATGATATTGCCCCCGCGATCAACGATGTCCGTTGCCTGCAGAGCGGTGACTTTGGCACCCGCGGTCTCGAACACGATATCTGCACCACCGGAGAGGATCTCACGGCAGCGCGCAACGGTATCTTCCTTCGTCGCGTTGACGGTCCAGGTCGCCCCGAGCTTCTTGGCCATCTCAAGGCGCTTCGGCATGACATCAACCACGACGATCTCTGTCGCGCCCAGACTCTTGCAGCCCTGAAGCACCATAAGCCCGATGCATCCGGATCCGAGTATGACGATCTTCTTTCCCAGGCGCGCGTTGCCGGCGAGCGCCGCATGCATGCCAACCGCCGCGGGCTCGACAAGCGCCCCCTCAATGAAACTCATGTTCTCAGGCAGATGGTAGACTAAGTTCGATGGATGCGTTATGAATCGCGCGAGTGCGCCGCGATAACGGGGCTGAGTCGCCAAAAAGTCAACATCGGGGCAGATGTTGTAGCGTCCTCCCAGACAGTAGCGACACGTTCCATCTGGCACGCCCGGCTCGGCGCACACGCGGTCACCGACACGGAAGTCAGTCACTTCATCGCCCACTGCAACGACGGTTCCAGCGTACTCATGCCCGAGACCAATTCGTTGATTCGGATCAGACGGCGGAATGTAGGGTCCGCTTTCGAATCCGTGAACATCTGATCCGCAGATGCCGACATATTCGACTTCTATGAGCACCTCGTTTTTCGCTGGCTTCGGTACCGGCGCATCAAAGATCTTCATGGTACCCGGCGTGACGAGTATCGCTTCAGAGTTCCTCATGGTTCCTCCTGAATATAGACGTGGCGTTCTGATACGGTTAGACTTCCTCAGTCCGAATGGCACCACGTCCTTTCCCCTCAACACTTCCGATCGTCTCCACCGAAACCCCGCGGGTCTCGATGCCGATGGTCGCGATGGCGATGGCAACGATTACCGACACCCCGCCGAGCAGAGCAAAGACTCCCATCACGCCCGTTGAATCGAGCAGAGCCGCAACAGCGTAGGGCGCGAGGATCCCACTCATGCGCCCCACGGCGTTTGCGAGCCCGTTGCCGCGCAGCTTTGCCGCGGTCGGCCAGATCTCGGGCACGTAGACGGCCGAGGCATAGCAGACATACATGTACACAAAGGTGATGAGGAAGAATCCGACGACGGTGATCGTGGTCATGTCACGCTGCATGGCGTAAATGATTCCGAGCACGGCAATGAGCATGAGCAGTCCGATTCCCATGGCTTTGCGCGGAACACGATCCATGACGAGCATGGCGATGAAGATGCCGAACGGTGCACCGAACATGCTCATCGTATTCAAGACAATCGAATCGCTGAGATTGATACCTTGCGTCAGAAAGATCGTGGGCAACCAGTTGATAAGCGTGTACTGTACGACATTCATGGCGATCAGGACAAATGATCCCAAGATCACACGCCTCAGTAGATTGCCTTCAAGCAGCGCCGAGAACGGCAGAGACTTGACCGCTGCGGTTTCAGAGGAACGCAGCTCGGGTTCCGGCAGCTTTGAGCCTGTCGCGGCTTCAACCCTGCTCTCGATCTCAGACATGATGGCGTCGGCTTCGTCAAAGCGTCCCTGCGACTCAAGCCATCGCGGCGACTCGGGAAATCTTGCCCAAGCCAGAATCGCTGCGACAAGTGAAAGTGCCGACGGGATGAGAAACTGTACGCGCCAGTTCATGTCCGCCGACAGAATCGGAGAGATGAGCACAGCGATCGACGAGCACAGAGGATACGACCAGTTGCCGATGAACGAGGCGCGACTCGACCATGTACCTCGATTGCGACCGGGCATGTATTCCGTGAATCCTGCAAACAGCGTCACCAGAAGCGCACCCAGACCGATACCCTGAATGAGCCGGCAGAAGATGAGCAATCCCATATTCGGAGCGATCACCGCCGCGAGCATCGAAGCGATGTGAACCGCTTGGCAGACCAAAAGCGCCCGCCTGCGTCCGATCCTGTCGCCAATCACCCCGCCGGCAAGCGCACCGACAAACATTCCCGCTGTTGTAAGCGATGTAAATACAGCGCTTGTCGCATTATCGGTCCAGCCGATCTCCTTGAGCTGCGCGAGCACAAGCCCTCCGATGGCGTTGCTCCAGCAGACGAGCAGGCTGAATGAGACCATCATGAAAATCGACAAATGCCATCTGCAGTCGGGAAGACGGTCCAGCCGCGCACCGCAGTTCGGAATCAACTTTTTCATGTTATCAACCCTTTTCACTTCCTTCAGCAGGTTTGAACAGCTGATATCAATGCAATCAACTCTGTCTGGCTGTACCCCGCAGATCACCGCAGACGGAAACTACTCGTCGTAGTCGTAGGTGAAAATGACCTTGATGGCCTCCTTGGCAGCCATGGCCGCAAAGCCCTCCTCCCATTGAGAGAGCCCCAACCGATGCGTGATCATAGGTTGCACGTGTATATCTCCGCTCGCGAGCAGGCGGATAGCATTGCGCCAACTTGTTGAGTCATATGCCATATGACCGATGATGCTTTTGTTCCAAGAGGTGATGTCATTAATTGAGAATTCAAGCGGCTTGAAACCCATACCAACACGAACTACCTCTCCATTGGGTCGCAACATATTGATCGCCTGCTCGAGCGCGATGTTCGCGCCCGAGCACTCCATGACGAGCCCGAGATTATCGCGTCCGCATATCTCAGTGCAGCGGCTGACAACATCTTCTGTCGACGCGTTCACGCAGTGCGTCGCTCCGATTTGCCTCGCAACAGGGAAGCGCACGGCAACATCGTCTGCGAGGCCGACCATAACGATATTGACCGCTCCCATGATCCGGGCCATCTGCACGCAAAACAGGCCCAGGGGACCGGTCCCGAACACGACCACGTCGCTGCCGGGAAGGAAACTCGACTGCTGCGCGAGCGCCTTGTAGGCGTTGCAGATCGGATCGAGGACCGCTGCTTCCTCGTACTTGACGCCTTCGGGGATCTCCCAGAGTGCATGCTTGTGTATCGCCAGAATCTCGCCGGGAACAAGACAGTATTTGGAGAAGCCGCCGCCCCAGGTGTTGTTATCAAGACCGAGATTGACCTTCTGCTCGCAGCACAGAAAATCACCGCTGTCACATGCTGGGCACACACCGCAGACGTGCGCAGAGTTGTCGGACACGACGCGCTGGCCGACATGCCAATCAGTGACGTTTTCACCGACTTTCACGATGTCGCCAGCGAACTCATGGCCGCGAACGGAATTGAACTCATCAGACCCGTTGTCCACTTTCCAATGCTTCATGTCTGCGCCGCAGATCGCCGCCGCCTTGATCTCGATGATGAGATCACTGTCCCCGCAGACCGGTTCAGGGACGTCGATCATTCGATAGCCACCAAATTCTTTACCGTAGCGCGCCAGTGCTTTCATGCGTGTCCTCCATTCCTGCTGGATGCAATCAGGCATTGGGTCGATCCCACTGCCTAATGTCTAATCTAAAGATAATTTCTTTGTTTTAAAGAAGAATTCTGTGTTTAGTTCAAATTGAACTGTGAACGGTACTCTATTGTGATTGTTCTGTGCTTTACCGTTAGCTAAACTTCTGCTTCACGAGCGGCAGCTAATTCGGTTGAAGCGTTTCTTCAACGACTGCCGATTTCATATTGAAGTGAGATGACGACCGAAACGAGGCACGAAAAGCATCCCGCACCGTTGCTCATCGATGTGCAGCCGAAGAAAAAGGCCCTGTCGGATCAATTCCGACAGGGCCTTGGCAACCGCCGAGACAACGCAATCCAATAGCCGCGCCTCAGGCTCCGCGCACAGCAGCCCGTCGCACAAGGCCATCGAAGATATCACCGAGATCGAAACCGCTCGCGGCCACCGCCATCGGCAGAAGCGAGTTCTCAGACATGCCCGGAGCCACCTTGACATCGATGACGTAGGCGACCCCATCGGAGAGCATCATGTCAACCCGCGCCAGATCGCGGCAGCCCAGTGCGCAAAACGCATCGAGCGCCGTCCGCGCGATAAGGGAATCAAGATCGTCGGCGGAGCGTCCATGGCCATTCGCCACCAACGACTCCTCGCGCACCGGTGCGAAGTAATCGACCGCGCTCGGATCGAGCCTGGCGGCTGTGGTGAAAAACGTCTCCTTGGGTGCGATCTCGACTGGAGTCAGACTTCTGGCCGCCCCGTCCTGGCCGCAGCAGATCGCAACCGACAGTTCGACGCCCTCCAGCCACTCTTGGATGATGACCTTGTCGTCGAAGGACAGCGCGCCCATGATGGCCTCGCCCAGCGCCTCTTGGCATCCCACGCGCGAAACGCCCATCGCCGAACCGCCGCATGCCGGTTTGACAGCTACCGGATATCCCAGGCGGTCGCACACGAGATCAAGCGCGGCTGCGGCCCCCATCGAGCGAAAAGCGACCTCTGTCAGGCAAAACGTCTTCGGGGTCGGAATGAGCGGATTGTTCGGGAGCATATCTCGGGCGCAGTCGCTGCCGACTCGGCTGAAGACGGCGTCGAGCTGATCTGCGGGATGCTCGGATGAGCAGCCTCGCTCATGCGCGGATCGCGACGCGCTCGCATCCTCGAGCCTATCTGGGTGCGCGAGCAGATAGCTGTTGAATGCTCGAGGCAGATCAACCTTGTTCCAGCTTGCGCGGCAAGATTCTGATGTTGATCCCACATAGGGAATCCGCAGGAATTCCAGAAGCCCCTGGATCGCGCCGTCCTCGCCGCCCAACCCGTGGACGGCGATGAGGGCGACATCGGGTCTGCCGGAGCGCAGGGCGCAGGTGAGCTCGGATGTGGCGTCGAGAGGCAGGACGATATGATCCTTCGCCTCCAGCTCACGGGCGATGCGATGCCCGCTTTTGAGAGAAAACTCGCGTTCGAGCGACGTGCCGCCCATGATAACTGCGACCTTCATGATTCCTCCTTGATCGTGCGGGCTGAACCAGCCGCGCCGGTCGTCGCCGCCGATCGCGGATGCGCGCGGTCGGGTGTTTCTCTGGCCACCGACGCCGAAGCGCTCGCCGGCGACTCTGAGTCGAGGGTGTTTTTTCCCGGAGCTGGCTGAGGACTCTCCGGCAGCGCACCGACCGCGAGAAAGGCGCGATAGAGATCCATGCGGTCCGAGATGGCCTCTGCGAGCCGTCGAATGCCCTCGCGCAGCACCTCGGGCTCCTCGTAGCAAAATGCGATGCGCAGACTGTTTCTCCCCTCTCCGTTGTAGAAGCACCCGGCACCGGGAACGAACGCCACGCCCGCCTTGAGGGCGCAGGAGAGCAGCTGATCGGAATCGAAGTAGCGAGGCAGCGTGACCCAAATGAAAAAACCCCCAGCCGGGTGCGTCCACGTGACCTCCGGCGGGAAAAGCTCTGCGAGCGCGGAAAGCATCGCATCGCGACGCCTGCGATACAGAGCTATGACGCGACGCTGGGTGGCGTGCCAATCCACATCGGTGAAATAGCGCTCGACCATAACCTCGTTCATGGGCGAGGTGCACAGGCATGCACCCTGCTTTGCAAGGTTTACCTTCTCGATGACGGCATGCGGGGCGACGACCCATGCGAGCCTCAGGCCCGGTGCGAAGATCTTTGAGACGGTCCCCAGATAGATGACGGAGGAATCCATGCTCTTGATAGCAGGCACCGGGTCCCCCTCGTAGCGCAGCCGGCCGTAGGGATCATCCTCGATGATCGGAATCTCGTACGCGCGGCTGAGCTCGATGAGTCTGGTGCGCCGATCGAGGGACATGGTCACACCGCTCGGATTCTGAAAACTCGGAATCGTGTATATGAACTTCGCCCCGTGTGGACCCAGCTCGCGCAGGCGCTCCTCAAGCAGATCGACGCGCATGCCGTTCTCGTCGAGCTCGATGTGGATAACGCGAGGCTCGTAGGCGGAGAACGCCTGGAGCGCACCGAGATAGGTCGGTCCCTCGGTGATGATCACATCGCCGGGATCGATGAAGATCTTGGCCAGAAGATCGAGGGCGGACTGAGAGCCCCCCGTCAGGATCACGTCATCGGGCGTGGCGGCGATGTCGAGCTCTGCGAGCGTGTCGCATACGACGCGACGACACTCCAGACGACCGAGCGAACCGGCGTACTGAAGAGCGCGAACCCCCTCTTTTCTGATGCAGTCCGCAGCGCACTCGGCAACCTGCTCCAGAGGAAGCACGGATATGTCGGGCATACCGCCCGACAGACCGATCACATCCGGACGCGATACGGCGGCGAACAGGTCGCGCACCGCCGAATGGCGAAGCGAGGCGAGGCGTCTCGCGTAATGTCCTTCCCACGCATCGAATTGAACCGTTGCGGATGGCACGGTTTGACCTCCCTTGACGGAGCCGTCGCGATCGTCTGACAGATTTTCGCGTCCGACTTCCCCTGCTCTGCCTTAACTGGTTACACTTTAGCTGTTCGAGATGAACCCGCCGTGAAAGGGATGCGTGAATCACATGAGCGACAGACGGACAGCCGATATCGTGGAAGCCTTTGATCGGACCCAGCGCGAGCTGTGGATGAGATCCTATCTCACCCGCATCGCGTCGTTCGACGGGGCGACGGTCGCCCCCGCACAGGGTGCAGCCGCGCGAGGCGAGGCTCTCGCCGCGCTCGCCGGCCAGCGCCATGCCATCATGACCGGGCCGGATGCCGTCGAACTCGTGGAAGCGCTCCAGCGAGCCGAGGCCGCAGGGCTTCTCGGCGAGCAGACCACCGAGGAGCTGCGCGTGTTCTCCCGTGACCAGAAGGAGGCCGCAGCCATCCCGGCAGATGAAGCCATCGCGTGGGCCAGGCTCACCTGCGAGGCGGAGGCGGTATGGCATCGCGCGAAGGCAGCCGACGACTGGGAGTCGTTCGCCCCCTATGTGGACGACATAGTCGAGACGCTGAAGCGCCACGCCGGGTATCTCGATGCGGTGCGCGATCCCTACGACGTCTGGCTCGATCAGTACGAGCGCGGTCTGGACAGCGCGTCGTTCGACGCGTTCTGCGAGGCCGTGCGCTCCACGGTCGTACCGCTCGTCGGTGAGATCAACGAGCGCGGCGAGCAGCCGCACGCGCCCTGGCTCAGCGCCGCGGTTCCCACCTCGGTTCAGCTCCGGCTGTCCTACGATCTCATGGCGCTTCTGGGGCTCGACCCCGAGGGCACGGCGCTCGCCCAGACCGAGCACCCCTTCTCGGATGGCTTCGCCCCAGGTGATGTGCGCATCGCAACCCATATCCACGAGCATGACGTCATGAGCAACGTGTTCTCGATGATTCATGAGAGCGGACACGCTCTCTACGAGCAGAACGTGAATCCCGCCTTCTCCTACAGCTGCCTTGGAGGCGGAACATCGATGGGCATCCATGAGAGCCAGTCGCGCTTCTTCGAGAACACCGTCGGCCGCAGCCGTGCGTTCATGGGGCCGCTGCTCGAGCTGCTGCGCAAACATGTGCCGGATGCATATGGCTCCGTCTCCGAGGAGGAGCTATATCGCGCCGTCAACATCGCGACTCCCTCGCTCATACGAACCGAGGCCGACGAGCTCACCTATCCGCTTCATATCATGATCCGCTACGAGATCGAGCGACTGCTGTTCGCCGGCGAGGCGAGCGCGCGAGACATACCCGGACTGTGGGCGCAGCTCACGAAACGCTACCTCGGACTCGCAGTGCCCGACGACGTGCACGGTTGTCTGCAGGATGTGCACTGGTCGGGCGGCAGCTTCGGATATTTCCCCACCTATGCGCTCGGAAGCGCCTACGACGCCCAGTTCACTTTTGCCATGAGAGCATCGGGGGTCGATCTGGGAGCTGCCTGCGCCACAGGCGATCTCGCACCGGTGCGCGATTGGCTGCGCGAGCGCATCTGGAGTCGTGGCCGCTCCGCTGACGCACCCGAGCTCATCCGAGAAGCCTGCGGGGCCGATTTCGATGCGTCCTATTACTGCGGATATCTCTCGGAGAAGTTTCGCGCGCTCTACGGCCTGTGATGACATCGCCTCGCGCTCCGCGCCCCGCGTGAATTTGATGCGCGAGAGGGGTATCGGGGGGGGTCTACACGGTCAAAAACACCATCGCGATGATGAGGACGAACCCTGCGATATCGGTGGGAGCGAACACCGTGCCGAGCACGATAGCGGAGGTCACGGTCGCCGAAACGGGCTCGACGGTGCCCAGCAGACTCGCGCGCACCGACCCGAGGTCGGTCACACCCTGCATGTAGAGGAAGTACGCCAAAAACGAACCGACGACCACGAGAACTGCAAGGGCCTGCCAGCCGAGAGGGTCGAGGACCGGGGGATCGCGCCAGGGCTGAACGAACGCACTCGTGACCACACCCGAGCACAGCATGCCCGAGCCGGTGACGATCGATGAGCCGTACTTCGGCAGGATCCTCACCGGGATGATCGCCATCGACGCCGCGCTCAGCGCCGTGACGAGACCCAAGACAAGTCCCTCAGGAGGAATTGACATGCTATCCAAGCTGCCGCCCGTAGCGATGAGGAACGTCCCCCCGAACGCCAGCGCGAGGCCGGCGATCTCTCGGCGCTTCGGTCGACGATGAGCTGCCACGCAAGCGAACGCCATGATGAACACGAGCGACAGGCACTGCAGCACCGTCGCGGTGCCCGGATTGGTGATGCGCACGGTCCACAGATAGAAGAACTGGTTGAGCAGGAGGCCGCACAGCGTGAACGCGTACAGCACGCGGCGATCGCGCTTGGTCGTCCACAGCTCGATGAGCCGCCTGCGATCACGCACCAAGATGACCACGAGAAACAGCAGACCGGCGAGCACCTGGCGCACGCAGGTGAGCCAGGCGGTATCCACCTTGTAGAACGCGAACAAAAAGCTCGCGCTCGTTCCGGACAGCCCCCAGAACGATCCGCCTGCGAGCGTGGCGAGGACGCCGCGCACGAGTCGACGATCTCCCATCGCTCTCATTCGAATCCGTCTATCTGTCTCCACGCTGGCGGATGCCTCTCCGGTCAGGGCGTCGCAGGGCTGAGCGAGATCGCACATCAAGCGGGCTCGGCGCAGTCCATTCTTGCATGCAACCATAGCGCAACATGCGCTCGCACGGGAGCGAAAATCGCTTGCGGCGTGCAAACTTGTCGGAGATTGCATTATCATGCATGGGAGCCGCCCGCCCAGGGCAAAGGATACAACCTGAGCGAAGAGTTCGGCATCGCTGATCTCGAGCTCGCGCCGACTCCTCGACTTTGCCGATATCATCCGATGCGGGCTCGCGAATGCGACGACCCGATGTTAGGAGAACCATGTCAGCCACGCAGAGCACCCAGACCGATCCCAGACGCGCCGCCGCCGAGCTGCTTGCACCGGATACTCATGTGCTGGGATTTTCAGTCATTTCGCAGGAGACCATCGAAGAGATAGATGCCGATGCCTACGTCTTGCGACATGATCTATCCGGCGCGCGGTTGCTGTATCTCGCCTGCGAGGATGAGAACAAGGCCTTTGCCATCGGATTCAAGACACCGCCCGCAGACGATACGGGGGTCTTCCACATCTTGGAGCACTCCGTGCTGTGCGGCTCGAAGAGATACCCGTTGAAGGAGCCGTTCGTCGATCTCATCAAGACATCCATGCAGACCTTTCTGAATGCGATGACCTTCCCGGACAAGACGCTGTACCCGGTCGCCTCCACCAACGAGCAGGACCTTGTGAACCTGATGAGCGTGTATCTGGACGCCGTCCTGAATCCTGCCATCTATACGAAGCCCGCCATCTTCGAACAGGAAGGATGGCACTACGAGCTCGAGAGCCCCGAGGCGCCGCTGCGTCTGAACGGCGTCGTGCTCAACGAGATGAAAGGTGCACTGTCCGATCCCATGGAGGTGCTCGATGGCGCGATCATGCGGGAGCTGTTCTCCGGCACGGCCTACGCCTTCGAATCCGGCGGTGACCCGCGCTTCATTCCCGAGCTCACCTACGAGCGGTTTCTGGACTCGCATGCACGTCATTACAACCTCGCGAACAGCTACATCACGCTCTACGGAGACATGGACGCGGCGCGCGTTCTAGAATTTCTTGATTCCGAGTACCTCTCGGCTCCCACCGCCGCGAGCGAGCGGGCCCGTGAGGGGGCACTCGCCGCCCCCAACCCCCTTTGTGCCCATGAGCCCGTACGCTGCGAGCACGCGCGCGTCGAGATGCGCACAACACCTGACAACGCCTTGGTTGGCATGGCCTACGTACTCGGTTCGGTCGCGGAGCGCAAGCGCATCATCGCCGCCGACATCCTCTTCGACGCGCTGCTCGGTTCGAACGAGGCACCGGTCAAGAAAGCCGTCATCGAGGCTGGCATCGGCGGCAATCTCGTGAGCTACACATCCAGCGCGTGCCTGCAGCCCTATGGCCTGATCATCCTCCAGAACGCCTCGCCTGATTCGGCGATGCGCCTGCGCGAGATCATCGAGCAGCGCTGCGCTCGCCTCGTCGCCGAGGGCATCCCGCGCGACCGGCTCGAGGCCGTGCTCTCGAGCAATGAGTTCAGCCTTCGCCAGCGCGACTACGGCACGGCCGACGGAGTCGTGCTCGCCTCCGAGGCGCTGTCCACCTGGCTCTACGATGAGCAGGCGGCGACCCGCGCGCTCAGATACGCTGAGGTCTACGCGGCACTTCGCGACGAACTCTCAGGTTCCTACTTCGAGGACCTGCTGCGCGAGATCATCTTGGAGAGCGAACACTGCGCGCTCGTGGAACTCGTGCCGATCCAAGAAGACGGACAAGACGCTGCTGCAGCCAGCTCAGCTGACAGCGGCGACCCGGAAGGCGACTTCGACGAGGCGACCAGACTCGCTGCGAAAAAGGCCGAGATGTCTTCGCAGGAGCTGGGCACCATCATAGACAACGTCGCCGAACTTCGTCGACAGCAGGAGAGCGCCGACTCGCCGGATTCTCGCTCGTCCCTGCCTCAACTGCATGTGAGCGACATCGGCGAGGCGGCGCGGGAGGCGGTCCCGACCCTTGATGAGAGCTCGGCGATCCCGTGCTTGAAACACGACATACCCACCAGGCGGCTCGCCTACGCGATGACCTACTTCGACCTATCATGCGTCGATTACGGCGAGCTTCCGCTCGTGGGGCTGCTCAGCCAGCTCATGCAGCAGCTCAAGACCTCCCGGCACAGCGCATCCGAGCTTGACAGCCTCATCGGATCGAACCTGGGCTTCCTTTCCTTTCGGCCCGAGGTGCTCGGCGCGCCGGGATGGCGCGATCTGCGTCCGGTGCTCACGGTGTCTGCCGGAGCGCTCTGCGAGAAGATCGATGCGCTCGCCGACATCCCACGTGAGATCTGGTCGCAGACCCTGTTCGAGGACGATGACCGGATTCGCGATGTCCTGACGCAGGTCCGCATCGGCATGGAGCAGGGTTTTCTCATGAGCGGTCATCAGGCGGCGATAGCCAGGGCGATGTCGTACGTTTCGCCGGCAGCGCTCGTTCGCGAGCAGCTCGATGGCATCGAGTACTACCGATTCGTCCGCGATGTCCTCGAGCATTTCGACGAGCGGAAGGGCCAGGTGATGGATGACCTGCGCGACCTGCAGCGCCGCATCTTCAGCTCGACGGGCGCGATCGCGAGCTTCACCGGATCGGATGAGGACTACGCGCGCTATTGGTCGGTGGCAGGCGATCTCGGATTGAGCGAGCGACAGGAGGGCGCGGGCCAGCTGCAGGTGCCCGTGCCCGCTCCCGCGAACGAGGCGTTCGTCATCCCGAGCGACATCTGCTATGTGGCGCGAGCCACCGATCCGCGCGCGATCGGCATCTCCACAGACGGCATCTGGAAGGTCGCTTCGCGCGCGCTGTCCTTCGACTATCTCTGGAACGAGATCCGAGTCAAGGGAGGAGCCTACGGCTGCGGTCTGATCTGCGCCATCGATCGGCAGCTGGCCTTCTACACCTATCGCGATCCGGCCATCGACCCATCGCTCGAGCGCATCGAACGCGCTGGCTCCTGGCTCGGCCGCTTCGAGCCTGACACCGCGACCCTGGAGGGCCTCATCGTATCCTCGGTCGCCGCTCACGACGCTCCGATCAAGCCCTATGCGCTCACGAAGCGGCAGAACGCCGCCTATCTGTGCGGCATGCCGGCCGATGAGCGGGCTCGCATTCGCTCTGAGATCCTGTCCGCGACACCGGCGGGCTTGCGTGAGATCGGCGCGGACGTGAGCAGGCTCGCTGTCGAGGCTCCGGTGTGCGTGTTCGGTGGCCGTGATGCGATAGAAGCGAGTCACTCGAATCTCTCGGTGCGCGATCTCCTCTGCTGACCGACGTATCCGTCGGCATCGACAGCACTCGTACTCCGGCTCGACTCATGCCCCGTCAGAAGGCCGCGCACGCGAGCTGGAGCCTCCAAGCTCGATCGCGCCCGCGTCTCCTCAGGTCGTCTCGCCTGCGACCGGTACACCGGCGGCGCGGGCGAGTGCGGCCTCCTCGGGGTAATATATGCCCCAGCTGAAGCGCAGACGGGTCATGATGTCCATCACATCGGAGGTATAGCCGATCAGCTCGCGTCGTGAGCGGTCGCCGTCGACGGCAGCCTCCAGATCTGCCACCGCATAGAGAAGCGCATACTCCTGCCTGCCTGCTTGAATCTCCTCCCGATGCCCATCGGAGGTCCACACGACCATTGCGCTATCAGCGCGCGGATAGTCGATGATCTCGATATAGCAGTCCTCGAAGCACAGATCGATGCGTTTGGGTTGCTTGGTGTGCAATGTCAGCGAAAAGACACCGAGCTGCCCCTCGGCGTTTCTCGTCACGAATCCGCTCGACTGATCAACACCGGTCGATGCGCGCGTCGAGAGGCTCACGATCTCCTTCGGCTGGCTGGCCATGAACAACCTGGCAGCCGTGATCGCGTACACGCCGATGTCGAGCATGGCCCCTCCGGCGAGACGCGGATTGTAGAAGCGATTCGTCAGATCTCCGTATTCTTTGAAGCTGCCGAAGTTCACCTGGGCGAGAGTCAACGCTCCGAAGTCACCGTTTCGAGCGCGGCGCCCAAGCTCGCGGTAAAGCGGCATATGCAGGATCGTCGTGGCATCCATGAGCTGGACTTCGCGCTCTGCCGCCAGAGCGCGGGCCTCGTCGAGCTCGGCGGAGTCGAGCGTGATGGCCTTCTCGCACAGGACGTGCTTGCCCGCTTCGAGAGCGGCGCGGATGAACCTGATGTGAGTGTTGTGCGGTGTGCTGATGTAGACCGCGTCCACCAGCGGATCGGCGAGGAGCTCATCGAGGGATCCGTAGACGCGCTCGATGCCGTATCTGCGTGCGAAGGCATCGGCCTTCGCACGCGTGCGGTTGGTGACGCCGACGAGGTGACGATCCGCCAAGAGAAGCGCCTGCGCCATCTGATTGGCGATGGCTCCGGTTCCGATGAGCGCCCATCGCAGCTCTGGTGTCGCGAACAGCGCTTTGGGATGCGACTCGTCCTCGACCGTGACCAAGGGCTCTTCGCGTGCCCCGGCTCCACCGCGAGCAGATACGATCTTTGCTGAATCAACCATGGTTGCCCCTTCATCGCAGGTGCGAGCAGCTCTCATCATAGTTCCCCGCCTGAGCGCGCGCGGGCGCGACGAGGGCCATCTTCATGGTTGCGTCACGCTCGATCGCGGTGGCGGCTCAGCGCTGAGCGCGCTCGAAGGCGACGATCTCGGCGAGGAACTCCTCTCCGAACTCCGCCGCCTTCTTCTCGCCGATCCCGTTGACATCGAGCAGCTGAGCGCGCGTTGCGGGACGCAGACGGCACATGCCGCGCAACGCGGCATCGCTGCAGATCATGTACGGCGGCAGCTGCCGCTGCGTCGCAAAGGTCGTCCTGACGCCGCGTAATCGCTCGAACAGCTCCGCATCGTCGCCGGCCCGCGGTCGCGATCCGAGCCCGGACTCCTCACGTAGCAGATCGACAACCCGCCGCGCTCTGTGCGCGCTCGCGCGCCGAGAGGCGCGACGCTTCATGGTGAAACTGAAGTCGGCGGACGCGGCCCCCACCGCGCTCAGCGCCTCTTCCGAGCGCGGTCCCAAACCGATGACGGGGTAGTGTCCC
The DNA here is from genome assembly GCF_000195315.1 of Coriobacterium glomerans PW2. NCBI lineage: Bacteria > Bacillati > Actinomycetota > Coriobacteriia > Coriobacteriales > Coriobacteriaceae > Coriobacterium > Coriobacterium glomerans. Next base: position 1,755,860 of record NC_015389.1, read on the forward strand.
TGCGAGACCGCGAGATAGCCGCGGCCAGACAACTGATCGATCACCGTCTTGATCAGTCTCAGGGGCTCTGCGGACAGCGCGCCGCAACCCTTGTCGGCATCCAAGCGAGAACTCCTCACGCGCTCGTTTCGCGCTCCGTGCAAAGCATCGGCGATGAGGGTCTTTCCGAAACGAGCCGGGTTCCTCGAGACGAATTCCAAGATCTCTCGAGCGGTCTCGGTCACATCCTCGACCTCGAAGGTTGAAAGGCAGTTCGAGCAGTTGCCGCAACCCGTGCTCTCCGACGCGCCCTCGATGGCAGAGGGCTTGGACGCTGAATGCTCGTCACCGAAATAGCGCAAGATGTACTCGCGCAAACAGCCCGTGGTCTGGCAGTAGCCCTCCATCTGGTTGAGCAGCCGAAAGCGGTTCATCTTTGCGTGCTCTCGCTGCTCGGGCGAGGACCGCTCGTCTTCGGGGTCGCGGTCGATCAGGAAGCGCCGCAGCCTGAAATCGTTGCCATTCCACAGCAGATGCGCGCTCGCCGGATCGCCGTCGCGGCCGGCGCGACCAGCCTCCTGATAGTACGCCTCGATGCTCTCGGGAACGTTGTTGTGAATGACATAGCGCACATTGGGCTTGTCGATGCCCATGCCGAAGGCGTTGGTGGCGACGATGACCGGCATCGCGTCGTCGATGAAGGCCCGTTGGCTCACCTGACGCTCCCGAGCGCCCATGCCCGCATGGTAGCGTCCCACCCGGATGCCATCGGGAGACAGAGCGCGTTCGAGTTCCTCGGCGAGAGCGTCGACGGCCTTTCGAGTCGAGCAGTAGATGATGCCGCTCTCCCGGCTGTGCGCGAGCGCGTAATCGCGTATCCAGGCGGTCTTGGCTCGCTCACCGAGCTCCTCGATGCTGAACGACAGGTTCGCGCGATCAAACCCGGTGACGGCGGTCTGCGGTGAGCGCAAGCCGAGCATGTTCGTGATGTCCTCGCGGACGCGCTCGGTCGCCGTGGCGGTGAACGCCGCCACGATCGGTCGGCGGTCAAGCGCATCGATGAAATCGGCGATCCCCAGGTATGCGGGACGGAAGTCCTGCCCCCATTGCGAGACGCAGTGCGCCTCGTCGATGGCTACAAGCGGCAGACCGATGCCGCCTGCGCCCGCCGCGCGGCGCGCGAAGTCCACGAAGCGCGGATCGGACAGCCGCTCCGGAGCGACATACATGATCTGATAGCTGCCCTGCTGCGCACGGCACATGACGGTCGCCTGCTGAGACGGGCTGAGCGAGGAGTTCAGATACGCGGGTCTGGCGCCGACGCTCATCAGCGAGCGGACCTGATCGGCCATGAGCGACACGAGCGGGGAGACCACGATCGTCATGCCTTGAAGCATGAGAGCGGGGACCTGGTAGCAGATGGACTTGCCGGCCCCTGTGGGCATGACGCCCAATACATCGCAGCCGGCGAGCACCGCATCTATGAGACGCTGCTGCCCGGCGCGAAACGTCTCGTAGCCGAAGAAGCGCTTGAGCACCTCATGGGCCGATACGCACTCGGTCCTCTCGAGAACCTCATCGCGAGTTCTCGCATCGGCGCTCGATGATCTATCTGCGCTCACGGGCATCTGGTGGTCTCCCCTCGTCGTTTTGCTGAGGCGATTATACGCCGCCGTCACGCAGGAGACCTCGCTCGAATCTTCCGCTCATGAGATAACTCGTCGGCTTCTTCAGAGCGCGAGGCGCGCGCAGATGGGCTCCGCACCACGAGCGCCTCGAGAAGTCCCTGAGGTCTCGCTACCATGTCCTCACGCAGACGGATCGGATCATGTATCGTCCCTGCGAACAGGTGGGATATGCGCTCGCTGATGTCGAGGCGCTCTGAGCGATGGCTCTAATCCTGAGCTGCCAGAACGCCTACGATGTCCCTTCGCAGCGCACTGAGCGTGGGCATGAGCGTCGCGGTGAGAATCAGAAGAAAGCCCGCCACCGAGACGATGAGTCCCTCGCCGAGCGCCATGTCCGCGAGAAGCGGCCTGCCGAACACGCTGGCGATGAGCGCCGCCGCGGCGGCGGCCGCGCCCATGCCGAGCAGGGTCGATGTGACCGCATGGATGAGCGCCTCGAAGGCAGCCGCGGCCACAAGCGTTTTCGGTCGCGCTCCCGCAGCGCTGAGCAGAGCGATGTCGCGGGTGCGCGACCCGGAGGACATCACGACGCTCACGGCGGCGCCGATCGCGCACAGCAGCACCGGTCCGCCCAGAAACATCAGCCCGGTGGAGAAATCGAGCATCCAGGCACCGGTGTCGCCTTGAGCGTGCGCGTAGCCTCCCAACACGCCGATCACGGAGTAGAGACCGGCCACGATGCTTACACCCACCATGACAGGGGTCTCGATCGATGCGGAAGCCGACAGCCCCTCGCGCGCCGCATGCCGCGCCAGCCACCAGTCGGTCCCACGGCGCTGCGGCACGATAGAGGTCCACACCGTGAGCACGGCGGGAAGCACGACCGGGGCGGCGGCCACCAAAGTGGCCGCCAAAAAAACGGGAATGAGTAATCCCCAAGAGGCCATATTGAACCAAGATGAGGGATCCTGCGCCAGCAGACGCACCATGGTGGCGCGGATCCAGGCGACGCATCCGATGAGCGCGAGCGCGAGCGCGGCTCGCGGCAAGGTCATCCGCCTGACTCGCTGCTCGGGATCTCGCAAGGCGGAGATCGGCGGGGTGCGCGACGCGCTGCGTGCACCACGGGCACCACCGATCACGAACACCGCCGCCACAACAAGCCAGACCATCGGCATCCGGCCGAGATCCACCCGAGGAACCACACCCGTGAACACCTCAGCCGAGCTGAGCGTCCAAGGCAGCAACGGGGCGAATATCGCAGCGGCGACGAGCGTGCCGACAAGCGAGCCGACTACGGCCACGACAACGAGCTGCGCGAGCACGATCGCGCCCACCCGCCGTGGGCTGACGCCCACGAGCTGCCACAACGCGTAGGAACGCCGCTGGACCGCGACCGTGAGGTTCGCCGCGGAGATGAGCACCGCGACGGCAGCGAGCACCGAGAACATGAGATAACCGCTCACGGCGTTGCGCAGCATCCAGTGCACGTGCCCCCCGTAGGCATCGGCGGTCGTCTGCAGAGACGCCACCCACCCGCCGATGAACCCGCAGCCCACGGCCACGATCAGCGCGCCGACCCATGTCGCGGCGTGCTCTCTCAGATCGGAGAAGATGAGCCGGATCATGCCGCCGCCTCCATCGCGTCGAGGATCTCCTTGGAGCTGGAGCGACCCATCTCCCGCAAGATCAGACCGTCGCGCAAGATGAGCACGCGATCGGCCATGGACGCCGCCTCCAGATCGTGGGTCACCATCACGACCGAGCGCGAGGGTTCGTCGGCGATGTCTCTGAGCATCCCGAGCACCTCCCGTCCGTTCTTCGTGTCCAGAGCGCCGGTCGGCTCATCGGCGAAGACCACGTCCGGCGCGCTCGCAAGCACGCGCGCGATAGCCACGCGCTGCTGCTCGCCGCCGGACAGATCCTGCGGCCGATTGCGCTCGCGCCCGGCCAGGCCGACGCGCTCGAGCGTCTCGTTGAGCCGCGCGTCGCTTACGGGCCGCCCGGCCAAGCGCGCCGGCAGGGCGACGTTCTCCCGTGCGCTGAGCGAGGGAAGCAGGTTGTAGGACTGGAAGATGAAGCCCACGTGCTGCCGGCGGATGCGCGACAGCGCGTTGCGCGACGCGTCGGCGACCTGCTGACCCATCACCTCGATGGAGCCGCCGTCGACGGCCTCCAGCCCTGACATGCAGTACAGCAGGGTCGACTTGCCCGAGCCGGAGGGCCCCACGATCGCAACCATCTCTTTTGGGCGCACACTCAGACTGACGCCCCTGAGCACCGGGGTCGTCCGCTTGGCGCGCCCCCGTCCCGTGACGAACGTCTTTTGGACGTCTTTGACCACTACCGAGAATGCCATATTCGACCACTCCTTCATATCATGATCCGGCTATCGCCAGGTGGACGACGCGGTTTGTCTTTCGGTCCCTCAGGCCGCCTGGCATGACTATAGCGAGCCGACCTTGGCCGACGGTTAAGCGAAGATGCGTTTCGAGTTAACGCACGGGTCTTTTCAGATGAATACTCGAGTCGCGAACCGCGGACGTCGCGTGACTCGAACTCCGAATGAGTTTTGGACACATCTGCGGGGGATCCGCTTGAGAAGAGCACATCGCACCGCGCTGCCGCAGACGCGCGAAGCGGGCGGGAATGCGCCGGGCCCCCTGAGGCGACAGCTGCGAACCTGGCCAGCCTCTCAACCACCTCCGAGCTGAGCGCAGCGCAGATCATATGACGGTTCAATCGACACGCGGCGTCGGTGAGAGCGCGCGGAGACGCGCGGGGGTACAATTCAGAGAACCATTCGCATCCGACGCCCGATATCGCGCGGGCGCACGACGCAAGGAGTGCTGCATGACTGAGGCAATTCGCAAGGTCAATGTTATTGGCCATCTGCATCCCGACACGGACAGCATCTGCTCGGCCATTGCCTACGCCTACCTCAAGAACAAGATCGGAGACACCGAGTACGAGGCCCGGCGAGCCGGCACGATCAACCGCGAGACGGCGTTCGTCCTCGATCATTTCGGCTTCGAGGAGCCCGAGCTCATCACCACGGTCTCCCCGCAGATCAAAGATACGATGATCCAGCGCCTGGGAGGAGTGGACCGCGATCTGAGCCTCTACGCCGCGTGGGATCTCATGCGCGAGGAGGACGTCGGCACGCTGTGCATCACCGATCACAGCGACTCGATCCAAGGCATCATCACCGTGCGCGATATAGCCAATGCCAACATGGACATCTTCCACGCGTCGATCCTGTCGGACTCCGAGACGAAGTACGGCAACGTGCTCTCGACACTCAAAGGTGACATGGTCGTCGGCGACCCGCAGAGCCGCATCACTCGCGGCAGCATCCGCGTGGGCACCTCCCCTGAGATGATGGATGGAGCTGTTGAGCCGGGTGATATCATCTTGGTCACCAATCGCTTCGAGACGCAGCGCTTCGCCGTCGAATCCGGAGCATCATGCCTCATCATCTGCAACGATGCGAAAGTGACCGATACGGTGCGCGAGCTCGCGAAGAAACGTGAGTGCGCGATCATCACCACCCCGTATGACACCTATGCGGCCGCTCGTCTCATCAGCATGTCGATCCCCGTGAGCGCCGAGATGCTGCCGTTTGAGGACGTCATCCGCTTCAGCGTCAACACCGCTGTCGACGATGCGCGCAAGATCATCGCCCAGACGCGTCACCGGTTCTTCCCCGTGCTCGACGAATCTGGCGGCTATGAGGGCATCACGAGCATGGCGAGTCTGCTGAATGTCACGAAGAAGCATGTCATACTCGTCGACCACAACGAGCGGTCGCAGGCGGTCGATGGCCTCGAGCAAGCCGAAATCGTCGAGATCATCGATCATCACCGCATCGGGTCGATCGAGACGAGCGGGCCCGTGTACTTTCGAAACATGCCGGTCGGGTGCACCGCAACGATCATCTACGGCATCTATGAGGAGAGCGGCGTTGAGATCCCGCGCGACATCGCCGGACTCATGCTCTCGGCGATCCTCTCCGACACGCTGGCGTTTCGCTCACCCACCTGCACCCCCCGTGATGTATTCGTCGGCGGGAAGCTCGCCGAGATATCCGGCGTCGAGATCGAAACGTACGCCGATGCGATGTTCGATGCGGGTGCCGATCTCACCGGCCGCACGGCCGAGGAGGTCTTCCACCAGGATTTCAAGGTGTTCAGCCGCGGCAACGTCCGTTTCGGCGTCGGCCAGGGCAGCTTCATGACCGAGCCCAGCCGTCGCGCCGCAGAGCGGCTCGTGGGCCCTTGGCTCAAGACGGGAGCGAAGTCCGAGGAGCTGCCGATCGTGTTCTACATGTTCACAGATGTCAAGAGCCAGTCGACCGATATGATGTACTACGGTGCGAACGCCGAGGCCACGGTGATCCGCGCATTCGGGGTGACGCCGGAAGACGGCATAGCCGTGCTTCCCGGCGTCGTGAGCCGCAAGAAACAGGTCACCCCTGCGCTCATGACGACCCTGCAGGAAATGCTCGAGGAGCATTCGTAGGTCCCGCTCAGTCCTCGTCTGCGGTGGTGCCGAGCTGGCTTGCGATCTCGAGTGCGGCCGCGACGGCGCTGGGCTGGTCGTGAGCATCGATTCCTCGACCCCGCCCGGAGCCCGCTCCGGCCCCGATTCGGTAGGGCACCGAGAGCTTGCGCGACTTCGGATAGACGATCGCTCCCAACCGCTCTCGCAAGGCGGCGGCGATCGGGGCGCGCACATCTATGCCGGTGAACGTGAGCCTGCCCGCCGCGAGCGAGACGCTCTCAAGACCCAGCCGGTCCGCCCGGATGCGCAGCCGGGCGCGGTCGAACAGATTTCTGCCCGCAAGCGGCAGCTCGCCGTTATCCGCCTCGCATTCCTGTTGCGCCTCGTCAACCGTACGCAGATCCGCTGCTGCAGCGAGCTTGCGATAGAGCAGCACGCGGCGGTCCACGTCGCGCAGATAGGCCTCATCCAAAAAGAAATCCGCCGGCAGATTGATCGTCACTCCGGACTCGCTCATCTCGGACGCCCCCTCGCCGCGCGCCTCGGCAACAGCCTGCCCGAGCATCTGAGTGAACAGATCGAATCCCACATTCGACAGGTTGCCGTGCTGTTCGGCTCCGACAAGCGAGCCGGCCCCCCTGATCTCGAGATCGCGCATCGCGATGCGCATGCCGCTGCCCAGCTCCTGGAACTCGGACAGCGCGCACAGCCGCTCGGTCGCCTCCTGAGTGAGCGGCTGCTCGCCGGGGAACATGAAGTAGGCGAAGGCCTGCGAGGCGGACCGGCCGACTCTGCCCTTTAACTGGTAGAGCTGGGCGAGGCCCAATCGCTGCGCGTCCTCGATGATGAGGGTGTTCGTGTGAGGATTGTCGATGCCGCTCTCGATGATGGTCGTCGCAACGAGCACGTCGATGCGATGGGCCGTGAAGTCGATCATCGTCTCCTCGACCTCTCGTGAGCTCATCTTGCCGTGCGCGACGCCCACGCGAGCCTCCGGCGCGGCCTCGTGCACCCGATCGATCGCATCCTCGATCGTCTTCACGCGGTTCGACACGTAGTATACCTGCCCTTCGCGCGCCAACTCGAAACGGATCGCCGCGGAGACGGTATCCGGATCGTACTCCCCCACATGCACCGTAACGGGCCGCCGCCCGCACGGCGGCGTCGTGATGAGCGACATGTCGCGCACCCCCGACATCGCCATCTGCATGGTGCGCGGAATCGGCGTCGCGGACAGCGTAAGCACGTCGATCTGCTCGCGAAGGTTCTTGAGCTGCTCTTTGTGCTGCACGCCGAAGCGCTGTTCCTCATCGATGATGACGAGCCCGAGGCTGTGCGGATTGACATCGGAGGAGAGCAGTCGGTGCGTTCCCACCAGAACGTCCACGCTGCCGTCCGAGAAGCCCGCGAGCGCGGCGCTCAGCTCGGAGGGCGTGCGGAAGCGACTGAGCACCTCGACCTCGATATCGAAAGGGGCGAAGCGCTCGAAAAGGGTCTCGTAATGCTGCTGGGCGAGAATGGTCGTGGGGCACAGCACCATGACCTGATAGCCGTTGTCCACGCACTTGAATGCCGCGCGCAGCGCGACCTCGGTCTTGCCGAAGCCGACGTCGCCGCACAGGAGGCGATCCATCGGCTTGGGGGCCTCCATGTCAGCTTTGATGTCGCCGATCGCCTCGATTTGGTCGCGCGTGGGTTCATAGGGAAAGGCCTGCTCCATCTCGAGCTGCGCGGGCGTATCCGGAGCGAAGGCGTGCCCGGCCACAGTCGAGCGACGCGTGTAGAGATCGACGAGATCGAAAGCGAGCCGCTTTGCGCTGTTGCGCGCGCGGACCGTGGCACGCGACCAGTCAGCCGTGTTCAGACGCGTGAGTCTGGGAGATGACCCGTCCGGACCCACGTAACGGGTGATCCGATCGACCTGTTCGAGCGGAACGTAGAGCTTGTCGCCGTCGGCGTACTCGAGCAGGAAGTAGTCGCGTTCGAGTCCGCCGACCTCCTGACGAACGATGCTCGCGAACCGACCGATGCCGTGAGTGGCGTGCACGACGTAGTCTCCCGGCTGATAGGGAAAGGTGATATCAGTCACATGTGCGCGACGACGCGCGCGGCCGCGGCGTCTGTCCATGCGCGCGCTCAGATCCGACAGCGAGAGCACCGCGAGATGCGCATCGGGCACGACGACGCCAGCGGTCAGCGGGATGTCGACGAAGGTGACGCGTCCCCGTGTCAGCGTCCGAGCGGTGGGCGCAGCCGCGTCCGCCTCGATGCGTCGGGCGTTGATCGGGTCCGCGGCGCGCCGCAAGCACGCTACATCGATCGGATCAGCGTTCTCCGGAGCCGCGCTGAGGGACTCCTCGATAGGGATCGACTCGTCATTCAAGGAAAGCTCGATCGCTTCGCGGGCACCCCGATCGGGAATCGCGAAGACTATCGCGTCGCGGCGCGCCACGAGCTGCCTCAGGCGCGTGATGAAGCGGGTATCGGTGCCGGCGATCGAGGGCTGCTCGATCTTGAGCTCGGCGGTGGGCCCGCCTCCCGCACGGATGAGCGACACGTAGTTCACCCGCTGCTGCCTGCCGAAATCAAGCTCCTTCGGGCGCACGTAGAGCCCATCGAGCCGGCGCACGCCGCAATCCTGCGCCCGCTGCGCGATCGTCTCGTAGGCGCGCGTGCAGTCGTCGAACAGCGAGCGCGGCTCGGATAGCGCGATGAGCGCCTCAGGAGGGACGTGTTCGAGCGGGCTGACCGTGCGGTCATACATGAGCGGCAGCAAACGATCGAGTTCGGGAACCGCGATACGAGCTTTCACCTGCTCGAGCAGTGAAGCGAGTTCGCTGTCGCCCTGCGATGCCTCATAGAGCGCCGCATGGAGGCGCCGTACGGCATCATCTGTCAGAGCGAGCTCGCGACACGGGAAGATGGACACCTCCTGCACCTCGCCGATAGTCTGACCGGTGAGCGCGACCATGAGACGGATACGGTCGATCTCATCGCCGAAGAACTCGATGCGCACCGGAGAGCCGGACTGCGCGGGAAAGATGTCCACCGCGTCGCCGTGGACGCGAAACGTGCCCGCGACATCGGCTGCGCCTGCTCGCGCATAGCCCATGCCGACGAGCAACGTGGGTACCTGCTCGAAGGGGAACTGGTCGCCAACGGCGAAGCGCTTCTCTTCCCAGTATCGGCTCTCGGGCTCTGGGACGCACCTGAGCAGAGACCGTGCCGACGCGACCATGATGGCAGCGTCGCCGCGCGCCATGCGGCCCAGAGCCTCGCACCGGGTCGCGACAGCCGCGTCATCGGCTGCCGTGGCGGCCCAAGGCCAGTCGGCGCGCTCCGGATAGCGAACGACGTGTTCGAGGCCGACGAAGGCGGTGAGCGCTCGGGCGGCGCGATCAGCGGCCTCCTCTCCGGAGACGATGTAGACCGTCGGGCGGGGCCTGCGCGCGAACTGGGCTGCGATGAGCAGGTTGCGAGCTGATTGCGATACGGCGAGCGTCGCATCCTCGCCGCGCTCGAGAGCGGCCTCGATGAGACGAATCGGCTCGGCAGACAAGAGCTGGGCGGCGATGCGGTGAATGAGCATGTGACACGTGTCCAATCGGTCGTGAACGCAGAAAAGCCCGCTCGGTCACGCCGGGCGGGTTCGCGCCGTCTATCGTACCGCAGGCGGTGCGTCCCAATTCGCTCGACAGCCGCTCCGCGATGGAATCCGGTATTCGTCCACGACGGAGGCGTGCCTTCGCGATATGGATCGATTCCGCCGTCATGCGCCATTCAGTTGCGTCGAGGTATCCAACTTGAAACACTCCATCGTTTTGCGTCGAGGGGCGTACAATGGTGCCGTGCACCTTCGAAGATTGGAGCCGCCATGTCATTGCAAGCTCGAACCGTTGGAATCATCGGTGTCGGCCATGTCGGGGCCCACGTCGGCAACAGCCTGCTCTTGCAGGGTATCGCAGATGAGCTGTATCTCTGCGATATCGATCGGCACGCAACCGAGGCCCAGACGCAGGATCTCTCCGATTCTCTGCTGTTCTGCCCCCATAACGCCCTCATCCGTGATTGCGGCGATCGCTACGAGGAACTCGCGAGCTGCGATATCATCGTGAACGCCGCCGGCAAGGTCGCTCTGGCAAAGGAGAACCGCGACGGGGAGCTCTTCTTCTCCAGCGATGCCGTGCACGGATTCGCTCAGCGCATCGTCGATGCGGGCTTCAAAGGCATCTGGGTCACGATCGCGAATCCCTGCGATGTGGTGGCGACCGCGTTTTGGAAGCTCACCGACTACGATCCGGCCCGAATCATCGGAACGGGCACGGCGCTGGACTCCGCGCGGTTGCGCTATCAGATCGCCAGGGTCGCGCGCATCGATCCGAAATCGATCGATGCCTATATGGTTGGCGAGCACGGCTTCTCCGGATTTGCGGCATGGTCCGGAGCGTCCATCGGCGGAATACCGCTGCAGGCGCTCGCCGAACTCGACCCGCAGCGCTTCGATCTCGATAGAGACGATCTGGGTAAAAAGGCGCTCTATGGTGGTTACGTCACCCTGAACGGGAAGGGCTGCACCGAGTACGCCGTTGCAAACGCCGCGGCGCGCATCATCGCGGCCGTCTTCCATGACGAGCATTCCGTCATGGGTGCATCAACGCTGCTCACAGGTCAGTACGGGCAACGGGGTATCTTCACCTCGCTGCCCTGCATCATAGGACGCGAGGGGATCGAGGAGGTCCTGGATCCCGGTCTCGACGATGCCGAGATCGAGCTGTTCCGCGCCTCATGCGAGCACATCCGCACCAACATCTCGCAGATCAGCTGGTGGCCGAAGTAGCTCTGGACAAGAGCGCGCGCAGAGGAGGGGGTCGCGGCTCGATGCCAATCGCGGCGTCGCAGCCCTTCGTATCCCCTCCTCTTTGCACCCATCGACGCGCCGGCGCACGGTGGGACCGATCGCCAAGCGACATGGGCCTGCTGGCGGTCGGTCTCGATCAGCCTCTGAGCGCCCGCGCGGGATCCGCCCTCAGCAGCCGCGCGCTTGCCAGCGCGCTCACGATCAGAACCGTCGCGAACGCCGCTGCGGAGCTGAGCGCGACCTCCGCGACGCCGATCTCGATCGGAAAGGCGATCAGCGATGCGACGATGTTGACGAGACCCACGAGGACACAGCACATCACCGCAGCTAGACCTGCGAGCATCAGGTTCTCGAAGCGTATCACGGCAGCGACATCCCGTCGGCGAAAGCCGAGCGCGGACAGCAGACCCATCTCGCGGACTCTGGAGCCCTGCAGCCTGACGAGCAGCACGGCGCACAGGAACAGCGCGACCGCGCAAACCAGCACCGCGACGCTCAGAAAGAGTCGGTTGACATTGGCGAACGTCTCCGATAGGTTCTTCACCTCGGCAGACGCGTCGGTGGGCTCGAAGCCCAGAGCGCGCAGCGATGCTCTCACGGGCAGCACATCGTCGAATTCGGGAACATCGTAGCTGATTGAGTAGACCTGTTGATCCTGCATGCCCTCATACAGATCCCGCTCGATGTCCGAGCTGATGAAGAAGTCATCGTATCCGGCGTTGTAGATCCCGCTCACCCTCAGCTTGCGGGAGGTGCCTCCGATGTCGAACTGCATCTGCTTGCCGAGCAGACTGTGGATGTTCGCCGCGAACTTCTTGGCGAGGCTCGGCGTCAGCGCGATCTCTTCGCGCCCCTCGCGCGGCATGGTGCCATAGGACAGCGATTCGGTCGCCTTCGGAAGCGGCAGCTTCTCCGCCATCGTCTCCTGCTTGCCATCCAGACTCAAGCCCACATCATTGAGGACATACTGGTTGTAGCTGTCAGCCACGCGGCCATCGGCGCGAAGCTTTGAAAGCGCCTTCGCCGTGTCGCCGCCCTTGATATAGCCGTTGCCGAAAACAGGGTTGCTCTGCTTGAATCGCTCGATGGACTGGCGCTCAACGTTGCGGCAGGACAGGGAGAGCAGAACGGCCAGCAACCCCAAGGAGATGATCGCGGCGATGGCGACGAGTCTGGGCGCATGGGCTCTGAAGTTCGCCGCAGCCGTCGCGAGCGCGCGCACGGGGGCTCGCGGTGCAGGGGCGTCCGCGACGTGCGGCTGGGCATCTTTGGCGGCTGCGGCCTCCGGAGTGCAGGCGATGGCATCGGGTTCGGTCGTCTCGAAAGACGTCTGAGCGGCATCAGTCGTCGCACCATCCGCGACGAGGCGTCCGTCCTCGATGTGCAAGACATCGTCAGCAAAGGGCAGCAGCTTCTCGTCATGTGTGATCACCACCACGAGCCTCTCATGCGCGATCTCGCAGAGCAGGTCCATGATCTCACCGGACGTCGCTCGGTCGAGGGCACCGGTGGGTTCATCGGCCAAAATGAGCGTCGGCGATCCCATGAGCGCCCGAGCGATCGCGACACGTTGCTTCTGCCCGCCGGATAGCGTCTTCGCGTGCTGCGAGGCCTTGTCGCCCAAGCCCACACGACCGAGGAGCCGCTCTGCGCGAGCACGCCGGTCTTCCTCTGAGGTCGCGTTCAGAGCTGATGCCATCAACACGTTCTCGAGAGCCGTGTAGCCCGAGATCAGACAATAGTCCTGAAAGACGAACCCCACCTCTGTGCGGCGGTACTCGCACAGCGCGTCGGGATCCATATCCGAAAGCACCAGTCCATCTAAGCGGATCTCTCCCTCATAGTCGCGGTCGAATCCCGCCAGCAGGTTCAACAGCGTCGACTTTCCAGCGCCGGAAGGACCCATGATGCACACGAGACCTCGTGCCGGAAACGAGAACGTCACGTGTTCCAGGACAGTCGTCTGCCCGTAGCGCTTCGTCACATCCCTGAGTTCGAGCATATCAGCGCTCACCTCTCTGCAGGGCGTCCGCCGGCCGGCTGAGAGAAGCCACCACCATGGTGATGACATAGGCGAGCAAACTGAGCCCCGCCGCCATGAGCGCACCCACGGCGATCAAGTCGATTCGCATGATCGAGACGCGCCATAGAGCCTGTGTGATAGCGTTGACCACCGGAGACGCGACAACGAACAGCGCGGCCGACATCACAGCGAGCAGCACGAACTCCCCGACGAGGGCACCGGCGAGTCGCCTGCCGACATAGCCCGCAACGTTCAGGATCGCGAACTCTCGTCTGCGCAGAATCGCTCCGATCAGCGCCACCGCGGCTACGACCGCGACAGAAAGGGTTCCCATGACCGTTGTCGCAGATCCAGTCTGCTGGCTCGTCTCATCATTCATCTTGACGAGCTTCTCAACCTGCTCGAAATGTCCGGTCGGAACGATCCCGTTTGCATTGAGCTCGTTTTTGAGAGAGATCAGATCCTTCGGACTCTTGGCGCGGAGATAAAGCGCCGGCGCATCGCCGCTCATTCCGGCGGCCTCGCGCATGCGCTTGAGGGTGGCGGGGCTGAAGAAGAAGGAGTCATCGACCGAGTATTTGCTGGTCGAACCTCCGACATCGGAGACCATATCGGTGTTGATCACGCCGCTGATCTTCACGTGCGCGCTCAGCGGCACCTCGACCGGAGAACCGGACGCCCAATTGTACACAGAGCCCTTGAAATCGAGCTCACGGCCGATCGCATCCTCGTTTGAGATGCCGAGTTTCTTCACAAAGCTCTCGGGCACGGCGATCTGCTGACTGTCGGAAGCGTCGCCGCCTTTGGAGTCGGCGGGCATCGAGCCGGCGAGCAGCTTGTTCATCACCGGCACGTTGTTCGTCGAGGTGATCGGATACTCATGGCCGTCCACGGTGACGTGAATGTCTTGGAACGGCTGGGGCACCATCAACATCTTGACGCGATCATCTTGCGCGTATTTCTCATAGAGGCCAGAGAGATCCTGATCGACATCCACATTTGGATCATCGCTCTTCTTGCCGTTGTTGTATCCCGCGCCAATGAATGAGGAGAACAGGCTGAGGTCGAGCAGCTGATCGCCATATGAGGCATAAAGACGGTCGAACTCGCTCTGCCCGGCGCCGGCCACCGCCGTACCCGCCGAAGAGAGCAGAAGAGACGCGGAGATGAGCGCGGCCAGAAGGATGGACAGCGTATGGCCGAGGTTCCTCCGTACGGCGATCGCACCCATGCGCAGGGCCGCAGCGATGGGGAGCCGGGGTGGCCGGCGCTCGCGCGCGGCGCGCTCGGCGGCGCGCCTGGGCTTGGGTGCCTGAGAGAGCGTCCCCTTGTCCAGCTCATAGACATAGGGGCTGCCCGCGAGCAGCGAGCGGTCGTGCGTGACGACGACCACGCTGCGCTCCTTGGCCAGCACGCGCAAGATGCCTATCGTCGCTTTCGCGGAGCGCTTGTCCAACGCGCTGGTCGGTTCGTCCGCGAAGATGACCTCGGGGTCCTTGACCAGTTCGCGGGCGATCGCGACGCGCTGCTTCTGTCCACCGGACAGTTCGCGGACCGGGCGCTCGGCGAGCTTCTCGATCTTCATGTCGCGCATCGCCCGGACGATGGCGCGCTCATCGGCCTCGGCGGAGATCCAGGACGCAAGCTCTACGTTCTCGCGAACGGTCCTTTCCTCTATGAGATTGAAGTCCTGCCAGACGAAGCCGAACACCTGTCCGAACAGGCGGGAGCGATCGCGTTTGGCAAGGGTTCTGAGATCTTGTCCGTTATAGCTCACCGTTCCCTCGTAGCGATCATCCATCCCGCTCATGATCTTGAGAAGCGTGGTCTTTCCGCTACCCGAGGGGCCCACGATGTAGCTCATGCCGCCACCGATCTCGAGCGTCACATCGTGCAGCGCATCCTGCCCACCGTATGTCTTGGAAACATGACTCAGTTGAAACACGTGTCCTCTTCCTCTCGTCTCGCTTTTGCCTTCGGCCACCGGAGCATAGCAGATGCGATGTAAAGTCCGCGTTAAGCGCGAGCTCGCCAACTTGGGACTATAGTTGTTGAAAACGAAAGGGGCGGATATGAGACTGCTTGTGGTGGAAGACGAGCGCGATCTCGCAGACGCGATCGCCGAGGGCCTGAGACTCGATGGCTACGCGGTCGAAACCTGCGCGGACGGACAGATGGCCTCCGAGCTTCTTGCCGTGGAATCCTATGATCTGGTAATCCTCGATCTCAATCTGCCCGGCAAGGACGGTATCGAGATCCTGCGCGAGCTGCGCGAGAGCGCGCGTGATATCAAGGTCCTCATCCTGTCAGCGCGCTCCTCGGTCGCTGACCGAGTGAACGGACTCGATAGCGGCGCGAATGACTATCTGATCAAACCATTCGCCTTCGAGGAGCTTGAGGCGCGCATTCGCGCGCTGACTCATAGAAGCTTCACTCAAGCCGCCTCCGTTCTTCGCTGCGGCGACCTCAGACTCGACACGATCGGCAGAACGCTTCGCGTCGGGTCGCGCGAGATCGCGCTGACGCGCAAGGAGCTTGCCGTACTCGAGCATCTCCTGCTTCACAGAGGAGAGGTCGTAAGCCAAGAGGACCTGCTCGACCACATATGGGACCGCGATGCGAACACCTTCAGCAACGTCGTGCGGGTCCATGTCGCCTCGCTGCGCAAGAAGCTGCGCGCCGAAGTGGGCGACGATGTGGTCAAAACGAGAATCGGCGAGGGCTACTATATAGATTGAAGGGGGAACGGCCGTGAGATCCATACCGCTTCGTGTTCGTCTGACGCTTGTGAGCACCGGACTCATTCTCATCTTGAGCATCAGCCTGTGCGCCCTGCTGAACCGCTCGGCCAATGCGATGGCCGATACGATCGAGGCAACGCCGACCCTCGAGATCGGCGGTGGTATCTCGAGTGCCGAGTCTGGCACCCGCTCCTTCTCGCTGCGAGAGCCACCCCATCAACCGCGGACCTCCGTGGACGCGCGACGCACCTATCTTCTTGACAGCCTGGGATATCTCGCTGTCACCGTCCTCGCTGGTTTCGGCCTCATCTGGGTGCTCACCGGCAGAGCAATGCGGCCGCTGCGCGAACTCAGCGAGCACATGGCGACGCGCACGGCATGGAACCTATGCGAGCGCGCGGAGATTCCGCCCGGTCGCGATGAGGTGGCCTCACTCGCCGTGTCATTCAACAAGATGAGCGAGAAACTCGAGGAGGCGTTCGTCGCCCAGAAGCGATTCTCCCAGAGCGCCGCACATGAGCTGCGCACGCCACTCGCGGTCCTGAAAACGCGCCTCGAGGTCTTTCGCAAGCGCTCGTCTCGCACGCCCGCTGAGCAAGAGGCCTTGCTGGAGACGTTCTCCTGTCAGATAGATAGACTGTCCCGCATCGTCGGAGACCTGCTTGATCTGGCGAACATGAACGAGATGACACTTCACGAGCACATATACATCGAATCGATGATCGACAACGTATGCGCGGAGCTGGAGGACAAGGCCCGCGAACGCGGCGTGCGCCTCGTCAGAATGCAGCATGCGGACACTCCTTCCATAACCGTGACGGGAAACGCCGCTCTGCTGCAAAGGGCGCTCGCCGACCTCGTGGAGAACGCGATCGATCACGGCGGTCATGGCATAGATGTCGAGCTATCTGCGGCGGCGTCAGACGACGAGGTAAGCATCAGCGTAGCCGATCACGGCGCTGGTATCGAAGATGCGCGAAAGGACCTCGTCTTCGATGCCTTCTACCGCGCGGACTCATCACGCTCGAGCAGCCAGGGAAACGTCGGCCTCGGTCTGGCGATCGTGCGCGCCATCGCCGAGGGGCACGGCGGCAGGGTGTCACTCGAGGATAATCCCGGTGGCGGCTGCGTGTTCACCCTGACGATCCCCTTGGTTGCCGCCACCCGCGCGCGCACCGAAGATGCAGCGTGCGGCACCCGGGGGCCCGACTGAGGCAGTTCGGCTCGTCCAAGCGGCCCAGTTAGGCTTTCATGAGCTTGACGATGTCTTTTCGCGCGATCGTGTGCTCGGCCCACTGCTGCTCCTGCTTGTCGTCTCTGAACAGCAACGTCATCTCAACCTCTGCTGAATCCTTGTCGAAGCGGCGGATATCATAGGAGATGAGCTTGGTGGCTCCGTTGCTCGCATCCAGCAGATGAGCCATGTCACTGGTCTTTCTGAGCTTGAGGATGTAGGTCTGCTGCATCTCCGGCTGCAGGCGCCCGACATGGTGCACGAGGGCGTGAAAACCCACGAGGGAGGCGGTACCGAAGATACCGACGACATAGAGGCCGGCACCATATGCCATTCCGACCCCGGCGGTTCCCCAGATATTTGCCGCTGTCGTGAGACCCTGCACCGTGCGATCGCGCTGGATGATGATGCCCGCGCCCAGAAAACCGACCCCTGAGACGATCTGGGCCGCGATACGAGAGACATCGACCGCGAATCCCGTGCTATCTGAGAACCCGTATTTCGATACGACCATGATCAGCGCAGCCGACAGGCCTACCGTCATATGCGTGCTGACACCGGCCACCTTGAAGTGGCTCATGCGCTCGAACCCGATGATGATGCCACTCAGGGCTGCAAGCGCGATCCTCGCGAACAGGTCTAATGTGAATAGAACGCTCATAGTGTCAACTTCTCTCCAACTATACAGACTGGAGCTGTTTTTCCACATACTCAGGATGCGCAGACTGTATTCATATATTCGATGGAAAATGACTCCGTGTTCACTCTAGCCTGCTGCAGCCGGAGTGTCAAAGACATCGAGATGTATGGGAAACAAACAGTGAAGGAGTCAGCGCTTCGTCTCATCACTTCGACCCGCTCTTGGCATGAATCCCTTTTCATAGGTTGCGATCTTGATTCGAAGAAAATTTTTTCTAAGATCTCATAGATTTTTTCTACCAGCGTCCAGATGCAGTAGTATACATATCGGGCAGGCGACTCCCTCGATTGAGCGCAACTCATACTTCGATCAGCTGAGATATGACTGTTGCGCTAAAAGCAACCGCAGAAGGGATCATGATGACGGGACAAACGCTCAAACTCAAGATCAAAACCATGGAGAAAGCTTTTTCCGCCAAAGAGATTCAGATTGCTTCGTTCATCCTGAGCGACCCCAAGAGAGCATCGCGCATGACCATCAACGAGATGTCAGAGCAGCTGAGCATGGCTGACTCGACGATCTTCAAATTCACGCGCAAACTCGGTTACCAAGGCTTTCGCAGTTTCAGAAATGATCTGCTTCTCGAAGACTTTGATCGGGAGGTCTCCATCCACGAACACATCTCGGAATGCTCCGGTCCATGCGAGATCGCCGCGAGCGTATTCGATTCATCGATAAAGTCTCTCACCGACACGAAAGCCATGTTGGAAGAAGCGGACATCGTTGCCGCAGCAGATCTGATCATTCACTGCGAGCGACTGTCCTTCTATGGGATGGGAGGCAGCAGCATCGTCGCGGCAGACGGGTTCCATAAGTTCATGCGAACCCCGATCGACGTGCGCTATGAGGCAGACTTCCACCTGCAGCTCATGGAAGCTGCGCGTCTCACAGATCGAGACTGCGCGATAGCCATCTCTCACAGCGGCTGCAGCAAGCAGACAATAGACATCGCGACCATGCTTGAGAAGCGGGGCTGCCCTGTGATCGCGATCACGAGCAACCCCGCCTCCGCTCTTGCACGCGCGAGCACCGTAGCTCTGGTGACGATCTCCGAAGAGACTGGATATCGCTCGGAGTCGCTCTCCTCGCGCATCTCGCAGCTCGCGCTCATCGATACCCTCTACACCATGGTGATGCTTCACGATGAGGAGCGCTCGAAGCATTCCCTGCAGCTCGTTCGAGAGGCGATCGGAACGACCCGCGTCGAGCGATGAGACACCGTGAAGCGAGACCGCTTCGTTTCGGGCCCGCTCGGAAGTCTACAGAAACGATGGATAGGGCACATCCGTGGGATGCATATGATGATCGGAAAATCCTCGATCATGAAAGTAAGCGATCTTCTCCGCATCCCGAGGATAGATGAAGCTGCCGCCAGGCAGCCAGGCGAACGGATAGAACGTATAGCCCATGCGATCACGACGCATCCGCCACAGATCGATGACCTCCTGCGGATCTGCAAGCATGTTGCTCCATACATCCCAATGAACGGGAACCACGACGCGGCATCCCAGTGACTCGGCAGCGCGCAGGACATCGGACGAAGTCATCTTGTCCGTTACGGCGATGGGGTTCTCGGCATAGGCGACGATCGCTACATCGATATCGAATCTCTTGCCGTGCTCAGCCATCATGGTCGCAAAATGAGAGTCCCCGCCGTGGTAGACGCTGCCGGCATCCGTTTTGACGACGAAGTTGACTGCGCGCTCGTCCATGTCGGGGATCTCCTTGCCCTCCGGCACCGGCTCACCCTTCTGATCGGTGATCAGAACAGTCCGGTCAAACGACTCGCAGACATCGATCTCAATATCATGGACCTTGACGGTGTCTCCGGGTCTGACCGTGACGCAGCGCTCGGCGGGCACGCCCCACGCGATCCACTGATCAACCACGAACTTCGGACCGATGAAGGGTATGTCCTGCTCAACCCCCTGCAGGATGGCGGCCGCGACATTCAGATCGATGTGATCGTGATGGAAGTGCGTGCACAGCAGCGCATCGAGACGATGGATCGCAAAGGGATTGATGACCATGGGCACGGCGCGCAGATTCGGTTGGATCTTGCGCCCTCCCGTCAGGCGCGACCACTGATGGCGCGGACCCATATCGGGTGCGTCGTGAGTCCGCTTGCCCGGCCCGCACCACAGATCGATCGCGATCTGTGTCTGCTTGTCGCTTTTGATCATGACCCCCATGTTCGTGAGCCACCACATACCGAAGGTGCCGTGCTCGATCTCCGTGCGGTCGATCTCTTCGTTGAGCCAGGTCCCCCATTCGGGAAACACCTCGTTGATCCAGCTCTGCTGGGTCACCTCTTGGACACATTTCGCTGACATGGCGACCTCTCCTCTCCTTCTGTGCATTCGGGCGAGCCGAATGCACGGGTACAAACGGTTTGACGACGCATCGAACTCGAAAACGACTCGTCATCGATCATGAACTCACATCCGCTAGGCTCCCAAGGCCGCGATGCGCGGATCGAGGCTCTGCTGGATGGAAGCACGGTCGATGAAGTTGTCGAGAACGACCGTCTTGTCTTTGAACTCCTCGGGGAAGTTCTCCGATAGCTCGTTGGTCGTCACATAGATATCCGCATCGGTGCCCGAGATGCTGCCGAGATCCACAGTGATGACCTCGATCTCCTCGCGGCCCTCATCGGCCAGGATCGCCTCGATGTTCATCTTGGCGATGATAGATGAACCGACTCCGAAAGCGCAGACTGCGCAGATCTTCATAATGCTCTCCTTGAATTGAATCAGATGAACAGCGCTGAGATGAACTTGATCACATACATGACCGGCATCCAGACAATAGCGTAGTCGATGTTGGACCACGTCACACCCTGCCCGAAGACCGCGCCGGTGAGCGGATAGAAAAGTATGACAGCGGCCGAGGTGATCAAGCCTCCCGCGAAGCCCGCAGCGAGCGCGCCCTTCCAGCCACCTGCTTTGTTGCCGAACACGCCCATGACGTTGCCATCGAAATACATGATGATCGGTGAGGGGAACACGATGATCGGCGAATGCAGCGCGATCGTCAGCAGACAGACCAGAATGGCCCCGACCGATGAGCCGAGAAAACCGAACATGCCCCCCATCGGCGAATAGGGGAAGAACGTCGGAGCATCCAGCGCCGGGATGGAGCCGGGCAGAAACCTGTCAGAGATGCCTTTGAACGCCGGAACTATGGATCCGACGAACATGCGCACGCCCTGCAGCAAAATGACGATGCCCGCTGTGAACGTCCAGGCTTGGATCACCAGCCATATGAACCAGTTGGTCGCATCCGGTCCCTTGCCGGCGAGCGCTTGGATGCCGTCCTGACCGACGGCTACGCCCATGCCGATGAAAATGATCGGCATCAGGAAGAACAACACGACGGTGTTGTCGCGAAACATGATCGCCCATTTGGGTAGCTTGAGTTTGTCCGCATCCTGAGCGGGCTCCGTCGAGCCCACGAGTCTTCCGACACCGGTCGCGACCAGCGAGCCCACCTGGTCGTTGAACCCGAGGGTGATGACGTCGCCTGTCCACGCGCGCGCCAGTTTGCGAGTGATGGCCGGGGAAAGCGTGAAGTACAGCGCGTTCAAAACGCTGCCGAGGCCGATGACGAGCGCGGCGTTGTCTACACCGAGCACCGCTGGCAGCGTGACGGCCATGAAGCATGCGTGGAACAAGGCGAGATGCGCAGTCAGGTAGACATTCTTGAAATCCTTGGCGGGAATGAGCCGTACGAGCAGCAGATGGAGCAGGAAGGCGAACAGAAATATGAGCACCGCATTGCGACCCACGCTCTCCATCGACAGCACCAGAGCACCGGCTGCTTCATTCAGGGGCAGCACGCCCGCCACTCCCAGCGATCCGTTGAGCGCGGTCACGACCTTGGAAAGAGAGCTGTTTACGATGCCGGCCCCGGAGGACACGACAAGAAACCCGATGACCGTCTTCACGACGCCATCGATCGTCTGGGGCAACTTCTTTTTCTGCAGCAGAAGCCCCACGAGTGCGATCAGTCCCAAAAAGATAACCTGATTGGTCAGAAGCTGATATACGATGAAATTCAGAGCGTCCATGTGCTACTCCCCCGTGTTGATCGCGCAGACGATATCCAGCGCGTCCTTCGTCGTGCAGGCCGCCCGCAGGCTGTTCAAACTGTCGGGCGCGTTGAAGAAGATGACAAGTCTCCGTAGAAGCTCGATGTGGGCGTCATCATCGACGGCAGCGAAGATCACCACGATGTCGACCGGATCATTGTGCTCGCTGCCAAACGCGACAGGTTCGTCCAGCGTCGCGATAGCCACGCAGGGGCGATGCACCGCTGCGCTCGGACGTGCATGACCCAAGGCCAGCCCGGGTGCGAGCACGATATAGGGTCCGAGCTTTTTGATCGCTTCGACCATGTCATCGATGTATGCGGTGTCGATACCGCCGTCTTGGATGAGCGGATCCGCCGCCTTGGCCAGCGCATCCTGCCAGCTGGATGCATGAATCTTGAGTTGGAGATATCTGGCCTCGAACAAATTGCGCGTCATCATTCGGCCTCCGGTTTGTCTGTCGTTCACTTGGTTACGACCGCATGCCCGCCAAAGCCCTTTCGCAGCGCTGCGACAACTTTGTGCGAGAAATTCTCCTCGCCCATCTGCGATGAATTCCGCTCGAACAGCGACTGAGCGATAACCGGGGCCGGGACGTTCTGCTCGAGTGCGGCCTGCATCGTCCATTTCGCCTCATCAGATGTACCGATGATGCCTTTGATGCCAGCCAGATCGGGCTCGGCGATAAGCTGCTGCTCGATGAGTTCCATGAGCCAGGAGCGAACAACCGACCCGTGGTTCCAGTTCTTGCACACCGCGGCGAGATCGTAGTCGAACGGGGCCGTGCGCATGATGGCGAGACCCTCCCCGATCGTTTGCATCATGCCGTACTCGACGCCATTGTGGACCATCTTCATGAAGTGCCCGGATCCGGCGGGCCCCACGTAAGCGCAGCCATCCTCGCATGTGACATCGAGCAGCGCGTCCTCGATCAGCTCGTAGGCGTCTCGATCGCCACCGATCATGAGGCACGCACCCTGTCGGGCCCCAGACGTTCCGCCTGAGGTGCCGATATCAAGAAAGCGCACGTTATGAGCGGCGCAGGCTGCAGCATGATCGATGGTGTCTCTGTAGTTGGTGTTGCCCGCGTCGATGAGAATGTCTTCGGGTTCGAGCACCTCCAGGCACTTCGTGATCGTCGCATCGGTCGCATCCCCAGGGGGCACCATCAGCCACATCACGCGCGGCGCGTCGAGTGCGGCGGCGAGCTCGGTCAGACTCCTCACGGTGTCCACGCCCTTGTCCGCGAGTCTCGCACGTGCCTGTTCCGCGAGGTCGAAGCCGATCACTTCGTGGTTATGGTCACAAAGGTTGAGGGCGAGGTTGTAGCCCATCTTCCCCAAACCGACAAGTCCGATCTGCATTGTTTGCGTCCTTTCTCCTGCGGCCGTGATCGAGCGCAGCGACGCGCGCTGCAGCTCTCTCGGTTGCGACGGCCGACTCCCGATGGATTCAGGTACTATATCAAAAATTTCTTTTTATGTAATTAATAGTGAAAAATTATTTCTTTTTTGTCTTCTTTGCACCGTCTGCAGCTGCAAAACCGCCGTTCATCGACAATGATCACAGTTCATCCGCGAACCTCAGCGATGCCCCACTGAGCGCGCAACAACATATATGACCGTCGAGATGCTCGCAACGAAAAATCCCACAGGGAAGTCGGTCATCACGGAAAGAGCGATCGAGGCCCATATGGAGAACAGACAAAGAGCGCATGAGAGTCCCATCGCGCGCGCCGGTGTCCGACACAGCTCGCAGGCTGCAGCGGGCGGTGCGACGAGCAGGCTGAACAATAGCAGCACGCCGACGACCGGCACGCTCGCCGTGGTAACCGCCGCGAGCACAAGAGAGAACGCGATATCGAGTGCGAGGCGATTCGCGCCCCTCGCCGTTCTGGAACCGGGTAACACGGAGACGGCAAGCAGCGGTCTGAGCATCGTCACGACAGCGAGCACAGACAGCGAGGCGCAGATCGCCATGACGCCGAGTCCGGAGGAGGACACGGCGAGCACCTGTCCGAACAGCAGACCATAGACCTGGTTCGCATACGCTCCTCCGAGACTCAAGACAAGGGATCCTCCCGCGAGCAGAAAAGACAGGAGCAACGCGATCACCACATCCTGTTTGCCGCGCCTTCCCAGCGTGACAGCGGCGATGCTTGTAGCCGCCGCTGCCGCACCCATACCGGCCATCGAGCTGACCCCGAAGATGCTCGCCAGAGCCGCACCGGCAAACGATCCGTGTGGAACGGCATGAGCAAGAAAGGAATCGCCGCGCATGACCACGAAGAAGCCGACGACACCGGCCGCCAGGGCGATGATCGTCCCGCCGAGCCATGTGTTCCACAGGTAGGACTCAAACACGCTTACGCGCCCCCTTGCGAGCAGCCCCTTCAATGCCGCTCATCATCAAAGCGGCCAGATAGCAGACGAAGACGAGAGCGACTATGCAGAAACTGGCTGAAAGCGATCGTCCGCCGAGAAATGCATAGCTCGCATAGGAGAGCGCGACGCCGCCCCAGACGCATGCGACGCCGATGAGACATGATGCGACAAGGGCGGCACGCGTGCTGCCGGCGACACGCAAGCTCGAAGCTGCGGGGCCCACGAGCAATGCGGTCGCGAGCACCGCGCCGACCGAGATCGCGCCGAGGGCGACCCCGATGCCGAGCGCGCACATGAACAGCGCATCAACCGCACGGGTCCGCGCCCCGCGTGCCCGCGCGAACGGAAGAGATGCCGTCGCCAGAAGCGACGGCCGCCAGATGAGTGCAAGCACGACAGCGCAAAGGATCGCCAGAACGCAGACAAGCGGAACGACGCTGGCGCGCAGGGAGAACAGGGAGCCGAAGAGCACAGACATCGGAGAGCCGCCCGAAGACCGACCGGTCGCCGCCAGCATGAGAAACAAAGCAGTGAGCCCCATGCCCGCGCTGAGAACGATCCCTGTTGCGATATCGCGCTTCCTGATGCGCTCGATTCCTATGGCATGCATGCCCAAAGCAGACAGGACCGAGGCTATCACGAACCCCCAGAGCTGATCGCCACCGAACAGAAATGCAGCGGAGCCTCCCACCGATGCGAGATCGGTGAGGGCGTGGGCGGCGAACGACTGGCCCCTCAACACGGTCAGAACGCCGACCGCAGCCGTGATCACGGCCACGATCGTTCCGACAGCGAGCGCGACGCGCACCTCCGGTGAGGAGCTCATGCCCTCGACGAGGCCGATCATACCCGATCACCTGCAAGAACAAACAGATGACCATCATGGCGAACAACCTCGATGGGTCGTCCGTAAAGTCTGCTTAAAACATCGGTACGGACCACTTCGTCTGTCGTGCCGCTCACGGCGTGGCCGTTCGCGAGGTAGATGACTCGATCAAGAACGCCGAGAAGCGGATTGATGTCATGCGAGGACATGATCACGCTCATGTTCCGCTGATGGCGCAGCCCATCGAGAAGCCGCACCACATCGATCTCGTTAGCGGGGTCGAGACTGGCGAGTGGCTCATCAAGTATAAGAAGCGCAGGATCCGAAACGGTCGCCGCAGCGATCATAACGCGCTGCTGCTGCCCACCGGAGAGCCGCCCGACCGGACGATCTGCAAGATCGATCGCATCGACACCGATGAGGGCATCCTCGACGCGCTTCCAGAACGCCCGACCCCGGCGATGCAGGCCGAATCGATGACCATCCAGCCCCAAAGCTACAAGGTCGCGCGCGCGCAAGGGGAGATCTCGGTCGAACCCGACGCTTTGCGGCACGTAACCGACCTCGCCCGGGCGCACCCGCGCATGACCGAGCAGATCGATCTGACCCGACCGAGATGGAATATCACCTAAAACGGCGCGAAACAGCGTTGTCTTGCCTACGCCGTTGGACCCGATGAGGCCGATCAGCTCGCCGGCGGCGATCTTGAACGTCACCTGGTCCAAAACGCATCTTCCGCCGAGCTCGACGCTCAGATCACAAACGGCGAGCACCGTCTGTCCGAAACCGCTGTGCTCCGCAGTCATGACAGACTCGTCGTGGACTCGTGTTTTGACAGCGCGGCTTTGATCGCGTCCACCTCGGCGAGCATCCATGACGCGTAATCGTGGTGCTCCGGCATCGTCTCATACACTGCCACCACCGGTACGCCGCCCTCCTTCGCCGCGTCGAGAAACTTCTTCGTAAGCGACGAAGTGACCTGCTCGTTGTACACGAAGAAGTCTACCTGCCTATCGCTGAGCAGCTTCATCTGCGAGCCGATGTCTTGTGCCGACGGATCCTGATCGTTCATGATAGCCGCTTGAAGGCTCCAGGGAGTCTTGATGGTGACGCCGGCAGCGGCGAGCATATAGTTGGCAACAGGCTCGGTCGCAGCGGCGCTCGCGGCCGGATACTGGCTTCCCAGATCGGCGAGTGCGGATCGATAGCGCTCCACGGAACTAGAAAAGGTTTTGAGATTCTTGTCGTACTCGCTCGCATGATCGGGATCGTGCTTCTTGAGCGCCGCGGCCATTGTCTTCGCCACCTGCGGCATGGTTGCCGGATCATACCAGAGATGAGGATTTTGCGTGTCATCGGGAAGTTTCAAAACCTTCTGTGCGCTGATGATCGTTCGGTCCACCCTCTCGCTGGAGGCGAGCATCTTGTCCATCCAGTCGTCGTAGCTCAAGCCGTTCTCGACCACGATAAGCGCCTGGCTGATGATCTTCGCATCCGACGGCGTGATCTCGAAGTTATGGGGATCGGCTCCAGGATCACTGATCACCGAGGTCACATCCGCGAAGCTGCCCCCGATCTGACGAGCCACGTCACCATAGGTGTTCTCAGCCGCCAATATGGCGAGCTTGCCTTTCTCGCCCTTCCCTGCTCCCGCGTGTCCGGCCCTGTCACAGCCACCCAGCGAGATGCCGGTGAGAGCTGTGAGTCCCAAGGCGGCGCTGATGCCAAGGAACGTTCTGCGACTCAAGCTAGGCGAACGAGGGTCAAGTTCGTTATCAGACATGCTGGTTTCTCCCTGTCAACGCGACCGGACCGGCACGATCGTGCACGGACTGGATTTCTACCCATCCCGGCCCACCTTCATCCGGCCCGCCTCTGGGGAAAGACTGCGAAATCGGAAATCAGTTTTAGTTTAATTCCAACGCGCGCAAAGTCAAATAGACACATCAGGCGATGCCGCACCCAAGATCTCAGTCGCCCCTACAATACGGATCCGTCATCATCGGGCATGGGTGATCCCCTGGTTCTCCTCATGCGCGCCGCGGGCGCACGTCCCGCAGTAGCCGTGCAGAACTGTGGAACGCAATTCAAGATCGAAATCGTGCTCGCCGCTGATGTGCCTGACGAACGTCTCGAAGCCGTCGCAGGAAAGCGGAAAGACCCGGTGGCAGCCCAAGCAGACCAGATAGGTCCCCTCTCCGGAAATCCTGCAGTAGCGTGACGGCCCGCCGCGCACGTCCGCCACTTGGATGACGCGACCAAGCGAAGAGAGCTTGCCGAGCAAGCGATAGACAGTTGTGCGACCGACGCTGCTACCGCGATCGCTCAGCGCATCGCATATCTCCTCAATGGTCAAGGCCTCGCCTGCGTGGGCCTCGAGCAGCTCCATGACAAATGCCTGCTGCCGCGTGTTGTAGTGTCCCCGCTTGACGGACATCAGATCCTCCTCGGTTGAGAGCAATCCCATTATGCCGTCTGATTCGATCGAGTCAAACGCTCCAAGCTGCCGACCACATGCGGCACGCGATTGACCGGCCCGATGAGGGATGCGATAATGACCAGCACTGCGATGCAGTCTCGGATATGTGAGCGCTCGACGCGATTTCGCGCACACCGGCGAAGGGATACCAGCATGTTTTGCAAAAACTGCGGCAAGGAGAACCCGGATACGGGAAGGTTCTGCATCGAGTGCGGCGCACCGATGGTCAGAGAGGCCGTCAATCCCGATCCCTTCAACTCAGGCAAGCCAACGCCAATCGGTTACGATCAGAGCATCTATCAGCACCGCACCGTCCCCCCGGCGGCCCCTGCGACGCCGCAGTACCAGCAAAGCAGCTATCAGAACTGCACCGTCCCCCCGGCGGCCCCTGCGACGCCGCAGTACCAGCAAGGCAGCTATCAGAACTGCACCGTCCCTCCGGCAGTCCCGGGAATGCCTGCTACGAATATCAACGTGCAGATCCCGCCCCCTCAGAAGAACTCATTCGGCACAGCTGGGTTCGTGCTTTCTGTGATCTCGATCTTTCTTGGCATGATCCCTTTGCTCGGGCAGGTCCTGTGGCTCCTCGGCACCATCTTCTCCGTGATGGGGTTGTTCAAGACACCAAAGGGACTGGCGATAGCCGGAACCGTGATCTCATGTTGCGTCTTGGTCCTTATCATCTGGATCTATGCAACCGGCTCCCCGTTAGCGCCCTCCCATTCGGAGTACTACACGTATCGCTACTCCATGTAGAGCGCTCATCAGTCGATATAGGGTGAGCTCCGTTCGACTTCGATCTTGTGGATCGCGTCCAAGTTCTTGTGCTCGCAATCGTTTAGCACCGATGCGTCGAAGGCGTCAGGAGCAACGGTCGGATGATACCAGGACTTTCCCTTGAAAAACGAGTTCAACTTATCAGAATTGAACTCCCTGCCGTGGCGAGCGTAGATCTCGTTGCGCGCGAAAAATAGGTCCTCGGTCGAAAGCTTGTCCAGCTCGGATTCACCCATATACCGCTTGTCGCTGTCCGGCAGCACATAATCAGAGGCTTTGCTCGTCGCGTCATCGGAGGTGGAGTCGCTCGACGAGGTCTGTGGGGAGTCGCTTACTGTGAGACTCGCCAGTATAGCTACGAGCTGCTGCTGCTCCTCCTTCGAATACACACCGTCATCGTAATAGCAATAAAACGATATCAGATTGCCGTACTCGAACTGCGGTCTCGCCAGATCGGTCCTGAGCGCATCGGTATCCTTGAGCGCTTTTTCGGGCACCAGCGCGAGAAAAACGGTCGGCGGATCAGCGGGCTGATCGGCAGCCATCTCTACCTTTGCGACGATGAACTTGCCGAGATCCTTGTAGCTCTTGCCTTGAGACGTCCCCGGGGAGAACTTCGCGTCGGCGATTCTGGTGATGGTAACCTTGGGTGAGCTGCTCGAATCATCTCTTGAGAGCGGGCTCTCGTCATCGAAGTAAATCGTCGGGGAATAACTATTGCTCAGTGCTACGTGTTCCGAGTCGGTGCTCACGCTGGTTTTTTCGATGTTCCATTTATCAGGGTAGGCGAACTTGAACGTCGGGCCGCCGGCACCGCTTTTCGCAGCGAGCGTGCTGGTATATGTGTGAGACAGGTTGACTCCGCTGATATCGATGCCCCGAAGATCATCATCGGCGGCAGAACCCGCGCCGTCATCTTGGCCTTCCTTTGCATTCCGGCTGCCGCTGTCTTCTGAACCTGCGGCGATGTCGGCCCCAGCGCCGGGCGCTCGTCCTGTTCGGGAACTGATCGCCAGGTAGACCGCGGTGGCAGCCACCACGACTATCACAAGCGCCGCCACCACGATAAGAATCGTCTTCTTCTTTGATCTCCTCTGCTCCGCCGGGGAGCCGGTGTTGAAATCTATCGGTGCGACGGCGGGGCGTGACGCTGCGGTGGCGTCTGATCTCTCAAACAACTCGCCGGATGATACGGAATGCTCCGCCGCAGGCACCGCAGGCCCCGCGGCGGGGATGTCGGATTCGGTGCGGCCAGGTGCGGTCTCGGCATCGACCGCCCCATCAGCCATGTCGTTATCGACGCGCTCCCGGCCAATCGAAGCGGACTCGGTGACAGATTCGCTCGATGTGGCACCCGAATCCTGCACAGGGGCGCCGCAGTTCGTGCAGAAGCGCATCCCCGGCTTGATCGGACTGCCGCATTCAGTGCAGTACCTATCTCCCTGATCGCTTTCAATCTTATCCTGCATCACGCGATGCCTCCCTTGCTACTGAACCGCATGTCTACGGTGAGACTGATAATTCGCCAAGAAGGAGGCGAATTCAGGCGAGGTATCCGAGTTCCCCGTCCGCCATGCCTTGTGATCGATGATCGTGCTCTCGGAGCCGTAATACGCATCGATATAGGCGATGAGGTTGTCCAGAGCATCGAGCTGGGCTTCCGGATAGGGTCCCGAACCCCCGACATGAACGAGCTCGATGCCCACGGAGTACGAGTTCATACCGTAGTCTCGCGCCCATCCGCCGATCTGATCCGCGCCCACCTTGTCATCGCGGCTCTCATCGCACGTGCCGTAGAAATCATTATGCCCGGTGTCGCCATATCCGGCGTGGTGGGCGATATTGTCCAGCGCTACGCACTGCACCACGCTTCCATCTCGATTGACGACGAAGTGCGCGGCGACTCCATGGCCGCTGGCGTCCCACCAGTTGATTACCGAGTCGGCATCCCCGGTGCCCTCCGTGTCATGAAGCACGATATAGCGTTGGAACTCGGCGGGCTTGGGACCGTGTGCGAAGCTTGTCCTCATATCCTCCCTCAGCGAGAGCCTGCCCCGCGCCTCAGCGACCAAACGGGCGCGATCCGTTTCTCCGTGCTCCTCACCGTCGCCGCCCGATCCGTTCGAGCGGCTCGATGCGCTGCCTGCATCGCTTCCGTTGCTTTTACCGGACGCGGTGGCCGAACCCGCAGAACCGCTCCCGCCATGCGACGTGCGAGGCGGCAGCGCACAGGCTGTGCAGGCACCGCACAGCCCGCATATCAGGACTGCGCACAGAAGAGCCCGCCTCATCCTGGATGCCAGGTCCCTGCTCACCGCTGCGCTGTGGGCTCATCCGGCCTGCCCTGCCGGGCCTGCGCCTTCCACTCGGGTGCGTAGCGCTCGATCCAATGACCGAGTGCGCGAAACGACCAAGCCTGTGCAAATCCAGTGAAAAACTTGAAGAGCAGCGACAGGACGGTGATCCAGATACTGAAGGCGATCAAAAGCCGCATTATGTATCCAACCGGGTCGCTGGCGAAACTCTGGATATCCGCCATATGATTGTAGGCCCAAGACATCGTATCTGATGAGTAGCGTACTCGAGCCATGCTGCTAACAAGCAAGATGAAAACGATGATCCAGAGTACGGCTCCGACGATGATGCCGGGCACGCATGCGGACGCGAACAAGCTGCCCATGCGCCTTCTGCTCTTCTGCACGATATCGGAAAGCTCAAACGCCTCGCCAAAGCGGTCGAACATGGCCATGCGCATGACGGCCAGCCCTTTGAACATGTCGACGAAGCATCCGAACACGATGATGATCGGCAAACCGATGAATGGGATCCATGTCAGAGGCATAACTGCAAACAAGGCGAAAAAGCCCATGATAGATAAAACGGTGAGACACAGCCCGCTCAGAAAAGCCCGTTTGCTGAAGGTGCCGATCGGCATCGGACCTTGCATTCCGACAGCCCGGTCCGATCCCCACTGGATGCAATAGCCGTTGGCGTACCAATTGAGGAATGGCACGCAGTTGAACGCCATGAGTAACAGTATGCGCTTGAACCATCCGGGCGAGGAGGTGATGTCATGCCACGCTGCGCCCAGACAGCCCGGCTGAGAGAACCCGAAGCCACCGCTGGGTTGAATCCCGTAGGGCTGTTGAGATCCCGCGGCCGCAGCGGAGGGCCCCGCTGGCGGATAAAAAGGACCCCCGGGGCCGCCGGCGGGGCCGCCCGCAGGAACAGGAGCGGGCCGCTGCGCCCCCTCAGCAGCCGCCGGACCAGCCGGCGCAGCGGGGTTCACAGACGGATGATGAGGCCCCGGAGCTGCGGCGCCATCAACCGGCTTGCCACACGAACCGCAGAATCGTGCACCGTCCTTGAGCGGATTGCCGCAATGTGGACACTCCATGTGGTACCTCTTTCGCTTGATGACTACAACCATCGGTGTTTCACACTTTCACCATTATAATACATATCTATTCGCGCTTTATCGCCAATGTGCGCGCGCTCTCTCAAGATGCAAGGAATGAGCGGACCCCAAGCGGACGCATCGCATATCAATGTACTTATTTTATGCGCCTGACCGCGATATCCTAGATTCCGCTGAACAACCCTGGTACCTTGTGGTTCGTTTGACTCGAAAGGAACCCATGGAGAAGCCGATTCCAATCATCGATCTGTTCGCCGGCGCGGGGGGTTTGGGAGAGGGGTTTTCCTCAGCATGCAATGAGAGCGGCTCTCCTGCGTTCAAGATCATCATGTCTGTGGAGAAAGATCCCCTCGCGCATCGGACGCTCCGAATGCGCGCCTTCTTCCGCGCTGCGTACCGTGCGTGCGGCGCGATGCCTGCAAGCTATATCAACTATCTGCAAAATCCGAGCGCCGAGAATCTCGAGGCCCTCAGAAACGAGTTTCCCGAGCAGTGGCAGCAGGCAAACCGCGAAGCGCTGTGCGAAACGCTCAAGGAGGGCGATGATGCCCTTGTGGAGGAAGCCAAGCGCCGTCTTGACGCATACGGATCCGATTCGTTCATCCTCATCGGTGGTCCCCCCTGCCAAGCGTATTCGCTGGTTGGTCGATCTCGTCGGACACACGATCGGCAAGGCCTCCAAAAAGACGAGAAGCAGACGCTGTACAGATGCTACCTGAGGTTCATCGAGCGGCTCAACCCCGATATCTTCGTGATGGAGAACGTAAGTGGGATTCTGTCGGCGAAGCTCGCCCGCAAAGGTGTCTTCCACATGATCCTTCGTGATATGGAGAGCGCCGGCTATCGCATTCGTTCTTTGTCAAAGCTCCGCGCTGTGGAACCGAGAGATTATATCGTCGATGCGGAGCGCTATGGCATCCCGCAGGCTCGGCACCGCGTGGTCCTGCTCGGGTTGCGTTCGCATTCTTCGCTCACCCCCTCGATTCTCACCCCGCGTTTTGCAGAGAAGACGGTTCGCGATGCTCTCACCGGCATACCACCCGTGAGAAGCGGCTTCTCAAAACGAAGTGGAAACATGAGAGAATCCTGGCAGCGATATATCGCGCACGCTGCGAAGCGCCTGGCAGGCACCGCCGAGGGCCGCGCGCTGCGCGCCGAGCTCTCCGCGCTGTCTGACGCGCGATTCCCTGAAACGCAGGCGAAGCGCAGCATCGTGCGAGTACAGCGAACGCCGCTGATCAGCTGGTATCGCGCGAGACTGGACGGCATATCGGTTCTTCCGAACCATGAGGCCAGAAACCATCTTGCAAGCGACCTGGATCGCTATCTATTCTGCGCCGTCTTCGGCCAGCGATACGGATATTCGCCCAAGCTGCAGGATTTCCCTGCATCGCTGCTCCCCAATCACAAGAACGCCCTTGACGCGAAGGTGAACAAAGACGTCATCTTCTCCGATCGGTTCCGAGTCCAGATCTTTGACAGGCGCTCCATGACCGTGACATCGCATATCTCCAAGGACGGGCACTACTATATACATCCTGATCCCGTGCAGTGCCGCAGCCTCACGGTGCGCGAGGCCGCGCGGCTCCAGACATTTCCCGATGACTACTATTTCGAAGGCAATCGCACCTCTCAGTATCAGCAGGTCGGCAATGCTGTACCCCCGTTGCTCGCCAAACAGATCGCCGAGGTCATCTACGATTGCATGATGCGCGGCGGACACGATCGCAAGCCCATGGTGGTCGCGGCGAAACCGAGCTGATCGATACGATGGATCTCGACAGGCCGGTGAAAAGACTGCCGCCGACCTGTCGAGATCGGTACAACCGGAGCATCCCCCGGGGAGTCGATGTCATCCAACCGATCCCACGCACATCGTTGATCTTCAGACAGCCGGCCCCCATATGCGAATCACGTCTCCAGGTCTGAGACTCGGGTACTCCTTCCTCTCGACATATACAGATCCTTCCAATTTCGCAGAAGGCGATCCATCAAAGACAACCGAGATATGGCCGAGAGTAGCAAGATTTCTGTTTACCTCGCTACCGATTGCCGTGATCACATACCTCTGATCGTTGAATTCGAGAGAATCGCCCGCACGGATCTGATCGAAGACCGGGCTGACCCGGATTATGAAGCAAAACGGACGCAGTTCGCTCGGCGCGGTATCCCCAAAAAGTACAGCGATGTTCACATTCCTGAAGTCGGTTGCATTGCACCCCGCTTCCAAGATCACTGTTTCATACTTCACGCCTTCAGCTGATGACATCTTGTGCACCTTTCTACCGATTTCTACTGTGCATACAGGCCAAAGCTCGCTATCCATGCAATGATGACCCGTGGAACGCCATTCAAAAAACGCGAGTAGAGCACGGAGACGACACCGACTTCGACTGTTTTCGAGTCAGCCTCTTCGAGACCGAGGCCGACCGGGATGAAATCGCATGCGTTCTGCGTATTGATCGCAAAAAGAGCCGGCAGCGCAAACTGCGGCTGTATGTTGCCACGGCCGATCTGGACGCCGATCAGCGTACCGATAACCTGAGCGATCACCGCTCCGGGTCCCAAGATCGGCGAAAGAAACGGTAGCGAACAGATGAGGCCGATGCAGATGAGACCGAAGATATTGCCCGCCAACGGGGTCATCAGCGAGGCGAACCAGTTGCCCAAACCGGACCCCTGAATGATACCTATGAGCAAAGCAACGAATGCCATGAACGGAATCACCGTCGTGAGCATCGTTTGGACGGAGTCCTTGGCAGCTTGGTTGAAGGTTGATATGACTCTGCCAGCACCGATGCCGATCCGGGCGATGAAGTTCGGTCGTTTCATCTGCCCTGTGATCGTCTTGCTGGTATCGTACTTTTGTTCATGTTCTCTGCTGGCTTCGGGCTTTGTCTGGTGCATCTGCTGCTCGTCGATTTTTCCATTCAGATCCTGACCAGGAATCGCATCATCGGGAAGCGCGGTGATCTGGTCGACGCCAACATTGGAAACATAAGTGCTTGGTGTGATGAACTCGGCGAGTGGGCCCGATTTCCCACTTGGTAAGATATTGATCGTCAGCACATGTTTCTTGGGATAGATACCGCATCTCAGTGTCCCTCCGCAATCTATGATCGCAACCGCGATCTCGTCTTCAGGAATCGACGTCTTGAATCCATCGACGGCCTCCATGCCTGTGAGCTGCGCGATCTTTTCCACGATAGGAGGTTTATTTCCGCCTGTCACATAGATGAACTTGTGCTTTTTCTCCGTCGGTGTGATCGTAAGCGGCCCACCGTATCCACCGGATCCTTTTACGACCCTGATACTATGCCATTTTTTTCCAGTCATGAATATGTCGCCTCCAAGGTAGTCGAGTATTACTCCGCTTGACCGATCCGCGCTGAGATATCAACTGTCTTGCTCAGCATGACGCCGGTCTGTCTGCAAACAATTGACGTCGTGAAATCGGTTACCCAGCCTCCGATAAAGTTCAGCACGATTCCCACGAGCATATAACGGATCGCCAGGTCCATTTCATTCAATCCCAGCTGCTGGACGCCTTGGGCAATCCCAAGCCAGACGAAGAGCTCCCCGGGGTTGATATGCGGAAAGACACCGTTGCTCGTGTGACAGAACTGCGCCTGAGCCGCATAGTAACTTGGCTTGTAGTACTCGGGTAGAAAACGCGCAAGCGTGAAGCACATTGGGTTGCCCAACATGAACGCAGCAAGGAAAGGCAGAATCAGATATCGCATGAAAACGTTTCTGCTCGCCCTTTGAGCGAAGCGCTCAATGCGCTCCTCTCCTATGAACGCGATGATCGTATTCATAAGTACCAGCAATAGTAGAACTACCGGAACGATACTCGTCATCCAGCCAATGAATGTTTGAGCACCTGTTTGGAACAAGCCCATGAATCCGGCGGCTAGATCAGATATATAGCTCATGGTTTCATCTCCTAGATAGCATCTCGATCGCACTCACGCATGAGTTTTCTCACTTTCGATCTGCCGGTTGCAAGCAATGAATTGAACACAGGGAGTGAAAAGATGCTGACACTGCTGGTGTCAAAATCTTCGACACTCAGATTATGAGTTTTAAAGTTAATGAAATTTCGATACGCATTGAGAAGGCACTCACGTTCCGTTCTACTTAACCGCTGCAATGCATCATGATCGGCTCCAATCTCTTCTATTGGCCTACCCACACCTAAAGAAAGCTCCCTGAACCTGCTAAATACGCTCACCCCCTTCATGACGCGAATCTCCTGCACACGGCCAGCTGAATCGAGGCCTATGAGCATCAGACTGCCCGAGCGAAATCTGCGTGGGTTTTTTCCGATCAGCACGCGTCCCCTCCGTCGAACTTCGCGATAATGCTTTGCAAAGTTCTTGATTTGAAAGAATCCCATCAACGCTTGGACCAGAAATGCTGCGGCTATCATGAGACCGATTTGCAAAAATGGCATCTACAGGCCCTCCGTTACAATAGTCAGCGGTTTTAGCGCGGTCGCAGTTCGTTTCAAGTTGGCGACCGCTTCTTCATTGACAGCGATCAAAAACAGCAGATCGTACAACATCGAGAGATCCTCGAGGGTCTTCTTCTCCAGCACAGACGGGATTCCGATAATGAAGATGTATCTGACCTCAGATCTTCGTACCAGAATCGGTTCCGTTAAAATAACCAAGCTGAGAAAAAGATTGTTTCCTCTGATCTTACCGATGGCATGAGGAATGGCCACGCCATTGGCCAGTATGAGTTTTGATGAGGCTTCATTGTCGATCAACCGCTGGCAAAACTCAGTGTCGACCGTACCAGCCTTGCCGTCCGGTCTAAGGACCCGGCGGAGAACTTCTTCGTAGCCCAACCGTCTCCTGTTGTCAAAGGGCTGAGACCTCCAGATAACCCTACCCGCATCAATTTCATGCTGAAGAGCCGAAGCTTTGACTTTCGTCTCCAAGATACGGTCGCGGAAGATGTCGCCAACCATGACAACGGGAATCTTCAGTCCGCAGTCCAATATGCGATCCGAAAACACCATGATCAGATCGTTTTGGTCTTGAATGATCTCGGCCTCGTTTTGATAGGCGGAAAGCACCACGTTCGACTCAAACATGATATTCAATTGATTCTGCAGGTAGTTCAGGGCACTGAGGCCCATATCGAGCAGAAATCCAACTCTCGGCTGGTCAGAACCAACATTATTGGACTTTTGAAGCGCCATCTCAAAGTAAATAGTGAGATAGTTGATCTCCACGTCAGAGATTTCAAGATCCAATCGGTCCTCAAGCGCTTTGCTGAATGAAGCGGCCAGATCTGCGGCAAGTTGAAACTTCTCGAGCATCTGATCTCTTAAAAAATCTGAAGGGGCGACATGAAAGACAGCTCTGTTGATAAGAAATATCAAATGATATTTGATGGAGTCGTAAAACTGGTCATAATCGATCCGCGTATTGATCAGCGCATTGAGCGATTGAGACACCTCATCGAAAAGCACTTTGTTTCGATCGAGCGCAGAGGAGGTCTTCTCGTTCGAAAGCAAGGGATTTGAATACAAATTGAACGGAAAGGTCAAAAACAATCGCTCCATCGGATTGAAAACAACCTGACACTGGTCCTCGATGATCTCCATCAATTTGGAAAGGTGGTCGGAATCATCGACCAGATTCGTGTATACGACATTCACCTCAGTGATTTCATAACCGTTCCTTTTCAGAAAAACCAATATTCTTGTTATGTTGACAAAGGTTCGAGTAATGGTTTTGCTGACGTTCAACGACGTGAGCAAATCGACAACCTGATTGATCAGGCCCTCATCTGTCGGCAATCTGTTTTGAATGTAATCCAGCATCTTGTAATACACGAAAACGACCAGATCAGCCGCAGATCCTATGCGAAGTCTGATTCCTCGACTTGTCACACCTTGAATCGCAATGTCATACCCATGTAACCAAACTTGACAGGAATCCAGATCTTTTTGAAGTGTCCCACGGCTGACAATGAGCTGATCAGCAAGATCGTCAATAGAAATAAACCCCCCCTCTTGGATTAGCATGAACAGGATCTCGGCTTGGCGCTTTTGACGATCGTTGTTGTCGATATTGTGCTTCAAAGCACCTGACTGAATCAGACAAAAGAGTCTACGATTCAAAATATGCAGGTAGTAGCCATTGCTATTGATTTTGACTTCTGCGGCGGTTCCAAGAGCTCGTGATAGGTTGAGTATATATTTCCTCATGGTTCGGCAGGATACGTTCTCGCTTTCAGCTAGTACGCTTAGCTTCGTGGTTCCGTTGATGAGCAGATAGCGAAGAAGGCGGTAGTCAAGGCTGTTCAAGAGTCTCTCCCCCTTTTGATTAACCTCGAGACTTCCCACCCGCTACATTTGCAGTTATTCCGGTGACATAGCTCGCTCGATTTGAAAGAAAGAACGCTACGACGGAAGCGACTTCTTCGAGCTTTCCATCCCGTCCGAGAGGAGTACTCGATGTCGAAGTGTATCCCGCCCGTAGTTGATCGACCGTGATGTTGCGTGTATACGCCAGAGCCTCTTCGTAGGATGCTGTTCTGAGCCCTGTGGCCTCCATTATCCCTGGTGCCACTCCGACAACGCGAATATTATATTTCCCCAGCTCTTTACCCCATGAACGCGTAAATGCATTTATCGCGCCCTTTGTTGCAGCATAAATGCTCTGTCCGATCGAACCTTCGAGCCCTGCCTCAGAAGACATGTTGACGATCACGCCATGTCTCTGCTTGATCATTCTGCGGACCGCGGACTGCGAGATCAAGAACACGCTTCTGACATTGACGTTGAAAAGAGATGTGAATGTTCCATCATCAAGTTCATATTTTCCGTGCATGTCATCTGGATCCACTAGGACACGGGGCTGATTAATACCAGCATTGTTGACAATGCCCCAGATCTCACCATTGATCGCAACTGCCTTCTCCACAAGATGCTCGACCTCATGTGCTTTTGTGACATCTGTTTTGACAAATGTAAGCTTCTGGGCTGAAAAGGTCCCTTCTTTGATATCTCCGTTGACAACATTGGCACCATCATGAATGAGCTCTCTGACAATCGCATCTCCGATACCCGATGAACCACCGGTTACGATAACTGTCTTGCCGTCAAGATCTAGCCAGCTGCCCATGACGAACTCCTCTTCCCTATGGATCGATATGTCGTGCGGCTACATGGTAGTTTCTAAAAACCCGCAGGTTAAGATAGTTTTTTTCTTGCGTGGGCGTAAAAGCGTGCCTTAACGTGCGCTGTGCGGGTGATCGTTTCATATGAGATTCATTACGTGAGGCCATAGGACCGCTCGCAGAGCTGTCTCTACCGATAAGCATGTTTGAATACAGTTCTTGGGCATAGTCTCATCTTAATATCTTAATATATTAAGTATGGTGGTTTGAGCTATTCTCTGCGACAGATCGGACGGCGGGCGTGCATACATTCGAGATCGGCTCTGATTTCTATATGGATGGGCGTCCTTTTCAGATCAGAAGCGGTGCGATCCATTATTTCCGCCTGCACCCAGACGACTGGGAGCATTCACTTTACAATCTCAAAGCCATGGGCTTCAACACAGTCGAAACATATATACCATGGAATATGCATGAGCCGCACAAAGATGAATTCCGCATCACCGCCGAGACGGACTTCGAGCGCTTCCTGGGGCTCGCATCAGATCTCGGCCTCTGGGCGATCGTGCGGCCCTCCCCCTTCATTTGCGCCGAATGGGAGTTCGGCGGCCTGCCAGCATGGCTGCTGGCCGAGCGCGGCATGCGCATCCGCTCAAACGACCCGAGATTTCTCGAGCGTCTGGCCCTCTACTATGACATGCTCATGCCTCATCTGGCCAAGCACCAGATCACGCGTGGGGCCAATATCATAATGATGCAGATTGAAAACGAGTACGGCTCATATTGCGAGGACAGCGACTACATGCGCTCCGTTCGCGATCTCATGGTCGAGCGAGGCATCGATGTGAAGCTGTGCACCTCAGACGGACCATGGCGTGCCTGTCAGCGCGCCGGATCGCTTATCGAAGACAACGTCCTCGCCACCGGAAACTTCGGATCTCATGCGACGGAGAACTTTGCCGCGCTCAAGGGATTCCACAAAGAGCACGGCAAGACCTGGCCGCTCATGTGCATGGAATTCTGGGCTGGCTGGTTCAATCGATGGGGCGAGTCGGTCGTGCGACGCGATCCGGAAGAGCTTGCCCGAAGCGTTCGCGAAGCCCTGCGCGAGGGAAGCATCAATCTCTATATGTTCCATGGCGGCACGAATTTCGGTTTTATGAACGGGTGCTCGGCACGACATGACCATGACCTGCACCAGATCACGAGCTACGATTATGACGCCCCGCTCGATGAGGCGGGCAACCCGACCGAGAAGTTCTACGCCCTGCAACGCATGGTGCGTGAGGACTTCCCCGACGCGCGGACCGCCTCGCCGCGGATCAAGGGCACGCTGGCTCCGATGACGCTTGAGCGCTGCGGCCTCGCCGGCCTGTTCGAAACACTCGACACGCTCTCCGAGCCCTTGGAGATGCGCCATCCCGCGGCCATGGAGGACCTCGGGCAGGCATACGGCTACATCCTGTACCGCACGCGCATCGAGGCGGACACAGCCGGTGAGGAGCGCTTCCGCATCGTCGACGCACGCGACCGCGCCCAGCTCTTCCTCAACGGCCGGCTTGTGGCGACCCAGTACCAGGAAGACATCGGCGAGGACATCTTGGCCGCACCGAAGCCGGGTATCAATCAGCTCGACATCCTCGTCGAGAACATGGGTCGTGTCAACTACGGCCACAAGCTGCTCGCGTCAACCCAGCACAAGGGCATCCGAACGGGTATCTGCGTCGATCTGCACTTCGTGACAGGCTTCGAAGTGTTCCGGCTGCCGCTCGCATCCGCCGACAAGGTGGATTTTTCCCGGGGGTGGACCCCAGGGGCACCGGCGTTTCATCGCTTCGCTGCGGTTGTCCGGGACACGGCTCTCGACACGCATCTGGACCTCACCGGTTTCGGCAAGGGCTGTGTGTTTGTAAACGGCTTCAATGTAGGTCGATTCTGGGAGAAGGGCCCCACGCGGAGCCTGTATGTTCCCCATGGCCTGCTGCGAGTGGGATCGAATGACATCATCGTCTTCGAGACCGAGGGGATCTATTCGGACGAGCTCAAACTGAGCTCAAGGCCTGTGATCGACGAACGGGCCGGAGAGGAGAGATAGATGATTATCGGAGTGCGCATAGATTTCCGCCTGCTGCACGGACAGGTGGCCAACCTGTGGGCGAATTCGCTCAACGTCGGTCGCTTCATGGTCGTCGATGACGACGTCGCGCAGGACAGCCTGCAGAAGCAGGTGCTCAAGATGGCCTGTCCCACTTCGGTGAGGCTCTCGGTGCTGCCCGTCGAGAAGGCCGCCGCCAACATCCTAGCCGGGAAATACGATGAGCAGCGCCTGTTCATCATCGCAAAGGGTTCGAAGACGGTGCTGCGGCTCATCGATGCAGGGGTGCCCATCGAACATGTCAACGTCGGCAACATGGCATCGGAGGGCACCATCAAGAACGTGACCCGCTCGATCGCCGTCACGCCTTCCGAGATCGAAGACTTCAAGGCGATCGCCTCCCGCGGTGTGACCCTCACCGCACAGATGGTCCCCTCCAACGCAGCGGAGGACTTCATGCCGCTGCTTGAGAAGGCGTGACCGTGAGATTCGGTTTTTCAGTGCCCGATCGCATGGGGAGGCTGCGCTCGGCATGTGATGGACAACGTTGTGCAGGCAGCTCTATTCGTTGAAAGAAAGGGGAAAGCTATGATTCAATGGTGGCAGATTCTGTTACTGACGCTTTACGCGGCATATCAGATTCTGGACGAACTCGGTCCGTACACCTCAGCCGGACAGGCGGTCTTCGCCGGCCTGATTTCCGGACTCGTCATGGGAGATGTGACCACCGGGCTCTTCATCGGCGGCAGCATGCAACTGATGGTTTTGGGCGTCGGCACGTTCGGAGGCGCATCGCGCATCGATGCGAACTCCGGCACTGTTCTGGCCACGGCATTCGCCGTGGCACTCAAATGGAACCCGGAGCAGGCGCTGACGGCGATCGGCGTTCCAGTCGCAGCCCTTCTGGTCTACACCGACATCTTGGGCAGGTTCGCCAACACGTTCTGGGTGCATCGCATAGACGGGCGCATCGAGGAGTTCGACTACGCGGGCATTCATCGCGACTTTCTGCTCGGAGCCCTCTCTTGGGCGCTGTCGCGCGCTCTGCCGGTGTTTCTTGCACTGACCTTCGGTCAGGGCATCGTCGAGAAGATCGTCGGCCTGCTCCAGGGTGATCTCAGCTGGCTCGCGCAGGGCTTGACCGTGGCCGGCGGCGCGCTGCCCGCCGTGGGCTTCGCGATCCTGCTTCGCTACCTCCCGGTCAAGAGGCACATCGCCTACCTGCTGCTCGGCTTCGTCATCGCCGCCCTGCTCGGCACCGTGTTCACGAGCATCGTGACGCTGGGTGCGGGCGTGTCCGCGGTCAACAAGGACTTCGCCGGCTCGTTCAACAACCTGTCGATGCTGACGATCGCGATCATCGGCCTGGCGCTGTCGATCCTGTACTACAAGGGCAACCAGGCCGCTCGGCTCGCCGTTGCCGCAACCGCCGACTCGAACGAGGAGGTCGAAGACGATGAGCTCTGATGACATCCGCATCGGGCGGGACGACCCCGAGCCCGATTCGCACAAGACGACGGGCTACCGGCTCACGCAAGAGGATCTGCGGCAGATCAACCGCAGGAGCCTGCCGCTGTTCCAGGTGGGCTGGAACTACGAGCGCATGCAGGGATCGGGCTACCTGTGGACCATCCTGCCGCAGCTGCGCAAGATCTACGGGGACGGCACGCCCGAGCTCAAGGAGGCCATGCGCACCCACGCGCAGTTCTTCAACACCTCGAACTTCCTGAACACCATCGTCACCGGCATCGATCTCGCCGTCGAGGAGAAGGAGGGCCTGGAGGGCCTGCGGACCGCAGCCGGCATCAAGACCGGTCTCATGGGACCGTTCGCCTCGATCGGCGACTCGATCTTCGGATCGCTCCTGCCGACGATCTTCGGTGCGCTTGCCGCCAACATGGCGATCAACGGCAATCCGATCGGCATCCTCATCTGGGTGGTCGTCAACAT
Source organism: Coriobacterium glomerans PW2 (assembly GCF_000195315.1). Classification (NCBI taxonomy): domain Bacteria; kingdom Bacillati; phylum Actinomycetota; class Coriobacteriia; order Coriobacteriales; family Coriobacteriaceae; genus Coriobacterium; species Coriobacterium glomerans. The sequence goes on from NC_015389.1 coordinate 1,798,685, forward strand.
CTTCGTCGACTGGTTCCGCTGCCGCCAGACCCGCTTCGCCTACGAGCAGGGGGTCAAGCTCGTGACCACGATGAGCGACAAGCTCAACGCGCTCACCGGCGCGGCGACCGTGCTCGGCGTGTTCATGGTCGGCGCCCTGGTCGCCTCCAACGTGAACATCGTGCTGGCCGTAAAGCCCATGATCGGCGAGGTTCCCCTGAACCTGCAGAACATCTGCGACATGATCATGCCCAAGCTCGTGCCGGTGGTGCTGGTGGGCTTCGTGTACTGGATGCTCGGCAAGAAGGGGGTGACCTCGACCAAGGCGATCTTCATCGTCTTGATCCTGGCCGTGATCCTGGGTGGCTTCGGTATCATCGCAAAGGGATGATCCAAGCGACTCGTCGCATCTGGAACCTCGTTTCAGTTCCGAGCCCCGGCTGGCATGCACCCGTCGGGGCTTTTCCATCCGCTCTATTATGAAAAAACAGATCCCACGTAGCGCCGCGATCATTCTGAAGGAGGCAATCACATGAACACGCTCACGATCGGCTGCGTCATCCTTCTCGTAGTGTATTTCATCGGATCTGAGATGGCCAAACGCTATCTGTACCGCAGCTTCGAGGTCTCGTTCATGAGCGAGCGATACGATGAGTGCATCCATCTGCTCGACGGCGTGCCCATGCGCATCCTGTTCCCGCGATTCAATCTCTTTTTCATGCGCATGAACGTCTGCATGGCGAAGGCCGAAATGAGCGACGTTGATTACATGATCGACCGTTTGCTAACGGCTCACTTCACACGAGCGCAGCGCCGCGCGGTGATCAGCCGGGCTCTAGTCTTCTTTGAGCAGAGCGGCTGCGCCGAGCGCGCGGCCGCCATGCGCAGAGAGCAGGAGAAGCTCGACATTGCCGACAAGAGCAAGCAACGGTGAAAGGGCCGATTTGATCGGGGATGCGAACGGTCGAGCAGCATGGGATGAACGTGTGACGATGTGTGACTGCGAGCCGCGAGCAGCTAAAGATAAGACGCGCTGTACACGATATCCGGCGCAGTTATCGGCTCGATGTACTTGATGTCGACCTCTTCAGCTCGATCTTGAAGAAATCCCAGCGCTTGTACCCCAATGTGTACTCCGCGATCTGACCATCACTCAATATCGTCGTCTTGTGCTGCAAGACGCAGGGCGCATCCTCAGCGTACTCAAGTGCCGCAGCGATTTTGGGTGGTGCGGGAAAGAGGACCTCATCGGTTTCCACGGAAGCCTCATCGAAAAGATGAATATCGAAATCGTCGCGAAAACGTTGATAGATTGAATGGTAATAGTCCGGACTGATATCACTTTTGATGTAGCGGCTTGGAATATGCGAGACCTGCACCATGTAGGCGATGCGGTCGATGCGACGAACGCGAATGATGCGGTGATAGGTCTCATCTTGCTCGAGCTTCAAGATATCGCAGATTTTCGAATCGTTGCAGCACTCGAACGAGACTATCTCAACCTGCTCGCGCACACCCCGATCGTTGAAGATCTCGATATCGGAGAACTCCACCGTCTGCTGCTTGCGCGCGCGCGACACGAATGTGCCGCGTCCCTGCTCTCGAACGAGGAAACCGGCATTCACAAGATTCTTCAGCGCGTGAATGACTGTGATGGTGCTCACGTTGTAGCGTCTGATAAGATCTGATTCGCTGTAGAAGCGATCGCCGTATTCGAACTCACCGTTGAGGATCTGCTTTCTGAGATCCTCTTCGATCCGCCGGTACTTAGCGATACCCATAGCTTTCTCCATGTGCTGAGAGCATTTTGGTACATGACGCTGACCATGATATCAGCCGCTTGCCGGTGCGACTCCTGCAGTTGATGTATACAAGAAATGAGCGTTATAGGCAACATTCGCCCGTTGTATGACATGTCTTTTTAAAGACGGAGCTTCGGATTTGAGCGATACTCGCCTCTTTGCCGAAGCGCTCATCAAGCCGACGGATTGCTTTTGGAAAGCCATACGGTGAAGCGCGTGCCGAGTCCCTCCCGGGAGGCAACCTCGATCTCGCCCCCGTGAGCGTCGACGATCCATTTGGCGATCGACAAACCGAGTCCGGTGCCCCCACGGTGGGTGGCGCGCGCATCATCAGCTCGATAGAATCGTTCGAAGATATGCCGAGCATCCGATGGTGTCATGCCCTGCCCCTCATCGGTCACCGCATAGCCGATGCGTCCGGAAGCAGAATCCACTTGAACCGACAGCGTGATAGAGGACCCGCTCGGAGAGTACCGTGCAGCGTTTTGAACCATGATGCGCAGAGACTGCTTTATCAGAGCACGGTCGGCATACACCATGAGAGGTGCCGCAGCAGCTCTCATATGCTGGGTCGCACCTCCTGTCCGAGCGGCCCACCCCTTCTTTTGGGGATGTCCCGTGCCCTCGGCATGATCCTCTCTGCCGCATTCGGACCGGTCCGCACGCATCTCGTAGCGATGGTTTTCATCGATCATATGCGATTCCTCGGCCACATCGGCAACCAGATCGCCGAGGTCGAACACCGTGCGCTCGAGTGTGTTGCGACCTGAATCGCCGCGCGCGAGAAAGAGCAGCTGCTCGACAAGCTCACCCATATGCTCGGACTCCGCTTTGAGCGCGCTGATGGATTCCTCGAGCACCTCCGGATCGTCCTTGCCCCAACGGTCCAGCATGCCCACATAACCCTTGATGACAGCGAGTGGGGTCCTCAGCTCATGCGAAGCATCTGAAACGAAACGCGCCTGCTGCGCCTTTGCCTCCTGCATGCGATGAAGCAGCCCGTTCAATGCAACCTCGATGCTGCGAAGATCCTTGTCCCCGGTGGAGATGCGCGGCGCCTCAACCGTCGCCTCGGATATCGCATGCTTCAGACTCTCGAATTTCTGCTTTGATGTGATCTTCGCACCCTGCAGGAGGCGGTCGCCAGCTCCGGGCTCATCGGCTCTGGTACCGATCGCCTCGGCGGTGAGGGCCAATTCGTTGAGCGGACGCAGCTTGCGACGTATGCGTCGCGCTTCTGAGAAACCCGAGAGCAGCGCGATGACCTCGGCTGCCACCACGACGCTGACAACGGAGACGGTAAAGGCGGCATGGTCTGAGAAGTGGAACTCGTGAACGGTGCCTCCCGCCTCTGTGACGCTGAGAGTGAGCGCCGCAAGGTTCATGCGGGGGGAGGCGAGCACCCAAGAGCTGCCGGGTGCCAGCAGCTGGCCGGCGCGAGCGGAGGCCGGCAGCTGCTGGATGCTCTGGAACACGAACGCGCATACCAGCGCCGACAAGAGCAGCAGATCGAGCACGCAGAACCAGATCAGCCGACGCACGAGAATAGACCGTGCGATGCTGCGCGCGATCGATGAAGTGGATGACCTTTCGGTCGCCGTGCATACAGGCGCGTCGCCTCGACGGAACACGTGAATGCGCTGCGGGCCTTCTTCGGCGGATCGGCTCCTATGATTTGCGTATGACATAGCCGACCCCGCGCACGGTGGTGATGAGCTCGATACCGAAGGGCTCATCGATCTTCATGCGAATATGACGCACGTAGACATCGATGACGTTCGTCTCACCGACATAGTCGTAACCGCACACCTCGCGTACGAGCTGATCGCGACACATCACCCTGTTACGGTTCGACATGAGCGCGTGCAGAACCTCGAACTCCCGATTCGTCAGATCGACCGGCTCGACCCCGACGAGCACCTCATGTGAATCAGGATCGAGAAGAACCGCCCCAGCTCTAAGAGCGCGTGGACGCCCGCCTGCATCCCGGGTCACGCCTCGAGAGGCCTCGTGGCTCGGCATCCCATCTCCGGTTTCGCCGGCGACACCGGCGTCGGCCTCTTGAGTTGGGAGCTCGCCTGCATCCGAAAGGTGCTTGAGCGCCACGCGAATACGTGCGAGCAGCTCCTCGATAGCAAAGGGCTTCGTGATGTAGTCATCAGCACCGGCGTCCAATCCAGCGACCTTATCGATGATGGCATCGCGAGCGGTGAGCAGGATCACGGGAGTTGACTTGATCCTGCGCACGCGACGCAGCACCTCCAGACCGCTCAGCTCGGGAAGCATGACATCGAGCAGAATCAGATCATAGTCGTTTATCACGGCGAGATCGGCACCGATGCGTCCGTCAGCTGCCTTATCGACGTCATACCCCTCGTGCGAGAGTTCAAGCTCGACAAAGCGCGCGATCTTCTCCTCATCCTCCACGACCAGAATCTTGGTCATCTTCAAACGTCCTTGCGGTTCATGTCATCATCCTCATCAGCATCATCGTCGGAAACATCGCCAGGGCGGGCGGGCGCATCCTCCAGACACTCGAAATGATACCGAAAATCAAAGAACAGGCTCGCGATCAGCAGGACCACTATGAACTGAAACGCCACTCCCGTCCAAAACATTGACGCAGCCAGCAAGAGAACAAGAAGCAGCGGCATCGAGAACACCTGGCGTCCACGGTGCTTTGCCACCAGGGTGATATCGATGCTTCTTTGCAGCACATGTCGCACCCATCGCATGGCCCCGCCGAGGCGCTCCTCGAATCTGCCTTGCCTCGTATCCCTCTCATAATCGATCTGGGCCTGGGACATCTGCCGCGCCGTCTCGCTGCTCGACGCGGCGGCATCCCCGGCCCCTCCCGTGCTGATATGCACCGTCGAAGAGGAGGTCTTGCCCTGTCGCTCAAGCAGGATCACGGCATCGATCATGTCATAGGAAGTGAGCTCCAGCGCAGCACGGGCATCCTCAAAGGATACGCCGGCGTTCTCGCGAACAAGACCGGTCCTCCTCAGGCGCTCCTCTTCTGAAATCGATCCAGCGGAACCGCGATGCCCTGAATCCACGTCAGAGCACGCGTTGTCTTGATTCGCAACCTGCATCTTATTGTTCTGTGTCTCTTGCATCTCTGCCTTCCGCGGTAATCGATCCGATGTCCCCATCATGATGGGCCCCACAGATTAAGGCAAGCTGATGCAAAGATTAATAATCGATGCCTTTTGTTTCACGCCATCAGCAAGACGACCCCCTCCACAGCGATAAAAAAACACCCTGGTCGAGGTAAACGCGGTCTCGCCAGGCGGGGGGCAATGATGCAGCAATGCGCACTGAACAGAACGGCCTCGCGGATAGGCGCGACCGATGTCAACCGGCGCTCTTATCCGCGAGGTTGTAACCACCGACGAGCTGTATGCTCGCTCACTGATCCTGATGCGATCGATCACATACCCTATCCGGCGCGTACCTCATCGATGATCCTGCGAACCTCGGCCGCGTTCGCTGCGATCTCAGCTGCGCTGCCTTCCGTGAGCAGGCCACCGATGCCGCAGCAGTCGATTCCAGCGCGGACCCACTCAGCGAGGTTTTCGAGATTGATGCCCCCTGAAGCCATGAGCGGCATCCACGGCGTGGGGGTCTTGAAGATCGAGGCGAGCTTGGGCCCATAGAAGTTCGAGATCGGGAAGCACTTGATAAACGCCGCGCCTATCTCAAGGGCATGCATGGCTTCGGTCACCGTTGTGCATCCCGGTGCATAGGGAATCTGGTAGCGATTGCACAGAGTGGCGACTTCGTTGGAGAGACAATTTGCAACGACGAATTCTGCACCCGCGATGGTGGCGAGTCGTGCCGTTGGAGCATCCATGACGGTGCCGGCACCCACGACTATCTGCCTCCCAAACCGCTCTTTTACGCCTGCGATCACCTCACCGGCATTCGGCAGAGTGTAGCTTATTTCAAGAACATTCACACCACCTCGAAGACAGCCTTCGGCAATTTCGCAAGCGCGATCCACCGAAGGTGTTCGAACCACTGCAAATGCACAGCACTCATATATGCTCTTTGAAATAACAGCTTTTTCCATAGCCATAGCAAAGACTCCAATCGAAATTGCCTCATATTCAAATGTGTTCGATTCCATAGTGATCAAGCATTGACATGATGGATGCGTCAAGAAATCCGGAGAGATCGGAAACGGGTTCACGCGCTGGACCAACTGGAATACCGGCTAGCTCAAGCGATCTCTTTAGCACTGCCGGTGTGGATCCCTTATGCAAGATATCGCGCAAGGGCTCGATCTCAGCTTGAAGCATTTTTGCAGATTCAGTCTTACCGGACTCAAGTGCGCTAAACAATCCAACTACGACATCCGTGATCAGATTTGCTGTTCCAGCGATAGCCCCTGTCGCGCCCATCGCATAACCCTTGGAAATCTTCCCATCTGATCCAACCAGCACATCCATGTCATTGCCATATGCAGCCTCTATATATCCTGCAAGGTTCTCCACATTTCCGGAGCTGTCCTTGATGCCTTTGATATTTTCGATCGGCGCAATTTTCGACACAACTTCAGCAGACAGGTTCATTCCGGTTGATTTAGGAATGTTATACAAAATGATAGGTATTTTGACACTTGCAGCCACCCGCTCATAATAACGCACGATTTCAGAATCGCTGATCTGTGTGAAATACGGATTGACCACGGAAAGCGCATCGGCTCCCAACGCCTCAGCCTCCCGTGAAAGATTGCATGCCTCGTTCGTCGAACATGCTCCGGTTCCTACATACACTGGCAGGCGACCACCAACTTTCTGAACTACATGCTTTGTGAATCGGATTCTTTCTTCATGGGAACAGAGATGAAATTCTCCATTGCTTCCAAAAATAAAAATCCCCGAAACACCTGATCCGATTAGCTTTTCTATGAGCTGATCAGCTGCGCAGAAATTGATGGACTGCGCACTGTCTCGTTTGAATGGCGTTACCATGGGAACGATTACACCGTGAAAGGTTGACATCGATCTCCTCCGATTCATTTTGGATGGTCCCCGCACCAGTTTCTACGAAGATGCGAGGACTCGATTTGTATGGACCCCGCTCTCGCGCAATACGCTAAGTGCATATTCTGCAAGTTCCCCAGCAGTGCGATCGTCTCGCCCGGATGAAACACTTGCATACAATTCAATTAACATGGGGAGATTAACTCCTGATACAACGCTGCACCCATACTGCCTGCTCAGCGCTGAGAATACATTGCAGGGAGTACCCCCGAAAAGATCGGTCAGCACAAGAATCTGATCGTCTTCGACTGATTTTAAAATCGATTCCGCATCGCGCTTGAAGTCCTCGAATGACATTCCGGGTAAAAGTGATACGTTGGAAACATCTTCAAGCGTGCCGAATATCATTTTCGCCGAGTTGATGAGCTCCCGGCCCAACCTTCCATGGGCACCAATAATGATCTTCACTTCTTACCTCCAAATTAGGATAGTTGAAATGATCGATGAGCGCAGCTGGCCGACAGACGTGATAAGGTGTCTTGCATTTCTCCCATCGATCATTGCTGCAATCCGAGATGCTCCAAGATATAATTCGTCGAGATCAGACACGTGCGTCTTTCCGCTTCGCGTGTTCGCGAGGCGATATGAGAGGTAAGTAGAAAGTTGTCGAGCGCCAAAAGGGGGCTTTCCGGACGAGGAGGCTCTGAAGAGTAGACGTCAAAGCAAGCCGAGCGAATGGCACCACGTTTCAAAGCTTCATAGAGGGCTGTCTCGTCTACAATCCCGCCTCGTGAGGCATTCAATAAGCATGCGTCACGTTTCATATGATCGAATTGCTGTGTTGAAATCATATCTCTTGTACTGTCCAAGAGCGGAACGTGAAGAGATACGTAATCTGACATCTCGAGTAGCTCATCTAGGCTGGCGATGGTGCATTCATTCTCCTGCGCTGTTTTCGGATCGATCGTAAACGCGTCATAGATTATGACGTGCATGCCAATCCCAGTCGCAATTTTGGCGAGAGATTTTCCAATAGCTCCGAAGCCTATGATTCCTAAGCTCTTTCCATGAAGTTCAGCACCGGTTGGCTTGCACCAACCACCCGCCTTGACGTCCCGAATAGTGGGATAGAGGTTTTTCGCATCGGCAAACATCAAGGCAGCGACATGCTCTGCAACCGAAAGCGAGTTCGAGCCCACAGTGCGGCCAACATAGATACCTCGTTGCTTGGCATATGCGAGATCGATGTTATCGGTACCGACTCCAAATTTGCAGATTACTTTTAATTTCTGACATTGTTTCATAACCGCACGGTCACAGATGTCGACCCCTATGATGATCGCGTCCGAATCTTTGGCCATCTCAAGAAAATTGTCGGCACTGTAGGGATTTCCAGTTGTATTGCACTGCACACTCAACCCAAGAGATTCCATGCGAGCAATTTCATCCGTACCATATCTTGCGAATCCGCGCGGTGTGATGAGCACATTCATGTGTAAGCTCCTCATTAATTAGATGATGCCGAGACCCGTCAGACAAATCGCGATAACCATTGTGTACGCGATCAAATTCAGATATTTGGGACCTCTCTTCGTTATATAGAGATACATCCCCATGACCACGCAGAACGGAAGCAAACATGGCAAAATGCCGTCAAGAATGCTCTGCACCGTTGTAAATTTTCCTCCACCGCTATCGAATTGCAGGACTGTGCTCACTTTGACATACGATGCGGAAAGGCAACCGATCATGAAAATCGCCATGATGCTTGCAGCATCGATGACCTTTTTGATAGTCCCTGAATGCAGAATCTCGGTAACCGCACCTCGTCCGAGGGTATATCCTTGCCGGAACAAGAACCAAGACCATCCTGTTGACCACGCCAGATAAATCAGGCTCGGGATGAAGGCTGCGATAATGTTGCCCTGCAACGCCATTGGAACGAAAATTGCCAGAGGAATCGTGCCGACGATACCTTGGTCAACTGCATCGCCGATGCCAGCCAATGGCCCCATGAGTCCGAGTTTGATGGATTGGATCATCTCAGGCGAAATGCCTTCAGCACCATGTGCCCGCTGTTCCTCGAGTGATATAACAATACCGTGAATTACACTGCCCCAATCACAATTTGTATTAAACATCGAGGTATGCCGATGAAATGCTTCTTTGAGTTCTTTTGGATCATTCTTATATAGCTTGCGAATTATTTTGTTCATCGAGTAGCCGAAAGCAAGGGCTTGCATACGATCGAAACTCACGGGCACCTCAACGGCAAGACACCATTTCCACCACGCTTTCAATAGATCTATTTTGGTGATAGCAGGCACACTTTCCGAATTTAGAACCTGCTTGATCGTCTCCTGAGTCGCCTTCTGATTAAATCCTTCAGTTGTTTGGTTCTGCTCTTTATCTTCTGGGTCTCTACCCGTAACCATTATTGTGCGACCTCCTCATGCTGAACAAATAGATTGGCGATCAGCGCGAAACACAATGCGAAAATTGCACCAGTGAGCATTGAAAATCCTGTGATTGCAAACATAAAAAAGCCAACGACAAAAAAGGGCAGGTACTGTTTTTTCCCCATGATGACAAGGGTGAGTGCAAAGCCCAGAGCCGGAAGCATGTTTCCTGCATTGGCGAGTCCATTCATAATCCAAGTTGGAATAACATTTATTACCGCCTGTACCGCAGAAGGGCCTAGAAGCGTTGCGATGAAAACGGGGACGAAATACACAATGAAGTTCATAGCCCAAGGCAACGCGAAAGAGAACACGGAGACCAAGTCGTATTTCTCATCCTCGACCAATGCGTCGACACGAGTTGAGAATAATGAGTTGATCGTTCTGCGAATATTGTTGAGAAGTACTCCGAGTACACCAAACGGAACAGCGATCGCAACTGCGGTGCCAGCGTCAAGATGATTGATGATCGCAACCGGAATCGCGATGCAAGCTGCCAATCCCTGATCGGATGGAATGTTGCCCCCTGCCTCTATGCCACCCATATACATAAGTTGAATGGTGGCCCCCACGACCAGTCCAATCGGCACATCTCCGTAGATCAGACCGATGACAACTCCAATTACCACCGGCTTTCGGAACGCAAACGAAAAGTAGTAGAACGCACGACCCATAGAAATCCAATATGTAATACCAACGAGCGCAGCGCTGATAACGGAACCCATTTCCTTCCCTCCTTGAGAACGTCCTAGAACTTGGCTGAAATCTCTTCAAGTGTCGCCTTCGAGTAATCTGCGGTCGTCTGGAAATAGACTTCTATACCGGTACTTGCAATCGAAACCAGTGTGTCAAGATCGGCTTGGTCGAGCGTGATCGCGTGGTGCACGACCTTCCTGTCTGCAGCTCCTCCCAAGCCTCCGACTTGGACGGAATCGAGTTTCACGCCGGCTTTGAGCGCGCGCTGGAGGGATTCCACGTTCTTGAACAGCAGCATTACGCTACTTCTCTCAAATTCTCCTTGCTGTTGCGCCTGAGCAGCCTCTTCGCAGCTCAGAATTTTGATCCTGACACCCTTGGGTGCGGCCATTTTAAAGACATCCTGCATGAACTCATCATGCCGTAACTCCTCGTCAATAGTGATAATCTCGTTGATGCCCAAGATGCGCGTCCAGTTTGTGATCACCTGCCCGTGAATTAACCGAAAATCAATTCGTGCCAGTTTTACACTCATAATTGCCTCCAGCTCATCGCTTGCTCATACGCACTGGTAAAACCTCGTGAACAATCCAAGATGAGTGTTCAATTCACGTGAGGGAGTCCTCCGTACTCCGTATCGATTGGCCGAGACTTCCACCTGGATGCCACGTGACATAGGATTGAGGGGTGAGGCCATAAGCCCTCTGCAGCAAAATAGACAGACACTGCAGCTCGATGATTTCAGCAAGAACTGAAACACGCGGAGGCTTGTTCATGTAATCACCCTCTTGTGAAACACTCGCTATAAGCTCGACCTCGCCAACACGTGCGAGCCACGAAGAAGGGTTGCCCGTCACGGATATGATGTGAGCACCGTTTGCAATTAGTGTTGAAACCGTTGCCTTGAGCTCAGCCGTTTCTCCGCTGTTCGAAATCGCTATTACTATGTCACCGGGTCGGACCTGTCCTGAACTGCCGTGCACCGCTTCTGTTCCATGAAGCTCGTAGGCTGGGGTACCAGTCGAGGAGAACAGCGATGCCACATATCCAGCTACATGCGCTGGTTTTCCGATGCCGGTCACGTGAACGCGACACCCTGCTCGCTCCGCCTCTCTGATTAGCAGTTTTGCACTCGAAAGCTGGTTATAGTCAATTCTTTCTGCAAACGCAGATATCTCTCGCCTCGCAATGGATAGGAACTCTTCCACTTCATTTCGGTCCGTCGTGTTCAATTCCGTGTCTGACATATCATTCCTTTCAAGATTAAACGTTTTATCACATTTGCCTGATGTCCTGCTGAAAGAGTCTGCCTGTCTGCATCAAACTGCGTCGATCCTGCAATGATCAATCGTTTTATCAAACTTAATATTGATGAACTATAATGATTTAACGTTTTATCATTAGCGAGAAACCCGTGAGCGGGTGAAACGAATCGTTAAGCGGTTCTAATGTGTCGACAGGATCGAATTCCGATCGGCGAGCAATCACTCAGTGAGAGTTTTCACGCTCTCGCCTTCTAGCAGTTCCGGCATGATAGCTTCATCGTTGAACTCGACTTGCAGATCTTTGTTCGTGTTTTCGATACGGTCGTGCAACATTGCAGTTGCGCGATGGCACAGATGCTCAATATCGCGTTTTATGATAGTCAATCGAGGTTTATAAATCTGATACGCAATCTCTTCGTCAAAGCCAACGACAGATATATCATCAGGAATCCGTCGATTGTGATCCTGTATACAACGCACAGCACCGAGCGCTATACTATCGCTTGTTGCAAGCACCGCGGAAATGTCGGTCCTGATCAGCTTTTCCATTGCTTTATAGCTTTCACCGATATCATAATCACTCTCGGCGCAATACTCTGGGTTTGACGCTATCCCTGCCTCGGCGAGAGCACGGCGATAACCATCGTAGCGCAAGGCACCGCTTTCGGATGTGACCGTATTTACAATGCATCCGATCTTCGTGTGTCCACGTTCGATTAAACAGCAAGTTGCACGATGCGCACCAGCTTCCTCATCGAAACGGATTGAATCGCATTCTATTGCAGGGAGATAGCGGCCTACCAGCACATAGGGAACATGCAGATCACAAAGCTGCCTGCCGACTTCAGAATCCCCCACCGCTTCGCTGCTGCTAACAAAAAAGAGCCCGTCAATACCACGTCGTGCAAGCATATTCAGTAAGCGACAGTCATCTTCAGACCGATTTTTTGAACCAGTGATGAACAGAGCATATCCGAGTTCCCGACACTCCTCTTCCAAGTTCTTAGCAATCTTCGAGTAAAAGTGACTGGCGATATTCGGAACAATGAGACCCAGCGTCATCGTTTGTTGCGTCTTCAAACTTCTCGCACTGTAGTTTGGCGAGTAGTTGAGCTCGTGGGCTGCCTCCTTGATTCGCTTGCGATTCTCATCAGTGATTCGACAGGGTTTTTCGTTTAAGACCAGCGACACAGCAGTTACTGACATTCCAACTTTCGCAGCGATATCCTTGATGGTCGTACAGCTTTTCATGCTCGCCCTTGTCATCGACGGACACCTCGTTAGGCCTCCGAAGTATTCACTTATCTGTAGTTTAGCAGTTGGAATCGATAAATCAGCCGAAAGCTCTGATGGTCCAATACACAAGAGTCATCGTTATGCACATACAATTCGAAGGTGTAACGTAACGAGACCCACTTTTTGATGCACCGGCCTACAGACACGCCTGCGCGATGCGCTCCTTCAGAACATCTATACCAGTTCCGCTTCGCGCCGACGTCGTGATGATGTCGGCGGGATCAACGTCGATCTGCGAGGAGATGCTCGCCCGTTGACGAGCCTGCTGAGAGCGGTTGAGCTTGTCGGCCTTGGTAAGGGCAACGACGAAGTGCAGCTCGTTGTGTTGGAGAAACTCGATCATCTGATGATCGAGCGCACTTGGATCGTGCCGTATGTCCACGAGTGCGACGACCAGATTGAAACTGCGTTCAAGCGCAAAAAAATCAGCGATGAGTCCGGCCCACCGCGACCGTTCCGCTTTGGAACGCTGCGCATAACCATAGCCGGGCAGATCTATGAAGTGGATGCCATCCGCCTCGAACAGATTGATGTTCGCTGTCTTCCCAGGGGTGTTCGAGACCTTCACCAGATTCTTGCGGCCGAACAGTTTGTTCATGATCGATGACTTGCCAACGTTCGACCTGCCTGCAAATGTGACCTCAGGACAGGTCGACAGCGGAATCTGTGATGCCTTGCCAAAGCTCGCCACGAACTTGGCTAGTTGGTAGTTGATGGAGTCGGCCATGGTATCCTCCACGGAATCGATAAGGTCAAAGAAGTTGTTGCGCGTTTAGGCGAAAGTGCATCGTTGCTGGTAACAATCCTATCTGCTTTTTGAGTTCGCCTCGACGTGGCGGGCATAGCGAGCCACGATATCGAGCACGAGCGAGCTGGCCCCGGCAGCATAGCTCTCCAGATCGAACGAACGCGAGCTGAGCTGCTCGTAGCTCTCATCGCAGCTATCGGAGATCGCTCGAAGCACCAAGCAGTCGCAGCCGTTCTTGACCGCGATATGCGCCACGGCAGCCCCTTCCATCTCAACGCAGTCCGCCTGGGTCTGCGCGCTCACCCGCGCTCGCGCATCCGCACCGACGATGAAGCGATTCCCCGTCGCGATGGTTCCTCTGAGGAACCGAGGCATCTCGGCATCGGCGACCGTATCGATGCGACGCCCGTCTGCGGCACCGAGAGGCAGGGCGCCTTCAATGTCAACATCGAGCTCTGCGTACCCCTCAGCCATAAGCGCCTGTCGCGCCATATCGACGAGATCATCGCTTGATGCGAACTCCTCGAGACAGGGAACGGATTCGGCCAGCAGAGCCGTGTCGGTGTCAAGATAGCGCAGCGTGCTTCCGATCACCACGTCACCGGGTCGCAGAACTGGATTGATCGCGCCTCCGATGCCGGAAAAGATCACGGCGCGCGCATCACAGCAACTGATGAGGTACTGAGTCGCTGCAGCGGCATTGACCGTGCCCATTCCGGCGGTCACAGCGACCACGCGCGCGTCCTCGTACACGCCACGCACCGTCGAGAGCCCTGCGCCATCGACGATCGTTCGTTCCTTGAGCCTGTCGTAGACGAGGCGCACCTCTTTCTCGAGAGCGCCGATGACCGCGATGGTTTCAGTCATGATGCAGTCCCCATCCTAGAAGACCTCTTCTGATACGCCCTTATCCTCTCCCAGCGACTTCCACAAAAGACCGGCTCTCGCCTTGAAGTTGGGCACATCGGAGCATAGCAGCAAGAAGATGACCTCAACGATGAAGTTGATCGAGTTATGCGAAAACGGCAGATCTCCCGAGAGCACCTTATCGCGTGTCGCCGCATGCAGCACGCAGGACGAGCGACGCGCCAGCGGCGAATCGGGTACGTTCGTGATCACGATCGTGGGAGTCTCCGAATCAAGCGCATTGTCCATCATCTTGTTCAGCCGTTTCGAGTGGCCGGATTTCGAGATGAAAACCAGGACATCACGCCCGGTGAGCGACATAGAGGAAAGCATCATGGCCTCGGTGGTGGGGGCGCACTGCGCGCGAAGACCCAACTCGGAAAGAAGAAATGACGCCGAGAGACCGGCGGGGATCGTGTTGCCCACAGCCGCGAACACGATGGAGACCGCGCCTTCGATGAGCCGAACCGCATGCACAAGCTCACCCTCATCGATGAGGTCGAGCGTGTCCAAAAGCTCCCGTTTCTTCGCCAAGAGGACCGTCTCCATGGCAGCACGCGGCGCATCCACAGAGATGACCTGCGATGCCATCGAAGCGCCTGCGCCCGATCCGTTCTCGCGCAGCAGGGCATCGCGCAGATCAGAGAAGCTCTCGTATCCGAGATGGCGAACGAACCGCGACACCGTCGCCGCAGATGTTCTGCTCTCGGACGCTATCTCGCGTGTCGTCATCGTCGGGACGTCGGTCTGCTTCGCGAGCACGAAATCCGCAATATGCCGTTCGCGATCGCTCAAGCGATCGTAGAGTGTGCAGATCTCGTTGATGACGCTGCCTTTTCGCTGCATGGCACAACCCTTTCAAGTTCTCCTACGTCATGATAGCAACGAACGCAGCTGTACGCCTCGCCGTTGGCAAAGCATGGGCATTCGGCGACAGAGACGCCAAAGAATGAGCGAAAAAGGGCTCCATGGAGCCCTTTTTCATCTCGCATAGCATCCTATGAGCTAGGAGGGCGCGGGCCACAGCCCCACCGAATCACTCAGTCACTCCTGAGTCTGACGCCACTGAGGCACCACCGGCTCACGGAAGAATCTGGCCGCGCCTACGCAACCGAATAGCTCCATCTTCTGCTTGATGACCGCTTTTCCGGCGTCGATGCATGCGGGGAAGATATTGTTCGGATCCCAGCCGGAATTCTCCTGTGCAAGTACCTCGCGAGCTTTCAAGAAGAAGGCGCTCTTGTAGTCGGAGGAGATATTCACCTTTTGGATACCGATGCGCACCGCCTCGGCGATCTCCGCATCTGGATTGCCCGAACCGCCATGCAAGACCAAGGGGATATCGATGACCTCGAGGATCGAGCGAAGCACATCCATGCGGAGCCTCGGTGTAACGCCTTTGGGATACAGGCCGTGGCAGGTGCCGATCGCGATCGCAAGCGTGTCAACGCCCGTGCGCTCCACAAAGGTCTTCGCATCCGTTGGATCAGTGTAGCTGACCTCGCTCATGCCGCCCTCTATCGTGGCTCCGGTGTTGCCGATGGTTCCCAGCTCACCTTCGACGGAGACGCCGATCATATGACAGACGTCAACGACCTCGCGCGTCTTGGCGATGTTGTCCGCGAGCGGCAGCAGCGATCCGTCTATCATGACCGAGGTGAAGCCACAGTGGACGGCCCTCATGATGCTCTCGATCGAGTCACCGTGGTCCATATGGATGACAAAGGGAACCGGACTGTTCGAGCAACGTGCGATCACGTATTTCAAGAACTCATCGCGACAGTATTCTAACTCGGTGGGATGCAGCGCAACGATCGCCGGCGCATCCTGGGCCTCGGCCGTTTCGACGACGGTGCGCACGAGGTTGGATTCAGAGACGTTGAACGCCCCTACTGCGAAATGCTTCTCCTTGGCGACTCCAAGCATCTGCGTCATATTAACAAGCATGCTAGATCACTCCTTTTTGCAAGATACGTCTAATTGCCCATATTGAGCCGCGCGGATGATGCGCACCTCCGATGCGCAACCGCTGCGAGGTGAGCGCTTGAACCTACGAGAGACTGAAGGACGACAGATCCACCTCCTGCTCATCCGCATCGGGTTCTTCGAGATCATTGATCTCATGCGGATCGAGACGTTTTTTGACGAGCACGAGAAGCAGCGCGGACACAGCGGATCCGCAGAGCAGAGCAACGACGGCCATGATCGGATTCGTCATGGCGGGAATGACGAAGACTCCACCGGAGGGAACCATGGACTCGACACCTGAAGCGAATGCGATCGCACCGCATATTCCGCAACCGATCGATGTGCTGAACACTGTTCGGATGATGTCGTTCATGGCGATCGGAATGACGCCTTCTGAGATCATGCAGACGCCCATCGGAAATGCAATGCCGATATTATCCTGTTCTGTCTTTTTGAAGATCGGCTTGCCGACAAACTTAGACAGCAACAGGGCGATCGCAACAGCAAACGGGGGAACCATCGCAGCGAGCACCTTGATTCCCTCTGGTCCGTACACCCCTTCGAGCATCAAACCATCGCAAATGAGATTGGGAACCTTCGATATCGGTCCGCCGTAATCGAGGCAGCCAAGCCAGCCGATGATGAATCCATATGCGACCTTGGCGTTCTGATCGAGTCCATTGATAAAACTCGTGAGCGCCTGGGTGAGCCATGTGATGGGCGTACCGAGCACGAAGTACATGAGCAATCCGCCAACGATCGCCGAAACCGTGGGGATGATCATCATAGGCATGAGAGCTTCTGCCCATTTGGGAACCTTTACATAGTTCTCGATCATGAGACAGATATAACCTACGAGATAACCTCCGATCATACCACCCAAAAACCCTGCGCCCAGAAATGATGCGATCTGACCCATGAGAAAGCCGGGAGCGATACCTGGGCGATCTGCAATGGAATAGGCGATGTAGCCCGCGATAAACGAGGGCAGCAGCCCCATGCCGAGCACGCCCAGCGAGGTGAGGGCACTTGGAATCGTCAGCTCGTCAACATCTTTGACCACCTGGCCACCGGTCAGGTTGCCGATCGCGATCAGAAGGCCGGAGGCGACCACAAGCGGCAGCATGTAAGAGATCGCTGTCAATGCATGCTTTTTGAGCTGCAGCTTTTTTAGCATGTTTTCCTTCTTTCCCTAATAGTTGCGACGCGCACCACTGAGCAGAGCTTTCACGAACTCGGTCGCGGCAATCAGCACAGCCTAGTTCGAACCGCCTTGCTCAGGTGCATTCTCCACCTCGTCCGCGATCTTGTTGATGATCTGCTTCGCCGCTTTGAGCACCAGACCGGTGGGCACCTCCATCACGCGCTTTCCTTTGAATCGCGACGTGTCGATCTTGATGTCGACAGCTAGGATAACTGCATCGGCTTTAGCGATCTCGTCAGCCGTCAGCTCATCTTCGACGCCGATGGTACCCTGAGTTTCGATCTTGATTTGGTGTCCCAGTGACGCGGCGGCCTTGACCAGCTTTTCTTTTGCCATGTAGGTGTGCGCGATCCCAGATGTGCACGCGCAGACTCCAACCAGTTTCATCATGTCCCGCCCTTCTCGTCAGCTGTCGTAGTCGTCTGGACTCGATTCAAGAAGCTCGATCATTTCGCATGCGCTTCTCGTCTTATGCAATCGCTCGACGAATGCCTCGTGCGCCAGCAGCATGGCGACGTGCTGGAGCAACTTCAGGTGCACGATATCCGAATCCCCTTCGGTCACTGCGAACAGAATCACCACGTGCACGGGTTCATCGTCGAGTGACTCCCAGGCAAGCGGGTGCTTGGTCGTCCCGATCGCAAGCGCGGTCCGTGTGACTCCCGAGGACTTACCGTGCGGTATCGCCACGCCCATGCCGATACCGGTTTTGCCCTCGCCCTCTCGCCACATGACGTCGTTGAGGAAGCCCTCGCGATCGCTGATCCTGCCGTGCTGCTCCAAGCGATCGACGAGCTCCTCGAGCATGCCCTCTTTGGTCGTAACATCCAGATCGAGCGCGATGAGACGCTCATCGATAACGTTCGCGATGTCGAACCCGCCACTGTTCGTTTTTGACATACTTCCCTCCTTTCCAAATCGTGAAGGTACTTGTGTTTCATCAATATATCAATTTATGAAACACGATATTGCTAAGTATTTATTTATCTGGTAAGCGTATTAGATTAACTGGTAAATGGTTTCATGTAATACTTATCTATGAAACCATGTTCCAATATTTCTGTTTTTCCCGAGCCGGTGGCTCGGCCCGCATGCGAGACAGAGCAAACAGCCCGCCGCCCGCATCTGCACGGAATGCGGGCGGCGGGCGCTGTTGAAAAGCAGATGACCGAATGCGCTTCAGGTCACATCATCTGAGACGGGAATCCTGCCGAAAGTAGACCTGCATCGCCCCGAGCGAACGATTGTAGCGCGTGTAGAACGGCACGAGCGTCAATGGAATAGATCTGATCTCGGGCTCATCATAGCTGTACAGAGCTGGAGTGGTCGACGCGGCGTATCGGACCGTACCTGTGAGGCACCGCACGTCGGGGAACGTGGGATGCGCATTCTCAGACCAGACGGCATCTGCGGGCACGACCACATTCCAGAAGTCGTCGATATGATTGTCAGCTTCCTCGGCGCAGTAGACCAACGGGCCCCGCATGAGGGCGACTTTGCCCGCATCGTATTTGACGCGTGAGTTCACGTGCACGGTCTTGACAGCCATATCAAGCTTGAGCTCCAGCTCGTCACCCGACTTCAGCTCTTCGAGCACCAGCGCATAACCTTGGCTCAGCACGAAGTCGATGCCGGCATGCAGCGGCCTGCCATTCAGCTCCAAGCGGAATCTCTGGCTCCATGCGGGGATGCGCACAGCGAGCTCATGGCCAGCTGCCCATGCCTCGACCATCAGCTTCACACAGCCGCTCTCAGGCATAGTGCTGCTCATCGACCAAGCCACCCCATCGCTGCGATAGGTGCTTCCGATGAACTGGTCGACATAGTGCGTAGCACCTACCTCGTGATAGAGATACCGATTGAGCGAGAGAATCAGACGCGCAAGATTCGGCGGACAGCACGCGCATGCATGCCAGCCGGGCCTTCCCGCCCGCGCGATCTTGGCGCCCCAGCGCTCGAGCTCGTTACGGTAGTAGAACCTCGTCGCATCCATCGACATGCTGCCGAGTGTGTTGTTGTAGAGATCCCGCTCGATCACATCGGCAAACTGGCTATCCGAAGAGAACATCTGAAGTCGGCGTGCGAACAGGATCAGCGAGATACCTGCGCAGGTTTCACAGTAGTTGCTCTCGTTGGGCAGATCGTACTCATGGGTGAACCCTTCACACATATTCGTCGAACCGATGCCACCGGTCACATACATCTGCGTATCTGCCAGATTGTGCCATAGTCGAAGAGCGGCGGCTTTGATCGCGTCATCTTGGCTCGCAGCGGCCACATCGGCCAAGCCGGCATAAAGATAGCCGGCGCGCACGGCGTGACCCTCGGCTATGTTCTGATCGATCAGAGGCTTAGACGCCACATAGTACGCGAGATCGACCGGTTCCTCCATGTCCACCTCGCCGTGATTGTAAGCGATATCAAGCCAGTTCGGGATCTTCTTCTCTCGCCGATCCGCGGTCTCTGCCTCGAAGTAGCTCGGCTTCTGGCCGCGGGAAAGCACAAAATGCCGCGCAAGCCGGTAGTACGCATCTTTGCCCGTCAGGTGGTATAGCCGCATGAGCGCCAGCTCGATCTCCGGATGACCGGGTACCCCGGCGGTGCCATCGGTGAGAAAGCGCTTCACGAGCAAATCTGCGAGCTTTGTGATCACGTCGAACGCGATTTGACTACCGGTCGCCTGATGGTAGGCTACTCCAGCCTCGATCAGATGTCCCGCAGTGTAGAGCTCATGGTTATCCTGTAGCGATGTCCAGCGGTACTCTGGTGCCTTGATCTGAAAGTAGGTATCCACATATCCGTCGTCCATCTGAGCCTTGGCGATCAGGCGCCAAGCCTCATCGGCATGCGCTTTGAGCTCGGGATCTTGAGTCAGCTCCAACGCATAGGCGGCCGCTTCCAACCACTTGTGCAGGTCGGTATCTTGAAACACCATGCCGTAGAACTCCCCGGTCGCCTCCCCTGCCGCGATCTTGAAATTCTGGATGGCCCCTGACTTGGGAACATCCGGTTCGGCATCATTGAGCACGCGCCATTGAAACGGGAGCATCTGCGTCAGCACCAGATCGATGCGCTTGCTCCAGAAGGCATCCTTGATTGTCACGTGAGCGCTCGTTTTGTTTTGCGTGGTCGACGTGGCTTTTGAATCACTCATGGATTATCAGACCTTTCTTGAAATTGGCAATAATTATAGACTTATCGAAGCGCTTCCCTATGCAATCGCAGCCTCAAGATTCTTCTGGTCATAGCGCAGATAAAGACCAATGAGAATCGTCCCGACCCCAAGCCACGGGAAGAGAGCGATCTGCTGCTGAGCGGTCGTGGCGAACATGAAAACCACCATACCGATGCCGTTTCCTATAGTGGTGCACTGGCCGAACGCCGTCTGGATCTGCGTGTCATAGGACTTGGGTGCCATCTTCGCGATGAGAGACGTTCCGGCGGGCCCGCCGACAGCTCCCGTGAACGTGTCGACTACCATGGTCAGAATGTACCAAAGCGGATTTATCTTTCCGGTGGCAAGGGTGACCGTCAGCGGGATAACGAACAGGGTCACAGAGCCCAAAGCGTAGCTGAGTGCCATCTTGCTCAGACTCCGTATGCTGGCACCGGTCTTTGTAGCGGTCCAGAGATACGTTGCGATCGGATTGAAGATAAGAGCGAAGACGGCGGTAATGGAGACGAAGGTAGCCGGCGCGAACGTGAATCCCATGAAGTCCCGATTGAGATATTGATCCATGTAGATCAGAGTCGCCGGACCGGTGACCGCCCAGATAACGGCTTGATACACCTGAATCGTCAGCAGCTTGCCCATCGGTTTGAAGACCCTGCGCTCCTTCTTTGAGATGTCCTTGCTTGTGAAGAGCTTGAAGAAGAAGGCGAGGGGGATCAGAATTCCCGCAGTGCTGATCACACTGAGCAGATTGTCGAAGGTCATCACCCCCGCTACAATCGATACGGCCATAGCGATCGCGACGATCGCAATCGAAACTGCAGAGATAAGCGCGACCTTCCGCAGACCAGCTGGTGGCAACGGCTTGACCGGTTTTCTGCCCAGCTCACCGAAGCAGCGATGACTGAACAGCAAGATCGTCAAACTATAAGCGAGCGCTGCGACCCCTGCGATCGCAAAGCCGATGTGATAGTTCAGCATCGAGATGTTGCCCACGATGATCGGGGCGAGCAGACCGCCGACGCTATTGAAGATGTTGTGGAATGTAAAAGCGGCGTCTCGTTTGGCGTCATCGGACTTGCGATAGAGCTGGGCCGTCAGCGAGTTGTTCGACTGGCCCATCAGCTGTACCGAAAGGAAAATCAGACCGAGGAACATACAGATCCTGCCCTGTTCCAGCGTGAAATCCGGAATGGCCACCAACGCGAACCCGATAGCCTTGGTGATGTTGCCCAACACGAGCGCCGTGCGCATCCCAAAAACCCGATCGGCCAGCCAGCTTCCGACCATATTGAGAACGCTGGTCGCCACGCCCTGCGCTGCGATGATCGATGCCGCTTCACCCTGAGTGAAACCGAGTCCTTTTGAGAAAGGTGAGTACAAATAATAGATGAAGATCGCATTGAACGAGGCCCACGCGATTGAGTTGAATAGGTTACCGGTGCCGAGCACCGCGAGCCCACGAGGGTGTCCGAAAAAACCTGTGTCGTTGTAGATTTCCTCCATTTTGTCATCAACGGGAGCGGGAACCGCAATAGCGTCGCTTGCCATCTGACTCTCCATCCTTTCTAATTGACAGAAATATCCAACCAGGGGCGTTTCTAATTCCCCTGGTACCGTACCTACCTGATGAACGCAGAGGGGTTATCTCTGATTGAAATAGATCTCGTATGATTCGTCGTCGATCGTGTAGAGCGGAACGAATATCTCGCTGCCCGCCGAAAAGCGCACCGAATCCGCATCCTTGACCAGCAGCGACTTGAGTGCCGCGTCATCGCTCACGTCGAGCGTCTGATAGGAGGTCTCGTCTCTCAACGCCGCCAGAACAAAGGGGCCGTAGCCGATCGCAACTCGATTCGGATCGTCTGGCGTCGGGATGAGCCTGAGCTCGGGATTGAGCCTCACGGTGATCTCATCGCCGGGCGCGAGGGAATCCTCAACGGTGACATACCCGTCTTTCTCTGCGATCCGAGCAGCTGCTCCATTGATCGACACCGTCATGCGATCGCTCCAGTCGGGGTGCCTGAGCACGAGCTTTCCTTCGAGTCTGCCGATCGCGATCCGCACCGTCTCAGGATGGTTGAAATCGCAATCGATGGTGACATCGGTATCGTCGGTCTTGAGATGCGACGCGAGGTAGAGCGCCACGATCAGCTGACCCTCGCCCTGATAATAGATGCTCTGACCGTACATGAACTGGCTTTCCAACCCGGTTCCATGGCAGCACGAATTCTCGGTGTCAAAGCCCTTCCTGGCACCCGGCTGCGTTTCCATGAAATAGGTCGAGCCGCCTGTGCCCTC
Source organism: Coriobacterium glomerans PW2 (assembly GCF_000195315.1). Lineage (NCBI taxonomy): Bacteria > Bacillati > Actinomycetota > Coriobacteriia > Coriobacteriales > Coriobacteriaceae > Coriobacterium > Coriobacterium glomerans. The sequence goes on from NC_015389.1 coordinate 1,821,472, forward strand.
ATGGTCGGTCGAAGAGAGAATATGGTTGATGAGCACGTTCTCGCAGTACGCCATCTTGTCTGCCGTGGGCTCGTATTCGTACAGATCGCGCGTCAACTTGATCATGTTGTACGATGCACAGGACTCTGCGGAGAACTCATCTATCTTAGCGGCGATCTCACAGGGCTGCTGGAACATCTCGCCGTCACCGGTGCCGCCGAACGCATAGATATGGTGAGCGACTACCGAGTGCCAGAAGAACTCTGCGACCTGATAGTAGCTCTCCTCATGGGTGACCCCGTAGAGGGACAGTGCACCGATCACTTGAGGTATGTGCTGGTTGGCATGAAGCGTGCCCAGCGCGTCCACCTTCTGCAGCGCAGGGAAGATCAGCTTATCGTTGTCGAAGAACCTGGCCGCCTTGACGAAGGATTCCTCGCCGGTGATGGCTCCGAGCATTGCGAGAGACTCGTTCATGCCGCCGAACTCTCCGGCGATGTACATCGCCCACATCTTCTTCAGCTGGATCGGATCGAGCTGAGAAAGACGATTGTAAACCCAGTGCCCCACTCCGATCGCGATCTCGAGCGCCTGACGGTTTCCCGCATACCGATAGGAATCGAGCAGGCCAGCAAGTATCTTATGGAGCGTGTAGTACGGTGCCCAGATCTCGGGATAGGGAGTGTAACGTTCCAAGAGGTCGAACTGTGACTCATCATAGGCGCTGAGAAACCCTTCGTGGATACCCGGCTGCCCTCGAAATGCAGCTTGAACCTCCCCGAGGCTGTGCACCATGTAACTCAATTTGGAATGCACCGTCTCGTCTCCTGTTGCCGCCCATGCGAGTGCGAGCGCCGAGAGATAGTGGCCCGTGGTGTGGCCGCGCAGATTCGAATCGGGTGTGTCCCAGCCGATCATCTCCGGAGCACCTTTGGTGTCCATGTGGGCGGCCCGTCGAAAGTTGATGAGCATCTGATCGTCGTCAACCTGCTTGAGGAAGCTCAGCCGCCGTTGCTGTGCGGCGGCTGCCGGCGTACCGGGTGCGAGGCGCACACATGTCAAGTTGATCGGACGCATTTTTTTGCTGCGCATCGAAGTGATGGTGACGCCGGGCTCGACCACGACGCTGCCGCGCACCGGAACATCTGAGGCGTCGATGTGACCGGTGATCTCGTAGAGACCCGGAACCTCATAGTGGCGTTTCTCGCCGCCATCCCAGACGACGTATTGCGGCAGCAACTCACCGAGCGCGGTTTCGACCGCAACAGCCTGTGGCATGTAGAACGTTTCACCCGGCTCGTGGTGAAGTTCGATCGGGAAGACCGTCTTCACGTCGATCTTGTTGCGCTCCTCGAGAATCTTGACCTCGAATGTCTTGTTCTCACGGTGGGAACCGCGTGTGAGAGTCCCCGTCAGCCGCACGACGCGATCACCTCGGCCGTAGCTGGGGCGCACGACCGTTCCATCCGGCTTCAGAAACCGATCGTCGTCGACGGTCCACTCGATTCTCGAGCCATTCTTCCCCTCACTCGGTAAATCGAGATCGAATTCCACGGTTCGCAGATTGCCCAGGTACAGGCTGGCGATGTCCTCTTGAACCAGTTCCTCATCTGTTTTCATGCACGCACTCCTTCCGGTCCGCAGCAAACAGATTCGCGCGATCGACGTCGATTTCAAGCGCATGCTCAGGATATTCCTTTCACATTTATCCGTCAGTGGACTAATATTCAGAATAGATCAAAGATTTTTACCAGGTCATAGGGGTGGGGATGGGGTAATTGACACTTTATGTCGCCATTGATGCAGCTCCCGCGCCCAGTTTCATCTCTGCGGGGACCTTCATGGGAAAAAAGGGATGGTGCCATGAACGACGCGTGATCGACAGTTACGAGATCATCTGTCCGATCTGCGGTGCGCTGCCGCTCCAGATCGGAAACTCGCGCTATCTCGCAGGGCAAGGATCATTTCTGATCGTACCCCCCGGCATAGAGCACAGTGGATTCCAACCGATCGAGACCACGCTGCGCTTCGATTGGTTCCATTTCATACTTGCCGATCTCCACGCACTGCACGATGAGGCCGATATCGCACGACAGGCCGCCTACACGCTCGTGCTGCCCGAATACAGCGACGAGCTTCTGATTGATCGGGTGTCCGTTCTGACGAATCAGCTGCTTGATATCTATCAGCGCAAAGTCCCTCAACTCTATCTGGATAGCATCTTGTCGTGCATTCTGCATGAGGTGAGCGTCCAGACAAAGCAGCTCGCCTGGTCCCAAGCGATGCAACAACATGAGCTGCAGCCGGTTCGCGAGTGGATCCGCATCAACGCGCTCGGTCAGATCACACTCGACCAGATCGCCGACTATTTCAATTACAACAAGAGCTACCTGTCACGAGCATACAAGAAGAAATTCGGCATCAACATCACCAAAGAGATCGAACGCTTTCGCATGGATGCCGCCAAAGCGATGCTCGTTGAAAGCGATGACAACATCAAAGCTGTCAGCAAGGCGGTCGGGTATTCGGATGCGCGCTATTTTATGAAAGTGTTCAAACGAAGCTGCGGCATGACGCCGACCAGGTACCGCTCGACATTCCACCAGCGGCATTTCAATCGAACCTAGGTGGACAGAACCTAATCTTTGGTGGCTGCAATTTACAAACAATCTCGATACCCCCTTTGCACTCGAGACAATCGCTACGATGAGGTCGAAGACGAAGTTGCGGCTGTCACTCTAGACAGTAGGAGGTTCTCCAGATGTCAGACAGCATGAGTCCGAAGGTCATCTTCAGCCAGATCATCGATCCGCAACGGATCGAGCTGTATTGGGATGAAGAGGTTGAAAACGCTGCCGATCCTGAGAACTTCATGCTCACACGCAACCGCAAGAAGCTGCACCTCGTCGATGATGTCAAGGCGGAATGGAACATGCTCAATGTGTATGAGCCGAACAAGAAACGCACCACCTTGATCGTCAGGGAACCGCTGAGCTTGGCAGACCTCGGAACCGTCGAGATCCAGCTCAGCGTTCGTATCGAGAGCCAAAGCCATCATCAGGCAGACCCGCATAGCTCGATCGTAGTCAGCAACTGGCATGGTCGCTATACGAAATTCACCAAAACGCGCTGCGGTATCCTGATCAAGTCCTCAGATGACGTTTCGTACCACACACACACGCTCGCAGCCGCGATCATCGACCTCATGCTCGGCAAGCGATCTGACATTGCCGCCGCGCTCGTGGAAAGCAACGCCGATGTTGCTGTCTACGGCATACATGAGGATGTATATGATATCCCCGAGCACCGCGGCGGCGCACAGATCATGGACCGACCCGTCGAAGGGTACGGTGGCATGCCAACAGACACGACCACCTCGATTTCTGCCAGAAACATCCTGCGCATCACCGATGGGATCCATCGAACACGCTATCCCGATGAGTCCATTCTCGCCCATGAGTTCGGACACGCTATCCATCTGCTCGGGATCGATCTACTTCAAGACCGGACATTGGCTCAAGATCTGATCAACGCCTATAAGCATGCCAGGGACGCAGCTCTATGGCCGAGAACATACCTCATGCTCAATGCAGAGGAGTACTTTGCAACGTTGACAGCCATGTGGTTCAATGTCATGGCTGAATCGCACACCGGTGGCTGGGACGGTGTCCGCGGACCCCTTAACACCCGTGCCGAACTTCGGGAATACGATCCAGTGGGCCACTCGCTGCTCTCCAGAATCTATCCGGATCAGAATCTGCCTCGCCCTTGGGATGCGACACCGGTCCATCACAGCTACGCCGGTCATATTCAAGATGTTCCACGAGTTGCTGCCATCTAACTCAGAGAGGTGCAGGGCATCCGCTCACCCATCCTTCTCGCATCTCCTCTTGTTGTGCGTCTGTCAAGCCAAGTTCTGACATCCTGTCAGAAAAGGAGGCCGAAATAATGAAGAGAGCAGAGATCTTCATCAACCAGCACTATCAGATCGCCACTGTTGACAGAAGGATATTCGGCTCCTTCATCGAGCATCTTGGAAGGGCCGTGTACGGTGGCATCTATCAGAAAGGGAACCCGAACTCCGATGAGCATGGCTTTCGAAAAGACACATTGAACCTGGTCAGAGAGCTGAGGGTACCGATCGTCCGCTATCCTGGAGGCAATTTCGTATCGGGGTTTTCTTGGGAGGACAGCGTAGGGCCTAAAGATCGAAGACCAGCAAAGATCGATCTAGCATGGCAGGCAATCGAAACGAACCAGTTTGGTCTGAATGAGTTCACAGAGTGGTCCGACAAGGCGGGGTGCGACATCATGATGGCGGTCAATCTTGGCACCAAGGGTCCCCAAGATGCCAAAAACTTGCTTGAGTACTGCAATTTTGTCGGGGGGACTGATTACAGCGATCTTCGCAGGGCTCACGGCTATGCAAAACCACACGACATAAAGCTTTGGTGCCTCGGTAATGAGATGGATGGAAGCTGGCAGATAGGCCATAAGACGGCAAGGGAATATGGAAGGCTCGCATCGAATACCGCACAGATTATGAAATCGCTGGATCAAACCATTGAAACCGTAGTATGCGGCAGCTCTGGTCTGACGATGCCCACCTTCGGAGAATGGGAATATCAGGTTCTGGATGAGTGCTATGACGAGGTCGACTATATTTCCCTGCATCTGTATCTCGCAAACAGAAACAACGATACCACTGATTTTCTTGCAGGCTCGCAGTGCATGGACGACTACATCTCAGGAGTCGCATCCATCTGCGATGCGGTCAAGGCGAAAAAACACCGAAAGAAAGAGATCGAACTATCATTTGACGAATGGAACGTCTGGTATCACAGCGAAGAGCAGGACGAGCAGATCAGACCATGGAGTGAAGCGCCCCACCAGCTGGAAGATGTATACAACTTCGAGGACGCTCTGCTGGTCGGAAGTATGCTCATAACGCTGCTGAGACACGCTGATCGCGTAAAGATCGCGTGCCTTGCGCAGTTGGTGAACGCAATAGCCCCGATAATGACTTCCGACACAAGAGCTTGGCGTCAGACGATATTCTATCCCTATCTGCATGCCAGCACCTATGGAAGGGGGACTGTTCTGCTCACTCAGACCAACGCTCCGCGGTATGAAAGCAGAACCTATGGGACCGTGTCGGTCTTGGACAGTGTATGCATATGGGATCAGGCGGCTCAATCCCTTACGATCTTTGCCGTGAACAAGGATCTGAACGACGATGTTGAGATAACCTGCGATTTGCGTCAATTTTGCGGTTATCGGGTAAAAGAGCATTTAGTGCTGGCATGCAACGACATGAAGGCGATCAATACGGAAACAGCGCCAAACACCGTTCGCCCCATACGCTCTCATGCCTCTAGGGTGGAGGAGAGTGTACTAAGAGGCATTCTCGGCAAACATAGCTGGAATGTGATTCGATTGGAACGATATGCTGACAAAAGGTAAGGCGCATGGAACCATGTACCTCCTCCCAGCTCGATGACTGCGCATCGATGCGGTTTACTTATCAGATCAGCGAGATGTCGCGGGCAGAACGCATATGAAACAGTTCACCCGTTTCACGCTGTTGCAATCCAAGTTACAAGGCTATACTTGCCTCAGCCGCCTGTTCGTTCTCAACGATCTGGAAGGAGTTCGAGATGAGTAAGACACTGCTCGGCGCCTTGGAGGCGGGCGGAACAAAGATGGTCGTCGCAACCGGATACGCAGACGGCACCGTAGTCGAGTGCGAGGAGATTCCCACCGGCGACCCCGTCAAGACGATGGAGGCCGTGGCGGACTGGTTCCGCGATAAGGGAATCGCAGCGCTCGGCATCGGCGCGTTCGGTCCCACAGCCGTGAATCCGGCGTCTCCGCGCTACGGCCAGATCCTAGAAACCCCGAAGACCGCTTGGCGCTACTTTGACCTGCTCGGTTCGCTCAAAAGCGAACTTGATGTCCCCTGTGGTTACGACACGGACGTAAACTCCGCTTGCCTGGGCGAGGCGACCCATGGATGCGCGCGGGGTTTGGACACCGCAGTGTATCTCACCATCGGTACCGGCGTGGGAGCCGGCGTGATGATCGATGGGGAGCTGCTCCACGGCATGATGCATCCCGAAGCCGGCCATATCCTTCTGCAGCTCGATCCTCGCGATACCATCGGGTCCGAGAGCGGTTGTCCCTATCATCCGAACTGCCTCGAGGGTCTGATCGCCGGACCCGCTATCAAACGACGGTGGAACAACAAGCAGGCCGATGAACTGGCAGATGATGGCGAAGCCATGGATCTGCTGGCGGGTTATCTCGCACAGGCACTCGTCATCTACACGCTGTGCTACTCTCCGCAGCGCATCATCATCGGAGGCGGCGTGGCCGACCACACGCCTATCGTGAGTCTCGCGCGGAAGAAAGTCGTAGCTCTGTTGAACGGATACATCGTGACGCCCGAGATCAGCGATATCGATACCTACATCGTCGAGAACAGCCTCGATGGAAAGCAGGGCATCCTCGGTTGCCTGGAACTCGCGCGCCGCGCACAGCAGAGAAGCGTCTCAGGCCGCTGAGTTCGCGCTCTGCGGACGGGGCCCATACCCGCCCGCAGAGCGATCTCGGAGATCTTCCCGCGAGATGCAAGCTCAGTGACCTTGAGCCACAAGCCGTGCCGCCGTCTCGTCTCTCACCTGTACGCCAGCGGACTTCAGCTCGACGATCTTTGCAGCGAACCGGGGCAGATAGCGCTCATGCGCAATCAGAAGCTCATCGAGCACGTGCTGAGCGGCCGCCCCGTTTTCAATCAGAGGATTCAGACAGAACGCCTCGAGCGCTCGTCCGTAATCACCGGTTATGGCGGCGTCGATCACGCATTCCTCCATAGCCTTCATCATCTGCAGCCAGCCGCGCTCCTGCGCCGGCATCTCACCCCAGGCAATCGGCTCGGCTCCCTTCGAGGAAATGAGCGCCGAGACCTCGACGATCGAGTCAGATGCCAGATCGCTGAGGGCGCCGCGGTTCTCGCAGGATACGACCATGTGCTCGTGCTTGTCGTTCCAGATCGCGTTCACGCACTCGCAGGCGGCATCTGAGTAGTGCGCCCCGCCACGACGCGCAAGCTGTTCGGGTTTGTGATCGAGAGCGGGATCGCGGTAGAGTTCGAACAGCTCTTCCTCTGTTTTTTTGACCTGCTCGGCGCGACTCTCACCACGTGCGAACTCCTCGAGCGCGTGAGCGAGCATCTCCGCGTGCAGGTAGTAGTAACGATGGTAGGCACATGGCAGCATGCCGATTGCGCGAATGAGATCGAGTGGGAAGGGGATATCGGCGATGTTGACGGGCATGCCGTTGTCGGGGTCGTTCAGCCGCTCGATGACCCTCGCGGTGATGTCTGCGCCTCTTCGATCGAACACCCTATGCCAATGAAAATGGTTGAGTCCCGCGAAGCGAAATGTCAGATCCTCTGCGCCCTCGGGATAGCCGACGATCTTGGGTTCCATGAGCATAGCGTTCACCGGAACATTGCACAGCCCGATCGTGCGCCTCCATCCGAACTGTTTGATGGCGGCCTCGGTCACCATGCCCGAGGGATTCGTGAAGTTGACAAGCCAGGCCTCTGGACACAGCTCGCGCATATCGTCGATGATCTCGCCGATCACCGGAATCGTCCGGAACGCTTTGAAGATGCCCCCGGCGCCGTTGGTCTCCTGTCCGAGCATTCCCCAAGAAAGCGGTATGCGCTCATCTTTGATGCGCGCGTAAAGCAGGCCCACGCGGAACTGCGTGGTGACGAAGTCCGCATCGGGGAGCGCCGCGCGGCGGTCGAGCGTTGTGTGCACTTGGGTGGGGTACCCGCTGGCCTCCCACATGCGCCGCGCCATGGCACCGACGATCTCGAGTTTCTCGCGGCCCTCCTCGATGTCGACGAGCCAGATCTCGCGAATCGGCATCTCCTCGAAACGCTTGATGAAGCCTTCCATCAGCTCGGGCGTATAACTGCTGCCACCGCCGATGGTCACGATCTTGACGCCGCGATTCTCCTGTGCCATATCGCATCCTTTCCCCGTAGCCAGCTTCTTGCGAGCACCGGCTTGCGTCTGAAGCGCGAGCGATCTCAGCGTTTTCGCTCGATGAGCATGTCGCGCAATCTTCGACCGGGCCGAGCGGAGCCGAAACGAGAGGGGCCTGATGAGGCCCCTCTCGATGAAGTGACAGGCACCCCATCGCGCGCATCCAAGATCGCATCTTGGATTGCCATGAGGGATTGCGCCATGCGGCTCAGATAGACCGCCTGAGAAAAACCTCTCATGAGCGGACCCTGCGAGCTTGTGAGATCGCTCCCGATCTCTTGCGTATAAGTGACCTCGATGCCGCCCGCATGCGGCTCGATCCTATAGCCTATCGTAACATCATCGGTTGCGGTCACGCTGCTCAGGCGGTATTCGATTCCGCGAACGTAAGCGAGAATTCTCACCTCGGCTCTCCGATATCGATCGTCCGGATCGCTGACATAGCGAAAGCCCGCCTTGAGCACCGAAGGCGCATGTCGCTCGCCTGTCGCGTGCTCGATCTCGGTGAGCAGACGCTGCTCGAGGTAGTCGAAGAACTCATCAGAGGTGATGTCGAGCGTCCGGACGATTCTCATTGCGCTATTCCGTATCCTCTCCGTTTGAGGCGATGACCTTCTTATACCAGAGGAAGCTGTCCTTTTTCGAGCGCGCGAGCGTGCCTTGGCCCTCGTCATCGCGGTCCACGTATACGAATCCGTAGCGCTTGCGCATCTCACCGGTGCCGGCTGAGACGAGATCGATGCAACCCCACATGGTGTAACCCATGAGCTCCACGCCGTCCAGCGTCACCGCGTCGCGCATGGAAGCGATGTTCTCCCTCAGGTAGTCGATGCGATACGAGTCGTGCACGCTCCCGTCGGCCTCTTTCACGTCATCCCAGCCGATGCCGTTCTCGACGATCCACAACGGCTTGTGATAGCGATCGTACAGCGTGTTCAACGCCAAACGCAGACATGCCGGATCAGTCGCCCAGCCCCAGGCATTCGTCTTGAGATAGGGATTCTTCACGCCGAAGACGAAGTTGCCGGCTCCTGCATCGGACTCATGCGTGGTCAGCGTCGTCGAGCCATAGCATGAGAAGCTCAGAAAATCAGCCGGGTAGTGGGACAGCAGCTCGAGATCGCCCGGTTCCATGGACACTTCGATACCCTTGCGCTTCATCTCGAGCAGGCGGTACTCCGGGTAGGCGCCGCCCGTCTGCACGTCGGCGTACCACAGCGTTGCATGGCTGCGCTCCTGAACAAGCAGCTGATCTGCCGGATCGCAGCTCAACGCATATGCAGGCTGATACGCCAGCATCTGACCGACGCGAATGTCAGGAGAGATCTCATGCGCCGCCCTGACCGCCAACGAGCTGGCGACGAACTGGTGATGCGCGGCCTGCGCTCGCGCCTGCTCGCTCGTGTCGGTCACACCACCAGCCATGAAGCCCGCCATGCTCATGAGATTGATCTCATTGAACGTAAGCCAATATTTGACCTTGCCGCGATAGCGCCGAAAGACGGTCTCGGCGTATCTCTCGAAGAAGCCGACGAGTTTCCTGCTCTTCCAGCCTCCGTAATTGATAGTCAGCGACAGAGGCGTCTCATAATGGGAAAGCGTGACCAGAGGCTCGATACCGTGTTTAGCGCATTCGTCGAACACGGCATCGTAGAATGCCAAACCCGCCTCATTCGGCTCGGCGTCATCGCCATTCGGGAATATCCTCGCCCAGTTCATGGAGAGTCTGAAGGCCTTGAAGCCCATCTCACCCATGAGCGCGATGTCCTCGGCATAATGGTGATAGAAATCCGTCGCCACATGGCTGGGGTAGTACTCGCCATCGATCACTGCGGGCACAGCCCCCTCGGGGAACTCCATCGGACTGCCGAAGCCCATACCGGTCGATCCCGTCTCATGGGTCTGAGGATTCTCCCATGTGATGCGCCTCGGCGTGGTGTGAGACCCTGCCGTGAGAACGTCTGATGTGTTCAGCCCCTTTCCATCTTCAAGGTAGGCGCCCTCGTACTGGTTGGCAGCGGTCGCTCCTCCCCAGAGAAAGCCTTCGGGAAATGCCATCATGTTCTCCTTCCGTCATCTTGTGCAAAAATGCCCTGTTCAAAAACTGCGTGCATCCATATCATATCGAGAAGATCCAATCGTCGCGAGCGGAAATCAGACCATCTCGAAGAATCGGCCTCACGCGGCTGCAGACGTGAGCTCTGCCTCCTTCGCAGCCTGCTCCTTTGCGACCAGCTGCCGCTCATAGGCCTTGAAGAACGGAAACCAGACGATGCCCGCCGGTATTATGGAAAGGTAATCCCAGACGGCGTTCATCGGATTCAGCGTCGTAAGGTAGCTACCGAAGCCCATGGGGAGCACCGCGCCGACCGAGATCCACCTGGGTATGATGATGCCGGTCGCATATCCTATGTACCAGAACAGCATCACAAGAGGAATATTGAGCACATAGGGGATACAGAGCACCGGGTTGTACATGATGGGCATACCGAAGGTGACCGGCTCGTTGATGTTGAACCACCCGGGGATAAGCCCGGCCTTGGCGACGGCGCGCATCTGCTCGGACTTCGACCTCAGGCTCATGAGCACAAGCGGGAGCGTGTTGCCCGTACCGCCTGCGATCGACATGCCGTAGAATAAGGCAACCGGATAAAAAACCAATGCTTGCCCTGCAGCATGAGCGGCACCGTTGGCTACGGCAGCCTGAAGGCTAAGCGGCATGATGACCGACACGAGAATCATGGTTCCATGGATGCCGAAACACCACAGCAGACCAGCAAAGATGCAGAGTACGAACATTCCCGGAACCGAGGTGAGCGTGTTCAGAGGCGCGCTGAACACGAACATGAATCCGGAGCACACAGAATATGCTCCTCCGGTTCCAACGGTGACGAGAGTCTGGACCCCTAGGAATATCGCGATGATGACGAGCATCGGCACGATGCCCGCGAATCCATCCTGCAGGAACTGCGGTACGATATCGGGCATCTTGATATAGATGTTTCTGTCGACGCAGATCTTGTCCACGCGAACGGATGCAAATGCCACGATGAAGCCGACGAACATGCCCTGTGCGCCGAGATAGGTCGTGTCCATGACCGTGTTGCCCGATTCTGTGACGGACAGCGTGCCCGCGCACAGCAGAAACGCCGCCAGGGCTTCGACCGCGCTGATGATGGGGGACTTGATCCCTACATTGCGCGCATAGTTGTAGGCGAGCATGCCGGTGATCCACAGCGACAGCATGTTCATCGTATAGTTGTACGGGGAATACAAGATGTTGTACACATTGTCGCCGGTGGTGAACAGACCGAGCATCCTCTCGCCGCCGACCGAGCAGATGATCTGGAACAGCGCACCCACCATGATCACACCCATCGAGGACATCATCGCGCCCTGCAGCCCCGAGAGGAACTTGTTGCGACCGAGCATCTGGCCGAACTTCTGAAGCTTGATCATCACCGGGCTGTTAAACAGATCTTCCATAGCGTCTCTCCTTTGCCCTGGAAACTTATTTCGCCAGCGTCTTATCGATGAGCTTGAAAATGTTCTCGCAGCGCGCCAAGCCGTAATCTTGTGGTGGAATGACCTCGACATTGAGACCGCTCTCCTTGGCGATGATGTCGCTTTGGTAGCCCACCTGGGGACCCACGAGTATGCAGTCGTAGTCTTGAGCGATGTCCTTGTATGCGCTCAGGCCGACGGCGGCAATCTCGAAATCGATGTCGTTGGCAGCTGCATATGATTCAAGCTTCTTCATCAGGATGCTTGTGGACATGCCACCCGCGCAAACCAGCAATACCTTCATGACCGTTTCCCTCCATCTCGCCTGTGCGCTCAGCGCTCGGGCGACCCTGTGATCCTGCTTAATCCTGCTCCCTCACGCGTTCCTCTCTAACCTTTCGATCCTGTTTCGCTCGATGCAGATAGATCAGCTCCGCGATGAGCTCTTGAGCGAGCATCGAGGTCATGAGATGATCCTGTGCGTGCACCAGAAGCACGTCGACCGGCGTATGGTCGCCGTCGGCCTCCCGGCTGAGTAGGGCCGTCTGCGCTCTGTGCGCGCCGAGAGCGGCCTTTTTCGAGCGGGCGAGCAGCTCATCGGCCATATCGAAATCATGGTCTCTCGCCGCTTTGAGCGCCTCGAACGCCAAGCTGCGGGCTTCTCCTGCCGATGCGACGATCCCGAAGGAGATCATCTCCTGACTCTCCGCGTCAACCGCTGCGCTTTGTTGCTCTTCCATGCCATTCACCTCCTCAGCAGACCATCCGAGTTTTCTCATACGAGCGATATCTCCACGTCATGCTCCTCGAGCATCGACGAAAGAAGGCGGGTCGGGCTGCTCCCTCAGTAGATTCTCAAGCGTCTCCCAGCGCTGATCTGTCACGAGCTCTGTGATCGCGTGTGCGCTCACAAGCAGATCTGCAAGGCGGCTGTACAGTCCCTGCAGCTCAATGCCGCTGTCTGCGGAAAACGAAGAGAGAAATATCACCTGAACGACATGACCGAACTCATCCCAGGGCACTGGTTTATCGAGTACGCCGACGCATACGAACGTCTCCGCACTCGCCGGCTCGAGCGGATGGGGCATGGCGACGCTGTTGCCGAATGCGCTCGCGGCGGTCATCTCGCGCTTCCATACGAGCTCTCGAAACCGATCTTCGACGGTCTTCCTCTCGCAGACGCGATCGATCAGATGATCAAGTGCCTCCTGCTTGGAATCAAAGCTCAGATGCGCGAAAAACAGGTCTCGGCTGAAATACCGACGCACCCAGTCGCTGTCGATGCGATCTGTGCGCAGGAGCTTTTTAACCTGCTCAACTTCGTCGGAACCCAGAAAGTACCTCATCTCGAGCACGGGAACCGGCAACGTCTCGGCGATGTGCACGGTCGTGAACACGTAATCGATCTCAGCGAAGTCAACTTTGGAGAGATTGAGCGCGTCACAGGATATGATCTTGTCGATATAGGCGCCGAACTCCTGTCGACAGCGGTACTCGAGCAACCGTGAGCTGCCCGCACCCGAAGCGCAGACCATGAGAATGTTCTTCTTGGAACCCGCGCTCTTCTGGCGTTCGAGCGCGAGCGCGAACGCGAGCGCGATGTAGCCGGTCTCATCGGCAGAGAGCGTCGAGCCGTAGCGATCCATGAGAATCGTTGATGCATCGGTCGCCATGGAATACGCCAGCGGATAACGGGTCTGGATATCTGAGAGGAGCGGGTTTTTGAGGCGCATTTTATAGCGCATTCGGACAGCGAGGGGGACGATGTGACGAGCCAGGTTGAACCGAAGCTCGATATCGTTTCTGAAGTCGAACCGAAACACCTTCCATACGCACTCGAGCATCTCGGAGACCACGCCCCAGACCTCATCCGATATGACCAGACCGTGATCGTCTGCCTCGATGCTGAGCGTCTGCTTGCCGGCAAGATGGATGGCGATATAGGCGATCTCCTCCTCGGGAAGCTCCACTCCGATCTTCGTAAGAATGTTGCAGGCGATTTCGCAGGCAGGCGGATACTCACGTGATCCCCTGATGGCGGCGATGTCCTCCGGCATCATGGGGACCCGACAACTCTCCTTGATGCGCATGAGCGCGACCGCGATATGCACGAGCAGGTTTTGATACGAGACGGAGTTGATTTGGAACCGATATCGTTCCAACACCTCGCCGACGCACGAGGCGATCATGCTGAGCTTGGGTTCTCCTTCAGCGGGCGCCTCATCGGCACCGAGGAAAAAGGAGGACCCCTGCTTGGTTTGACCATAGGCCTCCATGATGATGCTCGCCAGACACAGGCGCCGCGCCATCTCGGAGCCGACGACGCAAATGCCATAGTGCGGTCGGCGCCTCAGCCTGAGTCCGAAGCATTCGAGCGCGCGCTCCACTTCTTTCATATCGTTGCAGATCGCCGTTCGCGAAACAAACAGGATGCCGGCGAGCTCCTCGAGGGTAATCCAGCCGCTTCTCATCAGAAGATCGTTCAGCAGATATGTGACGCGCCCATGCGGTGTCTGGGGCAGTTCGGTGCTCGACATGATTCGCGTGTCGCGCATCCATGCGGCAAATTGATCGCGACATTCGATCTCGAGCTTGTAACCGTGGCCGCGGATGAGTCGGATCTTGGCGAAACCGTTCATCGCGGCGTTGACGCGCTTCACATATGTGCGAACCGTCCGAATGCTCACCTGAAGATGCGTCGCGATCTCGGCAGGGGTCTTTCCGCGCGCCGAAGCGATATACGCAGCAAACGCAGTATCCTGCATGGCCCCTGACTCCTCTCTCACAGCTTGTATGCTATGGGCACTGAACAGGGCTTTCCATGCTTTCAGCTTCCGCATGAATCGGAAAGATCTATGAACGAAGTCTGTTTTAGCAGGTGGGACTCGAAGTTCGCGGTTCGAGCGACGCGGCGAGGGCCGCATATCCGCTCAGAAGATACCTGCGATATCCCCTTCAGCGCTGCATCGGGGCCGCTCGCAAGTTTGACGGGCAGCTGTATTACCCAGCTCGCCCCTCCTTCATTCCCCTCAAGACGGCACGGCGCAGCTCCGGCAGGTGTCTTGAATCCATCTGAGGCACGCCCGCAAGTCGATACGGGATGCCGAGTTGCTCGTATTTGGACACACCCAAGGTGTGGTAGGCAAGCAGCTCGAGGCCGACCACATTGCGCCAGCTGGCGATCAGCCTACCCACCCGCGTGCACTCCTCGACCGTATCGGTCAAGCCGGGTACGATCACATGCCGGATGACCGTCGCGATCTTGCGGCGTGAAAGCTCCTCACCGAATGCCAGAATCGAATCCATGTCGCACCCGCACAGGGAGCGATGCTCCTCGGGATCAGCATGCTTGATATCAAGCAGCACGAGATCGCATTCGTCAAACAGGTGCTCGAACCGATCGGGCCGCCTGGGATCATACGCGTAGCCGCAGCTGTCAAGGCACGTATGTACGCGGCCGGACGGGCTGTCGTGCATAGCACCGAACAGATCGCCGACGAAGTCGGGCTGCAGCAGCGGCTCTCCACCCGAAACCGTGATCCCGCCCGTCTTATAGAATGATCGGTTGCTCTCGAACTCCTCCACGAGATGCTCGACAGTCACGGACGCGCCCGAATCGACGCGCCAGGTATCCGGGTTGTGGCAGTATGCGCAACGCATGGGGCAACCCTGGCAGAAGACGACGAAGCGGATTCCCGGTCCATCGACCGTGCCCATGGTCTCGATCGAATGGATCGATCCGCGTGCGAACGCCGACGGCCTATCGGATCCGGATAGCTCTCTTGCCTCCATTGACATGCATCGCTCCTCGTGTCTGCTTGACGCAGCCTCTTCCTCGCATCCATTATCCATCGCTTATGCGGTAAAGAAAAGACGACCCGACTGCTTGTCGGATCGTCTTCACACTGAAGTGATGCGCTCCCCACGTCTGCACGCCAACCGCGTGAGCAACCGAGGGGTTCGAGAATCACTCGTATAGTCGCGAAGAGCTGTGCGCCGCCTCGCTACATTCCCTCGTGGAACGTGCGGGAGATAACCTCATCCTGCTGTTCCCTCGTGAGATTGTTGAAATTGACCGCGTAACCGGAGACCCTGATCGTGAGCTGCGGGTACTTCTCCGGATGCTGCTGCGCGTCGAGGAGCGTATCACGATCGAACACGTTGACATTCAGATGGTGCCCGCCCTTCTCCGTATAGGCATCGAGCATGCCAACCAGATTGTCAGCCTGTGCCTCGGCTACATCTTTGACTTTCATCTTCCACTCCCTTGATCGAATCAAACAGAGATCAATTGCTGCTTTAACCATATCACTTATGCATCGCGGTCGTGTGCGCAGACGTCGCCGGCTACCGGTCGAGATCGATCGCATCCTCGGGTGCTGATGGGTCATCGGCGCAGGCGCCGCACGCTGCGTTCTCAAGCGATATCTCCACGCCATCGAGATCGATATCACCGAAGAACACCTGATCGGGCTTGCCGAGCGCGGCCGGCACGATCGAGAACGTGTTCGATATGCCATCTTGCGCGTCATGGAACGGCAGCTTGGATACCGAACTCAGAGAGGCGATGGCACCGTGACTGTCGCGCTTGTGCATGGGGTTCGCACCGGGGGCGAACGGCACGCCGGCCTCGCGGCCATCCGGTGTCGAACCGGTCTTCTTTCCGTATACCACGTTCGAGGTGATGGTAAGCACCGAGGTCGTGGGAACCGAATTTCGATACGTGTCGTTCATGCGAACGAACTCCATGAACTGGTGCACGACATCGTGAGCCATCCTGTCCACCCGGTCATCATCGTTTCCGAATTTGGGGAAATCCCCCTCGATCTTGAAGTCGACGATGATGCCGTCGGAATCGCGCACAGGATGAACTTTGGCGTACTTGATGGCGGAAAGCGAGTCAGCGACCACGGAGAGCCCCGCGATGCCGGTTGCGAACCAACGATGGACGTGCTTGTCGTGCAGCGCCATCTGGATTCGCTCATAGCAGTACTTGTCATGCATGTAATGGATGATGTTGAGCGAGTTGACATACACGCTCGCGAGCCACTCCATCATGTCGTCGAACTTGTCGATCACATCATCATAATCGAGCGTATCACCGCTGACCGGGCGATACTTCGGACCGACCTGTTTTTTCGATACCTCATCGACACCGCCGTTCAAAGCGTATAGCAGGCACTTCGCGAGATTAGCTCGAGCACCGAAGAACTGCATCTCCTTCCCGATGCGCATCGATGAGACGCAGCACGCGATCGCATAGTCATCACCGTGGTAGACCCGCATGAGATCATCGTTCTCGTATTGGATCGACGAGCTGGCGATCGAGGTCCTCGCGCAGAATTCCTTGAATGGCTGAGGCAGCCGCGTCGACCACAGCACCGTGAGGTTGGGCTCCGGCGAGGTACCCATGTTCTCGAGGGTATGCAGATAGCGGAAGGCCGTCTTCGTCACAAGCGTTCGGCCGTCCACGCCCATGCCGCCGATGGACTCCGTGACCCATTGCGGGTCGCCGGAGAACAGATTCTGGTATTCGGGCGTGCGCGCGAACTTGACCATGCGCAGCTTCATGATGAAATGATCGACGAGCTCCTGAATCTGCTCCTCGCTGAGACTGCCGGCAGCCAGGTCGCGCTCGGCGTAGATGTCAATGAATGAGGACGTGCGCCCCATCGACATCGCTGCACCGTTCTGCTCCTTGACGGCGGCCAGGTAGGCGAAGTACGTCCATTGGATGGCTTCTTGCGTATTCGCCGCAGGCCGTGAGATGTCGAAGCCGTAGAAGTCCGCCATCATCTTGAGCTCGCCGAGTGCGCGGATCTGCTCTTGGAGCTCCTCGCGGTCTCGAATGTTCTCCTCGGTCATGACAACAGGCGTCGAAGCCTTCTGCGCCTTCTTGTCCTCGATCAGAAAATCGACCCCGTAGAGAGCCACGCGCCGATAGTCTCCGATGATGCGGCCGCGTCCGTAGCCGTCGGGCAGGCCCGTTATGATATGCGCACTGCGGCAGGCGCGCATCTCGGGCGTGTAGACATCGAAGACACCGGCGTTATGGGTCTTGCGATGATACGTGTAGGTCTCGACGATCTCCGGATCGATATGATATCCGTGCTGCTCGGCAGCCTGCATCGAGATGCGGACGCCACCATTGACATGAAGTGCCCGCTTGAGAGGCTTATCGGTCTGCAGACCGACGATCGCCTCGCGCTCCGGATGAGCGTTGTCGATGTATCCGGCCGGATGGCTCACGATGCCGGTCACGACATCGGTATCCATATCGAGCGCTCCTCCGCGCTCGCGTTCTTGGATCAGCAGATCGAGAACCGTGTTCCAAAGTTCTGTCGTCCGCTTCGTCGGACCAGAGAGAAACGATGCATCGCCCTCGTAGGGCCTGTAGTTCTTCTGGATGAAGTCGCGGACATCGACCTCATGCTCCCAGTTTCCACCTGTAAAACCTCGCCATTCCTCTTTCATAGCGCAACCACGCTCCTCAATGACTCGTGCGCGCAGACATAAGCGCGTGCGCGCTCCTATCTGGTCTCTTTCGACGGCGAGCTGCGCGTTAGGCGTGTTGTCAGGTGCTTCCCGCTCATTACTCAAAAGATACCGTTCACCGAGAAAACCATAAGCGAAGGATACCATAGCGATACGCCTGCGCGACGCATGGAGCGGACTAATCTTTGCAGGGGATGCGCGCCTTGAATCGCAACGTCAGCGCAACGCATCTCACGCTCAGCGCAACGCGTGGCGCTGAGCGGATGCGCGCGGTTCGGTACAGGCTGACTCGATCTGCGAACGCAGACGACACGACCCCGCCACAGCGGGGTCGCACGTCTTCACGGCGCTACTCGGTGTGCCGCACCCGGATCGCATCACGCACGATGCTTTTGCTCATCGCATAGGTGACAAGGAAGTATCCCCCGTAGGCGAGCACGAAGATCGCCACGACCACCCCCACGGTGTCGGCGATGGTCAGACCTCCCAGCAGCTTGACGAGCTGGATCACCACGCTGAGCGCCACGAGCGAGTGGGCGCCGGCCACGATGAGCGGAAAAGCGAAGTAGACGATCTGCTGCCCGAGCACCGAGTGCATGATCTCGCGGCGCGCCGTGCCGAGCTCCGAGAGGATGCGGACGCTTCTGCTCGAATCTGCGACGCTCGAGAGCTGCTGAATCGTCAGAATGGAGGCGCAGGCCACCACGAGCACGAAGCCGATGTAGATCGACAGATAGCTGATGATGCCGCGTGTCGAGTTGGCGGTGAGGTTCACGTCGGTGCGCGAATCGGCACCGAACCATTGCGCGATATTGATGTCATCGGAGTTCTCGATGGGGCCGTTCGGCATCACCTTTCCGGCGATGCGATCGCCCTGCTCGACGGAAACACCTGATTTGTAGTCGAGCAGCAGATAGCTTGTCGCGAGCGGCAGATCAGCGTCGCGGATCACGGCGTCGGGCACGACAACCGTGCCCCCGCCGCCGCCGGTTTCCCCGTTTCCGAAGCTGCTCGCGGTGCGTTCCAGCTGCTTCTGTCTCGGATGAAGACTGTGCCCGGCGATATCGATCTCCATGCCCGATCCCAGAGCGCGATTGTAGACGCCGGTCACCGTGTCACCGGCGATCGCAAGCAGCGTGTACCCGTCGTCTCCCAGATCGACCGGTTCCATGCCGCGGAACTCGCGATACCGATTCCAGTCGCTGGCCGACACCATGGTGAGCCCGACGAGATCGGCATCGGAGCCCTTCATGCCTGCGGGCATGTTCTCCCCGAGAGATCTCACGATGGTTCCGAGTGAGAGCACGCTCTTATCGGAGCCAACCGGCTTTGGGCTGTAGAGGTTCACCTGCACATGTCTGCCGAGGATCGAATCGAGCTCGCGCGCCGCAGCCGAGGAGCTGCCCCTACCGGCCCGCCAGTTGCTTCCAGCCTGCTTGTGCGCCTGATCAAGCATGTCGATCGGTTCACGCCGCAGCGCGGCGGCGACCTCGTCGGTATCTTGCGCGGCTTGCCCGTCTCTCGGATTCAGCTGCGCGCTGAGACGCATCGGGTAGGTATACATCAAGCCGATGGTGAAATCAGCGGGCGTCGACTCCTCGAGCATCGAGGTCATAGCGCTCGCGATCGACATACCGCAGCTCACTGACGTGATCGCGAGAAATAGGATCATCGAGATGACGGCCATGGAGAACGATACCGTGTTCACCTTGGCCGCGAGCTGCCGCAACGTGAACATGTTGAGGCCACGCCAATAAATGACCCGAGCGCGCTGCAGCACCTCGATCAGAAATCCCGAGAGCCCGAAGAACAGCAGGATCGTGCCGAGGATCACCATGATCGTCGTGATGAGAAACTTCATGAGCGACTCGGGGTAGCCGTCCAGGGGCATCCCGTCATGGATAAGACGCGCGTAGGCGACCCCGATCAGCACGGCGCCGATAAGGAAGATGACCGCGGAGATGCGCGGACTGCGCGTTCTCACCGTCTCGCTATGCCGTCCGGCGCTGATGAGATCGATGACCTTTGCCCGAGCGACGACGCGCAGGTTGAACACGAGCGTGACGAGAAAGATCGCGGCCAGGCACTCGACGGTGATCAGCAGCGCCTCCATCGAGAAGAAGAAGTGGAAGCTCGAGATCTGCGCCTTGAACAGCGACGCGGTGAAGAACACCATGAGCTGGGAGAGGCCCACGCCCATAGCGACGCCGAGCACGAGCGCCGCGATCGAGACGAACAGGGTCTCCATCGTCATGATACGCGCGACCTGCGTGCGCCTCATTCCGAGGATCTGATAGAGCCCGAACTGCTTCTTGCGGCGCTTCATGATGAAGTTATTGGCATACACCATGAGAAAGCCGAGAACGAAGGCGAGAAAGATCGTGAGACCGAAGATCATGCCGCCGAGCGAGGTCGATATGCTGTCATCGCCGAGCCCCGCGTAGTCGATCTGTATCGAGATGGTGTTGAACGCATAGAAGACGGTGACGCCGAACGCCAGGGTGAGCAGGTAGACCAAGTAGTCGCGGCCCGCTCGGCGCACGTTGCCCCAAGCGAGTCTACAGAGCATCGGAGCCCTCCCCACCCATCATCGCGACGATCTCCATGATCCGGCTGAAGAACTCATGCCGGGAGGTGTCACCGCGGTACAGCTCGGTGAAGATCCGCCCGTCGCGGATGAACAGCACGCGATGGGTGTAGCTTGCCGCGAAGCTGTCATGGGTGACCATGAGCACGGTCGCCCGATACCGCTCGTTCATGGTCTCGAAGCTCTCGAGCAGCAGCTTGGCGTTCTTCGAGTCGAGCGCACCGGTGGGCTCGTCGGCCATGATGACAGCCGGATCGGTCACCAGCGCACGCGCGGCGGCGACGCGCTGCTGCTGGCCACCGGAGAGCTGGTAGGGATACTTGTTGAGCGACTCGGCGATACCGAGCCGCCCGGCGACCTCATCGACGCGCCGCAGCGTCTCCTTGGCGGGAACGCGCGAGATCGTGAGCGGCAGCGCGATGTTCTCACGTGCCGTCAGCGTGTCAAGCAGGTTCGAGTCTTGAAAGATGAAGCCGAGCTGCTCGCGGCGAAAGCGCGTGAGTCCGTCGGACTTCAGCTTCGTGACGTCCGCTCCGTTGATGAGCACCGAGCCGCTCGTCGCCGAATCGATCGTGGATACGCAGTTGAGCAATGTCGACTTGCCCGAACCGGAGGGCCCCATGATCCCGACGAACTCACCTTGGCTCACGCTGAACGAGACGTCGGCCAGCGCACGCGTCACATTGCCGCGCGATCCGTACACCTTCTCGATATGCACCGCCTCGAGCACGGTCTGAGCTTCTGATACGTCAGAGCCCCAGCTCCTTTGCGCGCCGGCGCGCTCGCCTGTCATGGTCGCGAAGCCATCCGCCGTATTTTTCATCGCGTATCCTCTCCTTTGATAGCTCTTCTGCATCAATGCGACGTCTTCCATAGAAGCCAGATCATGGCAGCGGCAAGCAGCATCATGATGACAAGCCAAGCGACTGCCTCGATATGTGACATACCGGCGCAACCGCGCCGTCGCCGCTGGCGCGTTGATTGCGGTATTTCATACGGACTTCGCCTTGAATCGCTTTCGTTCGTGTTCTCCATGATCTCAACCTCCTGCACCCATCTTGGCAGGTGCGCAGGCCGGCTGCCATCGATTTAGCTTACAGCTCCCTTTCAGTTTTGTAAGGTGCGAAGATCGTTGAAGTCCTTTTGCCTCGCAGCTGAAAAATCCGCCGATATCCCCAGGCTTTTTCTTGACGTGATTCCATGGTGATATCACAATGACCTCAACGAGATGCGCATCGCATTCGTCGGGCTCGCCCCCGCCCCGATCGGGGGGAACCACTCTGACAGGCCGAAGAGCCGCAGGGTGCACATGGAGGGATCGTCTATGAGCGCGGAAAAGAAGGTCACGTCAGCTTCGGGCTGGGCCATGGTCGGAGTGCTCGGGGTTGTTCTGATGGCAGATGTAGCCATGTTCATCTGGTCGACGATGCGCATCGCAGCCCACGAGGGTAGCCATGGGGGTTCATCCGGGATGCATACGATGGTTCTGATCATCTCGATCATCCTGTTCTGCGTGTGGACCATCGCCACCAAGGGCTTCTTCACCGTCCAGCCCGGCCAGGCGCGCGTGTGCGTGCTGTTCGGCAAGTACATGGGGACGGTGCGCGATGAGGGCCTGCGCTGGGCCAATCCGTTCTTCAGCCGCAACCTCGGCGAGGGATCCGGCACCAAACTCGGCGAGGCGCTCGCCACCGGGCATCTCTTCGGAGGCTCCGACGGCCGCTCGACGCTCGTCTCGGTGCGCATGCAGACCTTGAACGGCGAGCGCCTGAAGGTCAACGATCGCATGGGCAACCCCATAGAGATCGCCAACGTCGTGGTCTGGCATGTCGCCGACACCGCAAAGGCCCTGTTCGACGTTGATGACTACGAGAGCTACGTCGCCATGCAGGCCGAGACCGCGCTGCGCCACGTCGCGAGCATCTACGCCTACGACCACGCCGAGGACTCCTCGGACGCCACCGATACCATCACACTGCGCGCCAATGTCGAGGAGGTCTCCGGCGCGCTCAAGCGTGAGCTCACCGACCGTCTGGCTGCCGCGGGCGTCGTCGTGGACGACGCGCGTCTCACCCATCTGGCCTACGCGGCCGAGATCGCCCAGGCGATGCTGCGCCGGCAGCAGGCGGAGGCCGTCATCGCCGCCAGGCGCAAGATCGTCGAGGGCGCCGTATCCATGGTGGACATGGCCGTCAAGCAGCTGTCACAGGGCGGCACGATCGATCTTGATGAGGAACGAAAGGCCGCCATGGCCTCAAACCTGATGGTGGTGCTGTGCGGCGAGTCCGAGGCGCACCCGGTTGTGAACACCGGCTCGCTGTACTAGCGCGCTTCCGCCCCCGCTACGCCCGCGGGCCTGGCGCATGCATCCTATGACGATCGAGGTCTGCTATGGCTCGCAAGCAATATCCGCTTCGAATAGATCCCGCGATCTGGGAGTCCGTGCAGGCTTGGGCAGATGATGAGATGCGCAGCGCGAACGGCCAAATCGAGTGGATCGTGCGCGACGCGCTCAGACGGGCCGGTCGTCTACCGATACGTCGCGGCGGCGACGGAGCCGACGCTGGAGATCGCGCCCCACGCGATGCCGAGAGCGCCGCGCGCAGCGAGCACGCGCCGCCCGAGAGCCCGAGCTGAGCGCGCACCGAATACGTCGCCTGAAGTTCATCATCGTCACAACGGAGGAAATCATGGACGAAACCGTACGCGATCCTGTCGGCAGCTATTCTTGCGTCGCACGTCGCGACCCGGTGCTCGAGGTATCGGACTACATGAAGCGATACGGTGCCAAGATCGCGGTCTCGGGCATCTCGCTCGAGGTCGAGCCGGGAGACATCTACGGGTTCATCGGCCATAACGGAGCCGGCAAGACCACGCTCATCCGCTCGATCGTCGGTGTCCAAGGAGTGGACGCCGGCACCATCCGCGTTGGCGGCATCGATGTCACCACCGATCCGGTCGCCACCAAACGGCTCATATCCTATGTGCCTGACAATCCGGATATCTACGAGTACATGACCGGCATCAGCTACATCACCTACGTCGCCGACATCTTCGGCGTTCCGGTCGATGTGCGCTCCGAGCGCATCGCCGATCTGGCGAAGCGCCTTGAGATCACCGATGCGCTCGGCGATGCGATCTCCTCCTACTCCCACGGCATGAAGCAGAAGGTGGTCCTTATCTCCGCGCTCGTCCACGAGCCGAAGCTCCTCGTGCTCGACGAGCCCTTCGTCGGACTCGACCCGGAAGCTTCCTTTGAACTGAAGAAGCTGCTGCGGGAGCTGGCGGAGCGCGGGTCGGCCGTGTTCTTCTCCTCGCACGTGCTGGAGGTGGTCGAGAAGCTCTGCAACAAGGTCGCCGTCATCAGACAGGGCAAGCTGCTCGCGAGCGGGCCCATCGACGAGGTGCGCGGCAACGAATCGCTCGAAGAGGTCTTCATGGAACTCGTCAAGGAGAAGGAGGCGAGATAGATGCGCGATCTCGTGCTGCTGTACCGCGTCCAGTTCCTCTCGCTGCTGAACTCCTTGGCACCCCGCGGTCGCGACGGCATGACGAAGGGTGCGCGAACTCGCCGCCTCGTGCTCATCGTCGCGGGG
Source organism: Coriobacterium glomerans PW2 (assembly GCF_000195315.1). Taxonomy (NCBI): domain Bacteria; kingdom Bacillati; phylum Actinomycetota; class Coriobacteriia; order Coriobacteriales; family Coriobacteriaceae; genus Coriobacterium; species Coriobacterium glomerans. Next base: position 1,845,693 of record NC_015389.1, read on the forward strand.
GTCTGTCTGATCATCGCGATTTTCGAATCCTATCTGGTGGCCTTCGGCATCTCATTCGCCGCGGTGGGACTCGCCGGCGCGATCCCGGCGCTCGCCATGGTTATAGGGTCGCTCGCCGGCGTCTGGTTTGCATTCATGAAAGCGAACGGGAACCTGTTCGGACTGCATGACTTCGATTTGGTCATGTCGCTGCCGGTATCGCGGCGCAGCGTGGTCGCCACCCGCCTGGGTGCGCTGTTCTCCATGGCGATCCTGACGGCGCTCATCTTCATGATCCCTCTCTACATCATCTACTTTCTCAACGTCGGCGCCGATCCGTGGACGGTGCTCGTCGCCATCGCCAGCATCGTGCTCGCGCCGATGGCTCCTACGAGCATCGGCGTCTTTCTCGCATTCGGCATCACGGCGATCGCCTCGCGATTTCGCCACGCCAGCCTCGCCTACATCGTGATCGCGCTGGCCTGCATACTCGCTTTGTTCTGGGGCTCGCTTTGGTTCTCGAGCTTTTCGTACTCTATGTCAAGCGAGCAGACCGCCGGTGCGGTGTCAGGCATCGCCACCATGATACGTGACAGCGCAACCTCGTTCTGGCCGCCGGCGGCATGGGTGAGCGCGGCGCTCGACAGCGGTCATGTCCTGCCGTTTCTCTACTTCGCGGTCTTCTCCATCGCAGTGAGCGCGCTGTGCCTTGAGATCATGCAGCGCTGCTACCTCCAGATCAACGGTCTGCTGGCAGCCCGCGCAAGCTCGCATATGAGCGCCAAGAAGCTGAGACTGGCGACCGGGACGCAGGCCGCGCCCGTCAAGGCGATGGCGATAAAGGAGATCCGCTGCATCATCGGCATCCCCTATTATGCGTTCCAGTGCCTGTCCGGCTACCTGTTCATGATCGCCTTGTCCGTAGCGATCGCCGTCCTCGGGGTGCGCGGCACGATTGTGATGATCGCTCCCTCAACGAACGGTGCCGATCAGATGCTCGACCTGTTCTTCTCGTTCGTGCCCTGGGTGTTCGCGTTCTTATCGATCACGTGCTGCAGCGCCGCGTGCGCGGTGTCGATGGAGGGCCGATCGGCGTGGGTCATGTCCAGCGCACCGGTGCCGGTGAGCACCGTGCTCGCATCGAAGCTGGTGGCTGGAGCGGTTCCGCTGATCGCAACCCTGCTCATCGGCGCGCTGACGCTCCTCATCACCGGTCAGGAGAACCCCTTCGGCGCTCTGCAGGTCCCCGTGCTGGGATTTGGCCTGTTCTATACCGCCGTCAACGTAGCGATGGCCCTGGACGCGAGGCGACCCAACTACGCTTGGAGCGCCCCGGCGGAGGTCGTGAAGCGGGGCCTGCCCATCATGGTGTGCACGCTCGGCGGTATGGTCCTGGTGTTCGGCGGCGCCTTTCTCGCATGGGTGCTCATGAGCACCTTTGGCGTCTGGACCGGCGGCGTGTACAACCTCGTGGTCGGTATCCTCGGGATGGCGGTCGGCCAAGCGATCTTCACGCACACCTCACGGCATGCGAGGCTCTATATCTCTTAAGGGGGTTATACTTCGAATTATAGTGGATTTGACCTGCAGTTTTCTGCTCAAGAATACTTGAGGATCATCTAAGGAAGTATTAAGCCTTCCTTCAGGGGCGCCTACATGCGGTTGCGCTATATTGCTTTTGACACGGATTGGTCAGGCGCATCTCGAGGATGAGCCGCGCCCGGCTCCATCAGGCAGAGGAGGAGATCTCATGCACTGCGCAACACGCATGGTCAGGCACGGGAGCGCTTCGAGGGATGCGAGCAAAGTCCGTCCGAGACCGGCCGTTCACGTTCAAACAACAGCGGTCGGAATGCGAGCAACCGGAAGCTCATCAGAAACTCGACGACGCGGTCGCGTGATCAGCTTCAAGAGCCCTCGCGGTCGGTCGGATGATCAGCGCATCAACATGAGACGAGCCTACAGGGCGTTCATGCGCGCCGTTCGAAATGTAGGTGCCGCTGCCGCGATCTCACCGTTCGACGCTTGGCCGATACGCCCATACGCCGCATCGGTCTGACGGCTCTCCCCGACCGTTGCTGCGTGATCCACGCGAGGCGCCCCGTCCGCACAACCCCGTGTGGGCGGGGCGCCTCGCGTACGCGCAGGATTCCCGAGATTCTCGATGGACACCATGCGAAGCGCGTTCTGGATGTCGCCGGCGAGTCCGCGCCGTCGGGGACTCACGCCTGAAGTACATCGATCTTGTCGAGCGCCCGGTGCAGCTCTTCCCTGCCCGCGTATTCGATGATCTCGTCTCTGAGCGCCGTGCGCGGCCCAAATGTTGCGAGCAGCGCTCGGATGGCATGTTTGCGGTTCTCTGCCTGCACCCAGCACAGACTCTTCGGTCCATCGATGACCTCATCGACAACCTCCTCGCCGCGACATGCCGGCAGGCAATGCATGAATTTCGCCTCACTGCCAGCGAGCGCCATGAGAGCGGGTGTCACCTGATACTTCGAAGGAAAAGCTCTCAGATGGTCATCTGAGGAGGTTTCATCGCGAACCGCTCTGTGCCATGCATCCGTATAGATGTAGTCCGCATCCCGAACGGACTCGAGATCATCCGATACGGTCACGGAAGCGCCCGAGATCTCACAATTCCTCCGGCCGATCGCGAGCAGATCGAAATCGGAATCGATCTGGCGGGCTCCATCGCTGAGCTGATGGCCGCTGGGGGCGAACTGAACGAAATCCATTCCCATCTTGGAGCAGATGAACATGAGCGACGCACAAACCTGCGTCGCACCCCCGACATAGACGATCCTGCACTCGTCGATGCGCTTGCCTGATGGCAGATGCTCGAGCATGGTGAGCAGATCGGTGATCTCCTGCGTGGGGTGATTGTAATCGCTCATCGCGTTCAACACGGGAGCTGCAGAGCTCGCAGCCAGTGCGATGACGTCTCGATGGCATCTGACATGCGCTGCCAGGATATCCAATAGAGCGCCCATGACCCGCGCGGAGTCACCGAGTGTCTCGCAGCCCTCCGACGCTGTGCACCGCGCATCGAGAAACGCACTGTGCCCGCCCAGGTCGCACATCGCCACCTCGAGGGGGATGCGCGTCAGCGCTGGGATCTGGAAGGAGATCACGCCGAGACTTTTGTCTCGCAACAGATGCGGATGGAACAAGCCCTGCTTGATGCTTGTCTTCAGAGCTGCTGCGAGCTCCACGATCGCACGGATCTCCTCACTGCTGAAATCGTTCGTGTCGATGAAATCCTTGACCATGGCTGCTCCCTCGGTGCACGCGGATAGCTGCCATCATCATTCCCCGAATGTGCATCGACACGTGGTCTATATCGGATTTCCGCTCAACAGATGGCTATCGGCATGCGATAACCACATACACAACGAGAGGCGAGTTTTGCACATATCCGAAAACATGCGGCAAATCCTGTGACAGATCAACGAGATGAGCTGCACAGAAGCCAGATCACACCGATGGAGAGCAGCGCCATGACGGCAAGCCAGATCACCATCTCGGCGATGGTCATGCCGATGCGCACAACCGGATTGCGTCTCGCGCGCACGTCTCTCGGAGTATACGGGCTCGACTCGCAGACGTTTAGGTTTCTTGATGGCATCACGAACACCTCCTGACGCTATCCTGGCAGGACGGGCGAGCGCCTGCCATCGATTTGTCTTACATGGTTATTTCAGTTTTGTAAGATTCGGCTCAGGCGACCAGATGCGCGCACAGCAGTCGCACTCAACTTCGTCGCGTGCGGCGCCCAGAGGTGCCGTCAGTCACCGGGGCCATGTTTCTATCAGGTTGTCTGCAACCCTTGTCGCGGCTCGTCGAAGAGTCTTGCTTGCAGCTATCTGAGCCGCCTATACTTGGCAACTGTGCTCGAAGATGGAGTTGAGAGGCTAAGAGGAGACAACCCGTTGAGAACGGTTCGGGTAGCGATAGGGATTATCTGCGAGTCAGCCGATACCGACCGCGTACTCGCAGTGAGGCGAAAGCGGTGCGGGTCGCACGACTTGTGGGAGTTTCCCGGTGGCAAGATCGAGCGCGGCGAAACCGCCGAGCAGGCATGTGTGAGGGAACTCGAGGAAGAGCTGCATGTGCACGTCGGCGACCTGCGCGACATATACACCGTTGAATACAGCTATCCCAAGTACCATCTCTCGATGAGGTGCTTTTTGTGCACGATCAAATCCGGGTGTCTCGCGATGACCGAGCAGATCGAGATTCGTTGGGTGGAGAGAGCGTCGCTTTCCGAGCTCTGCTGGCTTGCTGCGAACTCCGACCTTATCGAAGTGCTTCAAAGCTGCTCATTGAAATCACGCAAATCCGCGACGGGACAGGTTGAGCACTATGAAGATGGAGAGGTTCGCGGGAACCTTCAGGACGAGATGATCCGAAGACGCGCTGCCACGAGAAAGACCATGCAGGCCAACAAACGCTCCGACACCAAGCCGGAGCTTCTCGTACGAAAGCGCCTTCGAAAAGCCGGTCTCACTGGCTATCGACTTCAATGGCGAGATGCGCCCGGCAGACCCGATATCGCATTCCCTGGTCGTCGGATCGCGATCTTTGTCAATGGCTGCTTCTGGCACCGATGCCCGCACTGCAACCCCGGCGTGCCGAAGCACAACGTTGAGTTCTGGCAGGCGAAATTCCGCAGGAATATCGAGCGGGACGCCCGAGCGATCACCGAGCTGCGCGCACTGGGCTGGCAGGCAATCACGATCTGGGAGTGCGAGCTTGCAGATGCGCGCATCGAAGCGACGATGGCTCGCGTCATCGATACGATACGAAATGCGAGACGTTCAAGTTAGAGGTGTTATTGGTTGTCGTTTTCGTCACAAACGATATCAAGTTGCTACCTATAACGGATCGTTTCACGTCTTCACGAAATCTCAACATTTTATAGCACCCCATTTTTTCATCAGGATCAGCAGGAAAACGATGGTATATAATTGCTATCCATCTGGTATCCTTCTGCAAAAATAACACTCTCGGGCTCTCTCGGTATATTTTCAATTGAACTTGCCAATAATGTAAACGGCGTATCGGATCAGCAGCAGCTCCGGACGCTACGGTACTGGTGGTAGAACGAGGAGGCCGTGCATGCATTCTTCCAGAAGCGCAGCCTGCACATGGTCGCTACAGCGGCCATCCCAACGTGCAAACCATTTCTCCTTCCCCCCGATACAGAGATCAGGTCTCCTCGGTTCTACCACAGCATCTCCTGTCCGTTCGAACAGACAGCACGAGAATCTTAGGAATTCTTGTCGCGATCTGCTCGAAGATCTCAGCGCTGCGCCCTTTCGCCGCACTGAGCGTCTATAAGCTTAATACCGGATAACGAGTATTTCTCAAATATATGTGTGACTGATTGGGTTGATTGGAACTCTACGCCAATCTTTGCGTCACGCACGCTTTGAAACCGCATGTCCAGGACATCGTCATTCTTGATATCGCGACATAGAGCTGGGCACCTTGGCATGTGGCTTTGATATGTACGTGATCACATGAGCTTTGTCGACTCGATCTTCTCGATGACCCACGTGTTGGCTCTGATTATCGGCCGACGCAACAGCAAACCCAGTGCAAGCGATGGAAGCAAATAAATCGCGAGCTTGCTCATCTCGGCGAGATACTCGGCACCGTAGCTTCCCGCCATGGCGGCGTGCATCGCGTTGATAGCGTGGGTGAACGGCAGCCACGGATACACAGCTTGGAAGAAGTCGGCGGTCATCTGAATGGGAAACGTTCCGCCCGAGCCGGCTACCTGCATGACAAGCAGAACGACTGCAAGCGCCTTGCCGACATCGCCGAATGACACCGTGAGTGCGTAGATGATATTGCAGAAGACGAAACCGGCAAGCCAGCCGGTCGCGATAAATGCGAGAGGGCTGTCGCACTGAATGCCGAAGAACAAGATGTCTCCGGCGCACACGAGTGTGCTTTGGCATAAGGCCAACGTTGCGAACAGCAGAAAGCGTCCGAGATACAGCTCATGCAGGCGCACGGGCATGAGACGCTTGACCAGATCCGTGTCGACGACGACCTTGAGCATGGCGGCGAGTACGATATTTCCCACCCACATCGAAAGGACGGTGTAGAACGGAGCCATAGCCGAGCCGTAGTTGGCAATCGGGTAGACAGCATGCCGGCTGAGTCCGACCGGTGCCGCGAGCGCGCTGGCCAGTGCGGCGGGATCCTCGCCGATGATTGAGCGAATCTTAACCAGATCATGCGAGTTGGTGGCACCTTCGAGCTCGCCCTTGAGTTTGGCGAGCCACTCCGCTGAAGAGTCCAAAGTATCCGTAACCCCACCGAGCACGCCCTGTGCGCCCGCAAGTTCGCTTGCGAGTGATTCCGAGGAAGAGGAGAGCTTCTTGACGGTCGCATCCAGATCGCGCGCCGTGTCCCGACTTCCGCTTACGGTATCTTCCACCGTTTTCTCGAGCTGTGCGGCGTTCTGCTTGAGCGTGGTCTCGTAATCGGCTTTGACTTGAGTGATGCCTGCTTTCGCTTCCGCAACAAGCGCCTGGATATCCTTGCGATTCTGTTCGATGGCAGATGCGCTGCCGCCGATGTCACTTGCCGCGGCATTGAGACGCGCCTCCAGATCGCGCTGCTTTTTCGCAACTGCGTCTAGTCGTGAAATCACCCCATCGAGGGGAGCTTTCACCCGTGGGTCGAGATCGGGAAGATCCCGTTCGATCTTCTCGATATCGCCCTTGATTTTCTCGGTTCGAGCGGCCTGCTCGCCCACACGAGACGCAATAGACTTGAGCTGGCTCTGAGTGTCACCCGCCTGCGTGCCTGCAGCGGAAAACGCCTTGCCGACCGCGCTGGACACCGCGTCATAGCTCGCTGCTGTGTCACCGAGAGCGTGGTTGATGGTGTCCGCCGCACCCTCGATCGAGGCCTGAGTGTCTCCGAGTCCCTGCTTCGCATCCGCCAAGAGCTTGCGCATCTGCGCGGATGTGCCGCCGGTATCGCCCATGAGTCTGCCGGTCGACCCTACGAGGCCCGAAGTGGAGCCCAGGAGTCCCGACAACGACTTCGTACCCGCGTGCGCATCGCGAAGCCCAGAGATGCTCGCGTCGAGTGTGGAGTTCAGATTGGAAACGTAGGCGCCGATCTGATCGCTGTTCATGAAATCGAGAAGGTTCGCCGAAGTCGATAGTCCGATGCTGCCGATCGTCTCGGTAAATGTCTCATCGATCTGCTTGCGCACCGTGGTCGCACCCTTGTCTGTGACGCGCGGCGCGATCGCGTTCGCCTTCTGATTCTCGTAGTAGATGATATTCGAATGCTTCACCTGGGTGGAGAAAAGCGTCATCATGTCCGAGGAGAAGTCCTCTGGAATCACGACCGCGGCGTAGTACTCACCTGAGCGCACACCTTCGACAGCCTGATCCCTGTCCACGAACACCCAATCCAAATCTTTGTTTTCGCGAAGCGCCGAAGTCACCGAGTTGCCGATGTTCACCTTGATCGGGATGAGATCGCTGCGGTAACCGCGATCGGTATTGGCCACCGCGACCTTGAGATTGCCGGTGTTGCCATAGGGGTCCCAGCTGCCCGCGATGTTGAACCAAGCATAGAGCACCGGAACGATGATGAGACCGACCACGACGATCAGCGCGATAACGCTGCGCCGGATGCGCGCGAGATCACAGCGGAACAGATGCAAGATGTTTCTCACAGCGTCTCGTCCTTCCCCTTATCGAAAGCACGCGAAGATGAGCCCGAGTTCTCTCTCGTGGCCTTGCCCGCTTGAATATCGTCGTCGGTTGCAGCAGATCGATCCCGGCCGCCCAAGATGCCAGCGGCTCGCGCAGCAAGCGGGGAGTCGTCCATATGTCCGCGAATCTGCGCACGCAGGCCCTCATCGGATAGCGCCGATATCCTCAGCTGCAGCCGCATGCTCTCATGCGCGTATTCCACAGCGATCATATACGCATCGGCAACGATAATGGAAACGACCCAGAGCACGAGCATCCCGATCTTGCCATCTATGCTTACATCAAGAACGGCGGTGAGCACGAACAGAACGGTCGGCAAACCGAACACGAGGAGAAAGCCCGCGCGGATGAGTCGAGGATAGCGACGCTCGAAACGGTCTGCTCTGACTATGACGCGCTCTCGATATGCTGCGGTATCAAACATGACCCGCAGAGCTTGGCGCAGCGAGTAGTGCTCGCGAGAGCGGCTGTTCTTCTCGGAGATCATGACGCCGGTACGCGAAAGCTCGCGATCGAACAGAAGATTCATGTTCAGCAACCACGGGCGAAGCCCCACGCCCACGACAAGCGCTGCGACGAGAAATGCAAAAAGCGAGGCGAGATCGCTGAGATAGTGCGAGCCGTAGAGGCCGCCGACGGTCTCGCGCAGCGCATTGATACCATAGGTAAACGGCAGCAACGGATGCAGCCACTGAAAGAAAGCCGGCATCATCTCTATAGGATAGGTTCCAGAGGAACCAGGAATCTGGACGATCACCAATATGACAGCGATCGCCTTGCCGATATGCTTGAAAGCGCTTGCGAGCGCGAAGATGATGTTGACGTAAACAAATGAGATCGCGACGCCTGCAACGAGGAACAGCGCCGGAGAGCTGCATTGCATCCCGAGCACCAGATCACCCGAGCATACAATGAGCGCCTGAACGACACCGAGGAGCACGAACAGCAGCCATCTGCCAAAATATCCCTGCGTTGGCGAGAACGCCGGAAGCCCCTCGCGATCGACTTCGAGCTTGAGGATCGCGATGAGCACGAAGCCTCCGACCCATAAAGCCAGATTCGTATAGAACGGCGCGACGCCCGAACCGTAGGTCGCAACCGGATACACCGTGTTCGTGACAAGCGAGACCGGTGAGGACATGAAGTCAGCAAGGTCCTCGGGCTTGGCGTCCAGCAGATCCGCGAGCCTGCCGACCACCTCAGAGCTTCGAAGCGCAGCGACATCGTCGCGTGTTCGTTTGAGCATGTTTTGAACGGAACCGATTGCGCTGTCACCATGTGCGATCGTTTCCTTCGCCTGATCGAGAGTCCCCGAAAGCTCTCCTAGCATCCCGCGCGCCTGCTCTATAAGCGGGACCATGCCGCCGAGCGCTCCGGAAAGATCTCCTGAGACACTCGAGAACGAGTCCAGTCCGCGATCCAGCTGGGGTAGCACACTCGAGGAGAAACGGGACTGCACGTTCGCCACACCGGAGACACCGTTTTGCACGGCAGTGTTCATCTCTGAGGATGCGGCAGCGATCGAGGTCGCAGAATTCTTGATGTCATCGCTTTGCGTCTTGAGACCATCCTTCACCGTCTGAAGACGATCGTTCTCGTTCTGCAGAGCGCCTATGATGGCGCTCGTATCCACTGTCTTATCTGTGATCTGCTTGAGCACGTCGATAGCGCGCTGGTTGTCATCAATGAGCGCTTGGACGTCGGCGAGCATGCCGTCGACCTTGCCCTGTACGGAGATGATGGCCCCGCTCGCGGAGCCGATGCCGACGCTGGCCCGAGAGGAGGCGCGACCCAATTGCATGGATCCGCTTGAAAGGGCACCGGACAGCGATGTCGTGAACGCACGGGTCGAGGTGCGCGTGGTGGTCAGAAGATCATTGCCCTGTGCGAGCGCAGCGGAAAGTCCGGGAGCACGGTCCGAGAGGCTCTTGAGTGATGTGTCGGCGGACGCGATGGCCCTCTTTGTCGCGTCGATCGTGCCCGTCATTCCATCTAATGAAGCTCTCCCCTGATCAAGGGCATCGTTTGCCTCTCGAATGGTTCCGATGAGTCCGCTCTGCGCGGTGGCTCCCTTTTCGACGACGTCGGCTCCGGCTTCCTTGGCGCGTTCCATGATCGTCTTGCTCACCGTGGCGACAAACGTGTCATTGATTTGCTCTTCGATCGTCTCCGCTCCCGTGTCGGTGACCTTCGGCGCGATCGCGTTGTTCTTCTCGTTCACATAATATGTCAGCTTCGGCTGTGTGTACTCGTCGGTGAACATGCTCAGGAGATTTTTGCTGAAGTCCTTCGGTATGATGACGGCAGCATAGTACTCACCCGACTCAACACCCGCTTTGGCTTGAGCTGCGGACGTGAAGACCCATCCGAGCTGATGGTTTTCCTTGAGCCGGCTGATCGTCTGCTCCCCCGCGTTCAGACCGCCGACGTAATCGCTACTGGCTTCGACATCTTCATTCGCCACTGCGACATGGACGTTGGCCGTGTTGCCATACGGATCCCAGTTGGCCACGATGTTGTACCATGCGTATAGAGAAGGTATGACGCACACGCCGGCGATGAGCACCAGGGCCACCGGATTGCGAAGGAGACGCATGAGATCGCGTCGAAAGATTTTGATCACACAGGACACGACAAACCATCCGATCACACCGATCCGCTCATCGCAGTACATGCGCGATGAGCGGAACCCTCTGCCTTGATTCGGAAACACACTACTACAAACCCGCTGAGCGGGCCAGATGCTACATCAGCTCGCAGACAGCCTGCGCAAACGCAACCGGGTCCTCAGGGAGCATCCCCTCGACGAGCAGCGCTTGATCGTAGAGCAGGCCCGCATAGCGAGAGACCTTTTCAGTGTCACCGGATTGCTGGGCGGATACGAGCTTCTCGAAAACGGGGTGCTTCGGATTGACCTCCAGCACGCGCTGTGACTTGGGCATATTCTCCTGGGTTGCTTCCGGCCCTTTCGAGAGAACCTTTTCCATCTCAAGGGACATCGGTCCCTCCGTGGTTATGAAAGCGGGCGCGTCGGTTGCGCGAGCCGACGCCGCGACCCGTTCGACTTTGCCCTCGAGCGCCTTTTTCATGGTCTCGAACAGATCCTTATGGCCTTCGGTCGCCTTGGCGGCGTCCTTCTTCTCCTCTTCGGTCTCCAGATCGACATCGTCGGAGGCAACATTTTTAAGCTCCAGGTTGCGATTCTCGCGCGCGGGCTCGGCACCGTCGGCTGCGGCGGCCTGCGCCGCCTCCCGAGCGGCATCGTCCTCAAACACCTTGAGCATGTCCTTTGCCTCATAGGTGCGCATAGCTTGGAACGTGAACTCATCAACGTCCTGCGTGAGGAGCAAGACATCAAAGCCGCGCGACAGCACGCCGCACACGATGGGCATCTTTGAGAGCCTCTCGCGCGAGTCTCCGGCCGCGTAATAGATTGCCTTCTGCTCGCTTGGCATCGCATGGGCATACTCAGCGAGCGTGACCATCTTCTGATCGCGCGCGCTCCAAAAGAGCAGCAGATCGGCAAGACCGGCGGCTTTCATGCCGTAGCTTGAGTAGATCCCATATTTGAGACCGCGTCCGAAGTTCTCGAAAAACGCCTCGAACGATTCGCGATCGTTGTCACGCATGTCCTCGAGCTCGGCCGTGATCTTCTTCTCGACACGATTGGCGATCGCATGAAGCTGACGGTCGTGCTGCAGCGTTTCGCGAGAGATGTTCAAGGAGACATCAGCCGAGTCGATGACACCGCGCACGAAGCTGAAGTAGTCCGGCACCAGATCTGCGCATTTCTCCATGATCATGACATTTGAGCTGTAGAGGGCGAGTCCCTTTTCATAATCCTTGCTGTACAGGTCAAACGGGGCGCGGCCCGGTATGAACAGCAGTGCATCGTACTCCAGAGTTCCCTCTGCGTGAAATGAAATGGTACGCGCAGGGTCCTCGAAGTCATGGAACGTGGACTTGTAGAACTCATTGTAATCCTCGGGCTTCACGTCTGAGGACCGCTTCTTCCAGATCGGCGTCATCGAGTTCACCGTCTCGAGTTCGGTGTAGCTCTCGTATTCGGGTTTGTAGTCGTCTCCCGCATCGTCGGGCTTGGGCTTCTCGCGACTCTTTGTGACCATCATCTGAATGGGATGGTGCACGTAGTTGCTGTACCGCGTGACAAGGTCCTTGAGCGCCCACTCGGAAAGATAGCGATCGTAGTCCTCACCGGGCTCGCCGTCGACAGCTTCCTCGTTCTCGCGCAGAGTCAAAACGATATCGGTCCCATGGCGCTCGCGTTCGGCGTCGCCGATCGTGTAGCCCTCGAGTCCGTCGCTCTCCCATACGTGGGCGTCATCTTCGCCGAACGCACGCGAGATCACCCGAACGCTGTGCGCGACCATGAACGCTGAGTAGAATCCGACCCCGAACTGACCGATGATATCGATGGCGTCAGTCGCATCCTTTTCGGTCTCGTCTTTGAACTCCTGGCTGCCCGAGTGCGCAATCGTACCAAGGTTCTTTTCCAGCTCCGCCGCCGTCATTCCGATGCCGTTGTCTGAAACTGTGATCGTCCGGGCATCTTTGTCATACGATACGCGAATCGAAAGATCCTCATCCTCCAGTTTGAGGTCGTGATCGGTCAAGCTTTTGAAGTACAGCTTGTCCACTGCATCGGATGCGTTGGAAATCAGCTCCCTCAGAAATATCTCGCGATTCGTGTATATCGAATTGATCATCAGATCGAGCAGCTTCTTGCTTTCAGTCTTGAATTTGCGCATGCGTGCGTCCTCTCCATATAGGGCAATTCCGTCGCCTGGTGGCTTCAGCTTGAGGCCTCGTCTGCTCAGACGATCTGCCGCCAACAGACCTTATACGTTCGGACTTAGATTTTATATCCTTGCACCTTGCATATTTGCGGATTCTCATATTATTCATGAGACGCACGGGTCCCGGTTTGCAGAATCTGATTGCTAGACCACGTGCCAGTCTGCGCAACATCGGATAGATGGATTCATACATGCGCGATCAAGGGGGCTCGATTTACGTGCCGAACGCGATTGCGACTTCTTCGAAGTCCGCCTCGCTCATCTGGTCTCCGTGCCATCATCATGGTTCTGATCAGGGGAGAAAACAAGTATTTCATGTCAATGGGCAGATCTGCTCCTCAGGTCTGATGCGTCCCCGTGTTGTCCGGAATATGATTCGAACAGTGCCTTTTGGACAAACTTCTAGATCATCGGCCCTTCACAACCACATCTGAGCACATGGCAGCTATAATGTTGCAAGCGGAAACACTGTTTTGGGGGAGGGTGTGTATGGACGGTCCGGCGGCCTCGGCGATACTTATCATTGCCGCAGCGGCATCGATATGCGCTGTAGCCTTGGGTGTTGCCTGCACCGTGCTCATCTGCCGGGCGAACCGATCCGTGAGAGATCAGACTCAGCGCTCGAAGAAGATCGTGCCTGCGCTCTATCAGATCAAGGGCATCTTTGACACGGTCTCCTCGTCGCTCGCCGACACGCAGAACACACTTGACGCTGTGTCAAAGCAGGTGGCGAGCGAAAACTCCATCGAACAGCAGCGCTTCGATTACATCGCAAAGCGTCTGAACCTGACTGACGTTCGTGAGCGCGATCAGCGCCGTCCGACGATGCGGTCCTCCGAGCAAGCGAACGGCTATGTGGAGGAGCATCTGGAGAAGATACTCCTGAACATCAACCGGCAGCTGCGAATGTTTCGAGAGGACACCGAGAACCAGCTTGATCAGATGCGCTCCACCCTCGATGAGCGGCTCGCGCGAGTTGTGAGCAATCGGCTGCAGAAACCGTTTGAACGCGTCGGGACACAGCTTGAGAGGCTCTATGGCAGTCTCGATGACATGCGCGGGATCGCCTCGGGCGCAGGCGACCTCGAGCGCGTACTCAGATATGTCAAGACTCAGGGCATCTTGGGAGAGGTAGACCTCGAGACCCTCATGTCAGACATACTCACCGCAGATCAGTTCTGCAAAGACGTTCCCACGAAACCGGGAAGCCCGGATTGCGTGAGCTACGCTGTGAGGCTGCCGATCTCACAGGGTGCACCGGTTCTGCTCCCCATCGATGTGCGCTTCCCGATCGATGAATACGAGTATCTGTCCGAAGCTCTCGAAAGCGGCAACTCCGAGGACATCACGGCTGCGCGCGAGGAGCTGGCGCACCGGATACGCAAGGAAGCGAAGGGGATCTCCAGAAAGTTCATCGCCGAACCTGCTACAACGGACTTCGGCATCCTGTTCCTGCCATCCGAGGGACTCTACGCCGAGGTGGTCGGACTTCCCGGTCTTCTTGAAAAGCTGCAGGGGGTCTATCACGTGAACGTCGCGGGACCCTCGACGATGGCAGCGATTCTCAACAGTCTTCAGATGAGCTATCAGAGCGTGCGGCTCGAGGAGCACACGGATTCCGTGCTCAAGGTCCTCACCGCCGTGAGATCGGAGCTTCCCAGCTACCAGAAGGCACTGCGTCGCGCTCGCCGAGAGGTCAACGTGGCGTCCAGAAATGTCAGCAGCGCCATTTCTGCAGGTGCAGACCAGCTGAAAAACGAGATAGGAGATAGTATGTGCTCAAACCAAGACGAGACCCCGACGCGCATAGGCGGCGCACACATGAAGCAGTCCATAGACGACATGGATGACATGACGTCAGACGAATATGAGGAGGACGGTATGAAGAAAGATAAGAAGAAGGATAAGAAGAAGGACAAGAAAGAGAAAAAGAAGAAGGAAGAGAAGAAGAAGGACAAGAAGAAAAAGGACAAGAAGAAGAAAAAGAAGGACAAACAGAAAAAGGACAAAAAGAAGAAAAAGGACGTCGAGGAAGACACCGAGTTCGAAGAGGAACTCGAGTACGAGACCGAAGACGAGAGCTAATCTCGCCTTATCAGATATACAGGCGGCATCCCCGGAACGAAGTCTCGTCCCGGGGATTTCTCTTACATCCCAAAGGAGAGCGCATGCCACGAGAGAGCAACGCAATCAAGAGGACGCGAGCGATCGAAGTCTGCAAGCGCTTGGAAGCCCGCTACGGTTCGGTCGAATGCTTCCTCGATCATGAGAATCCGTATCGTCTCGTAATCTCCGTCCTGCTCTCTGCGCAGACAACTGATGCTCAGGTGAACAGAGTCACTCCCGAGCTGTTCGCCCGCTGGCCCACAGCAGAGGCACTCGCCTCGGCATCTCCCGAGGAGGTCGCCGACGTCATTCGCTCACTGGGGTTTTACAAGACCAAGGCAAAGCACGCCGTCGAGGCTGCGCAGATGATCGTCTCCGACTTCGGAGGCGAGGTCCCCGCCGACATGAAGCAACTCATGCGCCTGCCCGGCGTGGGTCGCAAGACCGCGAACATCGTCCTCAACGTGAGTTTCAACATCGTCGAAGGCATCGCCGTCGACACCCATGTGAACCGCATCGCCCACCGTCTCGGCCTCTCACCCCGAACGCATCTGAACGATCCGCTTAAGACCGAGCAGGACCTGCTCGGTCTTCTGCCATCGCAATGGTGGGGATCAGTGAACCATCAATGGATCAAACTCGGTCGGGAGATCTGCATAGCCAGGAACCCGCGATGCAACCTGTGTCCGCTCGCTGATATCTGTCCCAGCGCCGACCTCGCCTGAGGCGGCTTCGTCTCACGACGCGGGCGGGGGCGAAGGGCTGTCAGGTCGCCGCTCTGATGAAACCGGTGATCCGGTTGAACAAACCGGAGAGCAGCTCGACGACCTCTGAAGGCGTAGCGCCGTTCAGAATACAGGTGAGCGCGTACGATGCTGTGAATACCAAGCAAAGCGCCATGGGTATGCCGATGAGAAGCAACAGCGCTCTGCAGATGCGGGCGGCCCGTCGGCATCGTGCGCGATGCCGGTCATATGCCAGCTCCTCGCGATAAGACTCCTGAGCGACCGAGTACAGCTCCCCGTCACGCATCTCAGCCTGTTCAGGTGCCTGAGCCTCGCGATGCGCCCGCTCGTGCGGGGGCACTCGCACCCCCGCACGTCCGAAGAGCCGGGAGCGCAGCGATCGGTGGTCCCCGGACCGATCTGGTGCAGGACCGGCTATCTCATCGCACCAACCGGGGACGGCCCGCTCGCTGACGGTCTCGCAGGCGCACTCAGACTGAGCCCATCGGCGACGATCGGCTGTTCGCTGCGGAGTTTCGATAAACAGATTCATGCGGAGCCCCCGTTTCAAGGGCACGCGCAGAGAAGAGGGGCCCCTACAGCATGGGTGATGAGCTGCGCGAGCGCAAGGACGATTCTTTGCGATTTCGGCGAGCGGTCATCGCTCCCAGAGGGTCCATGCGACACCGCGACGTGGATCCGCGTGGCCGCGCGTGCGTGTCGGAGACGCCATCCGGTTGATCAGCGTGACCGCGTCCGAGGCGAGATGACGATCAGCGCATCGTGCTCAAAGGGGTGTTGCGCTATGCGTGCGCAACACCCCTTTTTATCATCACTCGAAAACGGGAGCCGGGCGACCCTTCGATTCTCGAGAGCGATTGCCTGGACGTTGCAGCCCGCCAGCGATGAGCGAATCGCGATCGAGGTAGTTCGCGGCACATAGATTACGATGCGCTCGCCGATGCGCGCCGCCCTGATCTCCTCGCGCTCGTCATCGAGCAACTCGGGTGCCGGCTCGATGGCCTCGTCCTCATCGGAGCTGGTCGCGCCGAGGATCTCGAGCATCAGACCGAGCGCCCCGGCATCCCATGCCCCGCTGAACTGCAATGCCTCTTGCCAGCGAAACGGCGCGTCGAACCCCTCCCCGAGCGCCGAGCTGTCAGAGCGCGAGGTCTGCCAGTTCCAAATGCCGTGCGCACCGTAGCTCACTCCCGCGACGGCACCTGCGAGCACGCTCGACCACAGCGCGGCGCGCACGTCGCGAGCCGAGAAGCGCTGATCAAGCGCGATGGGCGACATTGCGGCCCGTGCATCGCCGTCCACGAAGCGCTTGGACACGTGTCGGCTCGGTCCTATCTGCTCATAGCAAGGTTCGGAGTTGATGAGCGGCTTTTTCGGATAGCGCGCGCGAAACGTCTCGGGTAGACGATAGCTGCCGGACTGCTTGGCGATATTGTGACCGGATTGAAAGAGATAGAAATCCAAGCGATCGAGGTAGCGCTCCGGCAGCGAATCGCTGCCGCCGCAGATATGCATCGTGCGCAGCGATGCCGGCGCGCAGGCGCATATCTGCTTGAGCACGCTGTCGTAATAATCGATAGCCTGATCGGTCTTGAAATCGGTATCGCCCGAAACGATGTAGATCGGATCGAAGCGCCCGAGCTCGTGCACAACGCGCTCGATGTGCCTCAGAGCCTCTGAGATCGGCATGAGATCGATCTCGATCCCGATGCTCGCCGCCATATCGCTCGCCCAGGTTCCCGGAACGTAGTTGCACCAGATGAGAACGAGCGCCGGACGGATGCCGCGATCATGCGCCATCTCGCACATGGTGCGAGCGCGCTCCCACCACGCCGGGTTCGGCGCAGACCAGTCGAATTTCACTCCATCTTCGCTGGCGTACGGGTACACCCCCAGATCCGGCCGGCAGCGATCCCATTGCGGCAGCGTGTTGATCTGCACCGTGTTGAATCCCTGCTCGGCGCGGCGCTCAAGATAGTAGTCCCAATCATCGAGCGCGATGCTCGTGAATGCGCTCCAGCAGGTGTCCGCGGTCCAGAACCACGGCTGGCCATCAAGAAGAAAGCCGTCACCCCGCTTGTTTACGCTCAGCGATCCCAAAGCCATGATCTCTCCTTTTCTCGTGCGACACGCCCGTCGCGAATCGTCATCTGCATACCTGCCAGAGCCGTGCTGCAGCCCTGAGAGCCCGCGGACGCGAAGCGCCTACTCGCTGTCCGCGTCCATCTGCTCCATCTCCTGCTTTGAGAAACCGGTCATATAGACCACGACGGTTGCGACAGCAAACGATATAGCCATGCCGATGACTGCGCAGACGACATTTCTCTGGCCGCCTTGAAGGTAATTCAGCACGACCAAAAGATTCGACGCCCCACCGGCCATATAGTATGTGACACCGAGAATTCCTGAGATCACGGCTCCTACCGCTCCGCCGATGAACATACCCAGCATCGTGCGACGAAAGCGCAGCAGTATGCCGAACAGCGCCGGCTCGGTCACGCCTCCCAGCATCGCGGAGACGACATAGCCCAGGGACAATCCCTTCTCCTCCTTGTTGCGCAACCGCAGAAACGAACCTAGGGCGCAGCCCCAGACCGCCGTCATCGCGCAGTTCGTGGATACGAAGACGAACGGATCGTATCCCACCTGTATGATCTGCACCTGTGCGAGCATGATGACCGGCATGTGCATGCCGGCAACGACGAAAAGCTGCCAGGAGGCACCGAGAACCGCCATGACGACGATGATGCCGACGCCGCCGATCTTTGACAGCGGGAACAAGGAGTTGGCCAAAAGATTGCCGAGCTCGTTGCCGATGGGCGCGACCAAGATGAGCGCGACGGGCACGACGATGATCATGGTGCAAAACGGTGCGAAAATTGTCGACAGGATATCGGGCACGTGACGCTTCATCCACTTCTCGACGAAATAGAGAACGACTACCGACAACACAATGGGGACGACGGTCTGAGAGTAGTTGGCAGCGGTGATAGAGATACCGTAGACGCTGATGTGCTCACTGTTCGCAGCCGCTTGGGTGATGCTCGGAGCGACCAGCAAGCCGCCGGTGAGCATGCCGAGCACCGGACTCGCGCCGATTTTTTTGGCGCACGCGTAACCCAGATAGATCGGCAGGAAGTAGAAGGTCGCCTCATAAAGCGTCGTGTAGAAAAACGTGTAGGTGGCATCGGTATCGGAGATGACATGAAGCATCTGCGGTCCCAGGACCACAGCGAAAGTTCGAAACAGACCCCCTGCCATGACCAAAGGGATGAGCTGGACCATCGAGCCGGAAATGTAATCCAGTACGCGGTTTCCAAATACCTTCAAGGTCAACTTCTCACGCGGAACATCGCGGGACTGCTCCTTGTCGCCAGCTTGGGCGATCCCGGCTGCCGCACAGAACTCTTCGCACACCTTCGGTACGTTCTGACCGATGATGACCTGAAGCTGCGAACCGGAGAACTGGGCTCCGAGTACGCCTTTGATCTTCTTGATGCTGTCGATGACCGCCTTGCTGTCGTCTTTCAGTGTGAGACGCAATCGGGTCATGCAGTTCGAAGCCGATATGATGTTCGCCGCACCTCCAACCTCCGCAAGGACATCCGTTGCGATCTGCCTGTTGTCTGCCATTGATCCTCCCTCGTGAGCTGCAGTTCATTCTCCCCCTGAGCGGCGCTCTTGGCCGACGGCCGCTCGCAGGTGCTTCAATGCTGTCCAGTAAACAAATTGTTTATTGAACGTTTAGATTGATAGGATACCGGATTTGAATAATTGACCGAGGTTTTACCGGTAGACGGTTTTATAAATAAGCTAAACGGTATGTATCTACTGAAGTTACCTGATGATATGCTTTCTAGTTATTAAACATGTTTACTTGTGAGAAGAATCGCGCTGGACTGCCGCTGGGGGGGGGATAGGACAGCTTGAACGATTTGTCACCAGTCGGTGTGTGGGAATAAGCGACTATGCACCAGATCAGATCAGCTGTCCGGGCTCGCAGAACCCTGCTCTCGCTTCTTGTCGTTGCGTCAGGTGATGCACCGGTGATGACGCCGATATCGTGATCGGTCGTTCAGCTGGCGGTGGCAGGTGCGCCACGCCGCCGAGCCCGCCTTTGGCATTGCGCTGCCACCGCGAAATACATGAAGTATCTGTCAACATCTTCAACGTCAGTATCAGATGCGTCCTCGAAAAAGATCCGAAGAAACTCATTGCGAGCGAGAAGAAGCTCCCGCAGGCGATGAGACCTCTGCTCGACAAGACAGCACACGGTAGCATCGATAAGGTCAACCGCCCTGTCGAGCGCGCCGTCGGCGCGCTCGATGTCTGCTGCGCGTCGAGCGCTGATCGCGCGATCAACCTCGATGCCGATGTTTCCCATCTGCTCGAGAAAACTCAGACCCTCCCATCTTCTCTGGTCGATCCTGTAGCTACTCATGTACGACCTCGGAGATGATGGAGAGTATCTCATTTCGCGTCTGCGGATCTTGGACAGATTGTGAGCGGTTCTGCTGCCACGGCCTGATATTGATCAGCGACTTGAACTCGACAAAGCTCTCGGATCTGAATTTATCGGGATACAGGTTGATGCCCCATAGATCATCTTGAGCCGAACCATCCTCCAGTAGAAATTGCTCCTCATCTGCGTGGAGATCCGCATCGAGAACGACGATCCCTCGCCGCGTATCGACGACGGCTTTGACGAAATCGCTGTAGGTTCGCTCGGCTACGGATCTCAGATCTTCAACAGAGATGGATGTGACCTTGTTCATGGTACAAGCCTTCTAATCCAAGGAGGTACACGTTGTTTTGAGAACATGGTAGCGCATAAGAGCATATAGGTGCCTATTAAACATCAGCAAAATCAAATCCAGCAGTCACTGGTCCAGCATAGACCCCAGAGTGGTTTCGTAACGCTCGTTTTACTAAAACATATCCCACCTCGTTCTCATAGCGCGATGCAAACTCATTAAATCCGTCGACAAGCCTGCCACACCAACACAGCGAACAGATCCCGGAGACCAGAAGATCTGCATTCATATCGCATATCTCATTCCGACCTCACTGCAAGAGGAAGTTCGACATAGCTTTGATGCGCACCTGTAAATATGCGTTGGTGCGCGATGATTGCCTCTATTGTCTGCGCGCTCCACGGGCCGGACTTGTTGCTGTGTATCGCATACATGGGAAAATTGCTGGATGAAATCAGCAGCAGTATCGATGAACCCGGCTGCAGCTCCCAAGCGATATCACCAAGCGACAAATCAATTCGAGTTTGCGCACCCGGCTCGTATCTGCACTCGTTGTCGAATACCTGATGGGAAAGCGCGCTTATACCATCCTTAATGTTGATATAAAGATCGTCAGCCGTGTGCTCGCAAAGCCGTACGGCGAACGCCGTATCCTCGCAGTCTGATGAAACCTCCAAATGAACCTTTATCTCGCCAGCGATCATCACCATATCAAAAAAAGCATGGGTTTCGAACCGAACGACATCTGAACGATCTGGATAGGGATCCGTCATGGTAAACCCATGAGGCAGGTCGGTGAACCCGGGGGTGATCCAAGCCAGCAATTCATTACCCCCTGGCCATGTGTTCGGCCAACGAGGATCATAGTCAAATTCCACGCTTCCCATTTCCGAAGATTCTTCCGACAGCTCGCCTCTAGAGCCCAAGTAATACTTCTGATCCATTGCTTTTGCACTGTCGAAATCAACCCAGCGATTTCCGCGCATCAAATAAACAGCCGAATCGAAAATCTCCTCGGTACCACGAACAATATGGTTGAACCAATCAAGGTTGGCGCGTAGATTCATGAATCCAAATCGTTGCGCATCATCATACGTCAACTTGCCTGTTGGGGAGCCGATGTGATCGCCGGGTGTCACAATCAACCGACTTCGAGCCCGCACATCTGGGCGCAACTCACGAAATCCAATGAGACTGCCCTGCAGATGATGGTCCGCCCATCCATCGGTGATGAGTACTGGTACGGTAATCTTTGAGGGAACGTCCCGCAGAGTCTGCCAGATGCCATCCGTCCAGTATGGAGCAGCCATATCAGTCTCTCGCAGATAATCCTGATAGAAGGGCATCTGTTGGCGAACGATTTCGATGTCGCGCTTGTCGGCGGGATATAGACTGATCGCGCGGCGATATTGTTCCGCAGGCGAAAGATCGGACTTCACGCCGGAATTTGCAAAGGCCCACGAGGTATATATATCTTCACGAAAGACTCCGTTGCAATACACCTGATCGAATCGATTGACGCCGTAGACTTCAAGAACCATTGTCTTGACTTTCTCAGGAAGGACGTCGCCGACGATCCATTGCGTGAAAGCGGAATACGAGCGCCCAAACGTGCAGATGGATCGCACCCAATCTTGTGCTTGAAGCCAATTCAGCGAATCGATACCGTCATTTCTCTCATTCTGAAACGGATCCCATAGTCCCTCAGAATCACCGGTCCCTCGACAATCCTGAATGATCATGCAATAACCCTGCTCTACAAAGGGTGTGTAGATCGCTTCACAAATCGACTCATTGGCGGGATAGGGGTTTCGCGTGAAGAGTACGTCGTACGGAGAGCTCGAATCCGGTAAAAAAATGCGCGTGTTGAGTAGAATGCCATCGCGCATTCTCACCTGTGCTGTTCGCAACTTGACTGATTGTGACCGCGCTTTCGGATAAGTTGCTGTGACTTTTTGATACCATGAAATGAGGCCGCTATCCTTGATGGTAAACACTACGGTCCCTCGCTATCGTCTTCGCTGACTGAACATCCAAGGGAGAAGATCCGAGTTTTTGAACGCAAGCTTCCAACTTGCATGTGGATTCGGTCTCACTAGACCAGGCTCGTATATTGTCATGCGGACATGCCTGTTGCCCTGACTCTTGACAGCGGCGACCGAGCTTCGAGTTCCACGAACATCAACAGTCGAATCATCTTCAGCGTGAAACGCCCAGATCGGAATTTCATTGAGCCTACTAGCTTCCCGTTGAGTCGGTTCCATATAGCGACCGCCTCCCGGATCACCAAGAAAGCTCTTTTCATCATTGTAGATGTAGCCACAGCAGGGAACGATTGCAGCGAACATATCCGGATGCCGCTCGGCAAAATGCCACGTTGCAGCACCACCGTTGGAAAGACCGGCAAGATAGATTCGGCTCGTATCGATATTCTCCTCTTCGATCACGGCATCGATGAGACGTATCAAAGCATCTCGAATTTCTGGTCGAAACCATCCGCTTAGCTCAGGAGTCCATGAAACCTGTGGAACCAGGAGAACGGCATCTTCGTGGTTCATGATGTAGTCATGAATCGCCTGAGGAACATCGTTGCCGATCAGCGGCAACCAATCTGCGAGACCGCGCTCTCCCGAGCCGTGCAAAAAGACCACGAGCGGTCGTTTTGTTGCACTTGTACCGGTCGCATATTGATAGCATCCGATGCAGCCATTACCATATTGAAAGGCAAAGCTGGAGAAATCTCTAAAAAATGCCGGCTCGCGAAAACTGATTAAAAAGCTGGACTGCCGGCTTTTCCCGAGTTCGAGAAATGCTTCGATCTCAGGAAGTGCAAAACGATTCACGAAATCATCTTGATCGAAAGAAAATGTCGCCAGACGCGAATCTCTCGCGAAATCGACATGAACGTCACGTCCAGAACAATCGATCGAGGTTATCGGTACCCTCTCGCCTCTCACCTGAAAGTAAACTTGAGAATCGTTGAGGTGAAACTTCTTGTTCAATTTGATGTCTGCGCAAATGACCTGATCTCCGTCTGCGGTGATCTCACGCGTATAGATAATTCTACTCTGCATGTAAAACATCTCCGATTCGCTTACCATGCTGTCTAGAAAACATGATTGAAGCCACCACGCTTAAGCCGGCAAGTATATAGAGAATGACATTCAGCAGAAGTGGCACCGAAAACGAGTTGGTCAGATCATAGAAAATGCCATCGATGCTCACTGCGCTTGCGGCCGATACAGCAGAGAAAACGCCGAGGATTGACAAGATGTTGCTATAGTCCTTCTGACCGAACTGAGTTCGGATGAGGTATGGCATCGCAACGAGCAAGATTCCCTGACCCAATCCTAGAATAAAGCCACTTGCAACCAACGCGAATGCGCTGCGCATGACGAGCAGACCACTCCATCCGATTACTCCAAAGACCGTGAAGATACCGATCACTGCACGGTTATTGCATTTATCCAACAGATATCCGATACAGATTTTTCCCACCGCTGCCCCCAGCATGACCCCAGAAACCACTGCTGCGCCAGTCGTGAGCGGCAAGCCGATGTTCACGATATGCCCTGAGATGTGCTGGACGAATCCTGCAACAAACTGCAGCGAAATCATTGCAAATGCAAGAAGGTAAAACATTGGCGTTCTGACAGCCTCTCCCAACGTGATACCCGTCTTTGAGCATTCGTCAGTCGATCCAACTTCCGGTGTCTCATGTCCGTAAGCCTCCTGACCTTTTCCAGGCTTATCCTTCAATAGGAACATCGTGAGAGGCACTATCGTGATTAAGAGAATACCTCCCTCGACCATCCAGCCTGTGCGCCAGCCAAAGCTAGTAATAACCGAGCTGATAGCCGGATTGAATATGGTTCCCCCGATGGCAGAGACGCTCAGGGCAATTCCCATAACGGTACCAAGTTTCTTTTCAAACCAATTTCCAAGAAGAACCGGGATCGAAAGGCCGATGGCAAACGGCTGGCAAATTCCAATCAGCATGGATACAAAATAGAGTTGTGCTAACGATTTAGCAAATGCAAGGCTAACCAGCCCGGCACCCATGATAACGAAGCAACTTACCACAATGCGCTTGACGCTAATCTTAGTCATGACCTTTCCTGCAAACAGAAGGGTTACGGCACCGGTTATGCTTTGAAATGTGGACATGAGCGCAATTTGGGTCCTGCCAACTTTGAACGCCACGCTCATCGGTTCGTAAAATAAACCGACTGTGTTGATCACGAGGCCAAACCCGACCAGGGAAATCAAACAGCAGATTCCAAAGATCCACCATGCATAACCTGATTTTTCCTTCATAGCCAATTACCTCCCTAGATTCGCCGATGAGCGAAGTCTACAGGAGGCTTATTTTGGGGAATTGTATAATCGAATGGTAATTTTAACTATATAACGCATTTGGGAGCTGCCCTATGCAAGATGCGCTTCGCAATCTTATCTCGGAGTTCCACCGATCGAGCAAACTTCCTATTTTCCTCATCGATTCAACGACTCGAATCGAGGAGTCTTTCCGCTCGCCCGCCACGCCTGAGCCGCCGAAATCGCACCTCTCCCAGCTGACTGAGGTGCCGCCGCGTAAAGCTCGCATCTACACATGGAATGGCAACGAGTACTACAGCGTCATCGGAACTGAAAATGCCGACTTCCCCTACATTGTGTTATGGGTGACCCCGAGAACGCTTGAGGAGACCGGCCATTATGAAGACAGATTCCCCACGATCGGCATGGAACGACTGGCCTCCTACACAAGGATCCTGTTCTTCGCTCTGTTTCGAAGTATGCCGGTGATCGATGTCCCGACCTCGATCACCGATACCGTGTTCTCGTCTCAGGCGCATCCGCGTACCTACTACGATCAGCTCGATCTCCCCGAAATTCGACACAACAGCTTCGCCAAGGAGACGCTGTTGCTCGATGCCGTCGAGCGGGGGGACCTCAAGAGCTTCAACAGACGGCTCTCCGGGTTGCTTCTGAGCGGAACTTACGGCCAGATGGCCACGCGCAACGAGCTGAGAAACAAGAAGAATCTCGCGTTGTCGGCGACGACGCTGATAACGCGGGCCGCCATAAGAGGAGGGCTCAAGCAGGATGCCGCGTTCAAGCTGAGCGATCGATGCTGCCAGCAAATCGAGCACATGGACTCGATAGAAAACGTCAGCACGCTGATTCAAGAGATCGGATCGCTCTTCATCGTTCGCATCCAGGCAGCAGACAAGCATCCGGGATTCGCAACGATCTATCGGATCAAAGACTATGTGGCAAGCCACTTGAACGGGCGGATCCTATTGGACGACATGGCGGCGGCGCTCGGCTATTCAAAGAACTACCTGTGCGCCAGGTTCCGACGCGAGACGGGCATGACGATCATCTACTATGCGAACAAAGAAAAGATACGTGAGGCTAAAAGCCTGTTGACGTTTACGAATCTGCCTATAGCAAAAATCGCGGAGTCGCTCGGACTCACCGATCAGAGCTACCTCACACGCCTGTTCATCCGGTTTGAGAAGACCACGCCGCGTGACTATCGCAAAAGCTACCATGTCTGAGCGAGAGTTTCACGCTCATGCGATCGGCCATCGATCACGCATATGATGTCAACTCAGATCCTCGCCGTTGGTGGCGATAACCCGTTTGTACCACTCGAAGCTCTTCTTGCGCGAGCGCGCAAGCGTGCCTTCACCGTCATCATCGCGATCAACATAGATGAAGCCGTAGCGCTTTGACATCTCGCCCGTGCTGGCAGAGATGAGATCGATCGGAGCCCACGTGGTATATCCCATGAGATCGACGCCATCCTGATCGATCGCGTCTCGCATAGCTTGAATATGCTGGCGCAGGTAATCGATGCGATAATCGTCCAAGATGCTTCCATCCGCCTCGATGCGGTCTTTGGCACCGAGGCCGTTTTCCACGATGAACAGCGGCTTCTGGTAGCGGTCGTACAGATCATTCAGTGTGATGCGAAGACCCAAAGGATCGATCGCCCAGCCCCACTCGCTGCGCTTCAGATAGGGATTTCGCACCTCGCCGAAGAAATCGCCCGGAATGCGCATGGCATCCGAATCGGGACCGGCGGCGCATCGCGAAGCATAGTAGCTGAACGAAACGAAATCAGCGGTGTTCTCAGCTAAGATCTGATGGTCCTCATCGGTCATACCGACATCGATCCCATCGCGCTCCAGACGCTTTACAGCGAACGCTGGATAACTCCCGCGCGCTTGCACGTCCGTGAAGAAATAGTTCGCCTGGCTCTCGACTTGGGCGGCGCGCACGTCTTCTGGGTGGCAGGAGTACGGATAGTAGCTGCCCGCTGCGATCATGCAGCCGACCAGGTTTTTCGAATCCACCTCGTGAGCGATCCGAGTCGCCCATGCGCTCGCGACCAGTTCGTTGTGAATCGAGCGAGCCTCCGCTTCCAGCTTGTTCTCGCTCTCATCGAACACGAGTCCCGCGCCCATGAACGGCAGCTGCAAGATCATATTGATCTCGTTGAATGTCAACCAGTAGCGAACCAGACCTCGATAGCGTTCGAACAGCACGCTCACCAATCGCTTATAGAAGTCGATGAGTTGACGGCTGCGCCAACCGCCGTATTTCCTTATGAGATGAATCGGACAATCGAAGTGGGTGATTGTAACGAGCGGCTCGATACCGTGACGATGGCACTCGACAAACAGCTTCTCATAGAAGGCCAAGCCCTCCTCGTTTGGCTCCTCCTCGTCTCCATTCGGGAATATCCTCGTCCAGGCAATAGAGAGCCGGTAGGTCTTGAAGCCCATCTCACCGAAAAGAGCGATGTCGTGTCGGTATCTATGATACATATCGATCGCAACCTTCGCCGGATAGTGGAAGCCGCTCTCGAAGGAGAGCATCTTGCGCAGGCCCGCTGCGACTCTCAGGCGCTCAGGGCCATGTGGCATCACGTCGACATTGGCCAGCCCGCGTCCTGCCTCATCGTAGCCGCCCTCGCACTGGTTCGCTGCGGTGGCTCCGCCCCAGAGAAAACCTTCAGGAAAGCCCATGTCCGTCGTCCTTTCATGCTGGCATACATCGCAGGTATGCCCGTTCGCCCCCGAACTCATTCATGAAGGATGTCTCTCAGCTCCTGTACCGCTCCGTAGAGGTTCGCGTCGTTTCCCAGCTCCGCTCTGCGGATGACCGGATGGGGAATGTCTCGGATAAAGCCGGTGTAGTGCGCGAGCACCGTCGGGAGCTGTTGATTGAGCGCTTCAACCAAGGCAGGATTCGCGCTGATCCCCCCGCCGATTGCAAATACCTCCGGATCGAGGACGGCCTGCAGGTTGAGTAGGTTGGAGTCGAACATCCGGGCGTAGCGCTCAAGACCGCGACGTGCGGCTTCATCGCCGGCATCAATCCACTCGAACAGCTTCCTGCCGTCCACGCCTGCGGAACCAGCGATACCCTTTTCCTCGAGGATCGCCGCGCGCAGGGCCAACCAGCCGCCGGTGAAGCCGAAGACGTGCTCGACCGCCACGCAGTCCTCGGTGTTGTTGCTCATGAAGCTGAATTCCCCGGCGAAACCGTGCGCGCCGCGCACGACATGGCCACCGATGACGATTCCGCCGCCGATCCCGGTACCCACCGTGAGCACGGCACCGACGCGAGTCGCTCTGAGCGCCCCGCGCTTGTACTCGCCGAGCGCGCAGCACTTGCCGTCGTTGCTGACGCAGACCGGGACCCCCAGCTGCTCGCGAAGGGCCCGACCGAGTGGGAATCCATCCATATAGGCCAAGGCCCCACCCCGGTGAACGATGCCGTCGAGATCGTTCTCGTAAAAGCCACCGGGTGCGCTGACGCCGACCCCTGCGATGTCATCTTGGTATGGTCGGCCTATCGTGGCGAGCGCCGCGATGAGGTCGGTGGGAGATTCGAAATCGGTTGGAACCGAACCGCGGTCCGCTATCGCGAAGTCGTCGTCGAGGACGCACCACTTGATACTGGTGCCTCCGATATCGATTCCAAGATAGCGCTTCATCGCGACCGCTCCCATGATTGCTGCACCTGCGCCCTGCGCGCACCTCTGCTATCAGCTTCCCCGGACGGGCATCTGTCAAAACCATATCGAATCATTCCCATAATTCGCATCAGCGCCGCACGGATTGCCCGAGGCGACAGGACGAGCCCCTCTCGGGCTTCACAGAGCGTTCTCCCCTCTGGCCTGCATGCGGACAAGCATGTAGGGACGGCTCGGAAGCTCCAGCCGGAATGCCCCGGACATATCCTCGTGCGCGCGCTCCACTGTCATGTTCCAGGTATCGATCACATCGATTGCGTAGCGCGACCCCTCCGGGAGGACAAAATCGCGGTATGCGGGGCGAGAGAGACCGAAGTATATGAGGATGCAATCCGTTCCGGATCCCTGTTTGTCGGCCATGCACGTCACATCCCATGTGAACGTGCCGGCCAGCGTGAAGACCTCCCCGGCTACGTGGTCCATATCCTGCGGCAATGATTCCATGAACTCGCGACAGAACGCGATGCGCGCAGGAGATTCGCCATGAAGTCTGCCTCCATGCGCCCACCAGATCTGCGGGCCGCGATCCACGAACGTCTCCCCGTGCGTGAGGTAGCCGCCTCTGAGCACGCCCTCCCAGAACCGGCGGACCATCTCCTCGCCGCTGATGTTGCCCCAACCCCAGCTGATATTTCCCTCGTAGGCGCATTCATCGACAACGACCGGCTTGCCATAGGCGCGGCGCAGCTCGCTCACGCACTCCGCGGTGCGACGCACATCGATACGCTGCCAGCTGACATGTGTGATCCAAGGATGCGTGTGGTCGAACACCGTCCGGCAGTTGTGGATCGAGCGCAGGTGACCCCAGGGATCGTTCGCCATGATAACTCGTGCGTATCTGTCCCAGTCCTCCACGGTCTTGTGCGGCATGAGATCGAACTCGTTGGCGAGGCTCCACCAGATGTTCTTGAACGCCGCGTAGCGTCGAGCGACATAGCTCAGGTAGAAGATATCCTCTTCTGTCGACATGCTGGAAAAGCCCCATTCGGGTTTGTCGTAAGGATGCAGCAGGATGATATCCGCTTGGATTCCCATCTCATCGAGCTGCGACAACCGCCGATCGAGGTTTTCCCAGAACGGCTCGTTGAATCGCGCGCGATCGAAGCCATCTGTCGGATCGCCCGGAAAGGGGAAGAGCTCCGGATCCTCATGATTGTAATCATAGAACTTTGGAAAGATGCACATGCGCAGCTTGTTAAAAGGTGCATGGGCAAGCGTTCGCAGCGTCTGCTCCTGGACCGCCGCAGGCTGATTGATCCACGCATAGCATGTGGTACCGAACGGCAGAAAGCGCGTGCCGTCTTCGAAGGAGAAGGTGAAATCGAGCGACGAGTCAAAGAGGGCGGATGTGTGCATGACGTCTTTCGATCGCAGCACCCGACCGTGATTGGAGGCCTGAGCGGGCTCCACGAACAGCTCACCGCGCGCGCCGTCCAGCAGCGCATCGGAGCTTGTCGTCTCGAAGCTCCATGATCCCTCAAGAGTCGGCATGAATCGGATGCCATAGCGTCCATCCCCGCGGTAGAAACCTTGAACGACGACGCTGTCTGCTCCCCTCTCACTCGTGAATCTCGCAGACAGCTCGACGTCGCGATAGGGGTTGCCCTTGTCTGTTCCCTCCAAGACCACTTCGAAGATGCGGTACTGCTCGATGGTTTGCATGAGCTCCTCCTTTGAAGCTTGAAAATGGAAAGACGACCATGACAACGAATGAAAAGACACCGTAGCCGCGACGAGATCGGCTAGCGCACGCTCTTGATGAGCATGATGAGCGCCACGCCACTGAGAATGAGCGCTATGGCACAGGGAAATGTCAGAAAATACGAAGAGGTCGCAAGAACGATCGAAGATGTCACCGCGGGAGCAAAGGCCTGTCCCGCGGTATTTGCGACGTTCAAGATTCCCAGATCCCGGCCGGCCTCCTCCTTCGATGGAAGCACATCGACATTGAGAGCCTGATCGACCGAATTGTAGATACCGGAACCGAATCCGGACAGCGCGGCGTAACCGTACATGCTCGCAACGGAGTGAAACACCCAGGGCAGCGCGATGGCGGCACCGATCATGATCGAGGCGACAACGACTATGGGCTTGCGGCGGCAGAGTCTGTCGGAGATGACACCGGATGTGAGCGAAGTCGCAAGAGAGACGACCATGATGATGATCGACATGGTGGCGAGCACATGCGAAGCGGCGACATCATCCAAACCGATGTAGCGCTCGAGCACATAGAGTTGATAGCCGCTGATGATGAAGGTTCCGAATACGAACAGAAAGCGCCCTGAGAGCGCGAGGTAGAAGTCGCGGCAGTTATGCCGAGGAGGGGCGAAGCTCAGAAGTAGCTCCTTCAGGTTGAAAGAGGGCGTATCATCACCTCGCTCGATAGCCGTCGATCGCTCTGCAGGCCAGATGATGAGAACGAGAGCACCGGTGAGAACCCAACAGATCGCTCCGCATAGAAAACCAGGGATCATATTCGTGATGAACTGAGTGCCTATGATGGTGCCGATTGACTGCCCGCAAATCATTCCGGCTCCGTAGAAGGCGGATATCGTCCCTCGCCTGTTGAGGGGAATGCGATCAGAAAGCACGGGGAAGGCTGGTGCCAGCATCATGTTGAGACCGATCTGGAGCAGTCCCCAAAAGGCTGCTATGCCCAGAACGCTCGTCTGTATCGATGTCAACCAGAAGGCGACTCCCGCTATGATCCCGCCGCAGGCGATCCACGGCGTGCGCTTCCCGAAGCGAGAATGCGTGGAATCCGACAGGGCACCGAACACCACGTTCGCGATGAGCGCGAACACGCTGCCGATCGCGTTCATGGTTCCGAGCGCAGCTTCAGCGTTACCGGGAAAGATCGCGTTGAAGCGCTGGGGGAACAGCACCGCGGACCCGATGGTGCCCGACATCATCCACATGATGCCGAAGATGATGAAACCGATCGCGAAGCGCCAGAAGGAAGATGCAGGCAAGGGCTTGCCGGTGTCCGGTGCCAATGCTTCGTCCGGTGCGATCTCTCTCGCTGCTGACATCTCCATACGGACCGCCCATGAAAGTTTCTACGGACTCGGTGCGCATGCGACATGGCATCGCGCCACATGTGCTAATCACTTACTGATCAGTAAGTGAATTTAAAGAAAAGATTGCCATAGTATTTACGCTATTACAATTCTAATCTGAGTAAACGCAATAAAACGCCGTTTATCCCGCTGATCTGACCGTTCAGCTTCCGGAAAACGCCATACCCGCCTTCTGCGGCCGACCGTATCAAGGCGTCCCAGGCTCTGGCGCGCTTTTGACACCGTGCTCTTCCGCGCGCATAATCGGGGCCACGGCGGTTCCAGTCCCGACCGCATCGGGGCGTCTACGCAGGTGCAGCCAGATACGATCAGAAAGCATAGTGACCATATGACCGCTCAGAGAAAAAGCGCTATCCGCCCCGCGGGGCATCGAAGCGAGGCGGCGCAACGCAGGCTCAACGAGATTATCTCAGCTGCTGTCGACATCATCAATGCGCGAGGATTCAACGGCATGTCGCTTCAGGGGGTCGCCGACAGGGTCGGTATCACGCAGGCGGGAGTCCTGCACTATGTCGGCGACAAACAGGGTCTTCTTGTCGAGGTGATCAGGCACTATTACAACTGCAGCAGCTCGATGCAAGATTATCTCTCATTGTTCGTTCCCAATGGCTCGCTTGCCGGACAGCTTCCGAAGATTCCAGAGTTCTGCAGGCTGATCGTGGCGGAGAACGCGCATCAACCGGAACTCGTCTTGCTGTTCCAGATCTTGAACACCGAGGCGATCTCCAGGGACAGCCCTACGCATGAGTACTTCGCACAGCGATCGAAAGAGGTCTCCGATCCCTCACATGGCCGCGACTGGAGCGTGCCCGAAGGTGTCGATGCGAAGCTCGCGCTCTCTGTTGCGATGGCGGCCATGTACGGTCTGGAGGGCCGCTGGCTCGCTCGGCCCGATGAGATCGATTATGAGGCAGAATGGGCGCGCTTCGAGGACTTCCTGTTTCCGTTGCCGCAATGGGAGGGGTATCGATGATGCGGTGGCAGCCGAGCAGGTGCCCATCGATCTCTGTGCCCGCTCGGATGCGACCCGCGCCAACCGGTGTGATCTTTCTGCTCGGCGCACATGTTTTCTCCGGAGAAGGCAGCGGACTTGAAGGAGCTGATATCATCATGGCCTGGCGCGCGCATCGCGTACAGCGATCTTGAACCACCTTGCTGGAATCGAGGTCGCGGGTCAGGAATTTCCATGGTTCATCGAGCTGGGAGCTTGGGGCTTGAACAAAACAGATCTTCAATCAGACGAGAGGCCGAACGAAACCGATGACGCTCAGCGGATCTCGGGGGGCATGCCATGGTATGCACCTCTCACGCCCGCTGTCGGAAAGCTGATTCGCTCGATGATCAGGCTGACCCGGCACGGCGGCAGCGCCCTTCCCGGAAAGATCATCGAGGCCATCGATCCGGGCTTTCTTCGCCGAACGCTGAACCGGCTTCCCTATGGAGTGGTTCTGGTATCGGGAACCAACGGCAAGACCACCACCACGCGCATGGTCTCGACGATGCTGCAGGAGATGGGGTTGGATGTTTTCACGAATCCGACCGGATCGAACTTCACCCGAGGGATCGTTTCATCGCTGCTTGCCGAGATAGGTCTGGATGGAAGACTGCATGCCGATATAGCCGTGCTGGAGTTGGACGAGGCGTATGCCGTGCATTTCGTCCGTCATGTGAGTCCCAGATACAGTTTGCTGCTCAACGTCATGCGTGACCAGCTGGATCGATTCGGCGAAATAGATACGACGGCGCGCCTTTTGGGTCAGGTCGCCGAAGCGACTACCGGCACGATCGTGCTCAACCGCGAGGACGGACGCATCCGTCGCCTCGCCGCTCACGCCGACACTGGCGTGGCAGTCAGGTATTTCGGTCTCGCAGATGAACTGCGTTCGTATTTCCCATCAGATGATGAAATGTATGCATGGGCGACCACGGAGACAGCCCGGGCCCAGAACTCGAAGGCTTCTGCCGACCAGTCGGCGACCGAGTCGAATTCTCCATCCTCATCCGATCTGCCCGCAGCAGACGTCGTGCTCGCAGACGTAGAGGATCATCGCGCATCTTTTATCATCTGCGGAACGCGGATCACGACCCAGGTGGCCCTCGAGGGCATCTACAACGTATACAATGCGGCTGCCGCTCTGGCAATGGCCGAGACCGTCATCGAGAAGACGATCGGTCATCCCGACGCGCAAGACCTGGCGGTTGCCCTATCCCATGTGACCCCTGCGTTCGGCAGGGGCGAGATCATACAGATTGAAACAGGCCCTGTTGAGCTCGTGCTGGTAAAGAACCCGATGGGGTTCAGACTTTCTCTGCAATCGTTTGCCGCCGCCGCTCATAAGACCATGATCGCCATTTGCGATCAGTATGCCGATGGACGGGATATGAGCTGGCTATGGGACGTTGATTTCAGGTCCCTGAGAGAGACGGGGGTGGCCATGGTGTCCGGTGACAGGGCTTGGGACATGGCGCTTCGGCTGGGCTACGATGGAGTCTGCGTGGCGCAAACGGATCCAGATCTGGAATCGGCGGTCGAGCGATTCGTCATGGCGGATGCGGGCATACCCAAGAGGATCTTCTGCACCTATACCTCGATGCTGCGCGTGCGCGCGAAGCTTTCGCACATGACAGATGTTGCAGATGCAGGGGTGGGTCGCTGATGACGGAGATGAACGCAACACTGCCGAGCGACCAGACGCGCGGGCGGGCGAACGCAGTGAACGAGGCCGCATGCGAGCGCATGCGCCCCACTGAGGACGAACATGTGACATCAACGGCGGACAGAGCAGTCGATGTGCTCTTTCTCTATTCGAAAGATATGAACATCTACGGCGATTTCGGCAACCTTCTGACGATTCGACGTCGTCTGGCATTGTACGGCTATGATGCCCGGTTGCATTTCTACAACCCGGGTGACGATTGGCCCGACCACGTTGATCTCATCCTCGGGGGCGGCGGCCAAGACCTGGGCCAGAAGATGATTTGCGAGGATCTGTCAGCGCGCGCCGACTCGTTGCGCTCTCTCGTCCGAGCGGGCACCCCCGCCCTCGTCGTCTGCGGCCTCTATCAGCTCTTCGGTCATTTCTTCGAATCGATTGACGGCACGCGCATGGAGGGCATCGGCATCTTCGATGCGTATACGATCGGCCAAGCCGATCGATTGATAGGAAACGTGGTGGAGCAATCAAGCCAGTTCGGAGAGATAATCGGATACGAGAACCACTCGGGCCAGACATTTCTCGAAGAGGGAGCTACTCCCCTGGGAGAGGTCGACCGCGAGAGCATGGGAAACAACGGCGTGGATCGAACCGAGGGGGCGCGCGCGTTCAATGCGATCGGCACCTATCTCCATGGCTCGCTGCTGCCCAAGAACCCTCTGGTGGCGGACTTTCTCATTCGCACCGCAATCGAGCGACGCTATGGACGCTTCGCTCCCAAGCAGATCGAAGAGCAGCGTCGCGAGCTGCAGCTGCTCGATGATCTCGCCCAGAGGGCGCGCTCGGTTGCAGCTCATCGGCCGAGATAGCATCCCGCGAGCGCAGGCGCATGCGGGCGGACCGCCTTCTCGAAGATGTCACCATATGACCGCCGCGCAGCAGCGCCGATGCTGCAGCGACCTGCGACGCGAGCTCAGCGGGCCGTCAAGCTCACGCGACGCCTCTGATGAGCATGATGAAGACGACGCCGAGCATGATGAAGCAGATGGCGAAGGGGAACGTCAGAGCGTAGGATGATGTGATGAGCACGATCGAGGATGTCACAACGGGCGCAAAGACCTGACCGGCGGTGTTCGCGATGTTCAAGATCCCGAGATCCTTGCCGGCCTGTTCCCTTGAGGGCAGGACATCGACGTTCAAGGCCTGATCCACAGAGCTGTACACACCGTATCCGATCCCTGAGAGAGCTGCGTATATGTACATGCTTGCAACTGAGTGCACAAGCCAGGGCACCGCGAACCCGATCGCGATGAGCACGGATGCGACCGCGACAAGGGGCTTTCGCCGACCGATCTTATCGGAGATGACACCCGAAGTGAGCGATGTGACCAGTGAAACGACCATGATGATGAGCGACAGGATCGATAGAACCTGCGATGCTCTGATCTCACCCAGTCCGATGAAGCGCTCGAGAATGTAGAGCTGATAGCCGCCGATGACAAAATAACCGAAGACGAACAGGAAGCGCCCGACCAGCGCCAGGTAGAAGTCGCGGCAGCCTCGACAGGAGGGAATGAAGCTCTTGAGCAATGCGGACGGGCTGAGTCGATCAGATCGCTGGGTCTGCGCCAGCGCAGCCGAACGTTCGCGCGGCCAGATGATGACAACGAGCAATCCGGTGAGAAACCAGCTGATCACGCCAAACACGACACCCGCCGGTATATCGGTGATGAACGCGGAGCCGATGATCGTGCCGAGCGACTGACCGCAGATCACTCCCGCTCCGTAGAACGCGGAAATGGTCCCGCGCCTCATGAGCGGAATCCTATCCGACAGAATCGGCATAGCCGGAGCGATCATCATATTGAGACCGACCTGGAGGATCGACCAGAAGACGGCGATCCCTACGAGGCTCGTCTGCACCGACGTCAGCCAGAAAGCGATGCCGGCGATGAAGCCCCCGCAAGCGATCCAAGGCGTCCGCTTGCCGAATCGGGAACGCGTCGCATCAGAAAGAGCTCCGAATACGACATTGGCGATCAACGCGAAAATGCTCCCGAAGGAGTTCATGGTGCCGAGAACCGCTTCGGCCTGCCCGGGAAACAGCTCGACGAAACGCTGCGGCAGCAGCACGGCGGCACCGATCATGTCGGACATCATCCACATGCCGCCGAATAGAATGAATCCCAATGCGAATCGAACCAGCGACGATGCCGGAAGCGGCTTTCCTGTATCAGGTGCCAGAGCCGAAGAAGCTACGGCTCCGTCATGTATCGGATCTGCCATCGGGGCCTCCCATGCGATTCACGTCAGCCCCTCCGAGCTCAAGGTGAGCGAACCGCATTTCGGTTCGACCGCGGACTGACCGGTTGATGCTGCGATGGGCTAGTATACCCAGCGCGCAGCCGGTCTGTGCACATGTGCTCGATGCGAGCGCATCATGGATGCGCAACCGCGTTCAGTCGCGGGCATAACCGATCGTGGTCGCGAGAGCTCGACGCCATCCTGCTATACGGCTCTGGCGCTCATCTGGCCGCATCTTCGGCTCGAATCGGGCTCGAGGCGCGGAATCGACTGCGACATCGCGACCGTAGATGTCCAGAGAGACTCCAGCGCACCACGCGGCACCCATGCCGCTCATCTCGTCGTTCTTTGCGACCCGCAGCGGTGTGGCGAGCACGTCGGATTGAAACTGCATGAGATATCCGTTGGCAGTGGGGCCGCCATCGACGCGCAGCTCCGACAGGACGATTCCAGCGTCCTCGCGCATGGCGTCCACCACATCTGCGATCTGGTAGGCGATGCTCTCATTTGCCGCGCAGACCAGCTCCGCCCGATGCGTGCTGCGCTCCATGCCCAAGATCGCGGCCTGCGCCCGATCGCACCAATGAGGCGCACCGAGTCCGCTGAATGCGGGAACGAGATAGACGCGACTCGCCCGGGATGCAGACCGGCAGAGCGCCTCGACCTCGCTCGGAGCGTCGATGAGCCCGAGATCATCCCTGAGCCAGGTGTTAACAGCTCCCGCGTAGTTGATATTGCCCTCGATCACATAGGTCTCCGTCGCGCCCATCCGCCATCCGATCGACGTCGACAGTCCGTGCGCGCTCGCAATCGGCCGCGCACCGACATTGAGCATGACCGACGCACCGGTACCGTAGGTCGCCTTTGCCATGCCGCGCTTCAGGCAACCCTGTCCGAACAGAGCGGCATGGCTGTCACCCAGCGCTGCGTGGATCGGAATCGGCGTAGGGAGAAAGCCCTCCAGATCGGTGTATCCGAAGCACGCGTCGGAATCGGTCACAGCGGGCAGGCACGATTCATCGATGCCGAACAGCGAGCACAGCTCCTGGGACCAGCCGAGTGCGGCGATGTCGAAAAGCTGCGTGCGGCTCGCGTTGGAATGGTCGCACAAAAACGCGGTTCCGTGAGTGAGCACCCAGATGATCCAGCTGTCTACCGTTCCCATCCGCAGGCTTCCGGAGCGAGCGGCCTCTGAGGCCGAGCTCACGTTCTCCAAGATCCATGCCATCTTCGACGCCGGATAATACGGCGACAGAGGCAGCCCGCTGCGTGCGCGCACCATCTCCGATGCGCCTTCCTTCGCCTTGATGCGCGCGCAGATCTCGCTCGCGCGCGCGCATTGCCACACCACGGCATCGCACAGCGGCTCTCCGGTACGGGCGTCCCATGCGACTGTGGTCTCGCGTTGGTTTGAGATGCCGATGCCTGCTACCTCCCCGAGCGGAATCCCCTCGGCGAGCACGACATCCCGACTGGATCTGATCACGTTGCGCGCGATCTCGCGAGGATCATGGCTGATCCATCCGCTATCGCTCACGATCTGGCGGTGCGGCCGATCGACGCGCCGTATCAGAGTGCCCCGCTCATCGAGCAACAGAGCCTTGGTTCCCTGCGTGGACTGATCGATGCCGATGATATAGCGCGCCATGGCGCTCAGCACCCGCGCAATACCGCCGCGCAGGATTGCGCGATGCCCAGGGCGTCCAGCCCGTAGCAGGCGAACACCTCGGACGAGGTTCCGGTCACGGCTGGAGCGTCCGGCAGCGACAGACACCTGATGGGTCGGGGGCACGTCTCACCGACGACTTGCGCCACCAAGGATCCGAGGCCGCCGGAGGGGGCGTGCTCCTCCACGCTGACGACGGCGCTCGCTGAGCCAGCCGCTTCGATGAGCGCATCGCGATCGAGTGGCTTCAGGCAATACATATCGAGCACGCTCGCCTCGATGCCCTGCTCATGAAGCAGCGCCGCCGCGTCGAGCGCGGGGCGCACCATCTCTCCACAGGCTACAATAGCCACATCATCACCTCGGCGAAGCCACACGGCCCGATCGAGCTCGAAGGGCAGATCAGCTGCTTCGGCGCTCGCGTAGACGTCCGCGACGGCGTTTCTGCCCACGCGGATGTAGGCGGGCAGCTCATCGGCCAGCAGCGCCTCGATGAGCCGGCGCGTCTCGTGACGATCGCTCGGCAGGTACACGCGCATGTTGGGGATGGCGGACAGCGCCGCGATATCCTGCACGGAGTGGTGGCTCATTCCGAGCGCGCCGTAAGACACGCCTCCGGAGATGCCGATGAGCTTGACATTGGTGTTCGAATAGGCGCAGTCGATCTTGATTTGCTCGTAGCTGCGCGTCGACAAGAAGCTCGCAGGGCTCGCCACGTAGGGTTTCTTGCCGCAGCTCGCCATGCCCGCAGCGATGCCGACCGCATCCTGCTCGGCGATGCCGACCTCGACGAGGTGCTCGGGATGCGCATCTGCGAACGCGCCGAGCGAGGCGGATCCGCGCGAGTCGCAGCAGACGACTACGATATCGCGGTCGTCTGCTGCGGTCTGCAGGAGCACCTCGCAGATCGCCTGGCGGTTCGCAATTTTGTTGTTGGCGGCGGCATCGGCTGTGCGCGCCAGAGGCATCTTCTCAGACATGGGCGACCTCCCTGCTCATGTGCGTGTTGAAATCGGCGCAGATCTGACGGTACTCCTCTGGCGTGGGAACACGATGGTGCCATGCGGCCTTGTTCTCCATGACGGGACTGCCGCAGCCCTTGGTCGTGTTCGCGATTATGACGGTTGGGACGCCTTTCGTGGACGCTGCTTCGGCGAACGCCGCATCCAGCGAGAAAAGATCGTTGCCGTCGGTCGTGACGACATGCCAGCCGAAGGCTCCCCAGCGCTGCTGCTGACTGTCCTGCGCCATGACATCTTCGGTCGACCCGGAGATCTGCAGGCGATTTCGATCGACGATGGCGCATAGGCTATCGAGGCCGAAGTGGCTGGCGGCCATGGCCGCCTCCCAGATCGATCCCTCGGCGAGCTCGCCGTCGCCCATGACCACGTAGGTGCGATAGGACCTTTTGTCCATCCGAGCCGCGAGAGCCATGCCGACGCCGACCGGCAGCCCGTGCCCGAGCGAGCCCGAGTTCATCTCGATGCCGGCCAGCTTGTTGTTCGGATGACCGATATAGGGACTCTTGAACTGCGAGAAGCGCGCCTTCACATCGGAGAGGTCAAGAAAGCCGAAGTGGCACAGAACCGCATAGTAGGCCTCGACAGAGTGACCCTTCGACAGAACGAAGCGATCGCGCTCCGGATCGGCTGCGGTGCCGGGCGATATGTTGAGCCATTTGCCGTATAGCGCGATCAACGTGTCGATGACGCTCATGTCGCCGCCGATGTGACCGCCTCCTCCGGCCATGATGATGTCAACGGTATCCTTTCGCAGCTGCCACCGCAGCTGCTCGAGATGCTTCAAGCTCGCGTCCACCACGATATGCTTCCTTTCCCTCTCGGTGCCACCGCTCTGTGCGGGGCTTCGCCGCCGGTTGCGATCATTCTCCGCGCAGATACGCCCGGACCTGTTCTTCGATCGGATCGAAGAGGTCGGGCTTCACGCCGATGTACTTGCACGCCTCGTAGAGCACCGGCACCACATCGGCATGGATGCCGACGCAATGGTGGATGTAGGGCCCCTCGACGATCTTGGCCTCGAGACGCTTGAGGTTCTCGACCTCGATCCACAGATAGGTCCCCATCCCAGCCGGACCGTCGATGCCGCGTGCGTTGCCGAGCAGCAACGAGTACTCCCCGTTGTCACCGTCGAAGCGCGCCAGCGTGAGCTTGCCGTGCCGCGCCTCGGCGGTGAGCGCTCCGGGGTGGTCGAACGCGAGCGGATAGGTGAGCCGGGGCATCTCGCAGGCGACCGAGCACGGCCACGGCCCGCAGTGCTGCAGCAGCTCGCCATTCTCGTTGTCCGGATGCCGCACCGTCCAGTCGGCGAAGAAGCCGCGGTGCCGGCGCAGGTCGGCGGCCTCGACGAGCAGGGCGGTGATGGCGCCGTGGATGTCGGTCTCGCAGACGATGGGGATGCCCGCCTCGTTGAGAATCGCATTGGCGGCGCATGGCATGATGCCCAGCTCCTGCTGCAGAGCGTTCCAGCACTGAATCGCGCCGGCATCGCAGCCGTAGCGCTCCACGAGACGGCGCATCGCAATGGCCAGGGCTGCCACGACCGGGACCTTGTCTTCAGGTATCTCGATGACCATGGTTTCCCTGATGTGGGCGAGCATGGCCGACAGGGCCCCCTCATCGCGCTGGGCGGCACGAACCTCCGCGACCACCTCGGTCATGGGGATAGGCGCGAGCTGGATATTGAAGCGCTCGAGCAGCTCGCCCTCATTGCACATCGTGGTCCAGAAGTCGAACGGTCGCGTGGACATCTGCAGGATGCGCATACCTCTGAAGGTGCGCACCACATCACAGACTGCAAGAAAGTCGTTCACGCCGCGCTCGAACGCCGGATCGCCGAGCCGACAGTTCGTCATATACGTGAAGGGCACCTGAAACCGGCGGAGCACCTTGCCGGTTGCGAACAGACCGCATTGCGTGTCGCGCAGACGCGTGCCGTCAGGCTCGGGACGCTCATCGCGCGGACCCCAGAGGAGCACCGGTTTGCCCAGCTCGCGCGCGAGTCTGGCGCACAGAAACTCCGTGCCGAAGTTGCAGTGAGCCAACAGGATCCCGTCGACCTTGGCGACCCGGAACTTCTCGAGGATGGGTTCTATGTGGCTGTCGTCGAACAGCAGGCCCTCTTCGTTGATGTCATCGATGTCGACGACGTCGACATCCAGCTCATGCAGGCGGTCGAGCGTGAGCCCACGATACCTGAGAGCATCCGGTGCGCTGAAGATGCTGCGCCGCGTCGGCACGAATCCGAGTCTGATGGTATCCATAGTTCGATTCATACGGCCAAACTCCCATCGTCGCGGTGCGCGGCGAGCGCGCAAGAACATACTGTTTACTAATTGTTTTATATCACTGTTTATTACTATAGGCGATAATATAGATGAATGGTCGATTAATCAAGATGAACGGAAATAAACATGTTTATCAATCTGTTTGAGTTCCTTTTTCGGTTCTCGAGGAACCACGAGACACGAGACGGGCGGCCATGGTCAGATGCCCATGGCGACCTTGGCTTGAGCGAGCGCCTTCTTGCCATCCATCATGCCGTAGGCGATCATCTCTATGACGTCGACGGGCACGCCCGGGCAGCTCGCGCGCACATCATCGATGGCATAGCCCACCTGTGGTCCGAGCAAGATGACATCGGCGTCGCGCCCGGCATCGGCTGCATCCGCGATAGCTCTTGCCACCACCTCGCACTCAAGCCCTTCCTCTTCAGCGGCGCGTTTGATGTTTTTCATGATGATGCTCGTGCTCATTCCTCCGGCGCACATCAAGACGATCTTCTTCATTGTTCTCTCCTCACGTTGTATTCATGATCAAACGGGCTATCGATACACCTGCGATAACCGATATACATCATACAGGCTGCCCTGCGAGTTCCTCTGCGAGCGCTCCCTTGTCTTCGGAGCTCTTCGCTGCTGCAATCGCGGCGGCCTCTTCTTCAAGTGCCGCCTTGTCTGCAATCTTCACGAATGGAAAGAAAAGCACAGCGATCGCAAGGATCGTCACCGCGATGATTGCCACAAGCCCGGCTCCGCCGCTGAAAAACGAGCTTATCGGCAACGGCACGACAAACGGCATGGAGATGGTCGGATTGAGTGCGGCTCCGAGACCCAGATAGAAACCGATGGTCGCAACAAGGCAGGCAAGCGGCTTCAATAGGA
The DNA here is from genome assembly GCF_000195315.1 of Coriobacterium glomerans PW2. Classification (NCBI taxonomy): domain Bacteria; kingdom Bacillati; phylum Actinomycetota; class Coriobacteriia; order Coriobacteriales; family Coriobacteriaceae; genus Coriobacterium; species Coriobacterium glomerans. Next base: position 1,887,789 of record NC_015389.1, read on the forward strand.
TATAGGGAATGAACATATAGGGATTCATCGCGATCGGTGTACCGAACATGATGGGTTCGCTTATATTGAAAACAGCGGGAACCAGCGCGATGCGTGAAAGCGCCTTGTACCGTTCCGATTTTGCGCATAGCAACGCGAGTTCCATACCCAGCGCGTCACAGGAGCCGATAGCGAACATGATGGTGAACTGCAGATAGGGCAAGGGTCGCCCCGCAACGAACGCCTCGGTGTTCGCCAAGCCGATTGCACCTATGACAGGCATGTAGACCGACATCAGGACACTTGGATGGACGCCGAAGAAGAATAAAACATTGCAGAAAAGAAAGAACAGGATCACAGCAAGCGGAGAAGAGCCGAGCGTCATGGCAGGTGCCGCGACACCTGAGTTTATCATGGTGAAGACATCGCCGAACCGGGTCATGGTCATCCCGTACTTGATCAGCGCGGCACTCGTAAAGATGACGATCGCGCAAAACATCGGCGAAAGTGAATCCGATACGAACTGAGGTACGCTGTCCGGCAGCTTGAGCGCCATATGCTTCATGAGAAATGAAAGCGATGCGGGAACGATCAGCGCGAAGATGAGAGCAACGAACAGACCGTTGCTGCCGAGATAGGAGGTCTGGATATAGGTGGTCCCGTCATCTGCGTGTCCAAGCGGAATCAACAGCAAGACGACACCAAGTGCTGCCACCGTCGAGGAAATCCCACGCTCGCCCAGCACCTTGCCGTAGTTGTACGAGACGGAGGCGCACATATACAGAGCCCCGAGATTCATCGTGACCACAAGTACGTCATTGATGCAGACGAGCAGGCCCGTCGCGTCCAGAAAGCCATGCAGGGGTGGAATGGGAAGCCCCGCAAGTACCGACAGCAATGCGACTCCGAGAGTCACCGGCATCGTCGCCATCATACCGGCCATCAGCCCCTTGACGATCTTGAGTTCACTCATTTTGCGAGCGACCGGGCCGACGTGCTTTTCAAGTATTCCCTGCACCGAATTGAGAGCGCTCATAAGCTTACACCAATCCCCTCATGCATAGTATCAATTGTCTTGCTGCAATCAGCGAACAACCAACATCTTGAGATATGGTCGCTCCGCTGCAATACCGCTTTACCCCTGCTGGCCCTCGCGTTCGAGTACGGCAAGCCAATCGCCGAGATCGGGTTTCACAGGAAGTTCGACTGAGCCTGAGGTTGCTGGGGCACACTCCCCATCTCGGTAAACTCCGGTACGCGGATCGAACCAACGCATTCTGTAGATCGACCCCTCCGCCACGCCATCGATCACCAGTCCCTTTCTTGCCGTATCGCCGTAGTAGGCGATGATACGAGCGAGATCCGAGCTGACCGTCGCTAACGGACGCTTCTTGGCGAACAGGTTTCCCTCCGGCGCCCCCATATGGTATGGAACAAGCTCCCAGAAGCGATTCTCCTCGTAGAACCTGCGCATGTAGCCCATCTGGGCGGCACCGGGAGCATCGACTGCCTCGGCCCAGGTGACACCGAAGCGATTGAAGATGGCCATCATGGGATCAGGTTCTGCGGGTTTCTCCCAGACGTTGTCCCAGATCCCCTGCGCACCGTAGGTGTAGCCGCACCCACCCATCTGTATGGTCATATACGCGACGCGACGCAACATGTCGTCTGTGCACTTTCTGCAACCCATCTCCTCGAGCGTGGAGCACAGCTCATAGAGCGCCTCGCCCTCGACGAAGGGCTTGCGGGGATGGTCTGCAAAAAAGTCAGCGTAGTCAGTGGCACGGATCAGATAATCACCATGCCCCGCTTGATTGAGCGTGAAATCAAACCAGTCCTCGTCTTGATAGTAGTCGGCGAAGGGCCGCTCATTGGTATAGTGAGCCGTCTGCAGCGTAGCGTATCCGCAGCGCCGCTCGATCTCAAGAGCCACTTCGCGCCATCCGTCTATGCGCGCGGCTCTGAGATCGGCGTCCGCGTCGTAGCCGGCGATCTCGCCGGCGAGCGTCCAGACGATGGGCAGAGCCCCGTAGCGGGCGACCAGATAGCGAGCGAGATGCTTTTGATGCTCGACCCCTCCGTCGCCTTGCACGGAAAAAAACCATGCCTGCCCCAGCGCGTTGATCAGGCCCGCATCGGCGAGATATAACATGCGTCGATCCAGCTCCTGTTGGTAGAACTCGACATTGGGCACATCGGGTCCGTCCTTTCGCCAGAACAGATGGGCGCCCGGTCCGAGATCACTGCGCAGGTTGGTCTGATATACCGTGAAACCCTGGTTTACCCGCCGATCCACCATCCCTTTGAACTGGCTATCCATCTCAGGATGATTCGACTCGTCCCAGCGCTCGCCGAAAGCGAACTCCCAATGGGTGTCGCCCAACCAGAAGAACGGAGTTCCGTCGTCGTAGGCCAAGTGGCGACCTCCCTCGGCCACCTTCAAAAAACCGTGGCGATAGATAGCGAGATCACCGCGATAGGGCACCGCCTCAACTGTGCCGGTGACACCGTTCAAACCGCATCGCGGCGGTGCCACCAGCGCGTAGCCCCATGTCCCGGGCGCGGTTGGCGCGAACGAGACGCGATAGATGCACCCTCCGTCCCAATACGCCTCGCGTATGATCTGCTCGCCTGCAGGTCCCGTGAACGCCGCGGTGATCACCACGTCCAAAAACGGATTGGCGTACTCCTCCTTGGACTCAAACGTCAAAATCGCCGCACGCCACGTCTCGGTTTTTACTGCTGATATTTCCATGTGAACTCGCTTTCTCGCAGGCCCCGTCAAACGATGAGAGCGACCCTCATACAAGTCCGCCCGCAACCGCTGCCCTCACCGCTGCCTCGACGAGGGCATCCGCATCCTCTTTGCAGACGAATCCGCGACTCACCTGCTCGCGGGTGCTTTGCTCGCACAGTTCGCGATAATGATCCAATGTTCCATATAGCTCGATGAGCATGTTCTGCGAAAAGGGCTCGCGATGGCCGAACAGCCCATCCACGGTCGAGTTCTTATCGACCGTTCCCTGACCGATCTCGACTCGACTCGTGTTGCAAAAGCGTGCGCACGGGTAATCCAACAAGCACGTCCGGAGCCCGCCGATGCTGTTCCCGAACGCATCGCGAATATTCTCGCCATAGGCGTCGACGGGGATCCGCGGGCACCTGGTGGGGCCCGCTCCGGTCCGCACCCAGCGAAACAGATTGCGAAAGGCGGCGGCGATGAGGATCTCTGAGGGATAGTCGTTCGGGTGGGCGTGTTTGCCGGTGTAGGCCGGCAGATGGTCGATGCGCTTGAGATCCTCGTCGTCACGGTAATAATCGACATAGGTGTAACGTGTGTCATGGCTCGCACCGGCCACCTCGTAGCAGCGATATCTGAAATCAGACCGATCGGAATCATCGATGTAGGTACGCCAGCCCTGCATGCGACCGTTCTCGCTCTCGGTTTGCACCGCGATGAGAGGCTGGCGGCAGCGCTCGACGCGGCGCAATTCAGGTGCATAGGAGCGACCCGATTCGTATTGGTTCACCGGAACCACGAGCGAATGAACGGCACCCCCCGCGAGGTACGCGTCAAACACTTGGCCCTCCGGGCCCGAATCCGCCATCTCGGCGAACGAGTTGATATAGCGAAGCAGATAAGAGCCGGACTGTGACCAGCCGCTCAGACAGATCAGGTCCCGGCGAAAATCGCGAATGGGGTTTTGAGGAGCATCCGAGCGCAGCACACGCGCCAGATCGATGAGCATGTCCCAGAAAAGGCCCGTCTCATACCTCGGATCCAGATCGGGCTGGGCGACGCCCGAGCGGATCAGCTCGTCCGGATCGAAGGTGAACGGAACATCGGGCGTGGGGTTCGCCCATGAGAGCCTGCCATAGCGCTTCCCGTCGAACTCGATGAGCTTGGCGATCGTGTTGGGCTTGCTGGTGATGCCGACATAGATGTCACCCGAGCGTAGGAATTCGCGATGACCCAGTATCCACATGCGCTCGATTTCCATGAACGAGGTGGGATTGATGATCTCTACCACGACGTTGCCGCTGGCTGCTCCCGGATCGGTCGGCGTGCGCACGATGCATCTGTTGATGTAGGGAGCATCCGACGTCCTGATCTCCACAAGCGGTCCGTTCGAGATGCTGCGATAGACGTTCGCTGTGCCCTGAATATAATACTCGCGCTCGACATAGCCTCTTTTTGACAGCTCGCAGTAGCGCTCGGCACTTGAGAACGGATAGGATGCGGGTGTGATCGGAATCTCCTCGATATGCGAGATCATAGCGCCTCCAAGAGTGGCTCGGTGTCTTCCCACGGCGTACTCTACGAGGCGATCAGCTAAATCTCAACCGGTAATTGAGTAAAATATCTAAACTGTTTACTAAATACTTTGGTCAGTGGTATCCTAACTACTGATAACGTGCCGAACATGATTGTCTAACACGTCAGCTGCCGCTCTCCCGTTACTCAACCTCAGGTGATCGCCATGACCGTCACAGCGAAGATGATAGCTGAGCAGCTGGGGCTATCTCCCGCTGCCGTATCGCTCGCTCTCAATAACCGACCCGGAGTGTCAGCTAAAACCAGAGCCGTCGTGATCGAAACAGCGCGCAGCCTCGGATTCGACTTCTCGAAACTCAAGTTCGAGCGGATCCGGTCGAGCAGCATCGAGCTGATCTGCTACAGCAAGCACCAGATCTTCGGAACGTCGTTCTTCTCCGAAATGGTCTCGGGTATCGAAGAAGAGCTGCGCATCAGGGACTATCGATTCACGATAAGACAGGTTTCGACGTACGAGAGCGTACGCGCGCAGATCGCTTCGATCGCGGATGCGGCCAGCGGCGGCGTCATCTTGCTCGCGACCGAGATGAACGAAATCGACCTCATGCCGTTCGCAGCGCTCGATATCCCCCTCGTGCTTCTGGATACATGCATATCCGCGGGGCTCGATCGCGTCCAGATCAACAACCGCGAAGGCAGCCGTATAGCCGTAGAGTACCTGTCCAGCCGGTACGGCTCTTTCCCCGGCTATCTCAGAAGCAGCGCGCGCATCAGCAACTTCGAGGAGAGGCTGGATGGTTATCTGCTCGCGCTCAGACTCGCCGGCGGGTCAGCTGAGAGCTGCATCGTGCACGAACTCGGTGCGACCGTCGAGACCGCCCGCAACGATATGTTAGCGATCATCGACTCGGGCACGGAGCTCTCATCGTGCTACCTATCGGATTTCGATGATATCGCCATCGGTGCCATCCAGGCGTTCGCGGCGCGCGGATATCGCATACCGCAAGATATCGGGTTCATCGGATTCGATAACTCGCAAGGAGCGACCAACGCTCATCCTTCCCTGAGTACCATCAATGTACCCGCCGGCTACATGGGCGCGATCGCGGCGCGCCGACTCGTCGAGATATTGAATGAGAGCGAGCATCATCCCATCAGGATAGAAATCGGCGTCTCGCTCATCAGACGCGAATCAGCCTAACGCGGGTCACGCAAACACTCAGAGACGCTTTCCCGCTCAACAAGATATGTGCTGACCTGTGTTTTGCAAGTATAGGACTTTGGATTTCGAATGTTGCCGACCAACCGTCGCACCGCGATCTCGCCGACCTCTTGCTTGAGAACGTGCATCGTGGTGAGCGGAGGATCTGAGAAGGCACCGAATGACAGGTCGTCGAAACCTATGATCGAGATGTCGCCGGGGACCCTGAGGCCGTGCTCGCGCAACGCACGCAGCGCGCCCACGGCGAGCACGTCGTTATCGGCGAACAGCGCGCTCGGAAGTCGCTCGGGCGAGATCGCCGCGAGCCAGTCGGCCATGTCTTCATAGGCGCTCTCGAGCGTGGTTCCCAACATGATGCGCCATGAGGGATCGAAGGCGATGCCGGCATCGCTGAGCGCTTGGAGATACCCTCGCTCGCGAGCTCTGAAGTTCTGGATGCGAAAGCGTCCGGCAAGATATCCGATGCTGCGATGACCGCGGTCGATAAGGTGGCGAACGGCCCGCAGCGCTGAATCAGCGTTCGCGATCGCCACGGTATCAAAGTAGTGTCGATCGCTCCAGCCATCTAGAACGATCAGGTGGGCGGCGCTGTCACGGAACAGGTCGAAATCCTCATCGGAGAGTTCGGTTCCGAGCAGAATCACCGCCGCCTGGGAGTCGGCGATCAGGGCATCGACATCGTGGCGAACCGTCTCGGAATCGGAGAAATCGAGGGTGACAAACGATGTTCCCATATTGTGACGACGCGCCTGACGCTCAACACCCTCGATGACAGCCGGATGAAATGTGCTCTCGTCAACGATCTCCCCCGTCTTGCGCGCCAGCACGAATTGGATGGTTTCAAGCTGTGAGTTCTGCTGATAGCCCATCGTTCTCGCGGCGTCGATGATCACGCGCGCTGTCTGCTCGCTCACGTTGCGCTTGTGATTGAGGGCGTTTGACACGGTTGCAGGCGAGAACCCGGTCACTCGGCTGATCTCGCGTACGCTCGCTTTCGGCATGAGGTACTCCTTCTGGCGGTCATGCCCCCGCGATGCCATCGAGCCCTTGTGCCGCGAGACGACATCGAGAAGTAAACATGATCATAGATGTTTACCGACTATGCTAAACCAGTAAGGCACATGAACGTTTTCCATTCTGGGAATGGACGAAAAAAACCGCCGGGCACGAATTCGTGCTCGGCGGTTCATGCAGCTCAAATCAGCTGTGCGCGATGCTCGGCAACGCCTAGTAATTCTTGCTCTGCTCCTCGAAATACGCCTGCGGATGGCCGCACACCGGGCACACCTGCGGCGCAGCCGGGCCAACATGCAGGTGACCGCACTTCAGGCATTTCCACACCTTGACGCCCTCGCGGGTGAAGACCTCGCCTTTCTCCACGCGCTCGATCAGGGTCCGGTAGCGGGCCTCGTGAACCTTCTCCACCCCCAGAACGCCTTTGAACTTAGCAGCGATCTCGGGGAAGCCCTCTTCTTCTGCCGTCTTGGCAAAGCCGGCGTACATCGTCGTCCATTCGTAGTTCTCACCTGCAGCGGCATCTTTCAGGTTATCGATCGTCTCGGGGACCGATCCGTCGTGCAGAAACTTGAACCACTGCTTCGCGTGCATGGACTCATTCAGAGCCGTCTCGAGGAAGATGTCGGAAATCTGAACGTATCCATCCTTCTTCGCCTGTGCCGAGTAGTACCGATACTTCGTATGGGCCATCGATTCGCCCGCAAAGGCCGCCTCAAGATTTTTCTTTGTCTGGGAGTTCTCGAAATCCATAATGAACCCTTCCCTTCAACGATGTGCTGGTTGCTCGCCAACGTCTGGTGCGACGATGCCGCGCCTCTTATTGTAGATCGATTCCTAATAAGCGATCGATGCTACAAAAGCATATACCCACTCTTCACGCACACAACACACACGTGCGGGCGCTACGCGATCCGCCACAGGTCATTGGATTCGCGGCAGAACCCCTCGGATGTCAGATCCTTGAGCAGCGAGCGAACGATGTCCTCCTCGACTGCTGCGCGACCCGCACGTTGTTCCCTTTGACTCAGAAGATCCGTGAGAGCAGCCGATGAAAATCCCTCAGGTGCCATCTGGTGGGCATCGAGAAGCAGGCTCACGAGTCCTGAGCGCTTCTGCCTGCGCGATCCCTCGAATCGAGACTGCTTGATATAGGCGCTTGATCGGCGCGACGGATTGGGAACCGTCTTTTTAAGGTGCGCGCCGTAGTCGAGCAGCGCATAGTACCATGCGCGGGGCGTATCGCGCTCATCTTGGGGCTCGGCGAACCTGCCGTGACGATCTTCTGGTAACATCTCGGGGCAGCAGGACTCGATGAGCGGAATGAGCTCCTTGTCCGGTACCGCGGGCACGTCTGGGAAGAAGTGATGCAGAAACACGGTGCGCACATTCGTTTCCAGATAGACTCCTGGCAGATCGAAAGCGAACGCGCGGATACCCTGAGCGGTCGCGGGACCGATGCCCGGCAGTCTCAGAAGCTCCGCAGTCTGCTCGGGAAAGACTGATCTGTGATCCCTAACGATGATGTTAGCGGTCGCATGCAACGACAGAGCGCGACGATTGTAGCCCATACCCTGCCACGCGCGGAGAACATCTGCTGTTCCGGCAGCTGCCAGGACCTCGATTCGCGGAAAGCGCTCCAGCCACGCCGGCATGCGCGCCTCGACACGCGGCACCTGAGTTTGCTGGAGCATGACCTCGGACAGCCAGATCACATATGGATCACGCGTCTGACGCCAAAAGAGATCGCGGTAGAGGCGCGACCCTTCACAACGTACGAGCGCACGAAAGGAATCAAGGGGCATTCGAAATGCTTTCCTCTGGATTTAAAAGCGGCAACGGAGCTATTTCCCAGTTATATACTCATTCTCACGTGAGACGTAATTGGGAAACTCGCTGCGCTTGGTGAACTTGGAGTTCACACAGGGGTTGCGCTTGCAGTTGACGGCCTCCTCGAGGGTAACCGAACTCAAATAGTCCCGAAGCAGCGCCTTCGCACCGATCCAGATCGGGTGATAGCAGCACGATTCGCGCCGGGGACAGGGCTTGCCGTCCTTCAAGCACTTGTTCACCACCAAGGGTCCCTGCATGGCCTCGATGATATCGTTGACGGTAATGGAAGCGGGATCGATTTTGAGCCTCATCCCGCCGCGAACGCCGCGAAGGCTTTCGATGAATCCGACCTTGGTCAATTCGTGCTGAATCGAGCGCGCGAACGAATAGGGTACATCCATCTCCTCTGCCGCTGTCCGGACCGAAAGCAACGACCCCTTGCTCCCGACAAGCATGGCAAGAATCCGGAACGCGTAATCGGTTTTCCTTGAGATATCCATCTCGCTCCCTTTTGTATCGACAAAGTACCTGCTCGATCTTGCTGTTCCCTGACGGAAAACACGGACCGAAAATCTCCGAGAATTGTACTGCCCGAATTACATCGCTTCAACTCTCATATACAATTATCGGCTAGCTCTGAGGTACCCGTTATCACGATTTATTTTCGTCACATCTGCATCAAAATAAAAAACCCTGCCGGGGCAGGGTCTCTTGCATGCTATGGCGGGAAGTACGGGGATCGAACCCGCGACCTCCGACGTGACAGGCCGGCGCTCTAACCAATCTGAGCTAACTCCCCACAGCAACTGCTGCGTAGGTAAGTATACACACAGCCCCCTGGGCGCGCAAGCAGTATTTTCGTGCAATTCGAGTGTTTGCGATGCAGTCAGACGACACGAGCCCTTGACTTCGATGCCGGCGGGAAGTAAGCTTCGCCGGACATGCGGCGCATGCGATGAGACCCGTGAACGCGCGCCACATGGTCGCGGCAAGCTGCCTTGCCGCGCGCGACGGGATCTTTTCCATATCCGAAATCACACAAGGAGGTGGCAGCGATGGATGACAGTCGATCACGAAGTATCGGCAACAGAGGGAAGAAGTCGATAGTGACGAGTGCATCTGCGACGCTGCCGCAAGCGTCCCGTTAGATATCGCTTCTCCTCTCACAGATAACAAGAGGAGAGATCATGAACAACGCAACGCTTTCAGTAATCGAGTGGAACAGCTCTCACTATCTTCGCTGCCTGACACTGCGCAATGAGCAGCTGCGCCGCGACGAAGGACTCGAGGATCTGCTGATCGCCCCTGAAGAGGAGGCGCGCTGCATCCACCTTGCCGCCATAATCGACAAAGAAATCGTCGCCACGATGCATCTGGAGCCCATCGATGAGTCGGAGATACGGATCTGCCAGATGGTCGTCGCGCGCTTCGCACGGGGACGCGGAATCGGAGCCGATCTGATCGCATTCGGCGAGCAGATCGCCGCAGAGATGGGATTTCGCGTGATCACTCTGAATGGCAAGATCGAGGCTTGGGGCTTTTACGAGCGTCTCGGCTTCACTGCCTGCGGAGATCAGCGGGCTTGGATGTCAACGACGGTGAAGCCCTATCGCAAGCGGATCGGCTGCAGCTGCCGCTCGGCTCATAGAGGGACTCGCGTTCTCGAGAGCCGTCTAGAGCGTGACGATCTTCGCCGAGACAACCTTTGCGTCGCCCACAAGCATGCGCGCCATCGTCGGGCCGCTCGTCCCGCGGGGGTATGTGGGTGATCCGGGATTGATCAAAAGGCACCCACCAGAGCGCGCGATACTCGGACGATGCGTGTGTCCGCAGATCGCGACATCGGCGGACTCAAGCGGAAGATCCTCTCGATAGTGTGCCACAACGAACCGCAGGCCCTCGAAGGTGAAGCGGGTCACCTTCTTGACCTGCGGTCCGTAATCCCGGCAGTAATCGTTGTTACCCATCACGGCCCGGATCTCAAAGCGAGCCGAGAGGAGTTCCCAATCCCGCTCGGAGGTGATATCGCCCGCATGGACCACCAGATCCGCTCCCGCGAGCGCCGAGAGCAGATCTGAGCTGAGATGGCCGTGCGTGTCAGAGATGATGTCGATGCGCTTCATGTATACCGTTTCATTGCATGTTTCTACAGACTCAGGGCCTTTTTGAGCGGCACCACCCGCCGTCGAGAAACCGGGATGTGATCTTGGACCCCCGCGATGCCCAGTTGGATCGCACCGGAGGCGATCGTCTCGACGTCTTCGACGCTACCCAGGTTCACGATATAACGCCGATGCACTCGGAAGAATCCGAAATCGCACAGCTTTGCCTCGAACTGAGCGAGCGATGTGGTTGACAAGAAGCGATCATCATCGGTGAAGATACACGAGTAGTCGTCCTTCGCCATGATATAGCGAATCTCGTCAACGGGGATCAGCACCTTGCGCCCGCCCTTCTCCACCGGAATCCGACCGATGGAGACCTTGTTGTCAGTCACTGGCTTCATACGGGCTGCAACCCGGGCGATGGCCTGATCAAGTCGCGCCTCCTCAACAGGCTTGAGAAGGTAGTCCACGGCGTCTACCTCAAACGCCTCGACGGCATGGTCGCTGTAAGCTGTCACGAACACGATCGATGGCGGGTTCTTGAGCTTGTGCAGGGCCTCTGCGAGCTGGAGCCCGGAGGCTCCCGGCATCGAGATATCCAAGAACACGACATCGACGCGATTCTCCATGAGCGTCTCTATTGCCGAACGAACGCTGGAAGCCTCGATGATCGATCCGACCTTGCCCGTTTGCTCCAGTAGAAAGCGCAGTTCAGAGCGAGCAGGAGCTTCATCATCGACGATCATGGCACGTAGCATATCGGATGGTTCCTTCCGTCGTCCCCGATTGAGAAGATGGGCCAGCTCGGCACTGAGATGACCCTGCGATCTATTCTACCTTTGAACGAAGATACTCTCCAGCAAATCAAGATGCAACGTCACGGTCGTGCCCTGCCCGAGTTTCGACGCGACGTTTGCATAGGAGCGGGGTCCGTAGAAGCGCTTGATGCGCTCCGAGATGTTGCGCATGGCTACTCCGGCCCCGCGCCCCTGCGGTGAGCTGGTATCGGGTGCGGCAGAGAACACATCGAACAGACGCGTGGCCGTCTCATCATCCATTCCGGCCCCGTCATCGGAGACCTCGATGGAGATGGCGTCGTCGGCGCATGAGCGAATCGAGACGGTTATGTGAAGCGGAGCATCGCCGGTGAGGGCGTGTCGAACGGCGTTTTCAACAAGGGGCTGCACCACGAATGCGGGCACCGGAGCGTCTTGGACCCCCTCCTCGACATCGAATGTCGCCACGATGCGATCGTCACCGAAGCGCGCTCGCTCGAACGTGAGATAGCGTCTGGTCTGAGCGATCTCGCGCTCGACGGGAATCAGCGAACCGGAATTGTCGAGCGTGGATCGATAAAACGACGAGAACTCTCGCAGCAGCTCGCGCGCCCGCAAGGGATCGGTGCGCGTGAAAGACGCGATCGTATTGAGCGTGTTGAACAGAAAATGCGGATTGATCTGCGCCTGCAGCGCGCGAACCTCGGCGCGCGCTGTCAGCTCCTCTTGAATCTCGAGCTCATGGATCGCGAGCTGGGTCGAGAGCAGCTCGGCGAACCCGGAGACGAGCGCGTACTGCGTGCGGTTCACCAGACGGGGCGTTCTGAAATAGAACTTGAGCGTACCGACGGCATGACCTCTGACCATGAGAGGAGCGATGATGCCGGCCGGTATCCGACTGTGCCTGCCCCCCTCTCCGAGAACATCGAGCACTCGGGTAAACGATTGGACGATGCCGTGGTCGAGCACGTAGTGCGTCGTCGCCGTGTGAATCGGCGATCCCGGCGGAAAATCGCTCGCGAGATCACCTACGCAGGCGAGCACGCAGCGCTGATCGGTTACAGCTATCGTGCTCGCGCGGGTCTCCGAGAGCAGGTGGCGGCACACGGTCTCGGCGCTCTCTGAGTTGAGACCGCCCTTGATGTCCTCGAGCATATCCGAGGCGATGGCCAGCGTCTCCTGAGCGTATTGCGAGCGCAGCGGATCGGGATTCAGACCGAGCAGCACCACGCCCACGAGCACCACGCACAGCAAGACGCAGCAGATGACAGCGATCGCCCCCACCGAGCCGATCGCCAGCGTAAAAACGAAATATCCGGTAAGCAGCAGCGCGCAGACCATGGCGAGCGCACGCGTGATGGACAGCGAGTCGGGCCGACCCACCGGGATGAGCGCGGCCATCACGCGCTCCTCAGAGCGCCGGCGAGCTCCTCGTTGAGCCAAAGCCTGTTCATGATCAACGGCCAGAAGCTCTGGAACCGCAGGTAGCTCTCAGCATTTTCTCGAGCATAACGCGTCGCTTCCGCGCTTCCGCGCCGCCATATGCGCCAATATGCCAGATGCTCTCTTGTGAGCAGGGCGCGGCGAAACGCGGTCTTGCGGACGCGCTGGTCCAGCTCCACGGAGATCCAAGGGCCCGGATAGGGCATGAGCGATGCCGCCGTCACCGATAAGAGCTCCTTTTTCCTGCTCGCGCAGGCAAGCTTCTCGCGCTCGTAGTACCAGCGATACACGTCCTGCATGAAACGGGGCGCCGTCGAGGTCGGGCGGGGAGGCAGATGTCTGACCGTCCACTCGTTGTCGAACCACACATCGAGCCCTTGCATGCGCATATTGAACAGATAGTCCAAGTCCTCTCCGCGCGTGATGAACGGATCGAACGCGACACGGGTGAATGCGCGCGCGTGGATCGCGAAGCATCCCCCGCACACATGGTTCGACCGCGAGATGCGCGTGCCGGCGAGCGCTTTGCGCATCCATCGGTTGAACTCGAGACGCTTCGTCCACCAGCGATGAGCGGGGCCCCTCCTTCCGCAGTCCGCCAGCGGCGAGCCTGCGCGATCAAGAAAGTAGCCGGTCTTCGCTAAAATAGGCAGACGCTGACGGGTTTCCTGACCGAGGGCGAACAGAGCGCGGTCCATGAAATCAGGACCGAGAACCACTTCATCGTCGTCGAGAAAGACGACGACGTCATAGCCGAGCACCGCGGCTGCCGCCAAGCCCATGTTGCGAATCGCACCGTAGCCGCGCAGAGAGATGCACTCCCCCGTCCCCCCGGGTACCAGGTTCGAAACCATCTCGATGATGCGACTCGCCTCAAGGTTCGTGACAACGCTCACCTCGAGGGCGGGATGGCGGAGCGCTACCGTACGGATGCGCTCGGCGACCTCAGCTGTCGCAGACGCCGCGCAGACCTCGAGCAGGATCACGTGAAAGCTGCCGCGCACCTGATCAAGCGACGCGAGGCACGCCTCGAGCTGGCTGGCATCTTCGCCGAGTTGAATCGTGTGATCGTAGTCGCACGATGCGATCGAGGCGCTGGCAGCATCGGCCCAATACGACGGGATCACTATTGCCGCTTTCATCATCCTCACGCTCCCAGCAAACAGGTGTCGGCGCATCTCGCGGCTCTAGGCGTCGCCAGAACGACCACGTCTCGCTACGCCTGAAATCCAGAGGATGCTACCTCTTTGTACCCTATTTGCAGTGAAAAGGAGACATATCCTTGAAATAAGGCGTGCGGGACAGTGAGCGGGACAACGGATACCCCAGAACATACATGATAACCGCTTCCCCCGCACCGGTGCTCGCAAGCCCGAAGACATACATGAACAACCACGATCCATCCAGCGCGATCGATGTGAACGGTATGGTGTAGAAGCCAGTCGCCTGTAGAAGGATGGGCAGGTAGGCGGGGACGATGCAGGCGTTGGCGATCACCGGACCGAGCAGCGCGACCGCCGGGTGCCGGCGCAGCTTCCAGGTGACGAGCGCGCCGACAAGCGTCGCCGCCGACCCGAACACCACATCGAGCATCCCCAGCGCACCGGTCCCGGACAGAGCGATGTTCGCGACATTGGCGATGACGCAACCCAGTGTGAGGCCGACGACAGCGTCCGGCGTGAACAACGCGAGCACGCATAGAACCTCGGAGACGCGAAACTGCACCGGCCCCCAAGCCAGGTTACCCAAAAAGATCATGACCACGAGCGTCGAGGCCGCGTAAGCCGCAGCGATGACGCCCGCGCGGGCGATGGATTTCGATGACATGTGAACCACCTTCTGTGAATCGGAGGGCTTTGCTGAAACTGCGAGGCGTCCGCGAATCGAAGGCTCGATAGAGCGCGTCGCGCGTCGGCGACGGACCCGATATGGACGGCCCAACAGCATGGCGAAGCTCACAGCAAGCGGGATCCCGATGGAAAGCACTCCTAAAGAAGGATCCCCGTGAGCGATGCCACCATCGATACTAGCAGAATTTTCAAGATCCGCACGCAGAGGACCGGAGTTATCGAGCAAGCCGCGATGATCACGGGGGCTTCCCCGGCAGAACCCGCCCGATCTTATTCGAGCGGACGCCTGCGGTAGACGGATTCAGGCGCACTCCGAGCCCTCGGTGGTCAAAACGAGATTTCGCACCGGTTCTGCCGCGACCTCATATAATAGACAGCGATAATGGACACAACCGAACACAGAGAGGATCCGCTATGCCAGCTTTGATCACCCATCGTCTTTTCGGTGAGGAAAGCATCGATCTGCTGCCGGAGGGAACAGTCGTCTCCGAAGATGAGCGGCGCGCCTTTCTCATCGCGAACCAGGGACCCGATCCGTTCTTCTTCCGCTTCCGAAGTCTTCATATGCGCGAGTGCGCTCATCTCGGTACGACGATGCACGCGAGCCAGGTGACTCGTCAGCTCGAGGTGATCCGCGAGGGCGTCGACCATCTGAGGGACGACGAGAACAGGACGGGCCGGGCCTTCGCGCTCGGCATGCTCTCCCATTACATACTCGATCGCACAGCGCATCCTTTCGTCTATGCCGAGCAGCACGCCATACAGGATGCCGATGACAGTCTGGCGGCTCTTGAGCATCAGGTGCACGCTATCATAGAGAGTGATCTCGACGTGCTCATGTTGCAGCTCAAGCGAACAGGTGCGCCGACAGATGGTCTCTCGCCGTCTGGAGCGCTTGAGACATGCGAGGCCGCAGATCGGGTCGGGGGGGCTCTTTTGAGCTACGCGGCCCATAGGGTCTACGGCATCGAGATCGGTGGCAACGAATACGCCGGTGCCGTTCGGGACATGGCTTTGGTGTACCGCATCATCGAACCCGCGGGGTCCGGTGGCGAACGCCTCGTCGGTGCCGTTGAGTCTCTCCATGGCGGCTACTCGCTGCTCGCCTCCCTCGCACATCGCATGAGCGAGAAGCCCGCAGCGGGAACCGGCAATATGGATCATCTCAGCTGGAGAAACCCGTTCACCGAAGCGGATTCATGTGAGAGCTTTCCCGACGTGTTCGATCGCGCTCTCGAGGACTGCGCGGACGCGATGAGCGCATTCATCGACGGCGCGGACATGAAGACCATCACCGGCCATCTGAACTACTCTGGAGAGCCGCTCGGTGAGCCGCAGCGCAGCAGCGAGGGGAGCGAGCGAAGCGATGCCGGACAGACGAGGGCGCAGTGATGAGGCGGCGCGCAGAGCTGTCCGGCTGACGAGGTTTCATCGGTCCGAGCCGAGTGCGGCCGCGCGGTCAGACAACCGGGAGGCGCGCAGCCCGAACAGGGCGGGACATACGCCGCGCCCGCGGGCGGCATGCGATGGAGGCCGGCGACTCCTCGAGCATCCGGGTGAGACGCGAGGTGTCAGAAAACCCGTCGCCGGGACCCGCGATCACCGCGCGGACCGGCACACCGTGCGCGCACGGCAGCCGCATGCGCATGACGGTCCCCGTCCGCTGTTTCATGCCCGGTCCCTGGCGGCTTTGACGGTGTTCATCCTGTTGGCTCTCAGTCTCGGTCTGGGCATGCTGCTCTATCCGAGCGCGGAGCGGCGTTGCGGGCGGACCGACACTGGCGAGCAGAGCAAAGAAGACGACCGGCGCTCTCTCGAAGATGATCTCATGATCTCGACGCCGCGCTCGCAATGGCGTCAGGGCGAGATGCCCCACCTCTACCAGGGCGATATCATGTGGTGCGACAAACCCTACGCCGGCGGAACCATCGGCAAAAACGGCTGCGGTCCCACCTGCGTCGCCATGATCTGCATCTATCTGACCGGCAGGACCGACCTCGGCCCCCTCGAGATGTGCGCTGTTGCCGACGCGGGGGGCTACGCTCCGACCGGTGCAACGGAATGGGCGTTCATGACGAAGGGGGCGCGCGCGATCGGTCTGTCGGGCACCGAGATGCGCCCGACGCGTGCCGGTGTCACCGCAGCCCTGAACTCGGGGCATCCGCTCATCTTGAGCATGGGCGTCGGCGACTTCACCACGGTGGGTCACTTCATCGTGGTCGAGAGCATCGACGAGCGCGGGATGCTCACGATCCACGATCCCAACAGCAGCATCAGAAGCACGCAGCGCTGGGGTATCGTCGAGGTGCTCCGACAGGCGGACATGGCTTGGTCGTTCTCCAAGCTCGACTGAGGCTGCTGGTGCATCCTCGGCGGCGATCCCGCTGTCATCTGTCACGGTAGCGCTCTGAGGCCTCTCGTCGGCTCGCCGTCCCTTCAGCCGTGCACGCGGGTGCCCGACAGACCCGCGATCGTCTCGGGTGCCTTGTCGAGCGCGCCGATGATGCAGGTGCGCCCCTTGCGCGAGCGAGCGAACTTGATCGCCGATCGGACCTTGGGTTCCATGGAACCTTTGCCGAACTGGCCCTCGTCGGCCATTATCTCGGCCTCATCAGCCGAGACATCCTTCAGATCGATCTGGTTGGGTTGCCCGAAGTTCACAGCCACGTGCTCGACTGCCGTGAGCAGGAACAAAACGTCCGCGTCGCAGTCCTCGGCGAGCAGCTCGCCGCCCATGTCCTTGTCGATGACCGCTGCCACGCCCTTGTAGGCGCCCTTGTCGGCGTAATCGCGCACGACCGGGATCCCGCCGCCACCGCAGGCGATGACGATGAACGAATTGTCGAGCAGATGCAGAATCGAATCGGCCTCGACGATCTTCTTGGGCTCGGGACTCGCGACGACGCGACGCCAGCCGCGACCTGAGTCTTCGATGAAGACCATTTCCGGATGATCGGCGCGCTGCGCATCGGCGACCTCTTTCGTGAGAAACGGTCCGATCGGCTTGGAGGGATGCTGAAAGCTCGGATCGTCCGGATCCACCTCGATCTGGGTGATGACGGTCGCCACGTGCCAGCGCTTGTAGGCCTTGTGCAGCGCCACCCCGATCGCCTGCTGGAGCTGGTAGCCGATGTAGCCCTGACTCATGGCACCGCACTCCGGCAGATCCATCGGCGGGACCTTCGGATCGGTCGCGGTGGCGAACGCATTCTGAATCATGCCGACCTGCGGGCCGTTCCCATGGGTGATGATGATCTCATTGCCCTGCAAGATGAGTTCGAGAAGCGTCGGCGCTGCAGCGCGCACGCGCGCCATCTGCTCCTCCGGCGTCTCACCGAGCGCGTTTCCCCCGAGTGCGACGACGATGCGCTCGCGCCTCCCATATGATCGTGACATAGCAATCCCTTTCTCAGACAGGGCAGACCGTTCGGCCTTGCTCTTCGGCGGCCGAGGACGCCCGCGGGTGCCCCGGCTCATGAATAGCTCACTCAGCGAAACGGTTCTTGTGGTCCCAGCTGTTGATATAGAGCTTGTCGGATTTCAGATACTCGTAGATGTCATCGACGACTTCGATGCCACCGGCGGCGTCGGCTTTGGCCTTGCGCAGAAGCGCCCGCTCGCCCGGGTAGTAGACCTTGTCCGATCCGGGGCCCGGCTTGACGGCGCCCAGCTCATCCAGAACTTCGGACATATGCGTCTTGAACTCCTGCAGCCCGCAGAAGCGCGACGGGTCGATGCAGATGTGGATGTGACCGAGGTTGCGGCCCTCGGACAGATCGTGGTACATCGAGGAGACGTGCTTGCCGGCAGGCACGCCCAGCAGCACGCCCGACAGAATGTCCACGACCATCATGAGGCCGTAGCCCTTGGGGCCCGCGATCGCGACCAGAGCGTTGACCTTATGCGGATCGGTCACCGGGCAGCCATCCTTGTCGACGGCCCATGTGTCGGGTATCGAGCGTCCCGCGCTTCTGGCATCGAGGATCTTGCCCCACGCCTGCACGGTGGTCGCCATGTCGAAGTTGACGAAACGCTCATCTGCGGTCGGCGCGCCGAAGGCGATGGGGTTCGTACCGTAGAACGGCTCGGCGCCGCCAAAGGGTATGACCATGGGATCGGACTGGCACATCGTGAGCAGGCACAGATCGTTTTTCGCGGCCATCTCGGTATAGTAGCCAAGCGCACCGGTGTGAGACACGCGCCGGACGCCGACGATGCCGATGCCGTTCTCCTTGGCCAGATCCATGGCGTACTCGAGTCCCTTGATGGCGAAAGGGTATCCGCAGCCGTTGTCGCCGTCGAGCATGCCCGAGCACGGCCCGGTCTGCTCCCAGGTCCAGTTGGGATCGACGGTGATGCCGCCTTTGGAGATGCGCTCGCTATAGTACTCGACACGCACCTCGCCGTGGCTGTGCAGACCGCGCTCGGAAGCCCACGTGAGCACCTCCGCGGTCTTGTCGGCATCATCTGCGTGCAGGCCGGCCGCCATGAACTTGTTCTTCATCAGTTCCTTCAGTTCTTCTCGTGCGAGCAGCATGATCGTCTCCTTATGCTAGGTGGTATATCCCTGAACGCGTACACATCCTATTCATGCGGGTCCCTCTTACGACGCGAAATGCGCCCGGACTCGCTATAGAACCATCTGAGGTGCTCGCACGGCACCCGCTGTGAGTGCGCTGCGGTTTTGTCGAAAGCAGCCGATCGACATCCAGACCCCAGCCGAGCGCGAAACCGAGCAGGCTATCGCTGCCCGAGGTATGGCCAACCGCGCGAATCGACTTGATTAATCCGCCGAAGCGCTCCGTCTGAGCGGCAGCCACGGCTCGCCCGAGATCGATGTAGTTCTCATTGGCCGCCCCCGCGATCAGCGCGCGCAGATAGGCGCGGCTCACCGGGGTCGTCCGATCGAGTCCGGATCGACTGATCGCATCGATCAGCCGCGTCTCGCGCCGTTGGAGCCAGCGCGCGACACCCAAGCCCATCAGCACGTCATCGCCGCTCGGCGTAAGGCCCGCACCGCGCCCGAGCAGAAACTCCACTCCACGGGCGATTCCAGCGGAACTTGAATCCGGATCAGCCAGACGATGCAGATGCTCTCGCAGTCGCGCGTCACGCGCGATCCCGATCGTCGTGGCTAGATCGAGTTCATCCAAACACCGAATCAGCGCCGTGCGGGCTTCATCATCGATGGCGGCGCTTCTGATGCTCGCAAGCGACAGATCAACCGGCTCGAACCCGCTGAGATCGATCTCGGTCACGCCGAGCCGATCGTAGACGCGCACCACGCGGTCGCGCAGCGTCACGAGATCACCCGGACGAGCTCTCGCGCGCAAGACGTTTCGCTCGCGTGCGGACACGGCAGCACCCGTGCAGGACAGCGCCCTGTCCGTGCTCCCCATGTAGAGGAGCTCCTCGCCGACCGAGATGTTGAATCCGGAGGAGTACGCGCTGAGCACGCTGCCGCTGCCGCGGGCGGGCAGTCGATCGAGCAGCTGGGAGCACACCCGCGCGCGATCTCCCACGATTCTGGTTGTCAGATCGGCCACCGGATGCTCCCGCCTACTCGATACCGAGGGAGGCGCAGTACGCCTCGAGGGCGCGCTCGAAGCAGCCCAGCGGCGCGCGCACGGTTCCGGCGCCGATCTGGCCGACGCCCGCCTGCTTGTGCGCGATGCCCGTGTTGATGAGCGGTGTGATACCGGTGGCGACCACCTCTCTGATGTCGATTCCCAGACACGTCCCCTTGAAATCCCAAGTCGGAATCGTCCAAGCGGGATTATGCGTGACGCACAGGCGCTCCATCTCGTCGGAGATCGCAAGCGCATCCTCGAATCCGCCGGCGCCGACGAAACGCGTCACACCCGGAGCGGCGACCATGGCCATCCCGCCGACGCCGATGGTCTCAGCGATCGCGGAATCGCCGAAATCGGGGTTCGCGTCCTCAGGTGAGAATCCGGTGAAGTACAGGCCATCAGGCGTGTTGACCGGTGCGAGAAACCACTGGTCTCCCATACCCGATATGCGAATCGCGAAATCGCGCCCGTTCCTGCACATCGTCGTCACGATGCAGCCCTTTTGAACCTTGCGCTCGTAGTCGACGATCGACTTGCCCATAGCCATCATGACGTTCAAAAAGAACTGATCGGTATCGGCGAGGAAGTGCATGACCTGCTCTTTTTTCCTTTTTTCGACGTCGATCTCGGTGATAAGAGGACCGACCTCCTTGAGCAGGCACAGAGATGCCGCTATGTTGCGCTGATGGAACTCGTCGCCCATCGTGATAGCGCGCGCGACGAGCACATTCAGGTTGATGCCCTCTTCGCTGTGGCGGATCGCCTGGGAGAGCACCGGACCGAGTACGTCTCGCATCCAACGCAGGCGGTCGATGACCTCCTCGGAGTACGCACCGAATCGAAGAACCTTGCCGATGCCCTCGTTCAGAGTGCAGTAGCCCACGGTGCCGTCGACCCTGTTCTCGACGACGAGCACCGGCATGTTCTGGGTCGTGATGCCCCCCATCGGCCCGACCGCGTGCACGTCATGACACGGCATGAACGTGACCTCGCCGCTTCTCAGCAGCTTCACCGCCTCATCCTCGCTGTCTGCCCATTCCTCGAACAGCACGGCTCCGATGCAGGAGCCCTGCATGGGGTTTGTCATGCTCTCGAAATCTATCGGGGGACCTGCATGCAAGATCACCTTGCCGTTGATCTCGGGAATAACGGACTTTGCGGGTACGACGTCGACGAGGAACGGCTGCGATTGCTTGAATCTCTCGATGATGCGATCGTTCTCATCGTCGATCTCCTCGTGCTTGCGAAGCTCGCTGAGAAGATGGATCATGCGCTTGTTGCCGCCGGCCATGGGCTTCCAGGTGTATTGGACCGACGAGCCGCCGAACGCGCGAACCGAATCGTTGAAGCTCTCGATGCCGACGTTTATGATGCGCGGCTTGGAATCCAGTAGCTCCATGAGGGCGTCGGTGGGCTCGGGCAACGCGGAGTCGTCTTTGATCTTGTATTCCACCGTGCCCTTCTCTGGCTCCGGACATGAGATCCCCTTGAGAGCGAGCGCCAAACGGGTCGCCTGCGCGTTCGTCGCCTCCATGAGGGCCCCCGCTTCGCTCAGCACCTTGAGGCAGCGATCGTAATCCTGCGGATCGCTGCGGGTGCCCACGACCGTACCGACGAAGAACAGCTCGCGCCCTTCGCGCTTTGCCGCATCAAGGCACTCCGTGATGACCGGGGCGAGGGATCCGGCCATATCCGGATGCGCGCCGTAGCCCAACACGCAGTCGAACAGGATGACACCGGTTTGCTTTCTGCCAGCGTAGTCGCGCATCATCTCGATGCGCACATCCGGATCGATCATGGGATGCGGACGTCCCTGCGTGTAGACGTCGTCGCCGAGATCGATCACGTCATATCCCTCGTGCTGGAGCACGAAGCCCCGCTTCTTGATCAGACCCCCTAGATCGAGCGCCTCTGAGACCATCATCGCCGCCTCCGCTGCGAGCGTGCCTCCGGAGTAGAGACCCACGACCGTGCGATCTCGACCGAGCGTCCGGGTGACATCATGGGCGAGCGGCTCCACGTAGCATGGTTTGACATCGTGGTCCGTTGCGAGATCCACGGCGATCCGCGCCGTCTCCTCGAGGGTGTGCGCCAGATGCACCCTGCCCTCGTGCGCCGTCGGTCGCTCACCGAGAAATATGGCGACGACTGGTTTCGTCACCTTTTGCAGCATATCGAGCACCTCATCGCGAACGCTCGGTGCCGGCGGCTTCGAGATGATGCACAAGACGTCGGTCGCGGCATGCGCGTCGAGAGCGGCGATGGCGTCCTTGACGGTGATGGCGTCGACATCCTCGCTGAGATCGCGCCCGCCTGTGCCGATCGCATGGACGCAGCCCTGGCCGAGCCTGTCGATGATGCAGGAGACCTCTTGTATGCCGGTACCGGACGCACCGATGATGCCGATGTTGCCCGGTCGGATGACATTCGTGAATGCGATGGGAATGCTCGAGATGATGCCCGTACCGCAATCCGGACCCATGAGCAGCAGGCCCTTCTCGTGGGCTTTCTTTTTCAGACGCACCTCATCCTCGATCGCGATGTTATCGGTGAACGAGAAGACGTTGAGCCCCAGATCGAGAGCGCGCTCCAACTCGGGCGCGGCGTACTCGCCCGGTATGGAGAAGACTGCGAGATTCGCATCGGGAAGCTCCTCGATCGCCTCTTCCCATGATTCCACGGTCTTGTTCGCCTGACCCTTGCTCTTCACTGACAGATCAGCCAGAAATGAATCGGCCTCCTTCAAGACATCATCAACGACGGACTCGTCATCGGTGTCCACGACGACGACCATGTCGCCGGGCTCTGCGGCATCCGCCTCATCTGTCAGCAGGCCCGATTGCTTGAATATGCCCTTGTTCGCATCGGTACCCATCATGATCTGGCTTTTGGTCACTCCATCAAGAGCGTTGACCTTGTTCGAGAGCAACATCAGATTGATCGAGTCCTGATAGGAGTTCTTCTTTACCACGGTGTAGAGCATCGTCATCTCCGCCTTCTTGAACGAGCCTCATGTCGTCCGACCGTGTGACCGGACGATCTTTTCCTGTCACCAGTTAACCATTGACTGGCTGTTCATACATTCCCTATTCTGGATAATAATAACAAGGTGTATCTAGCCAATGTGGATATTGTCGCTGTGTGTAGGCCTGCGTAGTCTTATGGGTAACGTCAGTCGCAAGCGAACGGCTTCTCACCTCCAGGTGACGATGCGCCGGTCCGGGCCCCGCAACCGAAGTGAGGTCGCAGTCGCAGACAACATCCCTAAAGGAGATGGCACACATGAGCGTGACGGAAAACGAAATCGTGGAAAATGTCGAATGGCTTGCTAAAAACGGTGCCGACCCTGCAGGAGGGATGACCAGACTGTTGTTCACCAAGGAGTGGCTCGCCGCGCAGCTCGCTTTGAAGCAGCGTTTCGAAGAGGCCGGAATGGTCGCTTCCTTTGACGAGGTCGGCAACCTGTATGGCACCTATTCGGGCACCGACGGCAGCGAGGACATCATCATGACCGGTTCGCATGTGGACACGGTCATCCAAGGCGGCAAGTACGATGGCGCGCTCGGTGTCATCGGCGGCTTTCTGGCCGTCAAGCACCTGGTTGAGGAATACGGTCGGCCGAAGAAGAATCTCACCGTCATATCCATGGCTGAGGAGGAGGGAAGCCGCTTCCCATTCGTGTTCTGGGGCAGCAAGAATCTCGTCGGTAGCGTGCCCGCCTCCGAGATCGCGGACGTGGTCGACCCGGAGGGCATCTCGTTTGCCGATGCGATGCGAGACTGCGGCTTCTCTTTACGGACCTCACCGACGTCTGCCGCCGATCATATGAAGGCGTTCGTCGAACTGCATATCGAGCAGGGCAACACCCTTGAGATGGAAGACATCCCCGTGGGAGTGGTCAACGCCATCGTGGGCCAGCGGCGCTACAACATCACGCTCAAAGGCGAGGCCAACCATGCCGGAACGACGCGCATGTGCTATCGTCACGATGTCATCCAGGTCTTCGCCGAGATCGTGAACCGATCCCTTGGCAAGGCTGTCGACGAAGGGGATCCGCTCGTGCTCACCTTCGGTCACATCGAAGTCGTACCCAACACCGTCAACGTCGTCCCCGGAGACGCGATGTTCACGATGGATTGCCGTCACACCGATCGAGCCGCGCTCGTGCGCTTCACCGAGCAGATCGAGGCCGACATGGCCGAGATCGCCGCCGAGCACGGCGTCGAGATCGAAATCGACCGTTGGATGGATGCGGACCCCGTCCCCATGGATCCGGCTATCGTCAAATGCGTCGAGAGCGCCTGCAAGGAGGTAGGGGTGCGCTATCGCGTCATGCACTCCGGAGCCGGTCATGACTCTCAGATCA
Organism: Coriobacterium glomerans PW2; assembly: GCF_000195315.1. Taxonomy (NCBI): domain Bacteria; kingdom Bacillati; phylum Actinomycetota; class Coriobacteriia; order Coriobacteriales; family Coriobacteriaceae; genus Coriobacterium; species Coriobacterium glomerans. The sequence continues at coordinate 1,912,226 of NC_015389.1, forward strand.
TCGCTCCGCACATCCCGACCGGCATGGTCTTCGTGAGAAGCGTGAAAGGCATCAGCCATAGCCCCGAGGAGTACACCGAGCCGGCCGACCTCAAAGAGGGAATCCGCACCCTGGGCGCCGCATTGCACGCGCTCGCCTATTAGCATCCATCCGCAATGCAGCTAAGGAGCGAAATCGTGGGCACCGATGGGAAGGATTGCCGGATCTCCGAGGAGGAGCTGGCAAGGTATCGTGATCGCGGCTACAACGACGATCTGCTGCCGAAGTCCGCCGAAAAGCGCAATATGAGCTCTATCAACTACTTCACGCTGTGGATGGGCTCGGTTCACAACATCCCGAATTACGCAGCGGTCGGCGGTTTCTTGTTTTTGGGGCTGTCCCCTGTGAACGTTATGATCGCACTCGTCATATCCGCCCTGCTCGTATCTCTGTTCATGGCGTCGAACGGTGAAGCGGGATCGCGCTACGGCATCCCGTTCGCCATGCACCTGAGATCCACCTACGGAAATCTCGGAGCGAAAGCGCCCGGCATCATTCGAGGTGTCATCGTGGCCATCGCCTGGTTCGGCCTTCAGAACTACACGGGATCGCTCGCGCTCACGATTATCATCAGCAAGGTGTGGCCGGGCTTCCTTTCTCTCGGCGGAGGGGCGACCATACTGGGCATCAGCGTTCCCGGTCTCATCTCGTTCACGATCTTCTGGCTGCTGAACGTCGCGATCGGCCTCGGCGGGGGCGGCATCCTGAATAAGTTCACCGGCATACTCTCGCCTGTCATCTACATCGTCATCTTCGGCATGACCGCGTGGGCCATCTGGGCGGCCGGCGGGCTCGCCCCCATCTTCGCCTACAGCCAAGGAGAAGCCGGCTCTGTCAATCCGGCGTTCATCTACCTCATGATATTCAGCTCGGTGCTCGCGGTCTGGGCCGCACCCGGGGCGAGCGTTTCGGATTTCACGCAGAATGCCGAATCGACCAGATCTCAGCAGATCGGTCAGTCGGCGGGTCTCATCGTGGGTTATATGATCTTCGCGTTCTGCAGCGTCGTCATATTGCTCGGATCATCTATCGCCTTCAATGTGCAGGAGTGGGACATCACGAAGCTGATAAACCGGTGGGACAGCCTGCCGGCTGTCATCTTCGCCACGCTGCTGTTCCTGTTCACGACGATCTCCACCAACGCAACCGGCAACATCATCCCGGCTGCCTACCAGCTCTCGGCGCTGTTCCCGAAGCGCGTCACCTATAAGAAGGGTGTCATCATCGCGAGCATCGTGAGCTTTGCGATCATGCCGTGGAACCTCATGGCGAACTCTGCGAGCATCTACGAGTTCCTGAACTTCGTGGGCGCGTTTCTGGGTCCGGTCGCAGGCGTCATGATCGCGCACTATTACTTCGTCACGAGGCGAACCATCGACTTGAATGCGCTGTATATGGACGTCTCGCGCAAAGATTCGACCAACCCCTATGCCGGCATCAGGTGGGAGGCGATCTTCGCCACCCTCGCCGGTCTCGTGATATCCTATGCGGGCAAAATCATCCCGGCGCTCAAGTCGCTGACCGATATCTCCTGGATCGTGGGATTCGCCTCGGCGCTCATCATCTATACCATCATCATGAAGGTCGCCGCCCGACGAGCGGGCCAGTCACGGTTTTCGGAGACCCGATGAGGGCGGACCGGTGCGCTGGCGCACCGGTCTCGACGCGAAGCGGATCTTTGAAAGGGATCGGAATACAGCAGACCGGCAACACAGAGGAGGAACGGACATGAGCAATGATCTCGTTATCAAAGGCGGCCTTGTCATACTTGAAGGCGGGGAGATGACCTGCGACATCGCCATCAAAGACGGCAGGATCTCAGGCATCGGCGACGACCTTGAGGGAACCAAGACCATCGACGCGACCGGGCTCGTCGTGAGCCCCGGCATGATCGACGGTCATGCGCACATCACCGATCCGGGCGGCGGCATCCGCGACGGCTGGGAGGGCTACTCCACCGGCACCGCAGCCTGCGCCAAGGGAGGCATCACCTCGATCGTCGAGATGCCGCTGAATCAGATCCCGGCGACGACCGACGGCGAGCGTCTGAAGATCAAGGAGGCGGCCGGCAGCGGCAAGCTGCGCGTCGATGTCGCCTCGCTCGGCGGGCTCACCCCGTACAACCTCGACGGCGGCATCCAAGAGCTCGATCAGGGCGGCGTGGTCGGCTACAAGGCGTTTCTGGCCACCTGCGGCGACCCGAACATCGAGGGCGACTTCCAAAACGTCGACGACTACTCCTTGTACGAGGGCATGCGCCAGATCGCCGAGACCGGCAAGGTTCTGGACCTCCACTGCGAAAACGCCGCCATCACCGATCGGCTCGGCGAGATCGCCAAGGAGCAGGGCAAAAAGACGCTGGCGGACTACGTCGCGACCCGACCGGTCTTCACCGAGCTCGAGGCTGTGCGCCGTGCGATCTTCTTCGCCAAGCTCACGGGCTGCCGCGTGAACATCTGCCACTGCACCTGCAAGGAGGCCGTGGACGAGGTCGCTCGCGCGCGGGCGGAGGGCTTCGACATCACCTGCGAGACCTGCCCGCACTATCTCTACTTCACAACCGACGACCTCGACGCCATCGGCAACATCACGAAATGCTCTCCTCCCATCCGAGATGCGGCGCAGCGAGACGCGCTGTGGGAGCGCGTGGAGAACGGACTCATCAGCTTCGTCGTCTCCGACCACTCGCCGTGCACGCCCGATCTCAAGGCCGGCGACAACGCGTTCACGGCATGGGGCGGCATCGCAGGAATCCAGAACTGCGTCGATGTCATGTTCGATGAGATGGTCCAGAAGCGTCATCTGCCGATGACGCTGTTCGCCAAGGTCATGTCCACCAATGTCGCGGATCGCTTCGGCCTCACGGAAAAGGGCCGCATCGAGGTCGGCCGCGACGCGGATCTCGTGCTCATCGAGCCGAACGCGCCCTACACGCTCAAGGCGGAGGATCTCGAGTACAAAAACAAGGTCAGCCCCTATGTCGGCAAGACGATCGGTGCCCAGGTCGCCGCGACGATCCTGCGCGGCGAAACGACCTACAGCAGGAAGCGGGGGCTCGCCGGCGACTGCCCAGGGACGTTCCTCAAGAAGTGACGCCTGACAGGCGCTATCGAAAGGTACTGTAAACGAACCGCGCCGGGCCGTCGGAACCTCATCCGGTGGCCCGGCGCACGAGTGCGGGGGCTCATATGGCAGTTGAACGAGAAGCGGGCAGGCGTCCGTACTGGAACCAAGTCGTCTTCGTTCTCACGGCGGGCTGGATCGTCATATGGGGATACCGTATGATCCTGACGCCGATCTACCCGATCATCAGCGCGTACTTCGGAGGCATCTCCAATGCGCAGATCGGGGCGATCACGAGCTCGTTCTTCCTCGGCTACGTGCTCATGCAGATTCCCTCCGGGCTGCTGGTGGATCGCTTCGGGCACAGACGCGTGCTGATCCCGGGCTTCTCCGTGTTCGCCGCCGGCGCCACGGTCGTGGCGCTGTCCGCATCGCTGCCGATGCTCTACTGCGGCAGCGCGCTTGCCGGGCTGGGGTGCGGAACCTTTTACGGTACGGCCTATTCGCTCACGGCCACCTATGTCCCGCAGGAGCGCAAGAGCTTCGCGACGGCGATCGTGAACAGCGGGACGGCTGTGGGCAGCGGAGTGTCGCTCGTGTCGTCGAGTTTCCTCATCGGTCGAGGTATCCTGCCCTGGTATGTGTTCCCCGCCATCATAGCCGTGCTGTGCCTGATCATGATCGCCGTGTTCGCCCGCTTCATCCGGCCCGCGCTCGAGATGAGAGGCGCTGCCGCGGCGCTTCGGGCAGCCGTCGCCGCAGATCAGGTCGAGAATGCGGCCGATGCTCGCTTTCGCGGATCGATCCTGCGCGATCTGTTTCGTCCGCATCTGATCGCCGCCTACGTCCTGTATTTCTCGACTCTGTACTCCTACAATCTCATCGAGACGTGGCTGCCGAACTTCCTTGAGACCGAGCGCGGGTTCAGCGGAGGGATCGTCGGGATCGCCTCCTCCCTCGTGTTCTTCTCGGCGATACCCGGAGCGCTCATATGGAGCAGACTGGCCGATCGAATTCCCGAACGGAAGATCGGTCTCATCATCGGTCTCGAACTTGCTGCAGCCGGGATGCTTCTTCTCATCATAAAGCTGACGGCGGCACCGATGCTGGTCGCCGGCATCATAGCCTATGGGTTTCTGGGTAAACTTGCCGTGGAGCCGATCATCATCTCCTGGCTCACGCGGTTCGTCTCGAAGAAGAGCGTCGCGACCAGCTTCGGCGTCTTCAACTTCTTCGGCATGTCCGCGTCCGTGGTCGCTCCGTTCGTCACCGGAGCGCTGTCGGATGCCTTCAGCTCGAAGGTGTACGGATTCTATGTCGCGATCGCTATCGTGCTTCTGGGAACGCTCCAGTTCTTCCTCGTCAACAGGGCCCTGAGCGCCAGAGCCGTTCGCCGTGCGAACGTGATCGGATCCGAGCCGGCATCTATCAGAGAAGAGGTACACACGTGAGCGCACGATTCGCAAGGGACTACTGGAAGACCATCGTCTTCACATTTTGTCTGGGATGGGTCGTCATCTGGGTCTACCGCTCGATGCTGACACCCGTCTATGCCGAGATCCAGCAGACGATCGGCCCGCAGTCCAACTCATCCATGGGGCTGATTTCGAGCTGCTATTTCTTCGGCTACACGGCGCTGCAGATCCCCTCGGGCTACCTCGTTGACCGCTTCGGTCAGAAGCGCGTGCTCATTCCCGGCTTTCTGGTCTTCGCCGCAGGTGCGGCTCTTATCGCGATGGCACGAAGTCTGGGTGCGATCTTCGTGGGCAGCGCGCTGGCCGGCATCGGCTGCGGATGCTATTATGGCGCGGCGTTCTCGCTCACCACGCAGCACGTTCCCGCAGATAAGAAGGGCGTCGGCGCAGCGATCGTCAACAGCGGATCAGCGGTCGGCATGATCTTGGGGCTCATCGGATCGAGCTTTCTGGTCAAGCAGCTCGGGCTGCCGTGGCAGACCATGGTCGTGATCTCGGCCGTGCTGATCTCTCTCATGGTCGCCTGGTACGCGATCGCGCTGCGCGACAACATCGCAGAGAAGCGCGAGCTGCACGAGCGGGCGCGCCGAGAGACCGAAGCGCGCTCGGAGGCGGCCAGCGTCGGTCAGGCGACGGCGACTCAGGGAGGTGGCCTGTTCAAGATCCGCTTCATCGCCTGCTACGTCCTGTACTTCTGCACCTGCTACGCCTACTACATGATCGTCACCTGGCTGCCGTCGTTTCTCGAGAATGAGCGGGGCATCACCGGCGGAATGATCGGCATCATCGTCTCGATGATCTCGGTGACCGCGATTCCTGGCGCGCTGTACTTCTCGCATCTCTCCGATAGGAGACGCGACAGGAAGGCATCGATCATCATCTTGCTCGAATGCTTCGCCTTCGTGCTCGTCGCCGTCTCCATGCTCGCGCCGAACGCCGTCATCTTGTCCATCATCCTTTTGCTCTACGGCCTGCTCGGCAAGATGGCCGTGGATCCGGTCCTCATCTCCTACATGTCCGATCAGGCGGACAGCGACCGCGTCGCGACGACGCTGGGCGTGTTCAACTTCTTCGGTATGGCCTCCTCGGTCGTGGCACCTGCGCTGACGGGCCTCATCATCGACATCAGCCGATCAGGAGAGATCAGCTTCTACCTCGGAGCGACTCTGCTGCTCGCGGGAACGATCTTCTTCGTGCTCACGAACGGTCGCCGAGCAGATGAAGGGAGAAGGGCGGCCTAGGAGGCGCACGCATCGAGCGCCGAGCTTTCAAATGGTCGCGATTTGGATCAGTATAGAAACCAGTTCAACAATAAGGAGCATGCAACATGGGCTACATCAACAACGTGACCGGCTATCGCGGCGACATCCTCGAGAACCGCTCGATCATCAGAAAGAACAACTTCGCGCTCATAGAGCCCGATGGCTTGGTGAAAAACGTCATTCCCGGATTCGAGGACTGCGACATCACGATCCTGGGGTCGCCCAAGCTCGGCGCGACCTTCGTGGACTACGTGATCACCATCAACGAGCATGGAAAGAATCAGCAGGGCTGGGGGGCTGCCGGCATCGAGTCGATCCTCTACCTGTTCGACGGCGAGCTCGAGGTCGAAAACGAGGACGAGACCGCGACCATCACGGCGGGCGGCTACATCTACACGCGACCCGGCGGTGTCCTTCGGTTCATGAACTCCTCGGGCAACGTCGCTCACGGCTTCATGTACAAGCGTCGCTACCAGGCGATCCAGGGAGCTGAGCCGCACTCCGTCGTCGGCAACGTCAATGATATCGATTGGACCGCCTATGAGGGGATGGAAGACGTGCTCGTGAAGGATCTGCTGCCCTCTGCGACCGACATGGGCTTCGACATGAACATCCACATCCTGTCCTTCAAGCCCGGTGCCTACCATGGCTACGTCGAGACGCACTACCAGGAGCATGGAGCGTTCATCTACTCAGGCGAGGGCATGTACAATCTGGACAACGAGTGGATGCCGGTGAAGAAGGGCGACTACATCTTCATGGCGTCCTATTGCCTGCAGGCGGGCTACGGCGTGGGCAGAAGCGACGACTTCGCCTATATCTACTCGAAGGACTGCAATCGCGACGTCGAGCTGTAGACGGGCGCGAAGCGAGAACGCGCCATCAGGGCTGCGACAGCGCTGAAACCAGTCGCAGCCCGCATCTTGTATCGGGGTATCCAAGCTCATGAATGTATCCGAGGTTCTCAGACTCCCCTCCTTCGCGGGAGCTCTTCTCATAGCCGGTACCGAGGGAGCCTCATGCGAAGTCAGCAGCGCAATGATACTCGAGGCCGTGGATATCGAAGCCTGGGGCCGCGAAGGGCAGCTCATCCTCACGAGCTTCTACGCGTTCAAGGGGCTTTCGGACCGCGAGCTTGACGAGTTCTTCGCCAAGGCCAGCGCGATCGGCATCGCCGGCATCGTCTTCAAACCCGATCGCCTGCTTGACAGCCCCGGCGAACAGATCATCAGCCGCTGCGATGAGCTGAAGCTGCCGCTCGTTCAGATTCCCAAGGACACCAAGTACGAGGCCTTGATGCTCGATGTGCTCGGTCGCTTTCTAGAATCGAACCTGATCCTGCTGAATCGCTTTTTCGATGTGCACCGACAGACCATGGCACTGGCGCTGAAGTCGCCGACCGTGTTGCAGGTCATAACCGAGCTTCGACGCACGATCCATTCGGATATAACGTATCTCGATGCAGCTAAAAACAGTCGAACGACAACATGTCAAGAACTCTCCGAATTCAATTCCCCGCGACTGACCGAGATTGCGCCGGACCGCTACCGCACGCACCGCTATTACGACGCGGAGCTTCGCTACGCGACGATCCGGCGGCGCGCCACCGCTGTCAGAATCCCGTCTTCGGATGATCAGATATATTATCTGATCATCCACAGCAAGAGTGAAAGACTGGCACCGCTTGATATCATGGCGGTGGAAAATGTCGTGAGTCTGCTGCAGATGGAAGTGCTCAAGCAAAACGCGGTGGATCGCAAGCTGTTCTTCCGCAACAACAATCTCGTGCAGGATCTGCTGCTCGATCGCTACGCGAATCGCAGCTATATCGACAACGCGCTCGAGATATTGGGGGTCGCCCAGTATCCGTTCTACCAGATGCTGCTCATTCGCATCGATCTCGCCAATCCGTCTGAGGCCGATCGTCGCGAGGATATCCTGCTCGCCATACGTCGGCGACTCAAGATGATCTACCCTGATATCGCATACTTCCAAGCGAACGATCGGATCGCGCTTCTCCACAACTTCAAAGGTGAGCACTCCTGTTTCGACGTGTATGCGATCACCTCGGCGCTCAAAGAGGTCGCCGAGGTGCCCTCGATGCCGAGCTACACGTTCTTCGCCGCGCTGAGTCGCACCGGCAACCGTTACGAACTGGGTTCGCTCAACAGAGAGACTATCGATATCCTGCGCTTCTTTGACAGCAATCGCTATCAAAACGCCTGCCTTCGCTACGAGGACCTAGGGGTGTTCAAGATTCTGATGCAGGCAGGTGATCTGAGCGAGCTCGATCATTTCATCGATCCCAGGGTCGCCGCGCTCCATGCGGCCCGTCCAGAGCTTTTTCGCACCGCCGTCACGCTGTGTGAGAACAGCTTGAATTACCAGAAGACCGGCCGCGATCTGTTCGTGCACCCCAAAACCATCCGCTACCGCGTGGATCGTCTGGAGAAGATCTCCGAGCTCGATCTGCGCAACCCCGACGATCGTCTGCAGATCGTCTTGGGCAGCAGGATCTATCATCTCATCGATGCGACGGAGTGAGGTCATATCTTGTCATGTTTCAGGGATGCGATCGAAGTTGCCGTGCGCATGCGCGCAAGCGGTGAGATCGTGCGCACCGAGATCGGCATGAGCGTGCACCGGCCCTCCTCCGATCCCGCTCGCGCGAGGCGAGCCGATGTCGACGGGAGCGGATCCCCGGATATGGACACCAGCGGCTCGGGAGTCGCGATCATCTATCTGCACGGGGGTGGCCTGCTCTTCGGAAGCCGCGATGACCTGCCACAGGCCTATATCGACCAGATCTTGGCACGCGGACACGCTCTGATCTGCCTCGACTATCCGCTCGCCCCGCAAACAGCCGCGCCCGATATCATCAGCTCGACCGCGTGCGCGGTCGACGAGCTCGTACGCGAACGTCTCGCCGCGCTCGGATGCACCGAGCATGTCTTGTTCGGTCGCTCGGCCGGCGCCTATCTCGCTCTCATGCTCGCGGCACGCGCGCAGCGCCACCGGCCGGGCGCTGCATCGGAGCGCGATCCCGAATGCTGGCCGGGTCCGCTCGCGGTATGGGATTTCTACGGCTACACCGATCTGCTCGCAGCGTTTACCTGCAAGCCGAACCCGTACTACGCAGCGATGCCCGCCGTGGACGACGAGTCCGCAGCGCGCATCGCTGCGCACCGCGCAGATGAACCCCTCACCTGCGCTCCGATGGAAAAGCGATTCTCCCTGTACGTCTACGCGCGTCAGAGCGGTCGCTGGCCGGAGATGGTCGGAGCCGATAGGAGATACGCCGATCGTCTTGGGCTCGCCGAGACCGACATCGCTCGTTTGCCTCCGCTGTTCATCGCCGCGAGCACAACCGACCGAGACGTTCCCTTCGAGGTCTCCAAGCACCTGAGCCGCGCGGCACCTCACACCGAGCTGCACACGGTCTACTACCTCGAGCATGACTTCGACCGAGACCCAGAGCAGTCGGCGGGGCCGCGTGCATACCGCGCCGCCCTTGATTTTCTCGATACGTGCCGATCTGCGGCCCGGCGGAAACCGCGCGACGGGTAAGATATCGGTTGGTACCTGCATGCGGTGCGCATCGGCCAACGCAGGCGACATCGTCGCAGACGAGTGAGCCCGCAACGATCAAATCGTCCACCTTTCAACAGATCGGAGTCCATTATGAGAATCGCACTTCTGGAACCCCTCGGCATCTCACGCGCCGACATCGACGAGCTGGCCGGTGCGCTCAAACGGGATGGTCACGACTTCGTGTACTTCGATTCGGTGAGCACCGATACCTCTGAGCTGGTCGAGCGCTCGAACGATGCCGAGATCGTCATGATCGCCAACCACCCCTACCCCGATGCGGTCATCGAGCAGATCGACACGCTCAAGATGATCGCCGTGGCGTTCACCGGCATCGACCACGTCGGGCTCGCCGCATGCAGGAAGCGCGGCATCACCGTGTGCAACTGCGCGGGCTACTCGAACGTCTCGGTCGCCGAGCTCACTATCGGGCTCACCATCAGCGTGCTGCGCAAGATCGTGAACGGCGATGCCGCGGTACGCGCCTGCGGGGACGCCGCAGGCCTCACAGGCCGAGAGATCTCGGGCAGAACCGTCGGCATCGTGGGCACCGGACGCATCGGCACCCAGGTCGCACGCTTGTATCGCGCGTTCGGGGCGCGCGTCCTGGGTTTTGCACCGCACCGCAGTCAAGAGGCGATCGACGCGGGCATCGAGTTCACCTCTGAGGAGGAGTTGCTTGAAAGCAGCGATATCGTGACGCTGCATCTGCCGCTCAACGACTCGACGCGCAAGAGCTTCGGCACCGAGCAGCTGGGGCGCATGAAAAGAAGCGCGATCCTCATCAACTGCGCGCGCGGTGCGATCGTGGACAACCAGGCGCTCGCTGACGCCCTGAACGACGGACGAATCGCCGGAGCGGGCATCGACGTCTTCGACATGGAGCCACCGCTGCCGAACGACTACCCGCTCCTGTCGGCCGACAACATCGTTCTCACTCCGCACGTCGCCTTCCTCACGGAGGAGGCGATGGAGCGGCGTGCCAGAATCGAGTTCGACAACGTGACCGCCTACCTCGCAGGCAAGCCGCAAAACGTTATGAAGCTGTAAGGGAGCACGGAGAGGGACACGGGCACGTCGCGGCGATTGCAATCGCCGTGCGAGGGGGAATGCTGTCGTCACAGAGTTGCATCTGGTACAGAAAAGCCTGAATAAAACTTAGGGACAGCCAGACTCAACGGTACCGATCAATTAAGGCTGGATAGAAGGAAAACGATTATGTTCCGCGCTATGAGAAGAATCAAGCAGGCTATGCCCGAACAGGAATGCATCGAGATGTTGAAGCGGGAACCCCGAGGAGTTATGGCGATACAAGGGGAGGATGGCTACCCATATGCCTTTCCGCTCAACTATATCTACCTAGATGGCAAACTCTACTTCCATTGTGCGAAAACGGGACACAAGCTGGATGCTCTCGCAGCAGATAACCGGGTATCGTTCTGTGTCATGGATCAGGGTTACCGCAAAGAAGGGGATTGGGCGCTGACTATTAAAAGCATCGTCATCTTCGGCCGGATACACATGATTGATGACCCGGATGAAACTGTTCGGCTTGTCCGCCAGCTTGGACAGAAATACTTTCCACCCACAGAATCCGTAGAGGAAGACATCCGCCGCTCGGGAAATAGGGTACAGGTGCTAGAACTTTGCATCGACCACATGACAGGGAAAACAGTGCACGAAAAATGATTTGTCAAGGACGAATAGAGAGCTGACAGGAGGGCTGAGCCGCGACGGGGTCTGCAGAGCGGGCAAGGTGGGTCATTTCTGGTGCAAAAGCGCGGTTTTGGTACAGAAAAGTTTTACTAACCCCCTGGTTTGAGGTAAAAAAACGCGCTTTTGTGAACTCGATGAGTCCGTCAACATCAGAGTCCGTCAACATCAGTAAGAGATGACCGCGAGAGATCATATTCGAGTGGCCGCTCCGCCCGTGATGACACCATCGAAGTGATCATGATATTCGGGCGTGATCGCGACGCCTTGTCGGCTCAAGGCGGGCGAGGCGTCGCGATCACGTGATCAATAGAGCTGCCCAGCAGCATATCCTACATCAGCTTGCGGAACAGATCCTTAAGCTCCTCGACGCTCGCCTCGCGCGGATTGCCCGGGGCGCAGGCGTCGGCATGTGCGGACTCGGCCAAGAAGTCCAGATCTGATTCGGAGAGAGCCTCGAGTTCTGCAGGGATTCCGACATCCTGGCCCAGCTTCTTCACTGCGGCGATCGCCTGCGCACGGCACTCGTCGAGCGGCATGCCATCGACATCTGCCACGCCCATGGCACGCGCGATCTCGCGATAGCGCTCGCCGGTGCAGCTCGCATTGAACTCCATGACGATAGGAAGCGCCATCGCACACGCCACGCCATGCGGGGTGTCATACACCGCACCGAGGGTATGCGCCATGGAGTGCGCGAGTCCCAAGCCGACGTTTGAGAACCCCATGCCGGCGATGTACTGAGCAAGCGCCATGCCCTCACGGCCCGATCCCGGCTGCTTCGATTTCGCCTCTGCCACCGCATCGCGCAGATGCTTCGAGATGAGCCTGATGGCCTCGATATGGAACATATCGGTCATAGCCCATGCGGCTCTTGTGGTATAGCCCTCGATCGCATGGGTGAGCGCATCCATGCCCGTTGCCGCGGTGAGCCCCACGGGCATGGATGTCATCATATCCGGATCGATCACGGCGACGACTGGTATGTCGTGCGGATCGACGCAGACGAACTTGCGCTTTCGCTCCACATCGGTGATCACGTAGTTGATCGTGACCTCCGCAGCGGTCCCGGCTGTCGTGGGAACCGCGATGATGGGCGCACAGGGGTTCTTTGTCGGTGCCACGCCCTCAAGGGATCGCACGTCAGAGAACTCGGGATTAGATGCGATGATGCCGATCGCCTTCGCGGTGTCCATGGAGGAACCGCCACCTATAGCGATGATGCAATTCGCTCCGGACGCGTTGTACGCTTGGACCCCGTGCTGCACGTTCTCAATCGTGGGATTGGGTTTGATGTCCTCGAACAGCTCATAGCAGATGTGCTCGCGATCGAGTATGTCGGTCACCTTCGCCGTTACGCCGAACCTCACCAGATCGGGATCGGATGCGACAAACGCGCGCTTGAGGCCACGGGCGCGCATCTCATCGGCAATCGCCTCGATGGCACCGGAACCATGATAGGAAGTTTCGTTGAGCATGATTCTCTGCATGATCGCAACCTCTCTCATCCAAGTGGACCAAGCGGGCTGCTCAGCCCTCCCTGTGCTTACTCTACTCTAAATTGCGGCCGGGGTCGAAAATGATTTTCGCTCGCGACAGACAGCGCCTCGTGAGCGCCTTTTGCCCACCCTGCTCGCTCTCATGCGCATCGCGTCCAACAGCGGTGATGAGGATTGTCCTCGCTCATCTCACAGAGCCCTCCACCTGCGACAGAACGGCACCATCAGAGACAGAGCCGCGCCGAGCGCGCAGATCGCCGCACCCCGTCGCGCGGACAAGCCGGAGGCGCCGCCCGCCGAGGGCAGCTCCGGTGCGACCGAGAAGGCTATGGCGACGGCGCGCCCCGATATTCTCGTTGGAATGGTCAGTATGACCAAAGATGCGACAATGGTCGAGCGGAAGCATCCTGCACAGTCCCATGTGTCCTCGTTCCTCCGCTCAATTACGATAACGGCCACCCGCACAGCGGATGGCCGTATAGAATCTTACGATTTCGCGAAACCCCGATCACGCGATAGCGACACCGCGTCCCGCGCGATCAGCCCCGGTGCCGGGCGCCCACCAGACAGATACCCCCAGCTGCCGCCAACGCGACGGCGACGGCGGTTGCAGCCCACGTTGCATCGCCGGAACCGGGCAAAGCGCCGCCGCGGTGCGGCTGCGTTTTCGCTTTTGCACCGGTCTTACCACCGGTCCTGCCGCCGCTGCTCTTCCCGCCGTCGGTCTTGCCGCCGCCGTCGGTCTTGCCTCCATCGGTGCCGCCGCCGTCGGTCTTGCCGCCGTCGTCGCCACCGCCCGAATCGGCCGGGGTGATGTCGGCCTTGGCGCTCAGGTGCGCATCGTCCATCAGGTAGTTCGAGGCGACGGGGCCCTCGCCGATCAGCGAGATCGTCACGTCGACGCGCTTGGCTTTGCCCACCGCGGCATCGGAGAACGCCGCCGCGACGGTGTAGTCCTGCTTCGGAGCGAGCCGCTCCTTGCCGACCAAGCCGGAGAAGGCGACGGCTGAGACGGTCGCACTTGTGTTGCCGTCGAAGACCTTGGAATCCACCTTCGCCGAACTCACTTCGATCGGCTTGCGCTCGATGGTCGCCGTTGTCTTGAATGCGCCGTCGAGGGTGTAGTTTGCAGCCACCGAGCTGTCTTGCGAGAGCTTGGCGGTGACGCTGACCTCCTTGTCAGCCCCTGCGTGGGAGTCGGCAAAGGTGCCGGACGCGGTGTAGTCATCCCCCGAGACGAGCTGCTCGCCGGCGACGAGGTTCGAGAATGCCAGATCCGAGACGGTCGCGTCGGTGGTCGCGTCGTAGACCTTCGAGTCCGCTTTAGCCTCGCTGATCTGAAGCGGGCGCCTGGAGATGTCGCCGCTTGCCATGTAGGGACTGCCCGACAGGGTGTAGTTGCCCGACAGCGGGCCTCCCTCGAGCAGCTCGACGTCGACCGGCACGTCCTTGCCGTTCGCGGCGCGCGCGTCGCCGAAGGCGGCACTCACCTGATAGTCGGTGCCCTGCGCGAGCTGATCGTCGCCCGCGAGGTTCTTGAACGTGACGCTGGATACGGTCGCCTCCGTCGTCCCATCATAGACCCGCGTTGCGATGTCCGCGGAGCCCACCGTGATCGGTCGGCGTGTGATATCGGACTTCGTCGTGATCGTGCCCGCGATTTTGTAGTTCGCGGCCGCTTGGGAGCCTTCCTTGAGCGTCACGGTGACGGTGACATCCTTGTCGGTAGCCGCTCGCGCGTCGGCGTAGGCGCCGGAGGCATCGTAATCGGTGCCCGCGACGAGCTTCTCACCTGACGCCAGGCCGCCGAACGTGACCTCGGGGACGGCCGAGACGGTGGTCGCGTCGTAGACCTTCGGCCCCACGGACGCGATCTTGATGGTGATCTGCCCCGGGTCGACATCGATGGTCGTATCCACGGTGTCGCCTTCCAAGCTGTAGTTGTGCGACCTACTGTTCAGCGAGGTGCTCCAATTGGTGATCTTCACGGTTGCCGGCCTGTTCGGTCCCGCGTTCGCATCGGCCAGCTTGCCTTGGAACTCATAGTCGTCCATGACACCGAAGTGCTCCCCCTCCACCGCGTTGTCGAACGTGAAGATCACGTCTTTTGGATTCGGGTAGATGGGAGGGCACCCGAACACGGTGGAGCCCGTGTAACTCAGATGGAAGAGGATCTTCGCGGACACGAGATGGGTGGGCCGCTTGGTTATGAAGGCCTCATAGCCCTCCAGCTCTGACTTCTGATCCGGCTCCTTGTTGGAGACGAACAGCGTGTAGGTCGTCTCGCTGGTGCCCATGCGAGCTATAGGGTCGCTGCGCGCCCAGATCATGTAGCTGCTTGCATCAGTTGTATGTCTCCCCAGCTCAGACCATATGTGCATGGTCGCATTGCTCCTGTAGGTAAGATGCGGGTGCGCATTGGCCAGCTGCTGGAGGTCCACCTCGCCGCCGGGCACCGAGAGCGTGAAGTCCTTCAGGGCCAGGGACGTTCCATCGTAGACCTTGCTGCCGCCGTTTTGGGTCACGGCAATCTGGAACTTGCCCTGGTTGTAGATGCGATATGGATACTTGTCCTTGGTGGCCGGATCTATGTTGTGCCACGCCACGTGCGGATCTCTGAGGCTCAGATTGTATATGTATCCGCAGTCTGTCAGATTCCTGTCTTTCACGCCTGCGGCCTGACCGCCCGCGAAGCATCCCCCCGTGATGTATCCCAGCGACACGTTCAAACCGTTGCCCGGGTCGATGGGCTTGCCGTTTTTCGAGGAGACGTCAAACCGTCCTCCCGATATCTTGATCAGCTGATCGTACTTGTCGCCTATGCCCGGATCGTCGCTTTGAGAGTATGCGTTAACGGTGCCGCCCGTGATCGCTATAACGCCTTGGCGCCCAGTTCCAAACTGAAAGTTGGAGCCGATCGCAGCGTCGTGCGCTTCCGTTCCTTCGTCCCCGTTGCTCGCCGTGACCGTCCCGCCGGAGATGGTAACACCGGTATTTACCCCGTTCTGACCGGACCCGATGCCCGCGCCGTAGGTTTTGGGACCGAGCGTCTTGCCTTCGACGGTTCCGCCGAAGATCTTGACGGTTCCGGTGTCTCCACTGATGTTCCTCTTCCCGGCGCCGCCGCCGATGCCCGCGGCGTAGCTCGGCCATCCGCGACCGTCGCACACGCCGGTCACGGTACCGCTCTCGATGTAGATGTTACCACCCGAGTGATGATAGCTGCCTCCGATGCCCGCGCCCCAGGCACCGAGATGCTTGGGATCGGTGCCAACTCCGACGCAGGTGGCCGTCAGGGACCCGGGCCCGGAAATGTCGATTTCCGGGACGCCCGGTTGAACGAAATGATCCGTGTACTGAATCTGCAGCCCCGCGTTGTCGCCCGCACTCGTGAGTTTGTTCGTGCCCTTGAGGGTCAGCTTCACGATGGCGCCTTTGGTGACGCCATCGCGGGTCTCCACCAGCTCCATCGCCGGCTTGCTCGTGTCGCCGCTCTCATCGATGTCGACCCCGTCGAAGGTCAGGTTCGCTTCGACTCCCTTGCCCACGACGATGCTGTCGGTGCCCTTCTGACCCGGAGTCGCCATGGAGAAGGTCAGGGTCGAGGACTTGGTGATCGTGACGGTGCCGTTCGCATAGGTGCAGGCGGTCTCGTCGCCGGTCACATGGAGGGAGCCGAACGTCGCGTCGGCGTAGGCGCTCCTGATCGGCACGGCCGCCAGCGCTCCGAGCAGCACCAGCCCGACGAGAAGCTGCCGTGAGCGGCTCCTCCGCTTCGTGATATTCACATGTTCCCCTTTCGCGATCCTGATTCACGCGAGCCGCAGCTTCACCCGAGTCGGCTCGGGTCGCGATCACGCCGTCACCTGACGTGTACCCGAATCCGAGAAGGGTCATACGCGTTCAGAAAAAGCCCCCCCCCTGCGGAGAGCGTATCGCCATCGCGGTCGGCGACATGCGGCTCGATGGTTTTGCGGATCGAAGACTTCTGCTCCCTGTCAGGTGATCGAGCAGCTGGAGAGGTGGCACTCGGGTCGATTGCGGGTGCAATCGAGGTGCCGTTGCAAGCGACCACCACAAAGCGTTGTGTCGGACACGGCCCGCAGATGACATCAGATCAAAAAAAACGCCCCATCCGCACAGGCGAATGGGGCGCTGCTAGCTCCGGCGGCAGGACTGTCGCCGGAGCCGTTGCTCGAAGGTCGGTCTACACGTCCGCGTACATGTCCTTGAGCTTCACAAGCTGCTGATAGCGAGCCATGGCAGCCTGCTCGTTTGCGGGGAACAGCTCTTTGGCGCGCTCGGGGAACTCGCGAGTCAGACGGCTGTAGCGAGCCTCGTTCATGAGGAACTCCTGGTATCCGCCGGAGGGCTCCTTTGAATCGAGGGAGAACTTCTTGCCCGTGGGCGCCGCCGGGTTGAAGCGGAACAGGTTCCAGTAGCCGCACTCGACGGCCTTCTTCATCTCGCCCTGGCAGTTTCTCATACCGCCCTTGATGGAGTGCATCTCGCAAGGGCTGTAGCCGATGACGAGCGACGGTCCCGGATAGGCCTCGGCCTCGGCGATCGCCTTGAGCGTCTGCGCCGGGTTCGCACCCATGGCGACCTGCGCCACGTAGACGTAGCCGTAGGTCATCGCGATCTCGGCGAGGCTCTTCTTCTTCATCACCTTGCCGGCTGCGTCGAACTGGGCCACCTGGCCGATGTTGGACGCCTTTGAAGCCTGTCCGCCGGTGTTTGAGTAGACCTCGGTGTCGAAGACGAGCACGTTGATGTCCTCGCCGGAGGCGAGCACGTGATCCAAGCCGCCAAATCCGATATCGTAGGCCCATCCGTCTCCGCCCATGACCCAGAAGGACTTCTTGGTCATGAAGGAGCGATCAGCCAAGATCCGCTTCGCGGCGTCGCAGCCGCACTTCTCAAGCTCGGCGATAAATGCCGCAGCCGCAGTCTTGCTGGCCTCGGCGTCATCCAGCGAATCGAGCCACGCCTGACCGGTCGTCTTCACGGCCTCGCGAGCACCATCCTTCGCGATGAGGGCCCGCGTAGCGGCGATGAGCTTGTTCTGAACGGCGTGATAGCCCAAGGACATGCCCAGACCATGCTCTGCATTGTCCTCGAACAGGGAGTTGTTCCACGCCGGGCCATGGCCCTCGGCATCGACGGTGTACGGTGCGGTCGCAGCGGGGTTGCCCCAGATCGAAGAGCACCCGGTGGCGTTGGCGATGAACATGCGATCGCCGACGAGCTGGGTGACCAGACGCGCATAGGCGGTCTCCGCGCAGCCCGCGCAGGAGCCGGAGAACTCGAGCAGCGGCTTCTTGAACTGGCTGCCCTTGACGTTGGTGGCGACGAGCTCGGTCTTCTCGGCGACATGGTTGACGCAGTACTCGAAGGTCTTCTCCTCGTCGAGCTCCTCAGAGGTCTCCTGCATGGTGAGAGCATCCTTCGGGCAGACCTTCGCGCAGTTGGTGCAGCCCATGCAGTCGAGCGGTGAGACGGCGATCGTGAACTTCATGCCCTTGGCCTTCGGTCCCATCGCATCGAGGGTACGCAGCCCCTCTGGTGCGGCGGCGACCTCTTCGTCGGTCAAGACGAACGGGCGGATCGTGGCGTGCGGGCACACGTAGGCGCACTGGTTGCACTGGATGCACTTCGTCTCGTCCCAGTGCGGCACCTGCACGGCGACGCCGCGCTTCTCGTAAGCGCTCGCGCCGAGTTCGAACTCCCCGTCGGCGTAGTCGGTGAACGCCGATACCGGCAGACTGTCACCTTCCATGCGGTTGACGGGCTCCATGATGCGCTCGACCTGATCGAGCACGGCAGCGCGGCCCTCTCGTGCGACGCGCACGTCCTCGTCGACGGCGTCGGCCCAGCTGGCGGGAATCTCGACCCTCTTGAACGCCGTCGCGCCGATCTCGATGGCCTTGTGGTTCATGTCGACGATGGCCTGCCCCTTTGAGAGGTAGGAGTGGGTCGCGGCATCCTTCATATAGCGAATGGCGTCCTCTTGCGGCAGGATCTTCGCGAGCGCGAAGAACGCCGACTGCAGGATGGTGTTCGTGCGCTTGCCCATGCCGATCTCAGCTGCCAGATCGATCGCGTTGATCGTGTAGACCTGGATGTCGTTCTCCACGATATAGCGCTTGGCCTCGGCATTGAGCTGGCGACCGAGTTCATCCACATCCCACTGGCAGTTGATGAGGAACGTGCCGCCGGGCTTGACATCGCGCACCATCTTGAAGCGCTTGGTGACGTAGCTCGGATTGTGGCAG
Organism: Coriobacterium glomerans PW2; assembly: GCF_000195315.1. NCBI lineage: Bacteria > Bacillati > Actinomycetota > Coriobacteriia > Coriobacteriales > Coriobacteriaceae > Coriobacterium > Coriobacterium glomerans. The sequence continues at coordinate 1,931,140 of NC_015389.1, forward strand.
GCGACGAAATCCGCCTTGGAGACGTAGTAGGGGCTGCGGATGGGCGAGCAGCCGAAACGCAGGTGGCTGATGGTCACGCCGCCGGTTTTCTTCGAATCGTACTGGAAGTAGGCCTGCACGTACTTGTCGGTGTGATCGCCGATGATCTTGATGGAGTTCTTGTTCGCACCGACCGTGCCGTCGCCGCCCAGACCCCAGAACTTGCACTCGACGGTACCCGGCGCCGAGGTGCTCGGCGCGCAGGGATCCTCGGCCAGCGAGAGATTCGTGACGTCATCGACGATGCCGACGGTGAACTCGCGGCGAGGCGCATCTGCCTTGAGCTCGTTGTAGATCGCGAACGCCGAGGCGGGCGGCGTGTCCTTGGAGCCCAAGCCGTAGCGACCGCCGATCACCGAGATATCGGTTCGACCAACCTCGTAGAGAGCGGAGACGATGTCCTCGTAGAGGGGCTCTCCGAGCGAACCGGGCTCCTTGGTGCGATCCATGACGGCGATCTTGCGCACGGTGGAGGGCAGCGCGTCGACGAAATGATCGATGGAGAACGGGCGGAACAGGCGGACCTTCACGAGGCCGACCTTCTCGCCGTGGGCGTTGAGGTAGTCCACGACCTCCTCGAGCACATCGCAGAACGACCCCATGCACACCACGACGCGGTCGGCGTCGGGCGCGCCGTAGTAGTTGAACAGCTCGTAGTTCGTGCCGAGCTTGGCGTTGACCTTATGCATGTAGTCCTCGACCACAGCCGGCAGGTTGTCGTAGACCGAATTGCCCGCCTCGCGGTGCTGGAAGAAGATGTCGCCGTTCTCGTGGCTGCCGCGCATGCGCGGGTGTTCCGGGTTGAGCGCGCTGTCGCGGAACGCCTGCACGGCATCCATGTCCGTGAGCTCGGCCAGATCATCGTAGTCCCACACGGCGATCTTCTGGATCTCGTGCGAGGTGCGGAACCCATCGAAAAAGTTCAGGAACGGCACGTGGCCCTTGATCGCGGCCAGGTGCGCCACAGCGCCCAGATCCATGACCTCTTGCACGTTGCCGTCGGCGAGCATGGCGAAACCGGTCTGGCGACAGGCCATGACATCGGAGTGGTCTCCGAAGATGTTGAGCGCATGCGACGCCACGGTTCGCGCTGATACATGGAAGACACCCGGCAGGTGCTCGCCGGCGATCTTGTACATGTTGGGGATCATGAGCAGCAGGCCCTGCGATGCCGTGTAGGTGGTGGTGAGCGCACCGGTCACAAGCGAGCCATGGACCGTGCCGGCGGCTCCGGCCTCGGACTGCATCTCGACGACTTTGACGGGCGTGCCGAAGATGTTCTTTTTCCCCTGTGCGGCCCAGATATCGACGTAGTCGGCCATCGGGCTGGAAGGCGTGATGGGGTAGATCCCCGCGACCTCCGTGAATGCATACGATACGTATGCAGCGGCGGTGTTGCCATCCATGGACTTGAACTGACGCTCCATATACCTTCTCCTCTCTTGTAGGTATATAGGTCCCGGAGACGCCTGCCGACCCGGGGTGTGAACGAGCATATAGGATATCGCAGAACGAAACGGCCGATCGAGCACCGCTCGATCGCATGGCAAGCGCTTCCCCTCGATAACGGATAGGATACTGCCGCTGCAATGATCCACAGGCACGCATATTGTACTCCGTCTTCGCGCATGCCGCACGCGAATCTGGCACTCGTCGAGAAAACGTGCATGGACCATCGTCTGCGGGGTGTCCCATCGCACTCGGAAGGGGGACCCCTATCGGACGCTCCCATCGAGGACACCGGATATCGAGCGATACGGACCCGCGACCTCGATCAAAGGGAACGTCGCGCCTCGATGGCTCGTCCGAGCGTCAGCTCGTCGGCATACTCCAGGTCCCCCCCCACGGGAAGACCGCTCGCCAAGCGCGAGACGCACACACCGAGCGGCTTGATCGCACGAGCCAGATAGCTCGCGGTCGTCTCCCCCTCGATGTTGGGATTCGTCGCGATGATGAGTTCCTCGATGTCCTCCGCGCCCAGCCGCGCGAGAAGCTCGCGCACGTGAAGCTGCTCGGGCCCGATCTTGTCCATGGGAGATATGACCCCGCCGAGCACGTGGTACAGACCGCGATAAGACCCTGTCCGCTCGATGGCGGAGACGTCACGCGGCTCGCTCACCACGCAGATGCGCGTTCGGTCGCGCGAGGTGTCCGAGCAGATCGAGCACTCCTGCTCCGTGGCATAGTTGAAGCACCGCGCGCAGAAGTGCACCTCCGTCTTGACCTGGATGATCGCCGCAGCGAGGCGGCGCGCCTGCTCGGGATCCGCCTCAAGCAGATGATAGGCGATGCGCTGCGCGGACTTCGGACCGATTCCGGGAAGCCTGCCCAGCTCATCGAGAAGTATCTGAAGACTGCGATCAGCTGACATCGATATCCCCTTGAGTGCCCGCGGCGCCTAAAATGGCAGACCCGGCATGTTGAGTCCGCCCGCGATACCGCCCATCTGCTTGTTCGCGATGTCGTTGATGCCCCTCAAGGCCTCGTTCACCGCCGCTATGATCATATCTTGAAGAAGCTCGGCATCCTCGGGATCGAGCGCCTCCGGATCGATCGTGAGCGAGGTCAGCTCCATCTCGCCGTTCACGGTGACCTTGACCGTGCCGCCTCCCGCGGACGCGTCCACGGTTGTCTGGGCGAGATCCTCCTGCGCGGCCGCGAGCTGCTCTTGCATCTTGCGGGCCTGCTTCATCATCTGCTGCATGTCCATAGCCGACTGCCTGTCCTCTCGGGCGGCCGCGCGGCCGCATCGCCTCTTGTCCGTGAGATCGTACCATGCGCGGGACGGCGCAGCGAAAACACCATCAAAGCCGGGAGGCGACCGCACGCGGGCTGAGCGTCGCCAAAAGTCGCAGGAGCCGTTTCGACGCCCCCTCCCCTCGCTCACAGGGTGTCTTTGATCACGACCCCGTCGCCGAAAACGCTGCCGAGCAGATCCGCTGCATCGATCTCGGACTCCGCCGCCGTCGGAGCCGCAGCTGATGCGGCCTGGGTGGGATCGGGCTCGAATCCCGCATCGGCGGCAGATCGCGTCTGCGCGGCACCCGTCTGAGCCGGCCGTTCATCGGTGGCCGGTCGATCACGAACCGCGGCGTCGCTCGTCGAGACCTTGGATCCCGCCTGCGGGAGGTCGACATCAAAGGGCGGCACGCTCTCATGCTCATCGGAGGCATCGCCGGCAGAGGTCGTCGACTCGACCTGATCGGCGGCGGGCGAGACTGGCTCGGGCCCAGCGGGGCGCCGGACCTCACGTCGCGGCTGCGCGCGCTCGGGATGTCCATCCATGCGGTACTCGATGGTGCGCGCTCCGAAGACCGACTGGGCGATAGGGGCGATCAACTCGTGCGAGTCCGGCCGACTGAGCATCTTGATGGCGAACCCCGAGCCGGCGGGCAACTCAACTATCAGGATCGCTCCGTCATCCGAGCGCAGACGCGAACTTTGAAGCAGGGCGCCTCGCGATGGCTGGGCTGCGGTCACCCGCTTCACGACCTCTTGCCACCTTCGCCCGAGATCACCGATATCGACAACCGGACGCGCGACCTCGGCGGAGGAGGGATTCGCAGGCGGCGCGGAAGCGGATGGCGCGACCATCCGGGGCACCGACGCAGGTGTCGCATCGTCGGCGGGCGCTGCCTCCGGGGCGGTGGGCGCCGATACGGGAGCATCCCGGGGGACGGGACGCGATGCGGCGACGTCGGCCCGCGCGGAGGCGGACGAGGACGCAGCGGTCTGCAGGGGGGCAGCCGGGGCCGGGGCAGCCGGGGCGGCTGTCGAGCCGGCAGCGAATCCTCGGCGAGGCCCGGGCGCGGCATCCGACCCCGCGCGGGCCGACTTCTCGGACACGCCGACGGCTGCCGCCCCACCCCGAGGGGATTCAACGCGACGTGTGATCCCGTCGAGCGTCGCGCTGTCGGCCGCTCGCGCGAGAGCGCGCTCCATCCGCTCGACGCGCTCCGCCAGCGACTCGAGCGTGAGATCGGACTCGGGCCGGGCAAGCCGCGCGAGCGCGATCTCGAGCACCAGCCGGACATCTGCCGCCGTGCGCATCTCGAGCGCGGCGTCGTCGAGCACGGTGAGCACGCGCGACAGTCTCTCGACGCTCTCGAAGCGCCGCGCCTCCTCCTCAAGGGCGGCCAGCTCCTCCGCAGATCCCTCGATGAGCGTCCGGTGGGGACCGGCCACCCGCAGCATGTACACATCGCGGACGTGCGCAACGAGGTCGCGGGTCAGCTCGAGCAGATCGCCGCCGCCCTCGATCTGGGCGGCAACGGCCTCGAACAGGCCGACGACATCGCGCGAGGCGATTCCGTGGCTGAACTCGGTGAGCACGCTGGAGGCCACCTCGCCCAGAAGGGTGTGAGCGTCTTGGGCGCGGACGGATCCGTTGCCGAATACGGAAAGCTGCTCAAGCGTCGACAATGCGTCGCGCATGCCGCCGCGCGCATGCCTGGCCACGATTTCCAGAGCCTCCTCGTCGCGCTCGAAGCCCTCTGCGTCGCAGATCAGAGCAAGCCGCGCCACGATGTCCGCGCACGAGATGCGACGGAAGTCGAATCGCTGACAGCGCGACAGGATCGTCTCGGGGATCTTGTGCGGATCGGTGGTGCACAGCACGAAGACGACGTGCGCGGGCGGCTCCTCGAGGGTTTTCAGCAGCGCGTTGAACGCTGCCGTGGTCAGCATATGAACCTCGTCGATGATGTATATCTTGTGACTGCCGCGTACCGGTGCGAAGTTCACCGATCCGATGATCTCCTCACGGACGTTGTCCACTCCGGTGCGTGAAGCGGCATCGAGCTCATAGACATCCGGATGGGTCCCGTCCGCGATCAGGCTGCACTCGGCGCAGGTGCCATCGGGCATGCAGCCGCCGCTGCCCTCGGAGCGCTCGCACAGCAGCGCTTTGGCGAGGATGCGCGCCATGGTGGTCTTGCCGGTGCCTCGCGGACCGCAGAACAGATACGCGTGGGAGCAGCGCCCCTCCGCTATGGCGTGCTCAAGTGTCGAGACGACGTGGTCCTGACCGACGACGCTGTCAAACGTGAGCGGGCGGTACGTTCTGTAGAGCGAATCCATCGGATCTCTCCTAACCGTTTGGTTTCGGTGACTGAGGCCTGCCCGAGACAGGCGGCGCTCGATGCCCCGGAGGCTGTCTCGATAGGGGAAGAGCTATCGATAGACAGCTGTCTTCACCTTTTCCCCATCTCGAACCCCGCTCGTCTGCGTGCGCTGCCGCGCGGTCGGTGGCGATTCGCGCACGAAGGCGTCGTAGGCCGCGAAGCGGATCCACCATCGCAGGCGGGACCTCCTGTGTCGCTTATGCTACTCTTTTTAACCCCCGTCCGGGGAGCACCCATCTCGTATGATACCTTGTAGACTCAGCGCGCGGTATCCGAGCAATGAAGCAACACGACTCGGGCGCACGAGACATCCGGGCGCGATCGGGGTGCGTGCTAAAATAGTTGTTCTGTAAGCCAGTTTTGCGCAGCTCGTCAGAAACTCAGCCGCCTCAGAGGAAGATCATGCCGAACCTCTCGCAACATACCACCGGTGCCACCGTGACCGGACCTGCTGCAGCAAGCACCAGAGCCTCCTCGCTGCTCAGGCGCTACCGTCCGATCGCGACGCGTGCCGCAGGGGGGTTCGGCATGGTCGAGATCTGTCTCGACGCGCGGCTTCAGCGTCGCGTCGCCATAAAGCGCATGCCCCTGGCCCCGCCGGGCAGCAACGAGCCCATGGAGACGATCGCCACCGCACTCGCCGAAGCCCGCACGGCGAGCCTGCTGCCTCATCCCAACATCGTCACGGTCTTTGACTTCTCCTACGATGAGACCTATGCCTACTTGGTCATGGAATACATCAACGGCCTGTCGCTCGAGGAACTCCTCCAGGGCATCGAGGGAAACTCGCTGACGTTCGATGAGACGGCATACGTCGCGGACGCCCTCACGCAAGCGCTCTCCTATGCGCATGAGAACGGTGCGCTGCATCTCGATATCAAACCCGCCAACGTGCTCATCGATCGCGAGGGCCATGTGAAGCTGACGGACTTCGGCATGGCGACGCTCACCAGCGCGGCGGGGTTCGGATCGGCGCGAGGCGGCACGGTCGACTACATGTCGCCAGAACAGCTCAGGGGCGAGCGGGTCGACGAGAGAAGCGATGTGTTCTCACTTGCCTGCGTGCTCTATGAGGCACTCTGCTCGACCAGTCCTTTTCGCGCAGAAACCACCGAGGAGTCCCTCAAGCGAATGGAGCAGGATATCGTCGCGCCTCATGTTCTGCTCCCCGACATATCGTCCTATTCGGAGGATGCGCTGTTGCGGGCTCTGCGCGTGAATCCGGAAGACCGCCTAGGCAGCGTCAACGAGTTCGGCTCGTTGTTCCTCTACGGTCTGGGCGAGGTGCGCCCCGGAGGGAAGAGCCTGTCGAGCATCGTTGTGCGCCTCGCATCTGACGAGGAGCAGGAATCCGACGGAGAGGACGCCTCATCGACGAAGACGCAAGGCGCGGAGCAGGAGCGCCGCCTCGATCCTGCGGAGGGCACCTTGGGCAGCAGGCTTGACAAAGCCCGCGACATCGTCGTCGGCGCCATCGCAGCAATCTCGGTCGCGGTCGTCTTCTTCCGGATACTGCAGATCATGGGTGCCATCCAAGGCGTCGGCGGCTATCTGCTGTGCGGCATCGAGTCGGCTGCCATCGGCGCGATCGCGGGCCTGGCACCGCCGATCGGAGCCGTGCTTCTCGCCACGGGCTTCCTGATGACGATACTCGATCACACGGCGATCTTCTCGGTGCTCCCCGTAGCGGTTGTCGCGCTTGCGCTCGTGGGTGGCTGGTGGTATGCATGCGGTCGGGTATGGACGGCTGCGTCCGCGGTATTCGTGTCGCTCAGTGCTCTTGCGCTCATCTGCGGCGATGCCACGCTGGGAGCAGGTCTGGCGATTGTGGTGGCTGCCTACTTCCTCCCGCCGATCGCAGCGGCGGGCACCTGCGCGCTCGGCATCGCCTTCTCCCGTCTGATGCTTGCGGTCTCCTTCGGCGGCGGCGCGCTGGACGCGTTCGCGGCGGCGCGAGCGTTGAGTGCGCCCATGCTCTGGATCTCGATCGCGGCGCTCTCCGCGGCGGCTGCGCTTACGAGCCTTGTGCTTGAATCGCTTTGGGAGCGCGCGCGAGAGAATCGGGGCACGGGCCTTCTCGCGCCAGCGTGCCTCGTTCCCGGAATTATGGTCGTTTTGCTTCCCGCTCTTGCTAACCCTATGGAAATTGCCAGCCTGGGACTGCTGGGCTTCCTCCTGCGGATATGCGTGGCGACTCTATCCTCTATACTTGTTTGGTTATGTGTACGAGTACTTGGATATCGCAAAAGCTAATCGGAGGGTGATAGCTCGTGAACTTCCTGAATATCTTCGAGGATCACGTGGCGAGCATATTCGGCGCTTCCCGGGCGCCCTTTTCATTCAAGAAGCTCGCCAAGCGGGCGGCCCGCGAGATGGAACAGCAGACATTATCACTGGATGGGGTCAACACAGCGCCCGCTCTGTACACGATTCTCGTCGCAAGTGCAGACGATCCCCTGCTGTCGCCCTACTATATCGAACTGGCGCGCGAGGTCAGCGACTTCGTGAAAGCGCAGATCGAGAAGAAGCGCTTCGCGCTCATCGGAGAGCCTCTCGTTCGTTTCATGGTCGATCCGTCGCTCAAGGAGGGCAAGTTCACCGTCTTCGCGGAAAACGTCGATGCGCCGACGTTGGGCCGGCTCTATGAGGAGGAGCGCGCCTATCAGAGCGGCTTGTCCGCGGGCGGCGGCGAGGAGATGCGGCCGGTTCGCGATACGCCTGCCGATCCCCGCGAACCTCGATCTCTGCGGGGATCCGTTCCTCTGGTGAGCTCGCGCGTCCCCTCGCCGATCGAGCCCGCCGCAGGCGTTGCAGGTGCAGCGGTCGCCGACCCGTTCGCACCGACCGCGCCGGACCCTGCCGTCGTGCCCGTCCGCAGGACCGTTCCGCGAGACGAGCTTCTCGGTCTTGGCGGGGCCGCTGCGACAGGCGCCGAAAGCGTCGCCGTCAACATGGTCGGCTCGCGTGCCCCGCAGGCCCCCGCTCAGCCGCTTGCTCACCTCGTCGATGTCGTCACCGGCGACATCTTCAACATCACCGAAGCCCAGTGCATCATCGGCCGCGAGCGCTCCATGACCGACATCACGCTGCGCGACCCGAACGTGTCGCGTCGCCACGCGCGTCTGACCTTCACCGGCGCCGATTGGTCGATCGAGGACCTGAACTCGACAAACGGAACGCACGTCAACAATCGTCCGGTCAGCAGGTCGCCGTTGCGTAGCGGCGATTTGCTGACATTCGGACTCAACACGTTTGAATTTAGGGGCTGATACGCCGCATGATTGATATCGTCTTGTATGCGGGAAGGATCGCGCTGGTCGTTCTGCTCTACATTTTCCTGTTCGCGGTCATGAAGACCGGAGTGGGGCTTGTGCGCGGACAGCGGCGCGACTCGGCTATCTGGACCATCGATGTCGACAAGGGACCGCGCGGCATCCGGGGCATTCACGTGGACATGCTCGGTCCGGTCATCGTCGGTCGCTCTCCCTCGTCGGACATCTGCGTGAACGAGCCGTTCGTCTCGGCATCGCACGCGCGCTTCTCGCTGCAGGGGCCCTCGCTCATCATCGAGGATCTGAACTCGCTTAACGGCACGCTCGTGAACGGCAAAGAGCTCTCCGATCCCACCACGCTCCGAGAGGGCGATGAGGTGCAGATCGGCGATGTCGTCATGAAAGTGAATCGCCGATGACGGAAGAAAAGCGCATCGATTCGACAGAGGAGGGGTCCTGTGCGTCGCCGGAGCAGACGACGCAGGGTCTCGCAGACGCCTTCGAGAAGGATTTCACCGAGCAGCCCGATCCGGCCTCAGGCGATGACGCATCGTGCGAGACGGCATCCGAGACGACTGAGGAGCCGGATCGGAAAGACGAGATCTCGCAACCGAAGGACACCAGAGAGCGCGCAGCCCAGCAGAGCTCCCCGGAGGACACGGCTGAGATCGATTCGTCGGCTATCGAGACGAGGATCGGTGCTCCCGACTCGACCATGGACTTCGAGCCGATTTCACTCGAGCGGGTGGAGACCGATTCGACCTATGATGCGGGCACGACCACGGCGCTGATGTGGGGCGCGCGCTCAGATGTCGGTAGCGTGCGCACGCACAACGAGGACTCCTATCTCGTTCAGTCCCCTCTGTTCTGCGTCTGCGACGGAATGGGGGGACACGCCGCCGGCGAGGTCGCCTCCTCGATCGCTGTGAAAACGATATCGAAGACTGCGCCGCCCTCGGCCAATCCGGCGCTGCTGGGCAGTTCGGTGGAGGCGGCGAACGCCGCGATCATCGAGGCGGCGGCCAACGGCCTGGGCAAGCCCGGCATGGGCTGCACGGCGACCGCCGCCTACATCGAGGGCACGACCGTGGCGATCGCCCATGTCGGCGACTCTCGCGCCTATCTCTTGCATGCGGGAACGCTCATCCGGATCACGCGCGATCACTCCTACGTAGAGGAGTTGATCGACGCTGGCCAGATCACAGCCGACGAGGCCCGCGTCCATCCCAATCGATCGGTCATCACGCGTGCACTCGGCTCGGATCCGGCGATGTATGCCGACCACTTTCAGCTGAACATCGAGATGGGGGATCGTCTCATCCTGTGCTCTGATGGGCTGTCGAGCATGATTCCGGACGAGGAGATCGAGAGGATCTCCATCCAGTCCGATACGGCTCAGATCTGCACGGACAACCTTGTCGACGCGGCGCTCGCGCACGGAGGATCAGACAACGTGACCGTACTGGTCATCGATGTCGTAGACGATGGACGGCTCCGCAAGATCCTGCGTCGGCGGCGACGCAACCTGATCATCGCGGCATGCTCGCTTCTTCTCACGATCGCGGCAGCCGTCGGCATCGCGTTTTTTCTCGTCACGAACTCGACCTACCTCGGTTCCAATAGCGGCAAGGTCGCCATCTACTCGGGGGTGCCCTCCTCGTTCATGGGTCTCAAGTTCAGCTGGCTTCAGGACACCACGTCGATCAAGCTCGAAGATCTCCCCGAGGACACGCGAGCTCGCCTCCAAGGCGGAATCCCGCAGAAAAGCTACGATGAAGCGATGGACACCATCTCAAAATACCGCAAGCAGATCGACGAGGAGCAGACCCGTCAGGCGAACGACGCCGCGGCGATTCGCAAGAACAAGAACGAGCCGGAGCCGTCGGCGGATTCTCCTGCTACCCCCCCATCCGATGATGCCACCGCGGAATCGCAGGGCGATCCCGCGCAAGGCGATACGCTCGATCAGGATGAAAGCGGACTCGCCGGCACGCTCGCTCCCACGAACGGAGGCGATGCGCAATGAGCTCGCGCCGCAACACCGAGCTGTTTCTTCTGGTCGCAGCCGCGTTTCCCGTGACGCTGCTCTATGCGATGTACGTCGTCGCCATCGGATCGTCCCTATCGGCCCAGGCCCTGGCGGTTCCGATCGGTTTGTTCGCCGCTTTCGCCGCGGCTCACATCGCCGTTCGCATCTTCGCGGCCGGTGCCGATCCGGCGCTCTTGCCGATCGTGTTCATCCTCTCCGGCGTGGGGATCACGTTCGTCACGCGGCTGGAACCGTCCCTTGCCATGAACCAGCTCATCTACTTGTTTATCGCGATCGGTCTCATGATCGGTACGCTCGCTGTCGTCAAGAACCTCGATATGATCAAGCGATACAAGTTCACGCTCGGATTCATCGGTATCTTGCTGCTGGTGCTCCCGATGTTTATCGGGACCGAGATCTCCGGATCGAAGCTGTGGATCAACATCGGCAACATCGCGAGCATTCAGCCCGGCGAGTTCGCGAAGTTCTTCATCGTTTTGTTCCTGGCCGGATACCTCGCGGAGAACCGCGAGCTGCTCTCGATCTCGAGCCACTCGATTCTGGGGTTCAAGCTCCCTCGGTTGCGCCTGCTCATGCCCTTGTTCATCGTCTGGGCGATATGCGTGCTCATCGTCGTGTTCGAACGCGATCTCGGTAGCGCCCTTCTGTTTTACACCTTGTTCCTCATCATGCTCTATGCCGCCACCGGACGCATCTCATATGTGATCATCGGTATCGTCTTGCTGGTCATCGGTGGAACCGGTGCCTTCCAGGTCCTGAACCACGTGCGCACCCGCTTCGAGATCTGGATGGATCCGTTCGCCGATCCCTCCGGTTCCGGAATGCAGATCGTCCAGTCGCTGTTCTCACTCGCCGACGGCGGCTTCGTCGGAACGGGCATCGGCAAGGGACTTGCGACAAAGATTCCCGTAGTCGGCTCGGACTTCATCTTCTCCGGCATCGGCGAGGAGATGGGTCTTCTGGGTGGCGCGGCCGTTCTTCTGCTTTTCATGCTCTTCGCCGTCCGCGGTCTCACCACCGCTGCTCGCGCGAAGTCGGATCTCGCGGCTTTCTCCGCGACCGGTCTCACGGCCGCGATCTCGTTTCAGGCCTTCCTCATCGTGGGGGGCGTCACCCGCCTCATCCCGCTCACCGGCGTCACGCTTCCCTTCATGAGCCAAGGCGGCACCTCGTTGCTGGCGAGCTTCGTCATCATCGCACTGCTCATGCGAGCCGGCGATGAGGCAACCGGCCGCGAGGCGGAGCTGGCTGGCTCCGGGGTGGTCAAAGCGCTGGCGAGCGCACCCGGCGCACCCAATCCGGGCACCACCGCTGGCAACGCGAGAGCGATTCCCTCGACCGACGCCCGACCGCGCGCGCGGTCGCGCGGGGTCGGCTCTCATGCGCAACCTACTCCGCGCATGCGGCGCCACCTGCTCGAGACCCCCGAATCCGGTGTCTTGGGACGGGTCGCGCTCGCAAAGCGCCTTACGCGCACGGTCGTGCTGTTCACGGCTCTGTTCGCCATGCTCATCGCCAACCTGACATACATTCAAGTCATCAAAGCGGACGAGTATCGCAACATGAGCATCAACAACCATACCATCGAGCGCACGCAGCGCATCAAGCGCGGATCCATCATCACTTCCGATGGCGTCACACTCGCTGAATCGCTGCGCCAAGGTGACGGCACCTACAAGCGCACCTATCCGAACGGCAACCTGGCAGCCCATACCGTGGGCTACTATTCACAGCGTTACGGTGCAACCGGTGTCGAGAAATCGCAGAATCGCACGCTGAGCGGCTCAAAAGATTATTCGAGCTGGGAGAACGCACTGAGCTCGCTTGCAGGCATCGCGCAACCCGGAAACTCCGTGAAGCTCACGATCGACTCGCGTATCCAAAAGGCCGCCGAGTCGGCCCTGAAGGGTCTCAAGGGCTCCATCGTCGTGCTCGATCCGCGTACCGGCGCAGTCATCGCGAAGGCCAATGCGCCCACCTACGACAACACTGACTCCGATAGCATCGCTGCGGTTTTGAACAGCGGATCAGATGAGTCAAAGGGGTCGATGTTCGATCGGGCGACGCAGGCGCTCTATACACCGGGCTCCACGTTCAAGGTCGTGACCCTTTCCGCTGCGCTCGAGACGGGCACCGCGACGCTCGAGACGAAATTCAATTCTCCGAGCTCCATGAACATCGGCGGAGCAGACGTTACAAATGTCAACAGGGCGAACTTCGGAACCGTCTCATTGCGAAGGGCATTCGAGGTCTCCTCCAACGTGGTCTATGGCCAGGTTGCGGGCAAACTTGGCGCAGACAAGCTCGTACTGTTCGCAAAGGCGTTCGGCTTCGGACAATCACTCGGGCAGGACTTCTCCACAAGCGCCTCATATATGCCCAAGCCACAGGAGATGAAGGCGTGGGAACTCGCTTGGGCGGGCGCAGGACAGCCCGTCGGGCAGGGCCACAAGCCCGGTCCGCAGCTGACGACGATGCAAAACGCCGTCATCGCCGCTGCGATCGCAAACGGCGGCATCGCCATGGATCCCTATATCTGCGGTCAGATTCTGGCCCCAGACGGGACCGTCATCAAATCGACGCAACCCCGATCTCTCGGTCAGGCGGTGAGCGCAGGTACCGCCGATCAGGTGAAGAGCGCTATGCTCGATGTCGTCCAGCGCGGCACCGGACGAGAAGCCGCTATCAAAGGCGTCAAGGTGGCGGGAAAGACCGGAACCGGAGAGACCAACTTGGCCTCGAAAGAGAATGCGAACTCGACATTCGTCGGCTTCGCCCCCTATGACACCCCAACCGTCGCCATCTCGGTGGTGATCGAGAACTACTATGAGAGCAACGTCACAGCCGCATCGGTCGCAGGCAAGATCCTTGCCGCAGCACTTGCCGTACAGGGGTCGTGAGGACCATGACAGATGGAAACAGCATGCCCGAGAGCATCGGATAGGAGAGCAGCATGGGTCAGAGGATCCTTGGAGGAAGATATCTTCTCAAAGATAAGATCGGCACCGGGGGCATGGCCACGGTGTATCGGGCGCAGGACAAGGTCTTGGATCGCTCGGTCGCCGTCAAGATCATGCTGCCGCAGTACGCATCGGACGCAACATTCGCGGCGCGCTTCAAGCAGGAAGCCCGCGCCGCCGCGGGTCTGCAGAGTCCCTATATCGTAGGCGTCTACGATTGGGGCAAAGACGGTGACACGTACTACATCGTCATGGAGTATCTGCGCGGTACCGATCTCAAAAGCGGAATCCGAGCTCACGGCGCGCTCGATTCAAAGAAGGTCGCGCAGATCGGCTCGCAGATCTGCTCGGCTCTTGCAGTCGCTCACAAGCACGAGATCGTGCACCGCGACATCAAGCCGCAAAACATCATGGTTCAGCCCGACGGCAACATCAAGGTCATGGACTTCGGCATCGCTCGAGCCAAGAACAGCCATCTCACGCAAGACAACAACGTGCTCGGTACGGCCCACTATGTCTCACCCGAGCAGACGCGCGGTCAAGAGCTCGGGCCGACGTCGGATCTGTACTCGCTCGGCGTAGTCATGTACGAGTGCGCGACCGGGTCGGTTCCCTTCGACGGCGACGATGCCATCTCTGTCGCGCTTCGGCAGGTCAACGAGCTACCCGTCGCACCCAGACAGGTAAATCCAGCCGTGGATGCGGACCTCGAGCGCATCATCTTGCGCTGCATGGAGAAGAACCCTGCAGACCGGTTCCAGAGCGCGGAGGAACTTCGCGCCGCACTCAACAGCTATCTTGCCGGTCGCACGGTCGACATCCCCGAACCAACCCACGTGCTCGGTGTCGCACCGATCGGCGCGACGACCGAAACCGACCTCTTGGGCAATCAGACCAGAACCATGGTGAGTCCGGTACGCGACGCCGCCGCGGGACCGAGTGCGACCGAGCAGGCGAGCTCGGGTCCCTACGAGCGCAAGCCGAGGCGTCGTGGCAAGATCATCGCGGGCATCATAGCCGCGATCGTGCTCATCGCTGCGATCACGATCTTCGCGACGAATCTGTTCGGCCAGACGCAGCAGGTTGAGGTACCCAACGTGCTCGATATGAGCCAGGAGGAGGCCATCAAGAAGATCGAGGACAGCGGTTTCAAGGTCCACCAACCCATATCGAGCCAGTTCGACAACGACTACGAGGAGGGCAAGGTCTGCGACCAGACTCCCAAGGGTGCTCAGAGCAGAGCGAAGGGCTCCGAGATCTCCATCACGATCTCAAAGGGAGCCAAACCCGATGAGACCGTTCAGGTCCCCAACATCGTTGGCAAGGACAAAGATGAAGCGAGCAGGCTTCTGACTGATCAGGGTTTGGTCCCCAATCCGACCGAGGAGTCGAACGACGCTCCGATCGGCCAAGTTTTCCAGCAGATCCAAGCGGCGGGCACATCCGTCAAGAAGGGGTCTGCGATCGACTACAAGGTCTCGACCGGGCCCGAACAGGTCACAGTTCCCAACCTTATCGGTTTGACCCAGCAACAGGCCGAGGCGAAGTTGAAGTCCCTCAACCTGCAGGGCAGCGCCTCGAAGGATACCAGCAATACAACGAAGGGGCAGGTTTTCAAGCAGGATCCCGCATCGGGCTCTTCGGTCGATATCGGTTCCACGGTGAGCTATACGATCTCGACCGGCCCGGCAGAGCCCAGCACCGTACTCGTTCCCGATCTCAGCGGCATGACCGAGCAACAGGCGAGCGATGCGCTCAAATCCAAGGGTTTCGGCATGAATACGACATTTGAGTATGACAGCACCGTGAAGAGGGGCTATGTGATCAGCTTCAACCCGAAACTGAACCAGAAGAGCGGCACCACGATCACCGTCGTCATCTCAAGGGGACCAAAGCCCGACCCGAATCCCCAGCCGAGCACCGACCCCGATAAGAAACCGGTTCAAAGCTCGGGGAACTGATGCCTTCGCGATCGGTCGGTCTCATCGATCAAACTGAGGCAGCTGCATAGCCCTGCCTGCTCCTCCTGCGAGGTAGCGAACTGTTTTCGCGAGCCGCTCAGCATTCGAGCGGCTCCCTTGCGACCTGCATGGTTCTTTTTCTTTCGGCGGAATCAGATTGTGATTCGATCGCAATCGGGAATAAGGGTGGTATCCAATTCGTAGGCATCTGTTGTACACGAGGTGATTCCATGCCTGTTCTCGCCGCATTCGCGCTGCCCCATCCACCGCTCATCCTCCCGCGCATAGGACATGGCCGCGAACACGAGATATCGTCTACCGTCGAGGCATATCACGAAGTCGCGCGCCG
This sequence comes from Coriobacterium glomerans PW2, assembly GCF_000195315.1. NCBI lineage: Bacteria > Bacillati > Actinomycetota > Coriobacteriia > Coriobacteriales > Coriobacteriaceae > Coriobacterium > Coriobacterium glomerans. Next base: position 1,946,894 of record NC_015389.1, read on the forward strand.
CGTGGCGGAGCTCGAGCCTGAGACGATCGTGTTGTCGAGCCCGCACTCCCCAATGTTTGCCGATTATCTGCATATCGCCCCCGGATCGGGGGCACGGGGCACGTTCGCGCAATTCGGCGACGAATCCGACGGATCGAACGTGCGCTACGATGAGGAGTTCGTCGACGAGCTGTCTCGTCGCGCCGACCGCGACGGCCTGCGCGCGGGCACCTTCGGCGGGCCCGCGCAGGATCTCGACTGGGGCGTGCTCGTTCCGCTTCACTTCATCGAGGAGAGCTATCGCGACTTCAGATTGGTGCGGATCAGTCTCTCGGGGCTCTCGCCACTCGATCACTACCATCTCGGACAGCTTGTGCTCGCTTCGGCTGACGCCCTCTCTCGACGCGTCGTCATGATCGCTTCAGGGGATCTCTCCCATAAGCTCAGCTCCGAGGGACCCTATGGCTTCGCTGAAGAAGGCTCCGTCTTCGATGCGCTTGTCTGCGAGACGTTTCAGAGCGGCGAGCTCGATCGTCTGCTTACGATAGATCCGGCCCTGGCAGAGCGAGCCGCCGAGTGCGGACTGCGATCCTTTCAGATCATGGCGGGCACACTCGATCGCACGCCCATCACATCCGAGCTTCTCTGCTATGAGGGACCGTTCGGCGTGGGATACGGCATCGGGGCGTTCACACCGATCGATGCTCCGGGTACAGATGAAGCGCGCGCCTACGGAAGCCGATACGAGCAGAGCCACGAACAGGAGATGCGCACCTTGCGTGAAAACGAGGATCCTCTTGTACGCCTCGCACGGACCTCCCTTGAGCACTATGTCCATGAACGCACCGCGCTGATTCTGCCAGACGATACGCCAGCCGAGCTACTCGGAAGACGGTCGGGAGCTTTTGTCTCGATCAAGAAACATGGTCAGCTGAGGGGCTGCATCGGCACGATCGAGCCCGTCCATGCAGATCTCGCCTACGAAATCATCGATAACGCGGTATCCGCCGGTTGCCGAGATCCCAGATTCCCCCCGGTGAGCATCGATGAACTCGACGAGCTCGTCTATGATGTCGATGTCATGGGGACGCCCGAACCGGTAACAAGCATCGACGAGCTCGATCCTTCTCGCTTCGGTGTGATCGTGAGCGGAAGCGACGGGCGTCGCGGCCTGCTTCTGCCCGATCTCGATGGGGTGGACAGCGTCGAGGACCAAGTGAGCATCGCCGCACGCAAGGGCGGCATCGATCCGAGTGAACCCGGCGTTCGCCTCGAGCGGTTCTCCGTCGAGCGCCACGCATGAACTCAGCCTGCTGATGTGCTGAGCGCTCAGACGGAGCATGCGACGCTGTGGCGTTTGAGCGAGAAGAGCGCGATCAGACCATGTGATGATCCAGATGGGTATACCAACCGACATGTCTTGCGTGCCGTATCGGATTCGGCTCGGCAAAGGAGGATGCGTCGCTTGGATAAACTCGGAGTGATCACAGATGATTTGACCATGACCTCCGGCGTGATGCTCGCGCAGAGCGGTATCCGCGCCGTGTCCTACCTGAGTGCGGCGCGCATGCCGCGATCAGAGTCCTATGAAGCGCTCATCATCAGCACAAATAGCCGCAATCTGCCCCCAAGGCAGGCACAGCAGCGTGTACGTGACACCTACCGCGCCCTCGCCTCCCACGGTGCCGTTCACTTCACGAAGCGCATTGACACGACATATCGCGGCGGGATCGGCGTGGAGATCGACGCTCTGCTCGATGAGATCGGCGACGATCACACGGCGATCGTCGCGAACACGCTGAGCGCATCGAAACGGATCACGGTCGGGGGCTACGCCCTCATTGACGGCCAGGCGCTTTCTGAAACCGATGCTGCTCGCGATGTGCTCTCGCCGGTGCGCGAATCGCACATTCCGACGCTGCTGGCATCTCAGAGCACGCGTCAAGTCGGTGAGATCCATCTGGGGTGCGTGCTCGCCGGCCGCAGCGAGCTACAGCGAGCCATCGACAGGCAGTCGCATGCGGGCAGCCGAATCATCGTTATCGATGCGATCACCACCGCTCATGTTCGCGCGATCGCCCAAGCTGTCACCGACATGGATCTAGCCGTGGTTTGCGTCGACTCCGGCGCTCTGACGCAGCAGATGGCGATCTGTCGAGGTCTCGGATCTGCCGACCGTCTGCCCGTGAGATCCCCGCGCTTGGCCTCTATCGCCGATGCGCGGCATCGAGTTCTCGTCGTCGCCGGTAGCGCAACCGAGCTCACGAGACAGCAGATCGGAAAGCTGGCAAAAGAGAAGGGCGTGCAAATCGTATCGATATCGCCACAAGAGCTGCTGGACGACGAGATGCGAGCGACGGCTATTCGCGGCGGTGTGCGCAAGATTCGTGATGCCCTCGCACGCAGCGCTGCGCAGGTCGTCGTCGTCGAGACCGCCGTCAGCTCGATGCGGATCGATCTCTCATCGATCGAGACAGCGCGCAAGATGACGCGAGGATCATCATCGGCACGGCTGACCTCCGGGCTCGCCTCGATCGTGCGCGAGGTCCTGAGCGATCAGCGCATCGCAGACGATCTGTGCGGCATATCGATGACCGGTGGTGACACCCTGTTTGCCGTGCTCAAGGCTATAGGGGCAGAGGGCATACGATTCATCGACTCCGTGCAGCCGCAGGCCAACCTCGGCGCTATCGTGGGCGGTCCGCATGATGGCCTCAGAATCGTCGGCAAAGGCGGCATGGTCGGCGATGACGAAACCGCGAAGCGAATTGTAACTCGGTTGATTCTCGAAGACGTTTGCGGCGGAATCCGGGTCGGCGCTTCGAAATGAGAGCGATGGAAAAGGTGCCCGGCGGCCAGATCATCGTACCGCTGGTCGCAGCTATGCTGATCAATACGATCTTTCCCGGAGCGCTCGGAGTCGGGGGCCCGGCCACCGCGCTGCTGCGCAAAGGCGGCCAGACGCTCATGGGCCTGTTTCTCATAATCTGCGGATCGCAGATAAATATCCGGCAGGCGGGTCTTCCGTTGTACAAAGGTGCGCTTCTGCTCGGTATGAAACTGGGTTTCGGAGCGGCACTCGGCTGGGGCGTCAACGCTGCGTTCGGCTCCGCTGGTGTTCTCGGTCTGAGCCCGTTCGTGCTCTTCTGCGCGATTCCAAGCAATAACAGCTCGTTATACATCGCGCTGAGCGGCGAATACGGTGATGCGACCGACGTCGGAGCGGTCTCGGTCCTTGCGCTCAAAAACGGGCCGATGGGCTCCATGGTGATCATGGGGCTCTCCGGCGCAGCGCAATTCTCCATGGGTGATCTCATCGGAACTGCGATCCCGGTGCTGATCGGGATCGTCTGGGGCAACTGTGATCGCGAATTCCGGTGCCTCTGCCTCAGATCGGAGCCTGTGATCATGATATTTCTGAGCTTCGCGATCGGTGCCACCTCAAACCTGGGCGTACTGTTTACCGCAGGTGCCTCTGGAATCGCACTCGCCGTGCTTGCCATAGGCGTCGGTATCGCTATCCAAATCGTGTACAACGTCCTTTTGAAAAAGAAAACCCCTCTCGGGGTCGCGATGGGAACCGTCGCGGCGAACTCAGCCTTGACTCCCTCTATCATCGCCTCTGCCGACCGCGCCTTCGAGGGGGCCGTACCTGTCGCAGCGGCGCAGTGCGCGACCGCGTCGATCATCACGATGATACTGATGCCGTTTATTGTGAGCTTTTTTGACCATCACCTGCACTGAGCCATGATCATCTGCTGTCCGCCAAAAGCGGATGAAGCGCGCCGACGCTAGTCGCTGTGATTCGAGCGGCTCTTGCGCGCCCGCTGCACGCCATCGATCAGGGTCTCGACGAGATAGAGCATGTCCATTCGTGAGTTCCCGCCCAGCTCGCCGGTTTCCTCCTGCTCGAGCTTGCAGCACAGGTTCAGACTGCTGTATCGAGCGATTCGGCTGCCCGGGATGGCCGACAGCGATATCGTCTTCACATGACCTCTTCGCGCGATACGTGCAGCGTCCACAAGACCGGGGGTCTCACCGGACGGAGAAATCAAAATGAGTAGCTCATCGCTTGAAATAGCCCTCGTAAGAGCATCAGCGAGGCTGAAATCTCTCATGAGAAGGCATTTGATACCCAATGTCAGCAATAGATACTCGAGATATGAGCCGACCGGGCGACTGTCCCCTTCAGCGAGGATGTAGATGAAGCGCGCTTTGCAGATCGCCTTCCCGCTCTTGCGGAGGATACCGCTCTGCTGCGCGGCAGTTGGCTTCGGAGGAGCAACCTCGAGCACTTTCATGGCCCTGTGGCGTATGGGGAGCATGCGCTCATCGTCATTGTTGAGAAACTCTATGAAGCTGCTGTACTTGTCGAAACCCAGCTTGCGAATCAGGCTGGATATGACATCTTTTGATACGAGCGCGCTCTTTGCGAGCTCTTTCTTCTTCATCTTCGCTGCAGAGCGCTGGTTGAGATAGACATAGCCAAAGGCCCGCTGCTCGCGTTCGGTCAGGTTATCGTAGTATGTGATCAGCTGCTCCATAGTTGAGCTCCCACTTATCTCTAACGTCATCTTGTTAGGTAATTCTTACAAATCATCATTTCACAACCGAAGATCAACTGGTCTATGATGGTAAAACTTATAGTGATTAATCCAATAAACAAAGCATAGCGATATCATAAATATAATTATGGTAAAAACAGTAACACTTTTCATTTACACACAGATACTACAGAAAAGGCAAGGTAATGAAGGGTTTTTAATTGATCCATATGTCAAACATATTTGATAAAATGCTGGACATGAGGTAGGATATCATGCCAAAAATAATACTATATTAGATGAACATACTGATTTAAATACTATGCTGATACTGTCTTTTATCGTGAATCATCATGAAAAAGTGCACCGGCTTCCGCACGATGCACTTTTTCGGACCCCTCGGCGATGAGCGGAGCAAAGCTCACAGACGTCTCACGCAGATACGAGACCGATACTCCTCAACACAGGAGAAATCACCCAGTCCGGCTGATTCGACCACATTGGCACCGACCGCTTGACAGAGAGCGAGCGCCTCCTCGACGCGTGAGCGGTCTGCGAACCAGATTGACAGAAAGCTCCCGAGCGCACCATCGCCCGCGCATGCCGTGGACAGAACCATCGGCTCGAATGCGGGGACGGCATGCCATATCGCCGAGCCGTCCGAGAAGTAAGCTCCATGTGCTCCCAGCGTGAGCAGAACGTTGCGCGCCCCCATTTCATGCAGGCGCGCGAGCGCGGCGCGTGCGGTCGCATCGTCTCGCACGTCAAGGCCGAACACGTCGCGCAGTTCATCGTCGTTGGGCTTGATAAGGAGCGGGCGCCTTCGGATGAGCTCGGCCAGTCTCTCGCTCGATGTGTCGAGCACGACCTCCGCATCGCGATCGCGTGCGGCATCGACAAGCCGATCAAGCAGGTCAACCGAGGCTCCCGGGGGCATCGATCCTGAAATGGACAGGCATGAGAGATCTGCGACGTCGAGAATGGTTTCGATCATCTCGCGCTCCGCGGTCGCGTCGATTTTTGCACCCTCGTTCACGAATTTGTACTCTTCGCCGCTGCCGACGGAGACGAACAGGTTCACGCGTGTTATGCCTTTGCACTTCACGGGTATCACGCTCACGCCCATTCTCTGGGCACCCGCGATGATATAGTCTCCGGTAAACCCCGCAAAGAAACCGAGTATCCTTGTGGGCACACCGAATCGCCTGAGTGTGAAGGCGACGTTCAATCCCTTGCCGTTGGGCGTGAAGACGGCATCACGGGTTCTGACAACGGTGTCCGCGGCAACCACATCGCAGCTCTCATTGAGGTCGACTGCCGGATTCGGCGTGAGCGTGTAGATCATCGATACATCATTTCCCATCGAAGTTGACAATGTTGATTGTACCTTATGAGAACTCGGCCTTTTCGCGTCGGACCCCTTCCAAAAACGAGTCAACGGTATAGCATGCACGTGAGAGCTGATCAACCACGCGGCGACAAGCCATGCGAGAAGGGGGTAGCCACTATGGGAGAGATCGTCACCGCTGCCGACAGGCTGGACCGCCTCTCCGATGAGCGGCGCGAAGCGATCGCGTCGGCTGGCATCGAGGAGTTCGGTCGCTGCGGCTACCAGAAGGCCTCCACCGAAGCTATCGCCCGGAAGGCCGGCATCTCGAAAGGCCTGCTGTTTTTCTATTTCAGCAACAAGCGCGCGCTCTATCTCTATCTGATCGACTTTTTCACTGAACGGATGGAGGCGATCGTCGCCGATGAAGAGTTCTATCGGATCGATGACTTCTTCGAGCTGTTGGGCTACGCGGCTCGCAAGAAGACAGCGGTCTTCGAACGGTGCCCTTGGATCTTCGACTTTTTCCTGCGCGTCTTCTACCCCGAGCACCGAGCGGTACGCGATGTCCTGAACGCGTGGAACCAGCAGCAGATCGACCAGATGCTCAGAATCTATTTCAAAAACGTCCGCTTCGATCGCTTTCGTGATGACGTGGACGTCCGACATGTGGTCGACCAGCTCATCTGGCTTTGCGACGGCTATCTGCACCAGCAGCGCTGTCTCAGACGCCGCATCGACCTGGACATGCTCCTCGATGAACTCGAACAATGGTGCGACATGCTCAAGGCCTATGCATACAAGGAGGAATACCGATGAGCGAGACCGCGATGGCGGACCGCACGGCGATCGACGTCAGCGGTCTGGTCAAGGACTACGGACGAGGCCGCGGCGTGTTCGGCGTCAGCTTCTCGGTGACGCGCGGAGAGGTGTTCGGCTTTCTCGGACCCAATGGCGCCGGCAAGACGGTAACGATGCGCCATCTCATGGGATTCATCCGAGCGGACGCCGGACGCGCGTCCATCCAGAGCATGGACTGCTTCGCCGCCCGACCGCGCATCCAGGCGAGGCTCGGCTATCTGCCCGGGGAGATCTCCATGATGGACGAGATGAGCGCGAGCGGTTTTCTCGAGTTCATGGCTCGCATGAAACAACTTCAGGACCGCAGGCGCCTGCACGAGCTTGCCGAGCTGTTCGAGCTCGATCTGCGCGCACGGATCCGCAAGATGTCGAAGGGCACCAAACAAAAAGTCGGTCTGATCTGCGCGCTCATGGGCTCACCGGATGTGCTGCTGCTCGATGAGCCCACAAGCGGCTTGGACCCGCTCATGCAGCAGCGCTTCATCGACCTTGTGCTCGCCGAGAAGCGGCGGGGTGCCACAATCATGCTGTCCTCCCATATGTTCGAAGAGGTGGACCGCACCTGCGATCGCGTCGCCTTCATCCGCGGCGGCCGGCTGGCGGCGGTGGAGCGCATGGACGACGTCCGTCGGAGTCGCAAGCGAACGCTCGAGGTGAGCTTCCTCGACACGGCGACGCGCGAGCGTTATCTCACCGCGCATCCGAGGACCGCGCGCACCGGTGAGACGGGTGCCTCGATCGAGGTGATCGGCGAGATGGACGAATTTGTGAAGGATCTTGCGGGCTTCGGCGTCGCCGATCTCACGGTGCGCGAGCAGCCGATCGAGGAGTTTTTCATGCATCTATACGGAAGCGACGAGATCGTCGAGAAGGAGAACGAACATGATTAGGGCGCTGTTCGCCCGGGAGATTCGGGCAAGCCTTACGGTCGTCGGCATCTTCGCCGCAGTGATAGCGGTGTACGTGGCCATGGTGATGAGCATGTTCGACCCGAAGCTAGTAGGAACCCTCGACGAGATGGCGGCGAGCATGCCGCAGATCTTCGCTGCCTTCGGCATGTCGACGCATGCAACGACGCTGATCGGGTTCATGTTGAACTATCTGTATGGATTTCTACTCACCGTGCTGCCCCTCGCGCTCATCATGCTGCTGGTAAACCGACTCATCATCCGCCATCTCGATCGTGGCAGCATGGCCTATCTGCTCGCGACGCCGATGAGCCGAAAGACCATCGTGCTCAGCATGGCAGGTGTGCTCGCAGCCACGCTCATCGGCCTGCTCTGCGCGATCACGGGGGTCGAGCTGGCGTGTGCGGCGACGATGCTTCCCGGAAAGCTCGCCGTCGCCCCGCTCGTTCGCGCCAATGCGGGCCTGTTTGCGCTGTGGATATTCTTCAGCGGCGTCTGCTTTCTGTCGGCCTGCGCGCTTCCCGGCGCCGGCGCGGCGCGCTGGTGCGGGGGCAGCCTGTGCATCCTGTTTCTGCTCATGCAGATGATTTCTCAGGTGGGCGACAGATTCGAGTTCCTGAAGAACGTAAATCCCCTGACGCTGTTCGACTGCTACGGACTGGCGGCGGCCGACGGCGCATCGATCGCGCATGCCGCTCTGCTCGGCGCAGGCGGCATCGCGCTGCTCGGCGTGGCGATCGTCGTCTTCGATCGCCGAGATCTGGATGTGTAAAAATCCAGATCCTCGCTGTCTCATGCGCCAGCACGATCGCAAGGTCTCCGATGAAAGCTCAAGCTACTGATATTTACTGATCCAAGGCATCCGAAGAACCTCATCAAGCATGTCGTTGCCCAATTCGTCAAAGCATTTGATGCCATAGGGTTGGCAGCTCTGCGCAATCGTAATGAGCTGATGCATATCAACATGGCCCGTACCCGGTAACACCGGCTTTATCAGTCTCGAAGCGTTCGGCGTCCACTCATAATCTTTAATATGCACTGCGACGATTTGTCTCCCGAATCGGGAGAAACCTTCCCTCAGAATTTCATCAGCCCGATCATGACCAGGCGTAATCAAACTGACCGGATCGAGTACCAGCTTCAGTGCGGCGTCATAACCAAAGTATGTCAGTACGTCTTCCACACGATCTAGCGAATATACGGGATGATTAATTCCGGGTTCCAAGGCAAGAAAAACACCATTTTCGTGAGCGGTTTGGAGGAGCGGTGCAATGGCGTCCAACAGGGCAGCGAATGGCTCATCACCGAAGTTGTCTTCTGTGAACGCGAAATTCGGATCGACGCTACCTGTCTCGGTCACGACTATTCGCGTTCCGAACTCCGGGGCAAGCTGCAAGTAGTGGCTCAACCGTGCAACCGATTGGGCTCGTTCACATGCATCAGGGTGAATCATGTTCACATAGCAGCTTAACGTCGCGATCTCCACATCACGCTCGGCAAGCATGCGGCGAATGTAATTCGCAAGACCGACATTGATGTGCTCGCCGGAGTCAGTCATCTCCGGCAATGACAAAGCCGGTGCGAACGCAAGCGAACGCAGCTCTCTTGCCTGTAAGGCTGTTGCCAGTCCCAAAATATCATCTCTGATTGCAATATCATGGCCGCGAACCGCAAAGTCTTCTCTCATACTCAGAATCTCATTTCCCTTTTTTAGATCAGGTTGGAATCATTTGTGAAATAGGTATCCGATCCTTATCATCCGTGCAGCGCAGCGGCTAAGCGCTCTTGCTTGATTCCTGTTCGGCTATATCCCGAGAACGCCGTTCAGCCAGCTCTGCATCGACGGCATCGATCCTCTTTTTATTTAGCGGATAAAACAAGATGAGCGTCAACATGCCAAGCAAAAGACAACCGGCGGGGATCAGGTTTCCGATGGCATAGATTCGATTGATGACGGCTGCTGTCTGCTCGGCTCCTCCCGATGTCGAAGATACGTATCCGATAGCAGCCAACATGAAGCCGCCGAGGCCGCCGCCGAAAGCTTGAGCGAGCTTTCGAGAAAATGAATTGACTCCATAGACAGTCCCGTCCTCCCGGAACCCAGTGGAAAACTGACAGTAATCGATTACGTCGGTGATAAAAGCCCATACCATCAAATTGAACATCCCTGAGCCCAATGTTGCCAGAAACAGCAGGACCAAGTACACCCAAGGATCTGTGATATGCATAACGTACATCAACAGATACATGACGGTTCCGAATGCCAGGCACGCTATACTTGCCTCTTTTTTACCGAAAGCTTTGATCAGCTTCGTTGCAAACGGCGCGAGCACAACGACCGTTCCGAACGTGAACAGCAACGCAATCGACAATGCCTGCGTGTTTCTGAAATAATCTGTGAACAGATACGTCGCCAGCGTCCCCGAGAGATTCTGGTTGATCACTAAAAAGAAATCGGCAACGACCAGCGCCATTAATGCCTTGTTCGTAATCAGGCCTTTGACCAGTTTTTTAGCTGAAACCTTCTGCGTTTTGCGGACCTGAACGCGTTCCGTCGTCATGGCATAGATCATGTTGTAACAAATGAACGCGATAACGGCACACATGATCGAAACCATGAAAAAGCGCATGGAAGACACCGTCTGCTGGCCGTTGACAGTCGCCTTGTACACCAGAAGAGGAATCATAAAACCAGTCGTTGCGCCGCCGATCGCAGATCCGACGGAACGCGATGTCGATAGAGAGGCCCGATGATCCGGATTGTCGCTTATAGCGCTGGCCATGGAGCCGTACGGGATGTTGATGCATGAATTCAGGATGCCGTACACGAGATACGTGACGAAAACATACACGAGACGAAAAGCCATAGGCCAATTCCCCACCATTGGGAGAAACAAAATAACTGTTATCGCGCAGAACGGATACTTCACATATCGGATCCACGGGCGAAATCGCCCGGCCTTTTGCAACGGAGCGACATCTGCGATTCGTCCCACCGTGACGTCGGCAAATGCATCGATGCAACGCGCACTCAAGAACAGAATTCCAACGATCGCTCCAGATATGCCCAATGCGTTCGTGTAGTAGATCGTCAAAAAGCTGTTTACCAGTCCAAGGATGAAACAGTTTCCAAGATCTCCAAATGCGTATCCGATCTTGTCTTTCCAACCGAATACGCGTGCCGTGGCCTTGACAACTTTCATGCCCTCCGCTGTATCTGCAGGACTTTCTATCACAACCGATTCCATTCCATTGTCTCCCCTCGTGATGATGCATGACCGTGCAACGGTTCAGTATCGGATCCGACCGCTTGGGCAGATCACGTGCTAAGAATCCCATCGCTGCAAAAGTTTCATCGAGCCCGAAATTCGAGTGCGTGCAGCATCAATAGAATTCTTTAAGGTATTCCGTCAAAGCCAGAGCCGCCATCGACTGACCATAGGGCATAGCAGATATTTGAACGTCGTTATAGAACTCTTTGGTTTCTCCTATCGGAGTGCCACCGGATGTCCTTCCGAGGACACCGGTGTCATCGATATTGTCGAGCAGAGCCTGGATCCCTTTCATCGCGGTCTCTCGATGTCGTCGACTTATTCGATGGTCGTGAACGGCTTTAAGGATGCCGTACGAAAAGCCCGCCGTAGCAGACCCTTCTAGATAGCTGCTCGAATCATCAATCAGCGTGTGCCACAATCCACTTTCATCTTGATAATTCTCTAAAGCCTCGACCTGAAACTTCAAAATTGTAGTCAGATACTCTTGGAAACTGTCTCCTCTCGGCAAATCCAAGAGATCAAGCAGCTCAGGAAATGAAATCGTTACCCAAGAGTTTCCTCTTCCCCAAAACGCCCCCGAAAAATTATCATTTCTGAGAAAACTCCAACCATGAAACCACAATCCGGTCTTCTTATCTTGCAGAAACTGAATGTGCAGCAGAACCTGCTTTTTCGCTTCCTCGGTATACTCGGGGCGATGAAGTACCTTACCGAGCTTGGCCAGCGTGAGGATGCTCATCATCAGAGTGTCGACCCACATCTCATCTTGATTCAAATCGCCATAGGTGACATGTTGGAATCCGCCTCGCTGTGTACGAGGTAGATCGTAATAAAGCCAATCCCCCCATGCACAAAGGTGTGAAAGATAGGCCTTGTCGTGCGTCTCCTCATACAGATATGCCAAAGTCAACATTTGCACGGCGGTATTGATGTTCTTTTCCACCGGGGTCATACTGAATTGATTTCAAACCAATTCCTGATGATCTCGAGTATCTCAGGATTATTACTCAGCATGTAATACTTCATCAAACCGTATAATCCGATTCCCGATGTCCATTCCCAAAAATTGAAACTTTTGTTATCAATCAGGGAGCCATCAGCGACTCGCACAAAACACTCACCGGTAGGATCACACAAGTGGATTTCGTTATCGATGAGCAGCTGGATTCGCTTTTCAATTTCTGATTTGCTGCAGAGCATCATCTTGTCAGATACCTCCAGATCTCATGATTGGGATTCAAACGAAACAACCCTTCGATTACCCTCGTTTCGATTCTTTATGGTGATGAACGGACAGGACGTTTTTTAACACTGGTTTCTACCGATGCGCGCATAACACCTCAAAGAGCTTGAACGGCGACTCGCCGACCACTCCCCTCGCAACGGCTCGCGCTGAATCTTCTGACCAAGTCGATCAGCCACTACACGTCAGCAGCGTTTTAGCGCCTTGCCCACACGGACTGGACTCTGCGTTGGAGCTTTCGACGACATCGCAAAGCGCAGCACCTCCTCTCAATCCAAATTCAAGTTCAAGTAAACTAGTTTGATCTTTCTCTGTAACATTGGATTTCTACGTTATTTGTTTTTAATTCTTCTTGGCACTATAAAAATTGAAAACCGTGTACTTTGTTGCAAACGGTCGGAAAAATGGGATGAACGGTAGATAAGCAGAGCTTAATTAGACAGATAGTAACATTTTAATCCGAAGTGGCTCACTTCAAGCTATCCTTCGATCTCGGCATGTCGATTGGTGAGCTGCGCGCGCACTTCCCGCCCCATTGAGCTGCCGCATGCGAGTGATTACCGATATCTCACGCGGTTGACATGAGACCGTTGAAGACAGCGACCATACTTGCCGAATTGACTCATGTACATGGTGTATTGTCAGCAAAGTCTTTGTTTCTGGGCGAAAGCCCGGCGGACATGCGGTACGAACTATGCCGCCTTGCTTCGAGATTGTGTAAGTACGACATCAATCTGAAAAACAGCTTGACTTAACCGGTTTACTAGACTTGACTAGAAACATGCTCCTGTGCCGGAACTGGTACGATTTTCCGACATCGGCGCAATGGTTCATACTCAGGTCTCGTAGGTTTTGGGAGGAATCATGGAGACTGCTGGAACATTTTCCCCGGATAGCTTTCGGTTGGACGATCGTGTCGCGCTGATCACCGGGGCGGCGTACGGCATCGGCATGGCGATCGCGACGGCCTTTGCCGCCGCAGGAGCGCGCATCGCGTTCAATGTGCGGGATGCCGAGCAGCTGCGCGCAGCCGTTGACACGTACGCGCAACTCGGCATCGAGGCGCACGGCTATCTCGCCGATGTCACGGAGGAGTCCGAGATCGCCGAACTCGTCAAGACGATCGACCATGAGCTCGGCAGCATCGACATTCTGGTGAACAATGCGGGAATCATCAAACGGGAGCCCATGCTCGAGATGAGCGCGGCTGATTTCCGCGAAGTAGTCGACATCGACCTGAGCGGGCCTTTCATCGTGTCCAAAGCGGTGCTCCCGGACATGATCAAAAAGGGGCGCGGCAAGATCATCAACATCTGCTCGATGATGAGCGAGCTGGGCCGCGAGACGGTCGCCGGATACGCGGCGGCAAAAGGCGGACTCAAGATGCTTACACGCAACATCTGCTCGGAATTCGGTGCTCACAACATCCAGTGCAACGGCATCGGTCCGGGATACATAGCCACCCCGCAGACCGCTGCGCTGCGCGAGGTGCAGCCCGATGGCGCACCGCATCCCTTCGACCAGTTCATCCGCGCCAAAACGCCTGCCGGCAGATGGGGTACGCCCGAGGATCTCGTGGGAACCGCGGTCTTTCTCGCATCGCCTGCCTCAGACTTCGTGAACGGCCAGATCATCTATGTCGACGGCGGCATCCTCGCCTACCTCGGCCGGCAGCCTCAGTAGCGTCGGCAGCCGAGAAGACAGGATCTTTCACTTCCAATACGCAAGGAGTGCACATGAACATCGCATTGATCAACGAAAACAGTCAAGCGGACAAGAACAGCATGATCGAGACGGCTCTCAAACGGGCGGTTGAACCGCTCGGACATACCGTTCACAACTATGGCATGTACACCGCAGACGATGAAGCGCAGCTCACCTATGTGCAGAACGGCATTCTCGCTGCTGTCCTGCTCAACGGCGGCGCCGCCGAGTACGTGGTGACCGGATGTGGGACCGGCGAGGGAGCCATGCTCGCACTCAACTCGTTCCCCGGAGTTCTCTGCGGCCATGTCGCGGACCCGCTGGATGCCTATACGTTCGCGCAGGTCAACGATGGGAACGCTGTCGCTTTGCCCTTCGCCCTCAAGAATGGCTGGGGCCAGGAGCTCAATCTCGAGTACACGTTCTCGAAACTGTTCGGAGAGGGGTCCGGGAACGGATACCCACGTGATCGCGTTGTTCCCGAGCAGCGCAACAAAAAGATTCTTGATCAGGTTCGTCGCAACAACTTCAAGCCCTTCCCCGAACTTCTGCTGGGGCTCGATGAGGACCTCGTCAAGGGCGCACTCGCAGGCGAGCACTTCCAGGAGCTCTTCTTCCCCGCCGTCCGCGACGATGCCGTCGCCGACGCGGTCCGAAAGATTCTGGCGGCGTGACGTGAGCATCTGAGCTGTTCTCCCTTGTTTGATCGCAGCAGGGCAGAACCCCGAGACGAGCAAAGTCGTCCCGGGGTTCTTCCGTTTGCCGGGAACGCTGGGCTCAGTCGAGGCCCTCGGCTGTCCTCCCTATCGTCAGGAGACGCAGTTTTCGAGGGCTTATGCAAGGAACGCTCAGTCGAATGCATCTTACCGTATAATCGGTTTACTAAACTGAGTATCATCAGGAGTTTCGATGCCGAAGCAGAATTCTAGAAAACGCGTCACCATCAACGATATCGCCCAGATGACGGGAACCTCGAAAACCACCGTGTCCTTCTACATCAACGGAAAGACCGATCACATGTCAGAGGAGACGCGCCTTGTCATCCAAGAGGCGATTCGAAAAACAGGGTACGAACCCAGTCCGCTCGCGCGCGGCATGAACTCAAAGCAATCCAATCTCTTGGGCGTGGTCATCGGCGATATCACGAACACCTTCTCGAATCAGATCGTCAAAGGCATCACCTCGGTCGCCGACGAGCATGGATACCGTGTTCTTGTCAGCAGCTCGAATTTTCGGAAGACCGATGAGCTGGCCTACATCGATCGACTCATCGCCGTCGGGGTCGACGGATTCATCGTGCAGCCCACCGCGCAGTTCAAGAAGATCATGACCTACATCGAGAACGCCGGCAGGCAGACCGTCTTCATCGACAGCAAGTTCTACGGTTACGAGTCGAACTGGGTGAAAACCGACAACTACGAGGCGTCGCATCGGGCGATCAGCGCCTGCATCGAAAAGGGCTACGAGCGCTTCCTGCTGGTGACCGCCGAGCCCGGGCTGCTTTCGTCTCGGATCGAGCGGTTCTCCGGTTTTGTCGATGCGCTTGAGCCGACTGAACTCGGCTTCACGCAGCTCGAGCTCCATGACGACAAGGTACCCGTCGAGCAGCTCCAGGAGTTTCTCCGAAGCAACATCGATGGCGTGACGCCGACGCTCGTGTTCGCGCCCAACTGCTGGGCGCTTCCCGACATCTATGTCGCGATGCGGGAGTTCTATCCGCTCATGCCCGACCGCGTCGGCTTGCTTGGCTTTGACAACACGGATTGGGCGAGCGTGGCCTCTCCTTCGGTTTCGGTCGTCGTGCAGCCCGCTCAGCAGGAAGGAGCGCAGGCCTGCAAGATCCTGCTCGACCTTATCGCGCATGCCGGCAAGATCGACCCGCATCAGGTGCTCAGCTGCCGCACTCAGTGGGGAACCAGCACGCTCTAGATACGCGACAGGCTCCGGAACGCAGCGCCGCTCTCATCCCGCGCGCTCATTTGGCACGATGCATCTCGTCGTCGGGTGCGCACCTGAGCGTGGTGGCGGCGACCTCATCGGCACGCACGATACGCGGACCCGAGAAGGGCTCGTCGCCGGCGGCAGCGTAGTCAACCTGGTTGCATTTCAGCACCGCTCTCTCGCCGATCTGCACGAACGGCTCGCCGATGTGATCGGCGTCCGGATCGAAGACGATCTTTGCCCGAGTGAACTCGAGCGAGCCGGGCTCTTCCTCCGTCCCCCTGAAAAATGAGGGCTGACTCGCGCCGATGACGCGAATATCCTCGAAGCGCACGTTGAGAAGGGGGCGCTCAGTCTGATAGCCCTTCGCGCTGCCGTAATCATAGTTGATGAGACGCCCCGGCCGCTCGAACGTGCAGTCGCGGATCAACCAGTTGCAGGCGTCCTCACGAATGACGTCGCCCTTGATAGAATAGTATTTCACCGCAGCATGCATGTGGTAGGTACCCTCGAGAATGTGAGGGTACTCCCCCGGACCACTGAAGCGGCAGTGTTCGACAAGCAGATTCGCGCAACCTAGGCGCAGCGCGTTACATGCGGTGTTGAGCAGACAGTCCTCAATGAGAACATTGCGCGCGTCGAAGCCGGCGACACAGTCATCACCACAGCGCAGATCACAGCGGCGGATGATCACGTTGTCGCAGTGATGCACGTTGAAGCCATCATGGCCGCCCCGGACCGCGACGTCCTCGATTCGCACGTCCGTGCACGAATCGATCTGGTGCGACCAGTTCGCCGCGTTGACGAACTGATAGCCGCTCAGACGTACGCCTTCGCAGCGGCAGATACGAATGCCCATCGCACCGCGAAAGCCCTCTTCTCCGTTTGGATCGAAGCAGTCGACGCCGTCGATCTTTGATCCGGGCTCGCCGGTGATCGCGACGTTTCGAGCATCGGCCACGGTGATGAGCGCACGCGCGTAATGCTCGCAGAGCCCTTGGATGCGCGCGATATCGGGATCATCGACATAGCGCAGCGTCGTGGAGATGTCCCAGTCGGTGTAATCGTCGATGTCCTCGCTGCCCAAGATCTGGGCACCTGCCCTCAGATGAAGCTCGGTGTCTCCGTGCATGAGGACGCTGCCGATGCGATAGGTGCCGGCAGGCACCACCACACGGGCCGGCCCCGTTTCTCGGGCCCGATCGAAGGCTTCCTGAAACGCCGAGGTCGCGAGCGAGGCGCCACCGGACGCCTCGGCTGGAATCGTTAAGTCTTGGTGCTGCACCATAACCGCTTCTTCCCTTCCTCTTTGAATCGCCAGATCGCTCAGAGTCAGCTGTATGCGCCGAGCGTCATGAAATGCTGGCGGCTTCATCGCTCCAGACGATCTCCATCGGATCATGCCGATCATCGGTGAAGCGCACAGCAACCAAGCTGTAGCGCGAGGTGCCGAGATCCTCTCGGCACCAGTGATCTATCAATGCGAGATAGCCGTCACCCGCCCGGAAGATGCAGGTGATCTGCCCGTCAAAGGTTGTGTGCTCGCGTGGTCCGCGGCAGGGGTTGTCGATCAGCCTCCATCTGCCATCCATGGCGACGGCCGTGCCGAACAGCGCCGCGTTCGGGTGCCATCCGCTGCATCCTGAGGTGACCAGATAGCGTTGATCGTGGGCGGCGAACACGCAGGGCGCTTCCCTCTTCTGATCGATGAACACCCGGGCGAAGTCGCCTTCGACATCGAGGCAGTCTTCGGTGAGTGCAGCGATGTGAAGCGTCCAGTTGCTCTCTGAGCTGTAGATGACGTAGATGCGCCCCTGCTCCTCGGAGAACAGCGTCATGTCCCTGCTCTGCTGATTATTCGGTCGCATAGCTCGAACTAATTCGAAGGGGCCCGCAGGATCGCTCGCCATCGCGACGCCGATCGACGCAGCACGGTAGGTCGCATCATCGGCGTGGAACCACATCACATAGCGACCGGTCGCCTCGCAGCGCACGACGCGCGGTCGCTCAACCACACCCGAGGGCCGCATGAGCGGACAAGGATGATCTGGCGAGGTGGGCAACACGAGTCCGCAGTCGTGCCAAGATCTCAGATCGGCCGATCGATAGCAGCGGATACCGATCGCCTCGACCCGCCGATCGCGGGTCTCGCACGATTTGTCCTCCCCGTACCAGAAGAATCCATCATCTGTCGGCAGAATCCAACCGCCGTGCGCTTGAATGGGCCTGCCGCGCTCATCGAACCACATCGAATTATTTCGCATCTGATCGCTCCGTATCACCCGTGTCGGCTTGGTCATCTTCAACGCGGCGCGGGTCCCGGACGCTCCACGAGCCCGGATCGGTTTCGCGACCCATGACCATGATCTGGGACAGCCCGGGAAAGCCGTGCTCCTCCGCCTTCTCCAACTGTGAAAGGGCAAGCCATGCGATGCGAGCGCCACCGAGCGGAAACGTCTGACGCAGGCCCGTGGCCGCGAGCCGCAATGTCACCTGCTGGCCGTCGGACAGCGTGAGCAGCGCACTGCGCCACCAGGTGTCGTGAGGAAAATCTGTTCGCAGATACAGCCGCAGCTCATCAGCGATCACCGATCTTCCGAACTCGATTTTGAGCCAAGCGTCGCGCTGGTCGTTGATACCCCAAGACTCATGGGGCCAGCTGCCATGCCTGCCTGTCTCGAATACTCCGTCGATCGCGTTGCGCGCAAGAAACTGGGGATTGTCGCAGCGAACGTTGGTCACCGCATGCGGATAGAGCACGGGTGCCGAGCCCGACGGCAAGCTCAGATCATGGGAGTTCTCAGCGAGGTTGCGCCAAGATTCTCGCTCCCGCTCATCGAGGACCCGAACATAGCCCCAGTGCCGCTCGCCGGCAAACGCGCGGGGTCCATAGGCCTTGCGCTCATCTCCGAACGGGATCATGAAGGTGAAGGTGCGATCTGTGAGCAGCACCACGCTCTCCGACAAACCGCGATCGAGACACATGGCGAGCATCTGAGGCGGAGCCGCACAGCTGAGCACGATCTGGTCGCCCGGCGCGTAACTGCCGCGCCAGCCGAGAGTCACCTCATCGGCCCGGTTGCCTCGCCATCTCAGGATGCCCGTGCCGGTGCGCACCTCGAGACCCAGCTCCGCCATCTCAACAACCTGACTTGTCAAGGCCGGGGGCGATATCCTCATAGGAGAACGAAGCGAAGCGCGCGTGAGCCGTCTTATCAAACATATCAACGCAGGCGACACCGACCATCGATCCGGTGTATGCCCATCCCGCGACGCGCTCATCGCTCATGCACGAGGCATCGAGCTCAAGAGGCGCACCCGACGCTCCGACCGCCTGCTCGGGTCCGGCATCAAGAGAGACCGCGAAACGCAGACGGGGCTCATTCATGTGCGCGATGAGCGTCACTTCATCGACCGCATCGGGCACCTCGATTCGCTGCCGTCCGCCAAGTGGCATATTCAGCGCACCATCGATGCAGGCGAGCACATCGATCACACGGCAGTCGCGCGCCTCATCGAAACCTACGCATAATAAGACGAATGCCCGGGTGTCATAGATCCAAACGAGCCCGGCGAGCTGGTTGTAATGGGTCGGCTTGAAAGAGAGTGTCGTTTGAGCGCGACAGATCGTGCTCGTCTGCCGCCGCACGAGCAGAGCGGGATCGAACAGCGAGGTCAAAGAGTCGCCGCCGCGAAGCTCAAGACCCCCATCCGTCAGCGTCCACGCAGGATCGCGCAGCGTGCGCGATGCGAGCCACTCCTCACACCATAGATCGGTGGCAGATGTAAACGCCGTCTCATAGTTATATCCCGGCTCACCGGGGCACTTAAAACGATCTGGTGCACACGTGCCGTCCTCATCGGCGGACTCGGCGCAAACGGTTGCATCCGCGACCACGTAGCTGCCGATCGGCGCGGTGTCCCCGCATGCCAAGCGGGGCCAGCCGTCGACCCATATGACGTTTTGGATCGCGGTCTCCCGCCCGAGCGGTGACACCTCGGTACCCGGCAGGTACCGTGCGCACAGATGACAGACGTACCAAGCTCCGGCATCATCGCGGAGCAGGTTGCCGTGCCCCGCCTTTCTGAGCGAGCAGTCCTTTCCCCACGAACTGAGCATCGGACGGGCCGGATCAACCTCGTAGGGACCCCACAGATCATCGGCGCGCGCGACCACGATGCTGTGGTGACGGCCCGTGCCGCCCTCGGCGCACACGATATAATAGCGTCCGTCGTGCTTCATGACATGCGGACCCTCGCGCAGATCGTGCACAGCATCGTCATTGGTGAGCACCGTGCGCGCCATTCCGATCAGGCCGCTCTCGACCGAGAACTCCTGCATGATCAGACCGTTGAACCTATGATGGCCCGGCAGCGGACGCGGATCCCACTGGGGATTGATGAAGTAGTGTCTGCCGTTCTCGTGGAAGATACCCGGATCGAACCCTGATGCGTTGATGAATACCGGCTTGCTCCACGGGCCGATAATCTCCTGAGCGGTCGTCACGTAGTTTTCGACGTCCCTGAATACGCCGTCGATCTGCTTGCAGACGGTGTAGGCGAGCCAGAAGCGGCCCGTCATCTCATCGAAGGTGAGATCGGGTGCCCAGATGCCCGCCGAATCCGGAATGCCGCGCAGGTCGAGATCGCCCAGCAGACCACCTAGGCTTCTCCAGCGCACAAGATCGATCGACTCGTATATCGAGACTCCCGGCATCCATTGAAACGTCGAGGTGACGAGGTAGTACTTCCCTCGTGCGCGGCACAGACATGGATCGGGATGCGCACCGGCGAGGACCGGGTTGGCGACCACCGTCCTGTCCCCCGCATCGTAAGGCTCTTGGCAGAGTTCCTCTACCATAGCCGCGCGTCCTTACCGAGCAGCCGCAGCACGACCTCGAGCAAATAATAGTCGGCGTAAACCATGGCCACGTGTCGATCGCTCTCGCAGTGATAGGCTCCCGAGCACATCTGAACGATGCCGTCGCGGTCGATATCCCAATCACAGAACCGCGTATCGGTCGCTCGCAGGATGCGCATCGCCCAACTGAGCCAGCTCGCTCGCTCAGCGCCCTCGCAGGCCTCCGCAATCTCGAGCAGACCGCAGGTGGCGATGCATCCGGCGAGCGCATCCCAGAGCACCGGCTTCGCCGGCTGACGAAAGTCGAGCAGGGCCACATCGCCGGTCAGTGCCACCTGGGAGGTGAAATAGTTTGCCACGCGTTTCGCCGCGCACAGATAGCGCTCATCGCCCGTGTGCCGATAGGAGAGCGCGAATCCGTAGATAGCCCATGATTGGCCCCGGGACCAAGAGGATCCGCTTGCGCAACCCTGTCCGGCGGGGGCCCCCAGAAGCGCACCGGTTGCGGGATCGAGCTGGATGATATGGTTGCACGAACCGTCCGGGCGAACGATCTTGTCGAGCACGGTGTCGGCGTGATCGCACGCGATGTAGGTGAAACGCGGATCACCTATGCGCTCCGCAGCCCAATACAGCAGCGGGATGTTCATCATCGAATCGACGATGACCCATCCGGCGCGGTCGCGGTTCCACGATCGAATGAAGCGACCTCTCGGATTGTAGCGCCCGGCGAGCAGATGAGACGCATGCAGCCCGCGAGCCTCTGAGCGCTCGTTGCCGGTGAGACGGAAGTCCGCAACAGCCGAGAGAAGCCACATGAATCCCACGTCGTGATGGAGACCGGTATATCGGTCGAGCGCGCGGTCGAGTTTCTCCTCGACGGCTCGAGCTGGTTTGGCGTAGCGCTCGTTACCCGTCAGGTGATAGAGCTGCCAAAGAATCCCCGGCCAGAAGCCGTTGGTCCACCACACGATGTCTGTCAGAGATTTGTCCTCGCGATATGCACCGTTCTGCGCAATGTAGGGAATCGCTGAGCCCACGCGGTCGCACTCCGCGAAGAGCTTGGCGGTGAGCCGAGCCAGCGTCGCCTGCGTCCAAGCGCGCTCCTCAGCATTCAGATCAAATGGCTGTTCCAACACCGACACCCCCGTCGAGCTGATCGACTTGCATTTCGAGATGCAGCGCAGCACGCGAGCGCAACGCGAGCACGCGGCCATCGCCGATTGACGCATAGATGCACGCGAGTAGATACTCGGCGTACCCCAAGCGATGGCCATTGAGATTGGCAATTTGATCTTCGATGCGTTCGCGCTGATCGACTCGACCTGCGAGCACGATCTCGAAGAACTGCCGGTATCCCTCCAAGCTGGTAACGTTTACATGCGAGGCCTCCATCTCCTTGAGGATGCGCTCGCACCGTTTTCGGTCGCGCATGCGGGCGAACGCCGCGAACCCGTCGGTGAGCAGGCTCACGCGATTGAACTCATTCAGAGGAAGTTTCATAAGCACATTGAACTGATCAGCCATACGCTGTCGGTCATGTGAAAGTGCATATGCCTTGAAGCACGCGATTCCACGTGCATAGGGCGACACCAGCATCCTCGCTGCGCGACCATCAGCGCGGGCGAGAACCGCTTCGGGGTTCCCCCGTTCAAGATCATGCATCATCTGAAGATAGACGTCGCTGCGCAGACGAAACATGGCAAGTGCCGAGACGAGAACGACAATGACAATGGCAGCGAGCATGATTCCGAGCGCGCTCATACATCCCCTTCCTGGCCGATGAGCGGAGTGCCGGTGGAAACCGGTACTCCGCTCCCTTCATCGTGAAGATCAATCAGCATTGCAAGTGCCTTTAACCAGTAACTCCCAGCAACGTGAGCACGATGGCAATTACGATCATTATGAGCAGAAGAATCATCGCGCTGTTCTTTGATCTGCTCCGACGCAGGTACATGAAGCTACCGAGCGTAAGCAACAGTGGGAAGAGCCCGGGCAGAATCGAGTTGAGCATATTCTGCAGATTGAAGACCGCACCACCGCCCATGTCAACGACGAGCGTGGTCTTGACAGATACGAACTGAGCGACCATGGCCCCGGTCATAATCATGCCGAGAACGGTAAAGCCCTTGGTGAGCGCCTGCATTTTGCCCGAAGCGAGCGCCTCGGTGATGAAGCCGGTTCCGAGCCGCATGCCGAGACTTCCGCACAGGTAGTGGATGATGAGATCGGGAACGTTATATACGAGCGCAAATAGAATAGGTCCTAGCCAACTGCCCTGCTGCGCGAAGCCCACGGAGACGCCGATAGCGATAATGCGCAGACACGACAGGGTGATCGCATCGCCGATACCGGCGAGCGGGCCCATAAGGGCGACCTTGATGGCCTCGATAGAGGCATCATCGAACTCTTCGCCGCGTGACAGGGCTGCTTTGCGGTCATATTCCATAGAGATGACGAGCGCGAATATAAACGAAGCATACTGAGGCGTGGTGTTGAAAAAGTTCTGATGGCGCTGAATTGCCTCGTAGAACTCGTCTGTCTCCTTGCCGTAGATGTCCTCGAGATACGGGATCATCATGAATGCGAACGTCGTGCCCTGCTGCTTGGTATAACTCGTGCAGAACATGATGAACATGGTGCGCCAGAACAGACTCCAAGTGATCTTGGCCTTTTTCCCCGGGGTGAGCGCAGCCGCCCCTTCGGTGGCAATCGCATTAGTCATTGAAGAAGTCCTCGCTTTCATCGCTCGATGCGGAAATGGCATGCGCCGCCTTCTTCTCATTGATCTTCCTGAACTCGTTGAAAATGACGAGCGCGGCCAAGGCGCCGCCGAACAACGCAAGCTCTACGAGCGTCAGGATCGGAGTGGGCGCACTCGTGAGATTGACCGCTTTGCCGTCAAGCGCCGCCGCAGTCACGTTGTTGTAGCTGAAAAACGCGATCGCACCGAAACCGACAAAGAAATACGGGAACTCGGTGGGCGTGTAGAGCTGCTTGAGCAGCAACGCGAGTCCGAGCGCGGGCAGCATCGTTGACGCCACCGTAAGCGATTTCTGAAGCCATGTCGGCAGGGCATCGACGAATGCCTGAACGACCGGCTGCCCGGCGAGCGTGCAGACGAAACCGAGAACGAAGTAGCACAGCACGAAAACGATTGCCTGTGCAAACCAAAGTCGCTTGTAACTACCCACTTTGTGCTCGGTGAGCAGGATCTCGAAGCGAGGCACGATCATGGTGACAACGATCTTCATGCACGAGTAGAGAAGCGTGCCGAGCGCGGAGAGGGGTACGGCAAGCGTCACTGCCACCGAGACGTTCTGGCCCAGAATCATGGCAAACGCTGATCCGAAGATAGCACCCATCGTGATATCAGAGGGCATCACGCCACCTAGACTCACGTTGCCGATGAAGATAAGCTCCATCTCAGCCGCTAGCGTCAGCCCCTCCTGGGGATGGCCGAGCAGCAGGCCCAGGACAGGGACGCAGACGATCGGTCTGGAGAGCTGCGAGGAACAGGTCCAGTCGAGGAATTTCGCCCCCATCAGCACAAGGCCGACCATTAACGCGGCATACACATCCATATTGACTCCTTCCTTCTATTCTTGGTTAAGCGTATGAAACGACCAGCTCACCGGGGCGAGCGGGACACCAAATTACTGAGAGCTATGCGAGCATGCCCATGAAGTCAAGACGCGCGTCATCGGGTAGCGGTTGGTAAATCACCTCAATGCCCAGATTGGCGATCTGCCGTATGGCCTTTTCGTCTCCCTCGGTAAGATAAACCGTATCGGATATCTTCTTTTTGCCGGTGATCGACCCGTTAATGCGTCCATAGTTGGCTATATCGAGAACAGGGCGTTCCTCGATCGCCTTGAACACCTCGAGCAGATTCGCCGGATCATTTGAGATGAGCAGGATCTTCATTGCGTCCGCACGATGATCAGACAGGATCGCGGCCGCCTTCTTGTTCGGCAAAATCGCTCCCTTCACCCCCGGCGGTATCGCCCCTTTTAATGCGGCGACCTGCACCGGGCTTGCTGCCACCTTGTCACTGGCAACGATGATTCTCGTGATGCCGAGATCCTTGGACCATCTGACCGCCACCTGACCGTGAATGAGACGATCATCGATACGCGCCATGCTGATCATTGCTCGCTCCTTTCTCCTTTGGTCGCTTCGATCCTGCGCCTGCCTGGTCGCACGAGCCCATTGCCCGCTAGAAGAAGTCCTCCTCACCGCTGGTCGTTCCATCTGAGATTAGCTTGGGTGAAAGCAGGTTCGTTCTCTCTTTCGACTCCTCGATGATGACCTGCAGCTGCTTGTCGGAGAGTTGTCCTGAAGAGCAGAGCACACCAAGGACTAAACCCAGCGACATGCCCGAGATCACCTTTGTGTTCGGCATGTCGAGCAACTGCTGAACACATTGGTTGCAAACGCTTCCACCAAGGATGTCCGCGATGACGACGAACTGCGTCTCAGGATGCGCTGCGGCGCGATCAGCAATCTTCCCGATTATCTCCACGCAGCTTCCATCCGGCGCGAGGCACGCGCAGGACAGCTCAGCGCTTTCACCGAATACCATCTTCACCGCGCTCATCATGCCGTACGCGAGATCTCCGTGCGAAACCAGAACAATGTTTCTGTGCACGTTTGCCCCTCCCGTTGTCCAGAGTCGATTATGTTTAGTTAACCAGTTTAGTACACCTTTGTTATTGTAGCATCCGTTTGCTTATTCCATGACGCGTCCTAGCAAAGAGATGTAAACCATCCGCTCACGGAAGATTTCAAACCGCTCGCGAATCTTTTCGTTTCCCTGTTTCTCAGGCGAAGAGTTCCTCGCCGAAGACGAGACATCCGAACAAGCTTTCTCCGGCGGGGATCTCAACCCGGAGCACCGGGACCGCACTCGGTTCGGAGCTGAGCACATTTGTATTGGGGTTCTGCCGAACGATGTCTGGAGATCGGCGGCACCATGCTCCATCTTGGGGCTTCTGCGGCATCCCAGCCGCTTCCAAGATGCGTCCGATGACTGAAGGGTCATCTGCCGCATCGCTGATCTCGCTGATCTGCGTTCTCTGCGCGTGCTGCATTTTCCAGATCCGGACCGAGTTCGAACCGGTTTCGCTTTCATCGAACTTGGAGCTCCACCCCATCACCGGAAAACCGCCCTCATAGGTTTCCATGGGATACTCCGCTTCGATGCGATGCACGCGCACATGCCGTCGCGCGTCGATGGGTACCAGCCAGGTCTCAACGCGGACCAGGTCCCGATAGCTCCACATGCTGTACGCGTACCGCTCGCAGACGGACCACGCGTCGATGCGCGATCTGCTCACGAACTGACCCGTATGTGCGATCGACAATGCGAGGGAGCTGTCGACGCCGAAGTTCGCGATGCCGTCGACATCGCGTGAGAGATTCCATCCGAAAGCTGTCGAATAACAGAACTTGCCGTACTTTCCCATGCGCTGAAGAACCGAGCCCGCGCTGTACTGCATCACCGAAAGTGCAAAGCAATCGCGCTCACCTCGCTGGATCAAAAGACCGGGCGCGGGCTGCGCACGACGCTCGCTGATAGCAGGTGCCGTTGGCTTAGTTTGCCAGAACTGACTCTCACCGTCGAAGGCAAGCAACAGAAACGCCTTGAACCCCCAAAAGGGCGCTCCGGGAGCCGTATAATCCTCTGCCACGAGAATATTGGGGTAGCCAAATCCGATGCTCAAAACGCCATCCTGCGTGATGGGTTGCTCCGACCAGAAGCTCAGGTTTGCGAGCGTCATCTGCTTGATCTCCGAGATGTCATGCGTATTCGCCTTGGCCAGCGTGGCGGCGGCCCAGTAGCCGATGTGCGCGAAGCGATAGGTCAGACTCCTGCCGAATGGAATGCTTCTCCCCTGCGAATCACTCCAGCAGATGAAGTCCTCTTCGAACGCCTGGCTTCGTGCGATGACATCTTTAAGCGCGTGATCGGGAACAAACCGATCTATCAACAGGGCATACAGGTGGAAGACGATGGCGACATAGTAGTCGCGCTGAAATGGCTTGCCGTCCTCGAACCATCCGTCCGACACGTACATGCTTTCCACCGCTCGGCAGTCCGACTCGATGCGCTTGCTGCTAAAACTCAGGCCGTTCTGACGCAAGCCGTAGTTAACCATGATGCGAAACAGATACCAGTTGCCCCAGGGCAGATCGATATCGTTGATCGCGTTGAGCCAGCGCTCCAGCGATCGAGTCTCCTCCTCGGAAAAACGATCCAACAGGCTCTTCCCACAGCTGAGCAGCCCGAAACCGTAAACTCCCATCTCGACGCAGATCTGTCTGGTCTTGATGGTCGGGTACGGGAAGGAAAGCTCGCCCGGACGCAGGCCGACCCGAATTCGCTCGATCCACGGTTCGACGATTCTCTCGTCATATTCTCCACTGCACAGCAGAGAAAAGATCGCCCACAGTGGACGCGAGACATATTCAAGATGGCGGATCTCCTCGCCGTACGATGAACCCGTCTTCCCTATGTAGTCGAACGGATCTGGCAGCAACTCGACAAGCCAGTCCGTGAGATCTTCCCGACTGCATATCATCATATCGCCCTTTCGCAACTCATTCCGGATTGATAAACCGGTCCGCCTTTCAGTTTACCATCGGATATGACTCATCGCGTCGGGTCGGGGGCCGCTGCCGCAGCCCTGTCGGGCGCTGCGGCTGCCTGTCGCGAATCATGTCGGGCGACACCGCAGCGACGCTCTCATCGGAGCTGCCCCATACGGCTTCCATACCCGTCAGATCGCTCGCCGCCTTAAGCGTATTCGGCTCGACCCTCGACAGCTTGGCTTCACTTCTATCGAGGACCACATCGCTGCCCCGGAGCAAGCAACTTGTTGATCAGCTCGGTCACGTCGTAGTCGAAGTTCTTATTAGCTATGGCATATGATTTTCCCATGCGTCCTCGGGATCCTGCGGACACGTATTGAAGGTGATATTCTCCGGAGTCCATAAGATATGCGTCGGCTGTTCGTCTTCTGTGAGGTGCCCACTGGTTTCAGTAAGCAAGGTGTTCTGAGCATCTCTGTTCTTGCTGTATATCACAGAGATCAGAGCTTTGCTTACCCCGGTTTTGGAAAGTTCGACCGGATTGAGACGCAGATAGGCGATAAGTCCGCTGCCGAAGATGAGCGTCGTGCCGTCATTAAAGTTCTTGCCTGCTTCACCGTCATCCGTTACAAACGCGTCGGCACTCACCGCCATCGATAAATTCGTGAAGGTAAGTTTTGTTCCATGGGGATTCTTGCAAACATCTCAGGCGTAATGTCATTGAAAACCGTTCCGTCGTCTTCTCCCCTCTTCGTGAGAGATCTCGATGGCAACACGATCCGCAAAGAACGGGACAAACGGCTCGGAAACCGAGTTGGGGTGTTCAAGGAGCGGTCAAGTGCCTGCCGCTACTGTTGGGAAACGTCGAGATCGAGTGTCTGATACCATGCCGGTCCAATAGGTGACGCTAGCATCTAATCCGCTCCCAGCGCTCAAATCCCTTGTGTAATAATCTGGATACTCTGAATCAAGCAACGTCAGGATTTCTTCATGCGAGCAGATCTCAAACAATTCAGCGCCTTCGCGGTTCGTGAAACAGCAACAACATATGCACCGGGCTCGTCACGGGAGCCAACAACTTGTACCGTCTCGGAAGAGCTGTCAGAAGGAGAGCTTGCATAGGACCTCTCATCCATAAGTCAGCCTCACGTATTCGATAGTCTTAATCCCGTTTGAATCTAAACAGGGTTCTTCACCATCACTTCAACGCGCAACATGACCAAGGAACCATGCCCTCAGATCGTCTGATCTGACCTCGTGGAATCATCCCTGGCTTTTATACCGAATCGGTATACTCGTGGTGCGATGCATCAAGCCGATATTGGCGGAAGCGCGGTGAAAATTGCAGCCCGAAACCGCCTTCTGAATCAAGATTGCGGAGATGAAATGGCACTACCGCGCATCAGAGCTAGCTAGAGAGTCATCAGATTCATACAATCTTTTAAGAACGAGGTTCACAAGACTATTCGCCTTTTTGTTGGAAAGCGGAAGCTCGAACTTCGTGACTTCGGCCGTGACCTTTCCGCAAAAGTCAAATCCATCAGTTCCCGGAGCAATGAAAGCAATCCTGTCTTCGAGAATATGATGGTTTCTAGGTTCGTTCTTCTTAGTTTCGTTGCTGTCACGGTCGGGAGCCTGCAGGCTGACGATTAGTGCGTCTTCCTCACCCTTCTTGATGGTAATCCAACGCCAATTGGAGAGGTCGTAAGGCACATCTAAAGTACTGCCGGATTTGTACGTTTTCGCGCCATGACCAGAATTACCTGTTTGTACCCAATAGCCAGCCTGTTTAAGCTTTGCCGCAAATTTATTTTCCGGCTTGTCCCCCGGCTTGTCCTCCGATTTGTCCCTCAGCTTGTCCCCCAGCTCGTTCTTCAGCTTCTCCCTCAGAATTCTCCATTCCACTTTTCTCGCGTCGTGATAAAGTTTGCGAGCCGCTATAAAATATTGTTGCCGATAGTCTTCAGTATTCATGACTACAAGTCCTTCCTGCCTCGTTGTAACGCGTGCCGTTCCTTTTGGTACTTTGAATGAAAGATGTCTGGATTGCAACGGAGCCAAAGAGGTCTGATTGAATTTACCGCTTTCAAGCGATGCGTAGCCGGCGGATTCTAACGATCATCGCACCGCGACTCGAGGGAGTGATGCTCGATGACTTACGAAAGGAGCCTCAAGGGGAGGGACCTGAACTGGTGAGAGGGGGATGCTCGACCCGCGTCGCCGCCCCGCGTCCTCAGGCGTCGGCGCCTCGACGGCGAGCGGGTGCGTCTCGGAGGGCGGATCACCGAGGGTCTCAAACAGCCGTCCGCCCGAGGTGAGAGCCCGGGCGCTTGATCTGGTGGGGCGCGTCCGAACGTCCGCTGCGATCGCCCTCTTCCTCTGCTCTCTAGTGCAGTGCGCCATGGAAACGACACCTCCTCGCATGCGGTCCGACAAATGCCCCGGCTAGCAACAACAACTTTATGCCGCCACTTCCCGTCGCAAACTCTCGACAAGAGTCGTGTCATCGCAGCAGAATATGGGAAGCGACATAGCCCGCAGTCTGGTGCGGCGGGGCTACGTTTTGGTCACGGCGCCAGCGGATACTGGCCACTATTTCCTTCTACTGACTCCACCCGCCATCGCTTACAATTCCGCCCAGCCCTCAGCAGAAGCCTCAGAATGCTCGGTGCGTAGAGCGCCGATTGCAGAATTTCAAGAAGGATCGCCGCGGGTGACGCCTCCCATCCGCATTCCGCATCACGTGGAAATCGAATGTGCTTACAACGCCTGCGCTCCACACTAGACTGAAGCCATATAGGCAGGCAGATACGTTGCTAGGGGGTGAATGAAATGGAGATCACAGTTGAAGATATCCTGCTCGATGTTCTGAGCGCCGATCGAGACGATC
This sequence comes from Coriobacterium glomerans PW2, assembly GCF_000195315.1. Classification (NCBI taxonomy): domain Bacteria; kingdom Bacillati; phylum Actinomycetota; class Coriobacteriia; order Coriobacteriales; family Coriobacteriaceae; genus Coriobacterium; species Coriobacterium glomerans. The sequence continues at coordinate 1,977,021 of NC_015389.1, forward strand.
TTATCAGGACCATCTCCGATATCGCCGTCAAAAGGGGCTATACCCTATCGGCATCCAAGCTCTTCGATGCCTTCATCGACCGCGAGATGGAGTACTCAACCGGGCTGCAAGATGGCTTTGCCATCCCGCACGCCAAAAGCGACGCTGTCGAGCGGGCGGGCGTCATCTACGCCCGCCTCAGGCAGCCCATCGAGTGGAAGACGTATGACGACGCGCCCGTCACAGACGTGTTCGCTCTGATGGTTCCTGAGCAGGAGAAGGGAACGATTCACCTGCAGATGCTTGGTAACCTTGCAAACGCCCTGCTCGAAGATGATTTCAAAACGCAATTGAGAGCTTTGGACGATGAGGCGGCGATCGCAGGCTTCATCACGGAACAGATAGGAGTAGAGGTCTCATGAATATCGTAGGTATCTCAGCGTGCCCGGCCGGTCTGGCGCACACGCCCATGGCGGCAAAGGCCCTGGAGAAGGCCGGAGCAGAGCTCGGTTACAACGTCAAGATGGAACAACAGGGTTCCATGGGACCGGTCAACGCGATAACGCAGGAGGAGGCCGACGCGGCGGACTTCGTGCTCATCGCATCGGACCAGAAGATCACGGGCATGGAGCGTTTCAAAGGCAAGAAGATCCTGCGCCTGGACATCAACGTATGCATCAAGGCACCGAAAGCAGTCCTTCAGAAATGCGTTGCAGCCGTAGAGGGGGCGTAGACGATGAAGAAGCTACTAGCAGAGATGAAGGGCTCGCTGATGAGCGGGATCTCATATATGATCCCGACCGTCATCGGCGGTGCCATGATCGTCGGGATCCCCCAGCTTATCGGCATGGCCTTCGGAGTCAACGACCTGTCAGCCTATAAGGACGCGGCGGGATTCTTCCATATCCTGTATCAGATCAATCAGGTCGGCTGGATCGGCATCGGACTGGTCAATCTCGTCATCGCTGGATACGTCGCATACGCTATCGGCGATAAACCCGCCTTGGGTGCCGGTTTCATCGGCGGCCAGCTGGCAACGAACATTCAAGCAGGCTTTCTCGGCGCGCTCGTTGCTGGCTTCGTCGCGGGCTATACCGCGCGCTGGTGCCGCAACATCAAGGTCGGAGAAGCTTGGAGCTCCTCGATTCCTCTGATCGTCGTTCCCCTTCTGACCACGGGCGCCGTCGCCATCGTGCTGGGCGCGGTGCTTGCCACTCCCCTTTCTTGGATCAACACCAGTCTCGTGGCGTGGGTCAAAGGAATGATCGCCAGCAACACCAACAGCGTCGTCATCGCGGTCGTTCTGGGCGCTATGATCGGCACGGATCTGGGAGGGCCTATCAACAAGGCCGCGTGGATGGTCGGCAACGTCTTGTTCATCGAGGGCATCTACCAGCCCTGCCTCATGACCAATATCGCGATCTGCTGCATCCCGTTGGGCTACGCCGTCTCGACGTTCATCTACCCGCGCAAGAAGTTCTCCGATGAGATGTTCGCCGCGGGCAGAAACAATCTGATCATGGGTTCATTCGGAATCACCGAGGGCGCCATCCCGTTTCTGCTCGCCAGTTCTCTGAAGCTGCTGCCCATCAACATGATCGGCGGCGCGCTGGGAGCGGCGACCGGAGTCATCTTGGGTATGCACTCGCATATCCCGCCCCTGGGAGGTTTGCCCGGAATCATCACCGCCGACAACAAGCTCGCCTATATCGCAGGCATCGCCGTCGGCGCGCTGTTCATCGGTATCGTCGCGCCGCTCGTCGCGAACTTCAATCCGAGCAAGGACAAGGTGGAGGAAGAAATCGATCTCGATGACATCAAGATCGATATGTCAGAGCTCTAGGCTGCTTTTGGGAGGGGACTTCAGAGCATGGTAAGAACAGTTCACGTCATCCCGCATACGCACTGGGACAGGGAGTGGTACTTCACGACCTCGCGCTCCATGGTCTATCTGCTGAAGGACTTCGGCGATGTGCTCGCCAACCTGGAGTCCAATCCCGGTTACGATCGCTTCGTCTTGGATGGGCAGTCCTCCCTCATAGAGGATTATCTCGCTCTGCGACCGCAAGACGAGCTGCGCGTGAGACAGCTCGTCGCCGACGGGAAGCTGATCTTGGGCCCTTGGTACACGCAGACCGATCAGTTCGTGATATCGGGCGAGAGCATCGTGCGCAATCTGCAATACGGCATGGACATCGCAGATCGCCTTGGCGCCCACATGAATGTGGGCTACGTTCCCGACTCGTTCGGTCAGGAATCGAGCATGCCCCAGATCTATCAGGGGATGGGCATCCGGGACACGCTGTTCTGGCGCGGCGTGTCCCGTCAAGACAGCGAGAGGACCGAGTTCATCTGGCGGGGCGAGGATGGCAGCACCGTCTGCGCCTACCAGATCCCCTATGGCTACTACATCGGAGGCGTCATCGACGAGACGAAACTCGCCGAGTTGATGCGCGAGGAGCCCTTCGCCTCGATCGTCGAGCGCTCGACCACGAGCCATATCGCCTTTCCGAACGGATTCGACCAGGCGCCTGCCCGTCGTGATCTGCCGGACCTCGTCTCAGAGCTGAATCGGCTGAACGAGAGCTTCCGCTTCGAGGTCTCATCTATCGAGGAGTACATAGAGGCGGTCAGATCGGAGGATCCTGCGCTCGAGACGATTGAGGGCGAGCTCACGAACGGCAGGGACATGCGCATCCACAAGTCGATCTACTCCTCGCGCTCGGATCTCAAGAAGCTGAACACCGAGCTTCAGCACTATCTTGTCAACATTCTCGAGCCGGTTTTGAGCATGGGCGACCACCTCGGTATCGAATACCCCCGAGGAGCTATGGATCGCCTCTGGAAGCTGATGTTCGAAAACGCCGCGCACGACTCCATCGGTTCGTGCGTTTCGGATACGACCAACGAAGACATCCGCATGCGCTACAAGCAGGTTCGAGATACCAGCTCGAGCCTGGTCGAGATCACGCTGCGCCAGATCGCCACGCGCATTGCCGGTAGAGCCGATCAGCCCATCACCTGCACGCTGTTCAACACGATGCCGAGCGCGCGCTCAGAGGTGGCCCACGTTATGCTCTATGCCCCCTCGGCCCAGGTGAAGCTCATCGATGCCAAGGGCGGGGAGCTCCCGATGGTCATCGAGAGCGCCGAGGAGATGAGTGAGTACATCTTGGCGCAGACCATTCAGCTCGATCCCGGCGAGCCGATCTACCGACCGGAGAAGGTGTATCGCATCCAAGCCGACATCGCCGTCCAGGATCTGCCGGCGATGGGCTATGAGCAGCTCTATCTATGTGAGACGGCTGATAGTGCCCAGACGTTGCGCGAAACCGATGACAGGGTACTTGAAAACGACTTCCTCCGGATCTCGGTCGAGGATGACGGATCGCTCACGATCCTCGACAAGCAGAGCGGCCGAATCTACGCAAACCAGGCTGTGCTCGAGGAGAACGGCGATGGGGGCGACTCGTTCAACTACTCTCCGGCAAAAGAGGACATGGTCATCTCCTCGACAGATCAGCCGTGCGAGATACAGGTCCGGCGCTCAGATCTGGTCGACATCGCGGAGATCAGATTCGACTTCGCCGTACCGAGATCGCTTGAGGATCGAGCCCGTGCCGTCACACAGGCAAAAATGCCGGTCACGCTGACCGCTCGTCTGGAAAAGGGATCACGCCTGATCAAGTTCCGCATCACGGCAGACAATCGAGAGCCGATGGATCATCGTCTCTGCGTATGCTTCGACACGGGAATCGCCTCGAGCGTCTCGATCGCCGATCTCCAGTTCGGCACGATTCGAAGGCCGGTCTTCCGCAAGAAGGAGATGCAGCGATGGGAACTCGAGCCGCAGAGCTGGAACGAGAAGCCGATCGCGATCGAAACCTGTCAGTCCTTCGTTGCACTCTCAGATGAGCTGCAGACGGTGGCTGTCATGCCTCAAGGTGTTCGGGAGTATGAGATAATCGGTGACGAGCATTCCACCATCCGGCTGACCCTGTTTCGCACCTACGGTATGATGGGTAAGGATGATCTGCTCTTCCGGCCGGGCAGAGCCTCGGGCGAAAAAGTGGTCGCGACACCGGCAGCGGAGCTGAACGAAGTGCTTGTCTTTGACTTCGCGCATCTCATCGTCGATGCGCCATTCGATAGCGCGCAGGTGGCTCAGACGGCGAAGCGCTACAACACGCCGATACAGCCCTACGAGTACGCGGACTTTCTGAACGGCCGGCTCATCTTCGAGCTGGACCGCGTCAACAGAATGCTACCGGAAAGTGACGAGCTGCTGAGCTGCACCGGGGCTCTGGTGCTCAGCACCCTCAAGAAGGCGCATCATCGAAGCGGCTACATCGCCAGGTTCTACAACGCGAACGCTCAGGGCAGCCTCTCAGATTCGGTTCGCTTCACCCGGACGCCCGCGCGCGTTGAACTTGTGGATCTCAAAGAGGAGAACCCGGAGCGGCTTGAGGTCTGCGACAACGAAGTCGTGCTCGCCGACATCGGCCATGCAAAGGTCGTGACTCTGTACTTCGAGTACTGATCGATTCATCGATGTGTGCGGGGCCGGTATCGCGCAGCGAGACCGGCCCCGCTGCGCGAGCAGGCACACGGAGTTCGAGGGGAGGCGGCAAGACAGTGAAGTTCTCATATGCGCGTCTGGAGCAGATCGCGACGGTCCTTGTCACTTCTGCCAACGAGATCCCTGCAGCCTCTTTGGCCAACAGGCTCGACGTCACCGACAGAACCATCAGATCCGACATCCGCGCCCTCAACGCCGAGCTGAAAGAATACCATCTCTCAATCGTCAACAGTCGCGGCAAGGGCTACCGACTCAAAGCCGATTCAGCAGACGGCTGCGCCGATGCGCTGCTTCCTCTGAAGGAAGCGCTTCAGAACTCGGCGGCGGAACTCATTCTCGAGACGACTGAGGACCGCGTCGGCGCTTTGTTGTATCAGCTGCTCACAGCTGATTCGGCGATCTCTTTGGATGAGGAGATGAACAGGCTTTTCATCGGGTGGAACACGATGACGTCCTACCTTGACAGGCTGCGCAGGCTCATCGCGGCTTACGATCTCAAGCTCATCCGGCGAGACAACCGAATCCGACTCGTCGGCGATGAGGACGCAAAGCGCCAATGCCTGATCGATCAGGTGAACACGCGCGACTACGCGAATTATGTCCTTGGTTTCAGCCAGAGAGAGCGAGCCATCTTCGAGGGGATCGATTTGGATCGCCTGGCCGAGCGGACGAGCGGTTTTCTCGACGGGCTCGGAGTTCCCATCTCCGACTACAATCGGAAAAATGTCATCATACATGTGGCCCTGACGGTCTGCCGAATCATGGGAGACCATGCGATCGAGCAGTTCGATGGCGAGGTCATGCTTGACGAGCGCTCTCGCGATAGACTTCATGCGCTGTTCGCATGGCTCGAAGAAGTTTTCGCGATCGGGATCAGTCGTGCCGAGCGACGCTATCTTGCCCACCACATCGCGCTCAATGTTCCGTCGATCGTGCTCAGCGGTCAGAGAGTCGATGAGGGCTATATCCGACAGGGCGTGCTGCTGTTCTTAGACCGCATAAGGGAGAACTACTCGTTTGATCTGAGTCGAGACCAGCAGATGGTTGAGAGCCTCGTGGCGCATTTCAAATCGGTCATCGGCATCAGCGAGCTTTCAAGCACGCGAAAGAATCCTCTGCTCGATGTTATTATCTCGACCTTCCCGCTCGCCTATGAGATGACGGCGACATCTGCCGATGTCGTGGAGAGCTGGCTGCATCTCAAACTGACTCCTGACGAGGCCTCCTTTGTGACCCTGCATATCGGTGCCTCGATGGAACGTCTGTATGCAGCGCGCTCGGAGAAGCGGCGAGCGGCGCTCGTCTGCGGATCGGGTACAGCGACCGCCGTCCTTCTGAAAGCGAAGATCGAGAGCAGATTCTCCAGCTACCTCGATATCGTCGGCACCTATCCCTATGCAGACTACAGGGAGGGAAGAATCGGCGATGCGGACTTCATCATCTCGACGATCCCCCTTATCGACAGTCCCATCCCGGTCATTCAAATCGATCTGACGAACTTTCTCGATGACAGCCGACAGCTTCATGAGTTTCTCACATCGAACAACTCGGAATCCGAGGTGCTCGCGTCTCTCTTCGATCGGGAACTGACCTTTGTTCGCTCATCGTTTGCCGCGAAGAATGAAGCACTGGACTTCCTCTGCAGCGAGCTCAGGAAACGAGATGTGGTTGACGAGCATTTCAAAGGGCGGCTTCTGGCCCGCGAAGAGCTGTATTCGACCGCCATCGGCGGCAGCATAGCGATTCCGCATCCGCTCAGATTCTCATCCAAGGTGTCGCGCGTCGCGTTCATGAGCCTCGAGCGCCCCCTCGTGTGGGACGACCGGGGAAACGAAATCAGCTACATCTTCATGCTCGCGATCAGCAAAGCTGACTACGTGAAGATTCAGCCTCTGTTCGGATTTCTGGTCGAGCTGCAAAATGACAGCAAGTTCGATGCAAAGATGCGCAGATGCGAAGGAGCTCGCGAGGCGGTCGAGATGCTGCGGGCGTATCTGAAGGAGCTTGGGTATGAATACCATCTAGCGAAGTCGACGAGATCCTAAATACGACGCTACGATGCCTACCATTTTATGCAAGGACATGGCGAGCGGAATAGAATCTTTTAAACTTTGATCAGCGCAGCGATGAGCATTCTTCATTTCCAATCTTTGCTCATTGAAGCTGGAATTAATAAGGACATTTAAAACGAATCCGAGGGTACGAGGGATCGTAGAACAGCTCACCGAGGTATAGCGACGTAAATTGGTATAGCATGCATGGTTGATCGGAAATTCCCACAACCAATCAGGGGATGATTGAAGCCTATGAACGATTCGGATGGAAACCACCAGTTGAGACATTAAGCCGAAGGGCCTTGAACGGATGACCCCCAAATACAAACTAATCGCAGATACACTGCGAAAACGGATTACTTCGGGTGACTACAAGATCGGCGATCGTCTGCCTCGGGAAGCTGCTCTGGTAAAAGCTTACAACGCCAGTCGAATCACGATTCGCCGTGCCTTAGATGAGCTCCGAGCAGAGGGACTGATCTATAAGATTCAAGGTGCCGGTACCTTCATAAAAGATAATGAACCCCGTGCTGAGCGACAAGCGATAGCCCTTGACCTCATTGATCTCAGCACTGTCGAGATCGAGGTTGTCGATTTTTCTGTAGTCAGGCCATCCCCCAAAGTTAAAAGTATCTTGGGAATCAACGATTTCGATTTTGTCCACGACATCAAGAGACTGTTGCGACGTGAGAAACTGCCCGTCGCCTTCAGCCACATCTGGATGCCGATAACGTTGGTTCAGGGTATGCGCATGGATGCAATAAGAGGCTCTCTCTATGATTTTTTGCGTGGTGATCTGAAGTTGACTCCGAATTCGGCGACACGACGTTTCACAGTTGCCGCTGCCACGCCTGATCTGCGCACTATGTTGAATGTGGAACAGCGCTCGCAACTGCTGAAGGTCTCACAACGTTCTTACCTGTACGATGAGCGGATGTTTGAGTACAGCGAAACATTTATCGCAACTGACCGCTACCCGCTTGTGCAGTATTTGAATTGAAAGGACCTCTCTTTATACTTAGTTGTTATAACAATTTCATTATATTGATTCAATCCTTTTTAAAGGCTATATTAGTGTAAATTGCGGCTCCATTATAGAAATCGAAAGGAGTTGTTATGACACATTTATTGTTCGCTTTCGCTCGATCCGGTGCGAATAGATCAACTTGAAACACAAAACCATCGATCATCAAATTCAGAGCTATAACAGGCGTGAATTCCTTCATGCACACGATCGAGAGAGGTTGATCAACGATGGCGAACGAAGGCAACCTAGCTAAACTCCAGGGCGGCTTCATCAAGACGGCGGGTAGAATAGCCGCGAGCAAGCTCCTTCTAACACTGCGGGATTCATTTATTCTGATCGCCTCGGCATCGATGATCGCCGGTTTTGCGACCATGCTGTCGTCGGTCTTCATCGATCCCGCCAATGGTCTCGTCTTTGGCAAGCAGGGACTTCAGATCGGAAGGCTGATCAGCGGCTCTTGGACCGCATGGGCGGATTCAGGCTTTTATGCGGGCCTTCAGTCGACTCAGAGCATCATCGCTCTTATCGCGAACGGATCTCTAAACCTGTTTTCACTTCTAATCGTAATGGTGTTCTCCTATATCCTATCCCGCAGATACTATCCAAAGAACAAAGAGCATATGATTTCCGTGCTGTATGCAATGGGTGCGTTTTTCATCTGCGTGCCTTGGCAGTTCGACTTTGCCAACAACGAGCAAACAGTCAATGTCACCAACGCCATCAGTGGCACTTACCTCGGAACACAAGGGGTCTTTGCAGCGCTGGTGATCTCCGGCGCAGCCGTCGTGATCTACAACGAGATCTTGAAGCGAAACATAACGATCAAGATGCCGGAATCGGTGCCACCTGCAGTCGCGCGCAGCTTCGAGTCCCTCGTTCCCGGTCTCGCCACGATGCTGTTTTTCGTCTTCGCAACGAGCCTCTCCCATGGATTAGCGGGCAAATCCGTCCCCGACCTCATGCTTTATGCTTTGCAAAAGCCAGCACTTGCGGTTTCACGTACGGCGGCTTTTGCTTTCGTATCCCAATTCACGTGGTCGCTGCTGCAGTGGTTCGGAATCCATCCGTCCTCGATCTGGTCTCCCATCTTCGGACTGACTTGGAATATCAATGACACGCAAAACATGCTGGGGCAGGCGCATCACCTTTATTCAACCATCTTCATGAATTTCTCCACAGTGGCCGCAGGTACGTGCTCGCTTGCCCCCGTCTTGGCGATCATAATCGCCTCTCATCAGAAATCAGACAAGAAGCTCTCAAAAATCGCTCTGATGCCAGCGGTATTCAATATATCGGAACCCATCACCTTCGGTTTGCCGATCGTGTTAAATCCACTGTATGCGATCCCATTCATTATCGCGCAACCTCTATGCTTTTACATCGCGGTCTTCTTTACCCAGATCGGGTTCGTCGGCGTCATCACAAACAGCGTACCATGGACCGTGCCGACCATACTGTCGGGTCTGCTGTTCACGGGATCGATCAACGGTGCCATCGTTCAAGCGATAAATCTGACTGTCGCCACGCTGATCTGGATTCCCTTCGTGAAGATGTCGAATCGCATCAATCTGCGGAAATCTGAGCAGATTACAGCCAGCGACCAAGCTGCCTGACTCACGGCATATCGAGAGAGGACCTGAATGTCACGCGGATTGATTCTGTCGCCGTTGTTCAGCGACAACGCGGTGCTGCAAGCTGGACGACCGATCAATGTGTTCGGATGGTCGGCCGCCGGCACGCTGATCAGTGCGAGCCTTGATGATGTTCACCGAGAGACCGTTTCTCCGAAAAGCGGCAAATGGATCGTCACATTCCCTGCTCGCGGGTATGCCGATCATGCCGAATTGCACGTCAACGACAGAACCACCTTTGTATCCAGACAGGTTTTTATCGGCGAGGTATACCTCTTCGCAGGTCAGTCGAACATCGAGTACAAGATGTGCGATGAGGCAGAGTTCCAGTTTGAATATGCCGATTTCGATCTCGATAACGTCAGTTTCTACTACACGCCACAGATCGAGTTTGAACATGAACTTTCTCTCACGTGGAGCGACGAGCCAAAGCCTCGCTGGCGAAGTTTGCATGCGGACAATCTCGGGTCTGTCTCCGCCGTGGCATACTATGCCGCCCGACTCTTGGCCAACGCCCACCCGACGTGTCGGGTGGGCGTTCTTGAGTGCTTCAAGGGTGGAACCAGTGCCTCGTGCTGGATCTCTGAAGAAAACCTGGCGGCGGACCCGCTGCTTGACGAAACATATCTGATTCCGTATCACCAAGCAATCAATAACAGGACCGCTGCGGATTTCGATCAGGCGGATGCCCGCTACCGGTCGATTCTCGATACCTACAACCAAAAAAAGTCGCATTTTGCCCGTACGCACCCCAACATGAGTTTGGAGCAGGTGAAATTCCATGTCGGACACACCCCGTGGCCGCCGCCGATGCGACCGGAGAGCTTTCTGCGACCCAGCGGGATGTTTCACACCATGCTCGAGAAGACCGCTCCCTATACGGTAAGGTCGATTGTCTGGTATCAAGGCGAAGGAGATGCTGATCACGCTGCGGCCTATGAGCGCCTTCTTCGCCGACTGCTGTCTGAATGGCGTCGGGAGTTCCGCGACCAGGAAGTGCCCATCTATCTCATCCAGCTTCCCGTCTACTCGGATGTCGCACGCGGCGCTTGGGCTGAGATTCGATTAGCCCAGCTTCAAGCTGCCATTCAGCTGAACGACGTGAGATTGATCTGCGCTGTGGATACCGGAGAGCCCCACAATATCCATCCGGAGCACAAGCGCACCATCGGCGAGCGGCTCGGAGCCGCCATGTTGGAAGGCAGCGCTACCCCGCTCGTGCAAGGCTATCAAGTCCGGGACACCATGATCGTGCTGAATGTCAACTATGCTCGCGAACTCGTCATGCGTGAAGGCGACTCTGTCGAAATAGAGGTCGGGGGCAAATGGAGGAATGCAAACATCACCATCGCCGGTACGCGCATCATGATTGATGATCCTGGCGCCACCGCTGTACGATACGCGTATCGCAACGTGCCGGTTCCTTCATTTTTTAATGAGCGCGGATGGCCTCTGAGCCCATTTTTGATTGACTTGGGCGAGGCCATTTCTCGATCTAGCTGATCTCGCTTCGGGTTTCATGGCGGCGCTCGACGAGCATCTCCGCAGAAACCGGGACGGTCGCATCAGGACGAAGGCTGGAACGAGCATGATGGAGCGAGGGCGGAGGCTCGGGATCGTCGTCTGAGCGTCGCCTGCTCGAGATCGAAAAGAGCTCGCAGGGCTGAGGCTGGGAAGCGTTTAACGTGTCTTCACCATCCCCTGTTTAGATATTAGTAGTTTGGGTCAATCCAGTTTTTTGCCATAGCGCGACTAGCATCCCATGAATCCCATCCGTACCAAGCCGGCTCGTTGATCGTATCGATGGATAACTTATACGTCCAGTACATGTGTCCCTCACCTTGATTCCATGCAGTGATCGAGGCACGCCACAAGGTCTGATAGATCTCTTCTAATTCACTTTTTGTTAGGCTGCGGGTTCTGCTGAATTCTTCTTGTGTCGGATTGATGCCACCTTTGGTATCTGTGCCAACAGCGTAGGAATTGAATAAGGACCATTCACCAACAAAAACATCAACGTATTTCGCAACTTCGGAAATCTCTTTGCCTAGCCCTGCAATGAATACCTTGTAACCTTCTAAGGATTGTTCCGTACCCGCTAATTCGGCCATCATGATATATTGGTGGGTATCTAACATGACATTTTTAAAATCATTTCGGATGAAAAACTCTTTCCAAGCGTGTAATTGGAATCCATCATGAAAAACGATCACATGTTCATCTCTTAAGTAGCTGCGCATTCGATGATACGCATGCTGATAGAAGGTTTGTAAAAAGGAAAGAGTAATTGGGGCGCTACCCTCCGCCAACGTAGCATCACGTGCTGGAAAGCGTTCCATTGGGCTCATACTATTCCAGACTTCACCTTCCGTAATGGGCTCGTTTAATACTTCGATCCCCCACAATGCTTCATGCCCGGCATATCTTTGTGCCAGCCGCTCCAAAACCGTCAATTCAAATTCAACTTCTTCTGGCATCTGCGCCCATCTGACTACACCTGAAAGACCACCATTGTCGAAACCATTTTGGCCGAAAGGTGCTGTATGTAAATCAATTAGAATTTTTAAATCATAGGCTTTAGCCCATGAAAAAGCTTTATCTAAATAGTCGACACATCCAATAAAAGGCGCACGGTCACCAAAAACAAAGTAGGGAACTGGAATGCGGACCGTGTTGAAGCCAGCTGCTGAAATTCGTAAGAAATCAGCTTCTGTAATGAATGATTCTCGGTGAACCAAGATTCGTGCTTGATATTCAGGTTCAGGTAGATCATATGCTAAATAGTATTCGTCATTGGCGGGTGCCCCTTGAAAAAGACTAGGAGCCATCCATTTTTCCAATACGAGCCAACCACCGAGATTGACGCCTCTCAGTTTCTTTTCCATCTTATATCTCCTTCTGAGCAGCAAGGGTTTTTTTGTTATCGGATGCGAGAAAAATAAAAATCACCGCAATGACCGCCATGATTCCTGCAGCGATTCGCACTTGCATGAGTGCGGTTGTCACACCTAACAGTTGGCTGATAAAGTTTATGATATAAGGTGATGAAAAAGCCCCCAAATTGCAGGCCGCCATTGCCAACGAGACTACGAGATTATTTGCTTTCGGTTCTACATCGCTAAGGATGACGCTGTACACATAAGGAACTACTAAATTGGAAAAGTAGACCACCACTAAACCAATAAAGAATATAGTCATTGTTGGTGCCAACGTAATTGTAAAGAAACCAATCATTGCTACAACAATTACAACTACTGGGGTGAAGCGCTTTAGAATTTGGGAGATTCGACCAAAAGCCAACGAAATTAAACCACTAGAAATACTGGCGATCGCTAAAGCGGTTGAGAGAAAGCCTTGATTTGGCAACGCCAATTCTTGAATAAGTAACGATGAGGAGGTGATGATCACCATTAGACTAGTAAAGAATAAAAACAGAGTTAGGATCCCAAGACTGACATTTAAAGGCAATTGTTTCATACTGATAACGTTTGACGGGGCTGTTGCTGCTTCTATCGATTCTTCTTTGGCGTTTCGATATCCGAGGATGAACAGGAAGAAAATCGGTATGATCACCATGTAGACCAAGAATGAAGCTTGCCATGAGATGTTCAGAAGTAAGCCGGCAACAAAGGTTGTTAGACTATTGCCCAGTGTCATTATTGCTGATTGAATGCCCAGTAAATTCTTTTGTTCTGAATCTGAAAAATTATCCCCAATCAAAGACACCGTCATCGAATTAAAGAGACCAAGTCCTGCGCCAAACAAAACGCGAGCAAATAGAATCAGTTTAAAATCCATGGTAAAGGCCGGTAGGATGCCGCCAATCAAAGCAGCGAACAAACCTATGCAGACCGTTCGCTTCTTGCCGAGCTTTTTGATAAACCAAGGGCTTAATAGAATAAAGATCAAGATCGCCATTGAAGGCAGCGTTAAAATGGATTGGACCTCAGCTATCGTTCGGTCAGAAAAATCGCTCATTATAAAAGATATCGATGCAGCTACTGCGCCTGCAGCTTGCACGATCAATGACAGACTCAAAATCCCGATTTTTAACGGCAATCGACTTTTGATTGATATTGAATTTACTGCAATCACGCGAATTCCCCCTTAACATAGTCCACGGTAGTTTCTTTAGGGTTATCCTATGAGTGTTTGCATTGCGATTATCTTTTTTCTGCTGCAAACGCTTTCTTAGGGTTAATCATAAAGAATGAATTCATGGCTTGAAATATCAAAAAGGGGAGGAAACTTACCATTTTTATCAGAAGACGAATAAGAGCGATAGGTATAAAGTGGTTTCAGCGCAGACGAAAACGCGATTCCTATTATTTGACGTTTGGTAGCCAGTTATTTTGCTGCTTCTAACTGAGCACCTCGATAATCTTTTGGAGACATGTTGGCCCATTTCCTGAATTGTCTTGTAAAGTGGGCGGCATTTCGATAACCAACGATCTCTGCGATTTCACAAATTGCCAGTTTGGGTTGATGAAGATAAAACTTCGCTTGATTAAATCGAAGTTGATCTAAATATTTTTTTGGGCTACAAGAGTATACTTTTTTGAAAGCCGTCAACATCGTACTATTGCTGATATTCAACGAGTGGGCTGTATAGCTCATCGAAAGCAATTCTTCGTTTTCTTCAGAAGGATCTTGAGTATACATACGGAAATTTTGTTGAATCGATTCTGCAATTGATTTCGCTAAGACAAGGGAGGTGCTGTCCGTATGAGACAATTGCAGCTTTTCATCTTCTACATAATCCAACAAGGCGCTCATCAATTCTAACAGTAAAATTTCAATAGCGATTTTTTCTTTTATACCGAAGTGATCATTTGCTAAGAACGCAATGAGATGCTGAAGAATCTGAGAAATTACTTGATACGCAGGGTTTGCTTTCTTTAGTAAAAGCGGGCAATGCATTAATAATTGCTGTTGGACTTCGGGCTCATCGAGATCAAAATGCATACAGAAATACTCCAACCCTTCCCCTGAAACACAAGTGTTTTCGTGGGCCCTACCAGGAGGTATCAAGATGACATCATTTGCAACAAAATCGAACTGACTAGCTTCGAAGATCGTTCGTTGCCTTCCAGCAATAATCAACATGATTTCAAAGGCAAAATGGGTTTCTTGCGGTGCGCGCCATCCTGAAAGAACCTTTTGCTTGTGTCCACCAAAGGTTTTCAAATTTATATCAATATCTGGTAGTTTAACGAGTTGTTCTAGCCATTCAGGTGTTGGGTTCATTCGGTGCAAACTCCTTATTTGCAGAAATGGTAATTTTTCGCTTCTTTTTGATATGCATTCTGTCTTGATAGTTTCGTAAGATGGATGTGCCAATTGAATAAATGACATCATTTTAGCGTATTAATCTGTAGCTAATAAGAAACAGGCAGCGTTTCATTACAAAACGAGTCAAAAGAAAGAATAGGGTGGAAGCTTATGACAACGATTAAAAACCCAGTTATCCCTGGGATGGCTCCAGACCCGTCAATTATTTGTATTGATAAACGATACTATATCGCAACCTCAACATTTCATTGGACACCTTCGATTCAGCTTTTTGAGTCAGCGGATCTTGCAAATTGGCATCTCATTGGTTCCGCCTTAAACAATGAAGAAGTAAACTTATGCGGGACCAATACACCTGCTGGTATCTGGGCACCTCATTTATCCTATGACTCAGAGACGAAACGAATTTGGCTTGTTTATTCGCATATGGTCAATATGGCTGGTCGCGAGTTTAATGCGGATACCTATGCGATTTGGGCAACTGATATGCGTGGCCCTTGGTCAGAACCCATTTATTTCACTTCACTTGGTTTTGATCCAGCATTGTTTCATGACGATGATGGGAATCATTATCTAACTATTTTAGAGTGGGAAACAAGAGAAGGGTATCAGGCGCCTGGGCATATCGTCATCGCAGAAATCGATCTTTCTTCAGGTGAATTAATCTCACCTTGGCATAGAGTGACGAAAGGATTTACTACAAGGGGCTGCGTGGAAGCACCTCAAATCTACAAGCATTGCGGTACTTATTATTTACTTTTGGCCTCCGGTGGTACTGGCTACGGCCATGGCGTGGAGATCGGTCGGTCAAGCTCAATTTTTGGTCCTTATGAACCCCATCCTTCCGGTGAGCCGATCCTCACCTCATCTCCAAGACATCTTTTTTCTCTGGGAGATCCCGATGCCGGACATTTTGAAATGGTCAATCCCGACTCACCGATGCAAAAAGCGGGCCACGGATCTTTGGTTCATACTCATACCGATGAATGGTATATGGCTCATTTGATGTCGCGACCATTAGAAGGGAAGCTATTAAACCCGCTTGGACGAGAGACCTCTTTGCAGAAAATGTATTGGACCGAGGATAATTGGCTGAGGATGGCTGACGGAAGCAACTTGGCAAAAATGTCCTTTATGGGACTTGCTGGGGTTCCAATTGAAAAAGAACAGCTCACAGATTTGTATGATTCGTTTGAAAAGAAGCAGTATTTGCCTCAATTTATGACTCCGTATCGTCAACAAAATCAGTCATGGGTAAGCACTCAAAAACGGAAGGGATATTTGCGAATCTATGGTGGGAATTCCTTGTTCTCACAGATGAATCCAGCCATCATGGCGACACGCGCGACATCCTTTATCTATGAAGTGGAAACAATGCTCGAGTTTCAACCTAGGCATTACTCTCAAACAGCGGGACTTGGTCTCTATTATGACTCGAATAATTGGCTGTATACGCATCTGACATATTTAGAAGAAAAAAACTGCCCGTACTTAACCATCATGCAAGCAAAGCTTGGACAAAGAATCGAATATGTAAACACCCGCATACTTGTTCCAGGGGGCCATGTCATTTTGAAGATCAAATACGATCATGGTGCGGCAGCCATATTCTATCGTCTAAGCGCTCAAGAACAATGGCAGAGTCTGGGACAGGAGTTGGCGGTCGAATACCTTTCTGATGAGGGAGTCAATGGCATACCCGGAGAAATCGGCGGTTTCACCGGGTTATTTAGTTTTATTGGTGCAGTGGACGCGTTTCAACACCAATCTTATGCAGATTTTGCTTATTACAAAGTGACCAATCTATAACATAAGATTGATTTGTGTTTTCAACGCATATTTAATATGCAGCTCCTAACTGTCGTTCGAATAGAAAGCTTGTTTTTAATTTTGGATCTGTCAGTCGATCACATCATTAACCGACTCGGCATGGATCGACAGACTTCCGCGTTGGGCCCGGTGCCGATCTAGAGGGAGGCGACCATCCCGTCGAGGCGATCGATGAGAAGCGATGGAGAGACCTTACCTGACTGACCGAAGAATCCGGTCAGATCGGTGAGCCGCCTCTCTCGGTGTTCTTCCCAGAGAAGTCTCGTGCGATAACGTCGTCCGGAGCGGTCGCGATCTCGCCTCACATGCAAAGCGCCTTTCGTTCCCCTCGTGCCTCACAATGAGTCGCCTCTCGGCCATGATCGAGGCCACCGCCTTCTCCGACGCCATCTCATCCTCTTTTTTAGCGGCTCATGAACAGGTCGGAAACCGTATCTCACCTCATTTTAATGGAACGGCCCCGCGATGCGGATTCTGAAATCAGCGCAGCAGTCGGGGGGAGGGCGATCGCCTCGTGTCGGCGACAGCGTCTGCTGCGCGAGACAGTTATGCCGACCTGCCCGTGGGATCTCTCGACAAGACCCGTGTCATCGCGGTATACTGCGAAAAGCGACAAAGCCCGCACCACTCTGCGGGCGGCGCTACGTTTTAGGTGTTAGGGGTCAGTTGCCGCTGGCCCCTATTTTCTTTTACGCAACTCCATCCGCCATCGCTTATAGTTCCGCGCAGCCTTCGACGCGAGCTTCAGAATGCTCAACGCGAAGAATACCGCCTGCAGCATTTCAAGGAAGGTTCCCATGGGTGACGCTCCTTTTCCCGGGTGTCTCCACGAGGTGCCCGGCAACTTGGTAGCGCCGTCCGCGAACGGACTCTGCCGCGTCCCCATTATCTCATGAAAGCGCGTCGCCACGCTTTGAAATGTAGCTATCTGCCTGCGGTTTTATCTTACAGGAACCTTCCGGGGGGCTTGTCGGGATCTCACTTGGATCTCACACCGGAGCGAACGATCCGACAGCCGAGCCGGGCGACGCCTTCGATCGAGCGCGCAAGATGCGCCGAGCCCATGGCGATGTCTCCGCGCTCACGTCTCGTGCGCTACGTGCCGGACCCCTTGAATCCCTCCCCCTCGGCAGCACTCACGTCCTTCCTTCCCGTCCTGGCTGCATATTCAATCCCGACGGGAAGCGTTCTTTCTGACTCAGCGCTACGCGTCTCGTACTCAGCGAAACGCGTAGCGCTGAGGGTCGATTCATGTGATGCGTCTCTTGCGGCGTGATGTCGCAAATCTTGCTCTTGTTTTCTTACTTTTTGGTATACCGGAAAAGTAAACAAGGGGCAGATAGTAATCAGGTGCATTGAAATGCTCTCAGACACCGATTGACGCAGAAAAGAGCGGCGTACGTGTGGGAAAATCCGATACAAATGATTCAGCGGCGCGGGACAGATGACCCCTCGTTGCGGATCTCAGTGGGCTCCTCACCAGACGGACGATTCGCAGAGTTGATCGGGTTCATGGATGTAAACGGTACATGGTGCGTCTTTCACGCCATGACGCCGCCGACATAAAAACTCAAACGAGAACTGAGATGGGGGTAGATATGAACCGAATCATCGCTGAAAACGGCGTTGAGGTAACCGACGAGATGATTACGGATTGGGAAGACGCACTCGAGCGCGATGAATGGCCAACGGGTTGGCAAAACATCGGCGAGCTTTCGGAGGAGCGGTTACCGAAATCGAATTGCGAGAACGTGGCGTTGTCGGTAAAGGTTCCGATCGGTATAAAGAAGGCGATTGAAGCTGAAGCGAAAACTGAGGAAAGCCGACAGGTGCGCTCGTGCGAGGAATCATCGTCGATTCGTTGATGAGATCGCGTAGGGATGGCGTCGAATTAGAATCGGTCGCCACCAGCTCCGGTCACCCATCTCGGCAGGACCTGCACGGCTCGCGACCGATCCGTATTGATCATACTCCTCGATACGCGCAGGATGGCTGGTGTAAACCTGACCACGCCATCTCGCCTCTTTGCTTTTTCTGTCAGTATTGAACCGTCATAGGTCCATCATGACTGACACGTCCCATCGGCGATACGGAACGCCTCGTACGCCGCTCCGATGACACCCGCATCGTTACCCAATCGCGCGCATCTGAGATCAAAATGACCGCGGATCGCCGGAAACACATGTAGCGAGAGACGAGATTGAATCCTATCGAATAGGGGTGCCCCCCGCAGCCGAAAGTCCTCCTCCGATGATCACCATCTCGGGATCGATCGTGTTGATGATGCCTGCCAGCGCACGAGCGAGCAGATCGATGGTGTCATCGAGCGCTTTGGTAGCGAGGCGATCGCCCGCTTTGACTCTCTCGAACAGCTCCTCACATGTGGGCACTGCAGATACCTGATTTGTTACGAACAGATTGTTTGCTGTTGCAAGCAATCCGTTGGCCGATGCATAGGTCTCCAAGCAATCCAGATTCCCACAGCCGCAAACGCGCTTCTCGCTTTTTCCCGAGGGGATGTGGCCTATCTCCCCGCCGCACGCATGGGCTCCGTTCAGGAGCGATCCGTTCACGATGATAGCGCCCCCCACTCCCGTGCCGAGGGTTGCGAACAACAAGTTTTCAGCCAGATCGCCACCATGGGATCTCGCCGCCCACCGCTC
Organism: Coriobacterium glomerans PW2; assembly: GCF_000195315.1. Classification (NCBI taxonomy): domain Bacteria; kingdom Bacillati; phylum Actinomycetota; class Coriobacteriia; order Coriobacteriales; family Coriobacteriaceae; genus Coriobacterium; species Coriobacterium glomerans. Next base: position 1,996,076 of record NC_015389.1, read on the forward strand.
TCCCAAGGCTGCGGCATTCGCATCGTTCAACAGCACGGTCGGAAGGCCCGAACTCCTCTCGATCGCTTGAGCAAGCGGGGTCTCTCCCCATCCCAGATTCACCGCACCGAGCAGCATGCGCCCTTCGACGGGACCGGGGGCGCCGGCGCCTGCGCCGACAACAGTGCATCGATCTGGTAGATCCTTGCTCATATCCTTCGCCATCGCAGCGATATCGTGAGCCATTTTGACGTGTCCCGCGCTCGACTCTGTGCGTACAGATCTCTTTTGAATAAGCGCGCCGGTCCGATCGACCAAGGCGCTCTTTACCGTCGTGCCTCCTATGTCGATACCAAGTGCAACATCCATCTGGCCTCTCCTCTCCTGCCGGGACTCGACCTGCGCTCACGCAGATCAACCCTGTATATTTCAACGATTCTCATTGCACCGGTATCAACGACCGATACAGGTATTCATATCCTTCCTCTCAGGTCAGATAACGTTCAATGGCAGATGCGACACCATCCGCCTGGTTGCTTGCGGTGACATATTTGGCCGCCCGCTTGACATCATCGGGCGCATTTTCCACAGCGACCGGATAACCGAATTCAGGATGCAGCATCGATAAATCGTTGTAGCTGTCGCCAATGGTCATGACATCTTTCAAATCGATGTCCTTCGCGCGCGCGTACATTTTGAGCGCCCGCCCTTTGTTCGCGTGCTTGTCAGTCAGCTCCAAGTTCACGGGAAACGAGCATGCCGCATTCAGATCGCTTTGAGCCGCGAACTCCTCGCGAAGTCGACTGAGCTTGGGGAGATCAGCTGAGAACATGACGATTTTTCCAACGCTTCCCCGTTGGTTCCATAGCTCATCGGCTTCGTCAAACCGGCAGATCTTGGTCCTCTTCCAGAAATCGATGATAGCTTGGTTTTGCGCTTCTCGCGGGGACGCACCGGGCATGAGATAGGTGATCTTGGTCGCGATCGCCCAGTCGAGCTGATCCTCGCTGCTTGTTGAGAAAATGCCCGTCGTCGTATACAGCTCGAGATACACGTTCTCTTCTTGAAGTCTTTTCGTACACGCTTCAACCGCGTCTTGGGATAGATAGCGAGACCGAAGGAGTTCACCCGCGTCATTTCTGAGTTCGCTTCCATTCATCAACACATAGTCGCATGCGATGCCCGCATCGTGCAGATACGGTGCCGCCTCCTCATACGACCGGCCGGTGACGACGATGAACTCGGCTCCAAGCGCCTGCGCGGATCGGATCGCGGAAGCATTCCGCGAGGACAGTCCATCAGCACCGCTCATCAGCGTGCCATCCATATCTGATGCGATGAGGCGGATCATGATCTCAGGTACCCTCCGACAGTGATCCGAATTCAGATTGCAAACGCGACCGATCGCCCTCCCGGTAAATCATTCGAAGTCGAGCGAGCGATGCTCAGAAGCGGATCGGCGAATGGTGTCTATCAAGCGCATCAACCGCAAGATCTCATCCGGTTTGACGAATAGCTCGTTTCGGCCTTCCACATAGCCATAGTATCGGTCGAAAAACTGACGGTGCGAGGTCTCGGCAGATGGAAGCGGTTTCGAGATGATCCTCCCCTCGGGAGGTGGTCCGAAAGATCTCGTCGGACCTGCAAAACTCATCGAAATTTTACCGGGAACATTTTCAAGCAATTGAGACGTGGTCACGACGGCACCGCGAGGATTGAAGCCATCGATATATGCGCAAGCCTTGTTTCCAGCGACGAACCAGTGGCGTTCGAACCATCCGTCCTGATCACATAGAAAATAGGTCCCGAGTTCGATTTGCGCTGCCACGCCATGCTCGAAGCGCAATAGGATGTTGAAATAATCATCAACCTGTTTGTTGATGACATTGCGCATGTCAGCGTAAACTTGGATCACGCGCTGCGGGATCATGAATAGAATCTGATCGATGAGGTGCACACCCCAGTCGTACAGCATTCCGCCGCCGTATTCCGGATAGACATGCCAATCGTGCATATTCCCGTTAAATCCGTATAGTGACGATTTCACGGTATAGACGTCACCGAGCTCACCGCTTTCGAACGCCGCCTTCGCCATCTTGAGATCCGCATCGAGGCGGCGCTGATGATGAATGGTGAATCGAACGTTCGCGGCTCGGGTCGCATCGATCATTTGCTGAACCTGCGTTGCATCCATCGCCGCCGGTTTTTCGCATATGATATCTTTACCCGCAGCCGCCGCCTTCTTCACCATATCCAAATGGAGGTGATTGGGCACCGCGATGATGACCGTGTTCACATCTTCGCTGGCTAGCAGATCGTCAGCATCGGCATAGGTAGCCGTACCCTGCGGAGCAAATTTGAGCTGATCCGGATTGATATCGCACACTGCAGCGAGCTCGGCGTAATCAAGCTTCGTAATCATATCCGCGTGAGAATGACCCATGAAACCGAATCCGATCAGACCGAACGATAGCTTGGCCTTCATACTATCCCTACCCCTTCTTTTGTTTGGTATGGTCATGTTCGATCGGCATCACCTTGCATTTCGAAGCGTCCCAGCGTTTCGAAGGATCGAATTCTAAGCCGATTTCCTCGCGTAGAGACTCCACGTGCGAAACGTTTTATAATCCGCCGCGAACGTAACGCCCTCTCGGGTTCGAAGTCCCGGCTCAGATGATGTAGTTGCGCATGTAGCGTGCACTGAGTGTCACGGACTTTTTGATCTCCTCGTAACTGCTCTCGAACGCCCTGTCTTCTACCTCGATGCAGGCCGCTCCCCTGTATCCGATGTCGGTAAGACCCGATACGAACGCGCCCCAATCGATCTCGCCAAGACCGGGGAGCTTGGGAAGCATGTACTCAAGCGGCAGAGCCAAGATGCCCACGCTCGCAAGCTTTTGCGGAAGCAGCTTGATGTCCTTGATGTGCACATGGAAGATTTTGTCTTTGAATTGCTGGATCGGAGCCAGGTAATCGATCTGCTGCCATAGAAAATGAGAGGGGTCGTAATTGATTCCCAACCAATCGCTATCCAAGATGTTGAAGATTCGTTCCCAGTTCGAAGGTGAGGTCATGATATTCTGACCACCCGGCCACTCGGTCTCTGTAAACAACATGGGGCAGTTTTCAATGGCGATCCTCACGCCTCGGTCCTGCGCATAGTTCAAGATCGGTTTCCACACATGGCCGACCTCGGTGAAATTCTCTGATGCGCTGGCATGTTGCATGCGACCGATGAAGGTGGTGACCAAGTTGATATCGAGCAGCTGAGCCGCATCGATCACCGTGAGCAGATGATCGATCGCCTTCTTGCGTCTACTGGGATCCTCATCAAGCGGATTGGGATAATAGGCGAGCGCCGAAATTCTAACATCGTGCTGCGAGGTGAACGCGCGTATCTCTTCCGCTGCCCGATCATCGATCTCATCGGTTGAGATATGGCAGACTCCCGCATAGCGGCGGTCGGGCTTCTCTTTCGGCCAGCAGGCAACTTCAACGCAAGACAGGTCATTTCCGGCCACGAGTTCGATCATTTGTTTGAAATCGCTCTGATGATAGATCGCGCTTACAACCCCGAGTTCCATGATCCACGCTCCCTGAGCTTTGAGATATCGATAGCGTTATCGTACACGCCATCGAAAGAAGTATCTCCTCACTCGTTGTCGAGTTGAGTCATGAAAAACACTGCCCCTCACGACACACGGCTACGCGGGGTAAAGAATCACTTATTGGTTTTTGCGCAGTATCGAAGATTAATCAAAAAGAACTCGTTCGCACCGGCAAGGCGATCGATGCGGCAAACACCGTCTGTGATCATTCTCTCCTCCAGCTCCATGTGCATATTCGAATTGTTTTTCAGATATTCGATATCAGACCTCCGAAGATGCTTCGCAAACCCCAACGTCGCCCACTGATTGAAAATGCTGCCGTACCGGGCGTCGCATGAATACGTTCTGATCTCATATGCCCCATTTCTCAGGTGAGTGAGCAAAAATGAGCAGCGTTTTTTCTCTTCTTTGAAAAGCGACAAAACTTCTCCCGGTTGAAAGCTCGACTCATCTTTGAGGTAATAGGTTTTTTCAGGTTGGACATAATTGAAGCCGAGTATGCTGCTGTCGCCTTCACGCTGACAGATCAAACAGTCTTCACTCTTGAAGATCAGCTTCCTTTCAGTGAGTTCTGCGAGAAAACCGAACGCGGATAGCGCCGGCTTCGGAATACGGTCTTTGGTGATCAAGCCTGGGCCGCCGGTAAGCAGAGATCCTGACCGCTGCTCCGCGCTATACCAGTCCGACGCGAGCCAATAACCCATGCCTGCCACCGAATCGATCGCCTCTATGCAGGTCTTGATGATGAAGCAACCTTTGAACAACGTGTCGTTGATGAGATCCTCGGTTGAGATCGTGTTGCTCCATTCGGTGACATAAATCGGTACAGAAACGCCGGCGTGCATCATCGCGGCCCTCACTCGTTGTACGGACTCGATGAAAACACCGGTCTCAACAATTCGCATCGGGTGCCGCTGTTCCCCGACTTCGCTTGACCCCGAATAGGGAAACACTTTGAGGCTCACAAAATCGAGAAGATAGGCGATGCTCTTGATCCTTTCGGACAGTTTGCCCTCATCGCTCAATTGCTGAAATCCCGCCCCTCCGATGAGCATGGCCTGATCGATGTCCTTGATTCGCTTCCGTGTGAAAGCCAGGCGATCTCGGTAGATGTCGAACTGGGGAGATGACGGATCACCTTCGAACACCATCTCGATCCGCCACCGCACTATCAGCTGCTTCCCATAGCGATCAAGCACATGACTGAGAAAACTCGAGAGCGCATGCTGCCATGCCTTGTTCTCGCATTCGTAGAGGCGCTCCGGGTCTGAGCATTTGCCGATCACGATCCAAGGTATGAGCCCGACCTCGATGACCGCATCAAGTGCCTCGTCAAGCGTTCCAAAATTGGCATATTCGCCCTTTTCCAGATCGCACAGCGCTTCCGGACCAAAAAGTCCCCACATTCTTCCATACTTGAATGCGATCTGACCCTGTATGAATGCAATCTGACGTTTGATATGACCATGCAGCAGCTCGCGAACGGAACCGATGTTGAGCAACTCGGTCCAAATCGGTTTCAGGGGATCTCCCGTCATCGCCATATCGATGCGCCGCGTCTCACGCATTTGATCGCGAATCTTTTCTCGTTGCCGGAGCTGCTGATAACGATGTGATTCCTCACCGGCGGAAACGTCTTTGGCAATAGCGGTGATGCTGGTTTTCGCTCGATATTCCGATGGCGTCATACCGAGCAAGCGGTTGCATGCCGTGTTGAAACTCGATAGATTGGTGTATCCGCATTCGGTTGCCACACGGGCGATGCTCATCGAGGACTGAGTGAGAAATCGCTTCGCGCACTCGATGCGCATCTGGGTGAGATGCGCTTTGAAATTGATACCTGTTTCCCGTCTGATCAGACGGGAAAGATATGCCGGATCCAGATAGAAGCGGTTGGCTACGAGATTCAAGGTGAGCCGTTCGCGATAATGAGCACCCATGTACCGCAGGATCTGCCAAGCTCGATGTTCGCCCGGATTGACCGCTTCGAATCGATCCGCAAAACGCAGCACGAGCTCATTCAGCAGGGCGTAGATGTTAGAGAACAAAAGAAAGCTGCCACGTTGGTCGTCGAGAGCCATCGCGTCCAATACACTCCGGATCGCCTCGATCAATCCTTCGAATTCATCACTGCTCCCGCGGTGTGACGAGCAGCAGCGAAAGATAATCGTGTTCGCGTCGACCGCTTGATACAGGAGCGAATCTGAGATCTCAAAGAGGAAGAGCAGCGGCTTGGGTTGGCATGTTGACGTCGCGCGCAATTCGAATTGGTCTCCCTTGTTCGCCACCAAAACATCGCCCGCTGCCATCGGAAGCATTATCGCCTGACCCCTCAATGCTGCATCACCATCTGATGAGAGGGAGACGCCGTCAGCGTCCATGCGCGCGACATGACCATGACCGAGCTTTTAGTGGACTTCGGCCTCGCCCTCGATGAGATGCACCATCAATGTTTGCCGCAGCACCTCGCGCGCTATGGAGTCCTCACTGACAAGAAGAACTCGGCTGTCGTTGTCGAGCGCTCGTATTGCAGCCTCCATAATGGCACCCCTCCATGAAGATCAACGATGCAACTGCATGCACTACCGAGTGCCATGTGCATGATCGCCCGGGTTCACGGCAATAGCCAAAAGATTATATTGCCAATCGACCTTCAGATTGCATGCTATTCGGCGAACTGAATGCGTTCCTATCAGAGGTCACGATATCGGCCGCATGCCGGCGGCGATGCGACTGACTCCTACGCAAGCATGTCCGAAGCCCGGTTCTATGGAGACAGCCCACGTCCAGCCTGCAATCCACCGACGAAACGACTCTCCGGAAGTTCTGAGACAGCTATGTCACCGAGAACGTGCTCGCGGACGAACAGGCCAGCTGATGCTGAGGTCACAGTCGCGCGCAACGATCTAAAGACTCCATGGTCGGGTTTCTGCTGGCGGCAGCTCCATACTTGTCGCAGATGAGGTTCTCCCGTCGTTTCCTCGCTCGAGCCTACCGCTTCTGCCTGCTGGCGCTATACAGCTTGAATACGGATAGCCCGATCAGTGCCGCGCTTGCGATCACATTGAGATAGAGACCGATCGCCATATCCGGCTTTATATAGTCAGTGGTAGGAATATACGTTATGCAGATCAGAACAATTGCAAGCGATACGATACCGAGGACGATCGACACGATGTTCGCAGCTCGATCCCTCAGTGCAAGCAATGCGAGAATCGCGCAGACGCCAGGAACGATAAACAAAATATTCGAGAAATTGGATACCGTGGTTCCCAAAATCTGCTTGCCGAATGTCATCTCAGCCGGACTCATCGTGATGGTGATTCCGAGAAAGCTGACACTGAAGAGGGGGAGAAAAAACGAGATCAGCATAACTGCCGCGCTGATGGTCTGCAGTAGACGCCGACGCAATGCTCCCGCACCGATCCCAGCCGAGGCGGGCACGACCGGGCTTGAAGCAGATGGTCGCGTAGCCGCGGGTCGCGGTGCACCCCGCCGCAGACCCGCTGCGCCACCTGCCTGAGAGGGAACCGAAGGCCCTGAAGCATACGTTCTGTTTGAGATCGGGCCGGTTGCAGGAGCCGATACCCGGCGCTCGCCAAGCGACTCACCGCACTTGCTGCAGAAGCCCGCACTGTCAGTGTTCCTCGTACCGCACTTGGGACAAAACATCAGGTGGATCCTCTCGTTCTCGATTATCGTTCTCACTCTATACCGTTCTGCGTGCCAAAAAAGGGTAAGCTCCGTGCCCGGCCTCACTCGCCTGTCTGCGACGCGCTCTCATCCAAGCGAGCTCCGCAGGCCACGCAAAACACGGCACCGGCCTTCGCGGGCACCCCGCAAGCGGGGCATAACGGCGCACCGTCCTCAATTTCGCCGGTATCAGTCTGCGGAATCGATTGATGAGCGGCTATGATATCGACCACTGGCGTGCCGCAACCGGCGCAAAACGAATCGGTCGATGGCACCTGGGCCCCGCATTTCGTGCAGGTGTAGATCTGGGCGATCTGAGTCTGAGCGGCAAGCTCCTCCAGCTCCCCATCGATCGTCGCACGACGTTCGTCAATGGCTGCGATAGCGTCGTAGATGCCTTCGCGACCCGAACGGAACCTTTCGTCGCACCTCGTCTCCTCATACAGACTCGCCCCCAGCTGAGCCGACAGTTCCCTGCGGCGCTTTTCGAGATCGGCCCGCTCCAGTTTGAGCTTGGTTGCTCCCGCCGCACGGCTCGCGCTCGCAAAGCCACGATTCATGAGCGATTGCATATCGTCGAGAAAGGCCATGTCCGTGTTCTCCTTTCGCCGCCTCTCGGCTGCACTGCGGCTAATTCGACTTGATGGTCCGAGGCACTGTGTCAGATATGAAGGCGCTGAGCCGCGAGAGCAATTTGGAGTCAGGATTCCCGTCCGACGTATTAAGAGCTCTGAGCACTGAGATATAGCCCACGCCGCCTCCGGTCTGAAGATCGGTGAGCTCGTTGGCCTCGTCCAAGCTGAAGAAATCATCCGCACGTTTCGAGTGAGAGATATTCGCCTCAGCGATCTTGATCGCCCAATCTGTCGCTTGCACCTGTGCGTATCGGCCACCTCCTATATCTACAGCTGGAGGTTCGATCATCTGGCTCCCAGATTTCAAATTGCCTCCGTCGCTCACGACGATGGCCATGATCTCGCGTTCGGGATACTTTTTCGAGAAAACGTGAGCGCAGTCCTCGTCTATCGAAACGGTGACTCGATCCTTCCAGTAATCCGGAATGTCAAATGAGAAACGCGAAGTGCTGAAATGTACTGATGCTGCACGTTCCTCAGCAACTCTTTTGGCTTCGGCGTCGGCATCCGCTCTTTTTTTCCTGATCGCATCCTCACGACGCCGCGTCGCCGCATCTCGAAGAGTCGCAGCATCTTTCTCACTGGCAGCGCCACCCTCCTTCGCTGCAAGATAGGCCTCATTGATCTGTGCGGCGCTTACCTGGTCGGCCTCAATGGGCGAGAGCGTGAATGAACCCTCCACATCAAACGTTCCATTCTTCCCGACCGTAGCGTGCACAGCGACGTCATTCGAATTGAAGATCATGCCATCGGCAGAAATCGGCGAGGCGGCTATGGATAGGTCGTACCTACCGCACATCAGGCTGATACCCGATCCGTCGGAGGCCACGTAGTAGATTTTTTCTACCTTGTTGCCCTCGAAATCTGTTCCGCTGACCTGCACCGGTATCTTGGAGCCCTCAGATGTGTCGAGTCCATCTGCCGTGATCTTGAGATTGACATCGTAGATGCGATGCGCATCAGCATATGCTTTTTCATCCGCTGCAGCGTCCTGCTGATGTCTCCATCCCAAATAGCACCAAGCCCCGCCCGCAACCAGGCCTAGAACCACTATAGCGACGATCACCGTGATGAGAATGGTTTTTCTGCTGTGCTTGGGCCTGTCACCTGAGGGGGCCTCAGAGCTCATCATCGCAGAGCGTGGCAAGACAGTCGCAGTGATCGGCGATGCCTTCGTCGTACTCGGTGCGGGTGCTACGGATTGAGCTGACGAAATTTTCGCGGCAGCCCTATGGGTATCGGTATCATGTCGAGCGACGGCGGAAACTGCCGGCGATGCCGCTTGTGATTGCAGAAGGGTAGTCGGCTCGGGCTCGGGTTCGGGTGTCGTTTTGGGGATCGAGGCTGAAACCCGGCAAGAATCCGAGGCAGATCGTTCAGATTCTATTTTATCGATTTCCTGCCCGCACGCGGGACAGAATGCATCGTCATCCGATAGCTCGCCTCCGCATTTGACACAGTACATCACATGCATCCCTTCGCTTCACCGCCTCGTGCCGATCGATCTGTATGTCGAACCATCTGCCGAAGCGATCGGAACGCCTGCTGCTGGCTTGAATCCAGCTCGGCTGTCGGTTGCTGACAGCCGATTGACACAAAACTGCCGAATCATCCAGCAAAATGATACCTTAGCATCTGTTGGATGTCACGAACTCCCACGCTAAAGTCTTCTTCAACATATGGGAACGGAATTCGGTCTCACGAGATTCTCATGGTGCGACAGCACCGGTTGCAGAAACGTTGCATCGCAATTACGGCACACTTAGCTCGCTTACATTTATCTTGGAAACATGCCTGCTCGCCAAAACAAGCTGAGCTTGTCGAGCTTCAGCTGAATAACTTGCGCCAAAACTGTTGCTTACCTAAACATGCCATATTGCTGTCGGCCAATCCTGACAAGAGCCTTATCACAAAGCAGATTGTTATAAGAGCTGCAAATATACGCTCCCCGACGATAAGCAGCCATTCAGCGATAACAGCTATCATCACATTGTTATTACAATATGATGATAGCTGAACGCCTGCCTCAGAACTCACGATGTGGGAGAAGGGATGAAGAAGTGATCACTCTTTGGCAATCGATCTGTATTGGACTCGTCGCGGCCTTCACACAGTTTGATGGCTTGATTCTTGGTGAGTCAAAGTTCAGAGAACCAATTGTGACCGGATTTTTAGTCGGCATTGTGTTAGGCGATGTTTCCAAGGGGCTTATGCTCGGTGCCCAGATGCAGCTCATGTGGATGGGTGCAACTGCAATTGGCCCAACGGCAGGTCTAGACATCGGTACGGGCGGAACCATCGGAGCCGCCGTCGCAATTGCGACGGGTACCGGCATTGACAGCGCAATCATGTTCGGCGTTCCAATCTCGATAATCATGCAGTTTCTCAACAGTTTGCTTCTTACAGCATACTCCGGTGCCATGCTCATCGTAGATCGCGCGATCGAGGATCTGAAATTCACAAAGATCGAAATTATCCACTGGTCGTGCGCAATTCTGACCGGTCTAGTCTATTTCGGATTAACCTTCATTCTGATGTTCTTCGGGGGCGGCATGATCGATATCATCGTGAAAAGCCTCCCTTCATGGGCTACTGCTGGTCTAAACGGTATCGCCGCAATCCTTCCCGCATTGGGTTTCGCTCTGCTCATGCAGATTATTCTAGACGCCTCGCTTATTCCATACTTTATCGTCGGCTTCGTTCCAGCTGCATTTGTTGGCCACGACCTTAGCATGATCGGTATGGCAACAATAGCTGTCGCAATCGCAATGATCGTCTTTGCACTAAGAAGTGAATCGAGAAACGTCGTTCGGCAGGCGCACGAACCCATTTCAAGCAACGAATGGGAGGATTAGAACATGACCGATACAATTGCGGCTGCACCAGATCGCCCGATCGCAGAATCACCACTGTTAAATACTAAAGATCTTCGTGGTGTCGCACTCAGAAGCTATACGATTATGGGTTCATTCAATTACGAGCGCATGCAAGGGCTCGGCTTTCTCTGCAGTATTCTAAAGCCGCTACGCAAGATCTATTCCGGTGATGATAATGCGCTACGAGCCGCCATGCGTCGCAACGTCGCGGCATTCAATATGACATGCGCTCCTTCTCCTTTTGTTATGGGCATCACAATGGCAATGGAAGAAAACCATTCCCGCGATCCTTCGCTTGATCCATCATCGATCAATGCAATCAAAGTTTCGCTTATGGGCCCGCTTTCCGGAATTGGCGACACGTTCTTTTGGGGAATCTTTCGGGTACTCGCCTGTTCGCTGGCAATTGGATTTGCAACACAAGGTAGTCCGATTGCTCCATTTGTCCTGTTGTTGAGCTTTGGCATCCCTAACATCGCTGTGCGGCTTGTAGGAGTGCGTCTCGGCTACTCACGAGGACGTGTTCTTATCGAGCACCTCGAAAAAAGTGGACAAATGCAACTCGTCACGCAATGCGCAAGCATAGTCGGAGCTATGGCGATCGGTTGCATGATCGCCATGTGGGTCAAAATCTCCTCCCCTCTCGTATTCACAATGGGCAATATGAAGATTGCTGTCCAAGATTACCTGGATCAGATCTCACCCAAACTGTTGCCACTCGTTGTAACACTTGGAATTCTGTGGTGCTTAAAAAAGAACATCAAGGTTCCATTCATCATCTTGGGCATTGTGGTCATTGGCTTCTTGCTCGGAATCACTGGAATCATTGCGATGTAGGAGGAATCATGGCCATCATAGATACTCGTATTGATGACAGACTTATTCACGGTCAAGTCTGCAGCTTCTGGATTCCTGAGTATTCGCTCGATCGCATCGTAATTGTTGACGATGCGATCGCGCAAGATGAAACCCGGAAAACAGCACTCCGGTTTGGTTGCCCCGAACGATGCAAGCTCTCAATTTTCAACGCTACGAAAGCAGCTGACAAATTCTCTCAACAAATTGATCGTGGTACCCGGGTCATGATCCTTACAGGTCATCCACAGCCGATCCTTGCAATGGTGCAAAACGGGTTTAAAGTCGATCATGTTACCGTGGGGAACATGTCAACAAAGTCAAATGCGAATCAGATCAGAAAGACCGTATTCGTCTCAGCCGAGGAATGGCAAGCGTTTCACAGACTTGCTCTGGCAGGAATACCTATCTTCAATCAGATGATTCCAACCGATGCACGAGAGAATATCACCGATCTCTTTCAATCAGAGCACTGTTAGAAAGGAAGTTTATGATGACAACCGGTCAGATCAAACAGACTGTTCTTGGCAACATCAGGAGTCAACCAGAAGTGCTCTCCGGCGTGTTCGCCGATCAGACGAGTTTTACCCACCCCTTCTCAGCAGAAATCAATGAAGGCAACATTAGGAAAATCATTTTTTTCGGATCCGGCACATCCTACAACGCCGCACACATCGCTGCCTATTATTTCAAGCATATCGTCGGAATCGCCGCTGAAGCCTGCTACCCCACTGTTTTTGAGCATTATGAAAAACCTGATTGGACGGGCTCCATTGCGAACGATCATATCTTATTTGTCGGTATCAGCCAATCAGGAACATCAGTTTCCACGTGCAGAGTTATGCAGTACGGACGTAAACTCGGTTGTCGCACGCTTGCGATTACAAACGATATGAAAAGCGCTATCACAAACTGTGCGGAAACAACGATACCGTTGCTTGTGGGCGATGAATTAACGCCACCTGAAACGAAAGGTTATACCGTCACCATCCTGACGGCCTATTTATGCGCAATTGAAACCGCCAAGGCGAACGGCACTCTCAAGCCACATGAATACGATGGCATGGTCCAACAAGCTCAGCTGCTTATTAGTGATTTTTCTCGGATAATCGACGCTGGAGAGAATTGGTACGACCGAAATAAAGCATCAATCGTGAACAGTGACAGAATCTATGTGCTGGGGTACGGTATCGATTACGGATCGATGCTTGAAGGGATGCTTAAGATTGGCGAAATGTTGCGAATTCCCACTATTGGGTATGAGCTCGAGGAATTCGCCCATGGGCCAGTTATGGCACTACGTGACAACCAGACCATCGTCATGATCGGCTCAGATGAGCCAGAATTCGAACGAATGATTCATTTCCGGTCTGTTTTCAAGCAGTATACTCCGCGTGTTCATGTGCTGACCTGTAAAAATATCGAAGCTGACAATCGTGACCTTATCTTCTCGCCAGCTACAAGCACGTACTTGGGACCACTCGTCTACACAGTGCCATTCCAGTTTGTCGCCGCGGGCGGTGCGCGTGACATTTTTATAGATACGAATATCAATCCATTTAAAGAGTCACTTGGCCATTATGAAAAAATGAGTCAAAAAAAGAGGGGGCACCTTGATTGATTTTTTGATCGCGGGACACGGCAGCTTCGCTTCTGGTATTTTATCAAGCGTTGAAATGATATTCGGCTCACAAGATCAAATCGAAACAGTAGAGTTTTTCGATGATGAGACGAAGTCTGAACTCGATAACAAGATAGACTTAGCTCTCTCTCGACATGCCAACGCGAAGGGAATCTTACTTTTTTGCGATGTGTTGCAGGGAAGCCCCTTCCAAAGCGCGGCAATGAAAGCACTGGTCGATCCTAGAATTCGCGTTGTATACGGAACAAATGTCGCAATGGTGCTCGAATGCGTATCACAATCGAGAATTGGCGATCCTAGCGTCGAAAAACTAGCTGCTTTGGCGGTTGAAACTGGCGTGGCACACGTCGGCATCTTCCTTCCGGAGAGCGGCACCAAAGAGCAGGCGTGGCAGGAGCAGTAGAAGGCAGCGTTATACTTCCGAGTTGGCGCTGGCCAATATTTTTGGATCAGCTTCTGCCATTGAGCCCGCAACCCCACGCGTATTTCAAGCAGCGATCCTGCGTGAGCGAGATCGCTGCTATCATGTGTAGCGACAGCATATTAGGCAATATACAGAGCAAGATCGGAAAACGTCATGCAAGCCAGCTACATCGTTATCGACCGATCGCTTCCGGTGCCCCTGTACAAGCAGTTGGAGGATTCCGTTACGCGAGCAATTGGGTCAGGAATCTTGAAGGCGGGCGATAAACTACCGACTGAAGATGACCTTGATGAAACGTTCAATCTGTCACGTCCAGTGGTACGGCAGGCGTATGGTTCACTTGTGAGCGCTGGACTGATTGTTCGAGAGCGCGCCCGCGGCAGTTTTGTAAAAGCTCAAAACTACGGAATGTTTGCCAACAAAATCTTGAGCTTCTCTCAGGAGATGCTGCTCCTCGGTCATGCACCCGCGACACGAGTGCTTGAATTCTCACGAGCACCTCTTCCTAGCGACGTGGCTGGCGATCGCTGCGCCTCAGGAGGAACATGGTTCTTTCTCGAACGGGTCCGTTACACGGATGGCAATCCTTCGGTATATCTGCGTACATGGATCCCTAGCGAACGTTTTCCCGACATCGAAAACCACGACTTCTCAGTTGAATCACTCTATTCAACACTCAAAGCAATCTACGATATTCATCCCATCCATGCATTCCGCTCAGTCTGGGCGACTGAGTCAGAGCCGTGCATAGCGGAATTGCTCAACGTCAAGACTGGATCTGCATTATCTGTGCTACGAAGCCATGTTTATGATCAACTCGATAAACTCATGGAAGTCAGCATCGAATACTTCCCTTCTCCGATGTGCCGATTCGATTTCGAGGTCAATGTAGAATAAAACTAGAATCGTTCGATTCGCATCCTTGAATCAGCTTCTCTACGACCACTGCATGCTGGCAGATCGGTCATAGAACATAGTTTTTTTGACCCATTCCAAAGTGATTTAATTATCACGATCAGCAGCATAAGCAAGTGATGAAAGTCCGCAGACAAAGCGATAAAAGAACAGCACGAACGCGTTACTGTCAGTAAGGATCGTTCAACCTTTTATCCAAACGGCCGGAGACCCTCCTTTTCGAGGGTTCCCGGCCGTCATGGCACTATCTTGTGAGAGCAAATTGGCTAGAACGGATTCTCCGTGGGATACGGCAGGCTCGCCGGTTGATTGTAGGCGATGTCGCCGATCCCCAGATACCGGAAGATGTCGAACAGCGCACGGCCGCAGTGGTTGAACGCCACGGCACCGTGATGCGGATAGTGCTTCTCGAGAAGCACGTGCCTATAGAACCGTCCCATCTCTGGAATCCCGAACACGGCGATGCCGCCGAATGATCCGGTACGGACCGGAAGGATCTCGCCTTGAGCGATGTAGCTGCGCAGGCAGCCCTCCGAATCGCATTGGAGCCGGAAAAACGTGATCTCACTCGAAGCGATGTCTCCCTCGAGGGTGCCGCGCGTGAAATCTGGATCGCTTCCCTCGGGCTCGAGCAGACGATGCTGTATCAGCTGATACTTCACGGCGCGGTCTGCACACATCTTGCAGCTGGGCGTGTTGCCGCAGTGAAAGCCCATGAACGTGTCGGTGAGCCGGTAGCCGTGGTCGAACTTGCCCTTGATGGACTCCTCGTACATGGTCTGCGGCACCGAATTGTTGATGTCGAGCAGCGTGACGGTATCTCCGCTGGCGCACATGCCGATGTATTCGGAGAGCGCGCCGTAGATGTCGACCTCACACGCCACGGGGATGCCGCGCGAGACCAGACGGCTGTTCACGTAGCACGGTTCGAAACCGAACTGACTCGGAAACGCCGGCCAGCACTTGTCGGCGAACGCGACATAACTACGGCTGCCCTTGTGCTGCTCGGCCCAGTCGAGCAGAGTGATCTCAAACTGCGCCATTCGGGCAAGCATATCCGGGTAGTAATTGCCCTCCCCCATCTCGGCTGCCATATCCTGACAGACCGCTTCGATGCGGGGATCATCAGTGTGCTCTTTATAGGAGACCAGCAAATCGAGTTCGGAATTCTCCTCAACCTCCACGCCCAGCTCATAGAGTCCCTTGATGGGAGCGTTGCACGCGAAGAAGTCCTGCGGACGCGGGCCGAAGGTGATGATCTTGAGATCGGAGACACCGATGACGGTACGAGCTACCGGTACGAAGTCCGCCATCATCTGAGCGATGTCCTCGGCGGTGCCGATCGGATAGGAGGGGATATGTGCTGTGATATGCCGCATCCCCAAGTTGTAGCTGCAGTTGAGCATTCCGCAGAACGCATCACCGCGGCCGTTGACCAGATCGCCATCGCCCTCGGCTGCGGCGACGAACATGCAGGGCCCGTCGAAGCGCTGAGCGATCAGCGTCTCAGGTGTCTCCGGACCGAAGTTGCCGAGGAAGACCGTGAGAGCGTTGACACCGGCTGCGCGCGCCTCGTCGACGGCGGCCAGCATCTCTGCCTCGGATTGGACTGTCGTCTTGATCTCAGTCACAGCGAGCTCCCGCTCAGCGCAGGCGGCTGCGATGGCGGAGCGGCGGCGCTCGGAAAGCTCGATCGGGAAGCAATCGCGCGATACGGCGATGAGTCCGAGTCTGACCTGGGGGATGTTGCTTGATTCCAGCATGGTGCCTCTCCTTTTTCTCTGGGTGCACGGACGCGAACCCAGACTCCGCATAAAACTGTCTTGAATCCTAACGCATCGATACGTGAGCCAGATCGATATTTTCTCCTATAAGTCCGATGTGGGCACCTTGGGATGCCTCCGAGCTATGAGCATGGGCGAGCAGCCACTTGTCCGCCGCCCAGAGCAGATCCGCATCGCCGGCGGCGAGCGAAGGGTCGATCTGAGGCCTTGGAGCGTTGGTGCCCTGCGGCAGCGCCACCATGACCCGAAAACCATCCTCATCGACTTGGCATGGGGCGTAGTGCAGTGTGGTGGCAAAGACCTCGACCATCACCCCCGCCGGCACCCGAAAGGCGCGCACGAGCGTCGTTTCAAGCGATCCGGACTCGATTTGATCGAGACCCGCCACAAGCAGGATGAAATCGCGCGCGCCGAGATTGAACTCGCTCGAGCGATGATACTCGAGGCAGTTGAGCTGGGTGTTGTGACCGTTGCACCAACCGAGCTGCGCCGATCGACCGCCATAGAGCACAAGCTTCAGCGCTTCGGCGCACGAAAGCGTCTCGAGTGCGGGTTCGCTCGCCACATAATCGGTTGCGACGGGCATCGGAGTCGAGGTCTCGAGCGCCGTCGTCACCGATGTGGTGAGTTCCTCGGGGATGTCTTGCCAGACCCTGCCATACCTGCGAAATTCATCGCTGAATACCGATTCAACCCTCATGACTCTCTCCCATCTCGCGATAGATCGGTCTCAGTGCCGGATACAGCTGCCGCCAGATGCGATAGCGTTGCTCATACGCTCCCGTCAGCTCGGGATCGGGTGAGACCGTCTCTTTGATCCGCGCGATATCGCGCGCGCACGTCTGAACATCTCGCTGGTCTTTGCATGCCACCATCGCAAGCGCAGCCGCACCGTAACCCGGCCCCTGCTCGGTCTGGAGCAGATCGAGATCGATATCCAAGACGCTCGCTAAGATCTGGCGCATCAGCGCGCTTCTGGCTCCGCCGCCGCACAGCGTGCTGCGGCGAATCTCGATTCCCTCGGCGCGCGCGACATCGACGCAATCCCGAATCGCGAACGCGACCCCCTCGCGGACCGCACGGACCATATCTGAGCGCGGTGTGTCCGCTCGCAGACCGATGAAGGCGCCGCGTGCGGATGTGTCGTTGTGCGGACTGCGTTCTCCCATGAGATACGGCAGGAAATACGGCAGATCAGAGCTCACCCGACTCGGATCGACAGGCCTTTCCTGCGCATCGAAGTCCTCGCTGCGCAGGATATCGCCCAGAAACCATCCCGAGCAGCTCGCAGCCGACAATATGCATCCCATGAGATGGAAGCGGCCCTCGATGTAATCAAAGGAGTGAAGCGCGTTTTGGGCATCCACCCGAAAGCTGTCGCTCGGGATGAAGACCGTGCCCGATGTTCCGAGGCTGATGTTGCATGAGCCAGAAGCCACGGCACCGCAGCCCACAGCCGCCGCCGCGTTATCACCGGCACCGGCTGCGACGGTGACTCCAGGCGGTAGACCCAGCTGCCGTGCGACATTGGGATCCACGGTCCCGATGGCGTCGGCGCCGTCGAGAAGCGCGGGCATCTGCTTCTCGCTGACCCCGCAGATGTCGAGCATCTCCGTGCTCCAACGGCGATGCTCGACATCGAGCAGCAGCGTACCGGAGGCGTCCGAGAAATCGGTCGCGTGCACGCCCGTCAGCTGATAGGACAGGTAGTCTTTGGGAAGCATGATCTTGGCGATCCGGGCGAACTCACCCGGCTCATGAGCGCGCATCCACAGGAGCTTGGGTGCCGTGAAGCCCGCAAACGCTATGTTGCCGGTCAACGAGGATATCCTGTCACGCCCTATCTCTTCGTTGAGATAAGCGACCTCGGCTTCTGTGCGCCCATCGTTCCACAGGATGCATGGCCGTATGACCGCGTCGTCGGCGTCGAGAACAACCAAGCCGTGCATCTGGCCGCCACATCCGATGCCGCGCACGAGAGCCGCGTCGCGGCCTGCGATGAGTTCGCGAACACCGGCCCTCACCGCATCCCACCAGACCCTCGGATCCTGCTGGCTCCAGCCCGGATGCGGATATTCGACCGGATAAGCCTTGGAGACGGTGTTCTCGATGCCTCCGTCCTCCCTGACCAGCAGCAACTTCACCGCTGAGGTACCCAGGTCTATACCGATGTAATACACGGCGATCCCCTCATTTCCCACAGGTGCACGAACTTCTCCGCCGCACTTCGCAGAGCTCTTACACGTTATTCATGTGCATGTTTGACCTCGAGATCGTGCTGCATGCGTTCCTCTATGCTGTCCACACGGTAGAACAGCAGCGCGATCACAGAAAGTGCGAACCCCACTATGGGCACCCAGATATAGTTCGCCTCGATGGCACTGAGCGCGCCGCTGCTTTGGGTCGCATTTGCGATATAGCCACCCATGCTGAGGATCGCACCGGTCACAGCACCTCCGATTCCCATTCCCAGCTTTGCGCTGAAGCTGGAAAACGAGGTGACGATTCCCTCCGCGCGCACCCCGTTTTTCCACTCGCCGTAGTCAACAGAATCCGCGAGCATCACAGCGATCAGACCTGAAACGAATCCGGTCCCCAGATAACCAACCACGGTTGCAATCACGATGATGGGAACACTCAGCGAATGCGCACCGATGCTCAAAATAAGCTGACCCGCGATCGCGAGCACCATTCCACCAAGCATCGTGTTGCGCTTCCCGATCTTCCGCGCGGTATATGGCGTGACAAGCACCGCTAACAACGCCACCACCTGCAAACCGAGAATGAATGAGGCCAAGCCGGCATCATGCATGTTGTATTTGAAGAAATAAACCGTGACCTGCGACTTCGTCTGCATCCCGATCCAGTAAACGAAATTAATGAAGATCACGATCGCCCAAGGCCAGTTCCTTTTAAGCGCCTTGACCGATTCCCGGATGGAGACGGTTTTGTTCGATGAGCTTGTTTGAACTCGCTCGCGCGTGTTTTTGAATGTCATCAAGAGGAGCACGGCGGAGATCGCCGCCAGCATGATCATGGTGCGGAAGAACCCTACCTGCTCGTTGCCCTGTCCAAAGGCTCTGACCAGAGGTAGCGCGGCAACCGTAACAATGGTGGCGCCAGCGGTTCCAAAAAACTGACGAATCGTGCTGAGAACCACTCGCTCGTCCGAATTGTTCGTGAGACTGGGAAGGATGGAGGTGATGGGAATGTTGACAGCCGAGTATAGGACATCGACTCCAATATAGGTCACATATGCCCAAATGATCTTGTTGGATATGCTCAGATCAGGCGTAGTGAAGCACAGCACGCAAAAAACGGCAAAGGGGATCGAGAACCATAAGAAGTACGGTCTGCTCTTACCCCACCGCGTGTGCGTGCGATCGATCATGATGCCCCAGAATGGACCATCGATCGCATCGACGACACGAGCAACCAGAAACAGTGTTCCAACCGCTACGGCAGAGATGCCGAATACATCTGTGTAGAAATACATCAGATAGGTGCCGATCATCGAAAACGCCAGATTGCAAGCGAAATCACTCGATGCATAGCTGAATCGTTCCTTCCATGGAACGAGATTGGGCGCCTGTATTGACTTCAACATATGCTCTCTTCTCTCATCCGACTCGCCGAACTTGTTGACACCAGAAATGCAGGAGCATGTTTCTAGAGCGTAATCGTCTGCTCGGAGGCGGTGATATCGAACTTGATCGTCTGATCTTTCTCATGCATCACGATCTTGGGCAACGAACTCAAGGCTCCTACATCGATCGACACATCTCTACCATGCCGGCAAAGCACCATGCTTCCGCATGCGTTTCCCCTTTGATCGACGACACGCTGCTCATGTCTGCCATCTGCAAGCTGGAAAACATGAAGTTCGGGTGCATCCGGATACGGGTAATCAGCATGCTCTGCGCTCGGATTCATGAGAAGCATGCTGTTCTCACGTGCCAGAAGCGGAAGCGTCAGATAATCATATCGCTCATCGAACCAGGCACCGTTCTTTTCGACGTCGTACACCTTTCCGGTCAGAATGTTGGTCCAGATCCCTTCAGGAAGGTAGTACTTCACTGCGCCCTCATCGTTGAAGATAGGAGCGACCATCAGATTCCGACCGAGCATGTATTGTCTATCGAGGCCAAAGCTGTTCACATCTTCAGGAAACTCGAGAAAGACCGGACGCATCAAGGGGATGCCCGTCTCGTGGGTATGCACGGCCTCCGCGTAGAGATAGGGCATGAGGCTCAATTTGAGCTTGACAAATGCCCGTGTCACATCAACGGCCTCAGAATCATAGGTCCATGGGACACGATACTCGATATTCCCATGATATCGGCTGTGGGAAGAAAGGAGACCGAACTGCGTCCAGCGTTTGTAGATGTCCGCCGTTGCCGTATCTTCAAATCCACCGATATCGTGACTCCAGAACCCGAATCCGCAAAGCAGAAATGAAAGTCCTCCTCGAAGCGAATCTGCCATCGATGTATAACGGGAAAGGTTGTCACCACCCCAATGCACCGGGTATTTTTGTGATCCCACTGTTGCTGAACGAGCGAAAACGACCGCCTCGCCGTCGCCTTTCTTTTCCTTCAGCACATCGAAGACTGCTTCGTTATACAGATATGCGTAATAATTATGCATCTTCTCCGGATCGGAACCATCGAAATAGACGGCGTCTTCCGTTGGGATTCTCTCGCCGAAATCGGTCTTGAAGGTATCAACCCCCATGTCGAGCAAGGCGCGCAGATAGTCCTTGTACCATTCCACCGCCTGGGGATTGGT
Organism: Coriobacterium glomerans PW2; assembly: GCF_000195315.1. NCBI lineage: Bacteria > Bacillati > Actinomycetota > Coriobacteriia > Coriobacteriales > Coriobacteriaceae > Coriobacterium > Coriobacterium glomerans. The sequence continues at coordinate 2,017,275 of NC_015389.1, forward strand.
GAAATCGACGACGCCTTGACCAGCTTGCCATAGATCCCATTGCCATACGTTGCCATCACTGTGCTTGATAAAGTAGCCCTGTTGCTTCCCCTCTGCGAATAACGATGATTTTTGAGCGATATAGGGATTGATCCATACGCACACCTTGAGACCCTTGCCGTGTATGCGCTCAAGCATACCCTCGGGGTCGGGGAACTGCTCGGTATCCCATTCAAAGTTCGTCCACTCGAACCCCTTCATCCAAAAGCAGTCGAAGTGGAACACATCGAGTGGGATCCCGCGCTCCTGCATGCCATCGATGAACTTCATTACCGTCTTCTCGCTGTAGTCCGTCGTAAACGACGTCGAGAGCCAAAGACCGAAGGACCATGCTGGTGGAAGCGCCGGCTTGCCGGTCAAACTCGCATACCGTTCCAAGATCTCCTTTGGTGTGGGTCCGTAGATCACATAATACTCGAGAGCCTGACCCTCGACGCTGAATTGAACGCGTGACACGTTTTCAGACGCGACTTCATAGGAGACGCGCTCCGGGTGATTGACGTATACACCGTATCCATCGTTGGTGAGATAAAACGGAATGTTTTTATATGCTTGCTCGCTGCCCGTTCCGCCGTCTTGGTTCCAGATATCAACTACCTGTCCGTTTTTCACAAACGGTGTGAAGCGCTCGCCCAATCCATACACCAGCGCACCTATATTCAACGATAGCTGCTCTCGCATATAGTGTTTTCGATCGTTGCGGTCGCAGATCTCTGCCTGCGCGCCATATTCTGATGCCGTCAGCACCCGATCGTTTGCTGTGAACTCGATCTTGAAATCGCGTTTGCCCAGAGGGAGCCGCGCTGTCAGCTCGCCCGCCGAAATCGTCATCTCCGTATCGCTCACGCTGGTATCCAACGAGCGGTGCTGGTCATTGATGTTGAAACACGGTGCTTTTGGCAACTGGTCGAAATGAACAAGTTTTACCGCCAGAACGTTTTCCTGCGGAGACGTGACATGAATGGTGCTCATTCCCAAATTAAGCGTATCGCCCCGCACCTTGATGTGCCTATAGGGCGCGAACACGGTAACGGATTGGTCTGTGACATCGAAATCGTACACTTCTTGAGGACTTGAGATTTCAATTCCATCGCGTGCAAGCCAATATCCATTGGTGAATTTCATGTCGCTTCGACCTTTCATGGTAATTGACTATCAAAGGTGGAACCCGGACAGGGGTGCTCATTGACGAGCATCTATGCTCGAGATCGGCCGGCCAGCCTCTGTTAAATCATTTTACAAAAGAACCTGCCCGGATGGCTTCTAAATTGCGAAACCTGGCGAACGGCAGACTTTTCTCCGGCACCGGTATCCCGTTCAGCTCGCTGAGGCCCGAACCCACGGGAGGACCTGCCCACAGGTCGCATCTGCTCGCTTCGGGTTTTCGGATATTGCCGGACAGTTGACCGGATGCGGCATCGCCGACCTCGAGAAATTGGGGCACGGAGCTGCCAGCTCGAACACAGAGGGCATCATTTATCGATAAGAGGCAATGGATCGTTCAGAAAGCGTCGAAGACCAAGTTCGGCCGCCCCCTGCAGTGCCGGTCGATCGTTGATATAGGGCATCGCAACGTGACCGCGTACCACCGGCGCTCCGAGGAGCTGCGGCTGCAGCCGATCTTCGATCTCCTGAGCCAGGGCCGGACCGAAGCGCTCCCACAGTCCGCCGAGCACGACGGTATCCACATCTACCATATTGATGGCAGATGCCATGACAGACGCCAAGGCGTCCACAGCTGTATCAACAGCCTTAACCGCCTTGGGATCGCCCTCATTCCAACGCATCAGCACCTCCCCGATCGCTTCGATGCGCACGGCATCTTCACCTGTGGCTATGCCCGCGGATTCGACAAGCGCTCGTCGCCCAGCATATGCTTCTACGCAGCCTCTTCTTCCGCAGGCGCATATCGGTCCATTCATCTGCACGGATACGTGACCGAGTTCTCCTGCGAAACCGTGATCGCCACTTGAGACGCGTCCATGATGCACCACGGCGCCGCCGATACCTATATCAGTGGAGATGTAGAGAAAGGAATCGGACGGACCGACGACTCCGCCGTCGACGCGCTGAACCGCGTATCCCGGTATCTGGGCTATCGCCGCGAGGTTGGCCTCGTTGTCCGCGCGCGCACCCAAGCGCTCAACCAGATCGAACTGTCTGAGATCCAGCTGCTCCCAGCCGAGATTGCGGGCTGTGAGCAGGCAGAAGCCATCGGTGACCAGACCAGGCAGGGCCAAGCCGGCTCCGGCGACGTGATATCCGCGCTGCCTGATCAGTCCCTCGCCCTCGCTGACCAGACGATTCAGCTCGGAGAAGATATCCTCCGCCCGAACGTGGCCGATCGATGCGCTGATCCACCTCTCGCTGACAACATCCCCATTGAGATCGAGAATCATGTAACCGTATCCATCGGTGTTGATCTGCAACCCGATGCCGCAGATCCTGCCTCCTGCGATCATGAGCGGCGTACTCGGTCGCCCATAGGTCGCAGCAGAAATAGGAGAGCCCTCGTAAAGGATCTTCTCTCTCAGAAGCATGGATATGAGCAATGACATGGTAGCCCGTGTGAGCCCCGTCGCCTTTGCCAGCTCGGCCCGACTCATGGGCTCCTGCGAGCGCAAGATGGTATCAAGCACAACGGAGAGGTTGTGATTGCGCAGATCATCTTGGTTGATGCTTTTCAATGTTGACACTACACGGCCCCTCTCACATCTCATCTAGCTTACCAGCTGCTCGCCGGTTGTGACTTCTGATCCGGTTCGCATGTCTGGGAATCCGGATTGATTGTGACATGTCACTGCGGGATCGGTGGTTTCAGCATGACAGGCTACCGAGATTCGCAGCAGGGTCCGGATCTGGCCGTCGAGAATCAATCGTTGCGATGGAGCAGAAAAGCCTGAGTCGACATATAGACAGCGGCTATCAGGATGGACAGGCAGAAAAAGATATCCGCCGGAGTCCATGGAGACCCCGAGGACAGCGATTTCGCGGTCGTCTGGATGAGCCACACGAAGCATGTCGATGCCGCCAGTGCGTGCATGCGCACGCTGATCGTCTTTCTGTTCATGAGTCGACTCCTCTGAGCGGTTCTCGGGCGCGCGATCATATCGAACGATGCCGCAGCGCATACGGTGCCGCGCATCGTCGTCGCGTCACCTTCAGCGCGTGAAGATCTCGGATCAACCCTTTTTCCTCTTGCTGAGCAGGGCGTATGCAACCGCTGCGATGACGACGGCTCCCTTGATGGTCTTCACGATGGCAGCGTCGGCACCCATGATGGAGAGACCTTGATTGAGGACGCCCATGATGAGCGCGCCCACCATGGCGCCGGGAATTGTTCCGACGCCACCTGAGACGGACGCTCCGCCGATGAAGCACGCTGCGATGGCATCCAGCTCATATTCCTGCCCGGTTGCAGCCGTAGCGGATGCCAAGCGAGAAAGCGTGATGATCGCCGCTATCGCCGTCAGCAATCCCATATTGAGGAACACCTTGAAATCGACCATGTTGGTGTTGATGCCTGAGAGGATGGCGGCTTTTCTGTTGCCTCCGACGGCATAGATATCGCGTCCGAGCACCGTTCGATTCAGCACGAACCAGTAGATCCCGACCAGCACGCCGACAATGACCAGAACGATCGGGACACCGCCCTGAGTAGCGTTGCCCGAGCTGGCAAAGAGGTAGGTGACGTAGCCGATGGCGAGAGCAGCGAGCAGGCATTTCAAGAACAGCCACATCTTGGGCTCTGTCTGAAGGTTGGCCTCGGCGGCCTTGCGGTATCTGTTCCACTGCGACCACATGACGCCTATGATCGCCAAAGCGCCCATCACAACGGTCAGGCCGTCAAGACCACCCCAGAAGCCGAACACGTTGGGCAGATAATCTTTGGCGATGCTTCGGAATGGCTGCGACTGCAGGGGGATCGACTCGCCGGCGACCACCGTTGCCAATCCGCGAAATATGAGCATGCCGCCCAGTGTGGTCACAAACGCCGGCACGCGCACATACGCCACCCAGAATCCCTGCCACGCCCCGATAACGAGCCCGACGATCATCATGAACAGAATCGCGAGCGTCCAGTCCATACCCCAGTTTCTCATGGCGAAAGCGCCCAGGCCACCGATAAAGGCCACGACGGAACCGACCGAGAGATCGATGTGCGTACCGATGATGATCATGAGCATGCCGATCGCGGTGATCAAGACGTAGGCGTTCTGTTGAACGAGTGCGACGACGTTGTTGGGGAAAAGAAGGCGCCCGCCCGTCAGGACCTGAAAGATCACGATGACCAGGACCAAGGCCAGATAGATTCCATAGGAGCGCATATTGCCGAAGAGCAGCTTCTTCATCGAGTCTTCTTGCGAGCTCGGAGCCACGTTATCCCGATGCGCGGAATCGCCTCTCTTTTCCTCATCAGCTGACACCGCAATGTTGGTAGTCGACATCTCAGCATGTCCTTTCATTCAGATGGATGTCCGCAGAGCCATTCTGCTTCACCGGGACGCAATTTGTCATATAGCGCATGAGCTCCTCTTGATCGGTGTCCCTCGCATTCAAGCAAGCCGTGATGCATCCCTCGCACATAGTGTAGATGCGATCGCAGATGCCGAGCAGTTCCGGCAGCTCTGATGAGATGACCACGACAGCGCTGCCGCTGTCCGCGAGCTGATCGATGATCTCGTAGATATCCAACTTGGCCCCGACATCGATACCGCGCGTCGGCTCATCGAGGATCAAGACCTTGGGAGCTGTCGCCATCCATTTGGCGAGCACCACTTTCTGCTGGTTTCCGCCGGACAGATTGCTCGCTGGCATCTCGACCGTCGGGCACTTGATCCGAAATTCATTGCGGTACCTCTGCGATACCGCTCTCTCTCTATCGCAGTCGATCACACTTCGCCAGCTCAGGCTTTTGAGACTCGCTAGTGAGATGTTCTCGCGGATCGTCATCAAGAGGTCGAGTCCGTACGTCTTCCTGTCCTCGGTCGCGTATGCGACACCGTGATCGATAGCGGACCGGACGGTGGGAAATGAGACTTCTCTGCCCTCCAGATACAGCTTGCCGGATGCGCGCACCCCGTATTGGCGACCGAACACGCTCATCGCCATCTCGGTCCTGCCGGCTCCGATCAGGCCTGTCAGACCGACGATCTCCCCTGCTCGCGCATTCAGGCACACGTTCTCCGCCACCAGCCGCTTCTCATCAAGCGGATGATGGACGCACCAGTTCTCGATTCGAAAGACCTCATCTCCTATATTCGGGATGTGCTCGGGATACAGATTGGTCAAGGGACGGCCGACCATATCTCGAATCAGCCTATCCTGATCGAGCGGCTGCTCCTCCGTGATCGTCATGGTCGATATGGTCTTGCCGTCACGAATAACCTGAACCTCATCAGCCGAGGCTGCTATCTCGTTGAGCTTGTGGGAGATGATGATGGCGGTGATGCCCTTGTTGCGCCGCAGGTCATCGATCAAACGAAGCAGATGCCCGGAATCCTCGTCGTTCAGCGCGGCTGTCGGCTCGTCCAAGATCATCAGCCTGACGTCTTTGGTCAGCGCCTTGGCGATCTCAACGAGCTGCTGCTTGCCCACGCCGATATTCGCGATCAGGGTATCCGGGCTCTCATGCAACCCGACCGCCTCGAGCGCCTTTGCCGCGGATGCACGTTGCGCATCGTCGTCGACCTTGATGCCCTTCTTAATCGGGTTGCCTAAAAAGATGTTGTCGGCGATGCTCATATAGGGAACCAGCGCGAGCTCCTGATGGATGATGACGATTCCCTGGCTCTCCGAGTCCCTGATGCTCTTGAACTGGCAGGGCTTTCCTCTATAGAGAATGTCCCCCTCGTAGCTTCCGTACGGATATACACCGGACAGCACGTTCATGAGGGTGGACTTGCCCGCACCGTTCTCTCCGCACACCGAGAAGATCTGCCCCTGTCGCACGGTGATGTTGACGTCATCCAGAGCGACGACGGGACCAAAGCGCTTCGTGATATGGCGCATTTGCAATATGACATCATGCCCGTTACTCACGAGTCCTCCTGAGATTCATTGTATACACGCACGGGTGCCCGCCCTTTTTGACCTCGGGCGCGGCACGCTGGGCTCAACGTCTACAAGCCCGCATCAGCGGCTGAGATGTAGCCCGAGTCGACCAGTTCCTTTTTGACGTTGCTCTTGTCAACGGAAATCGGCTTCAGCAGAACGGAGGGTACGTCTTTGTTCCCGTTGTTGAAGGTATCCTTCGCCTCGGGTTTTTTGCCGTCGACCATGTCCTTGATGAGCTCTGCTGTGGTCTTGGCAAGCTCTCTTGTGTCCTTGTAGACGGTCATTGCCTGCTTGCCCTGTACAATTGCCTGAACATTGGCTTTTTCGGCATCTTGACCCGTGATGATCGGGAAATAGCTCCACCCGGCTCCCTCGACGGCGTTCACGGTCCCCAGGGCGATGGCATCGTTGGGTGCCAATACCGCGTCGAGCTTGGTGCCATCGTTGTAGAACGAGTTGATGCGGTTCTCCATTTCGGCTTGGCCCTTTTGGCGGTCCCAGTTGTCGATGCCGATGGATTGCCACTCATCTTGCGATGTCGGGATCTTGCCGGACTTGGACTTGAGCACTCCGGAGTCGAAATACGTCCCGAGTACCGACCATGAGCCCTGATAGTAGTACTTCGCATTGTTGTCAGTCGGGGACCCGGACATGAGCTCGACATTGAACGGCCCTTTCTTGCCGTCTTCCAAGCCGAGCTTGTCAACGATGTAGCGCCCCTGCATCTTGCCGACCTCGTCCAGCGAGAACGTCGTGTAGTAATCCACGGCGTCGGTGTTCATGATCAAGCGGTCATAGGCGATGATCTTGGCACCGTTGGCTGCCGCCTGCTCGACTGCCGCGCCGGTCGCTGTTCCGTCGATGGAGGCGACAACGATGTAGTTGGCGCCTTGGTTGGCCATATTCTGTATCTGCGAGGACTGCAGATCGGTCTTGCCGTCCGCGAACTGGAGCGTTACCTCATAACCGTACTCCTCGAGCTTCTTCTTCAGGTTGTCCCCGTCGATCTGCCAGCGCTCAAGCTGCTGCTCGGGCATGGAGATGCCCACGCTGACCTTGGATGATCCGCTGCTGCCGTTCTTTGACGCATCGTCTCCGCGCGTGCCGCCGCAGGCGGCAAGCGGCACCACCATGCCGGCGACCACGGCCGCGCACATCCCCTTTACGAACTGCTTTCTCGTCATGCCGGTGTTCTGATTGCTCGATAGCTTTTCCATGGATTCCCCTTCGCTCGTGTCGGTGGCGGAGATCTCCGTCCTTTTGATTCATCTACGTGGCACTTCCGGGCTGACCTTTCGCGGAGCATAGCATATAGTTTATTGATTTACCAAAATGGGAACGCGACTGCTCGGTGAAAGGTAGCTTTCGGTGCGCGAGCTGCAGACAGCGCCGGCGGCCCTGCAACAGAATCGCAGGCTCGCGGGGCTGTCTCAGATGAGCGAGCGGATCGACACCCAGGGATCCTCAACTCGCGATCTATGCTACACTGCGATCCATTCACTCTGAAATCAGCATTGCTTCGCAGAAGGTCACCTCGATGCCCGTTCGTTTCCCACCATCGGATCTCGCAGCCCTGTCTGACCTCATCCCTCTCATTCTTGTCTTCTTCCTCGCAGCAGCTATCGCCCTGCGTGCGGTCCGACTTCTTTCGCCCTCGAGCCTCAAACGCACCATGCGACGCGGATCGCCGATAGCCGCCGAGGAGTTCCTGCGCGACTGGATCACCTCCAAAAGCGGCGGGCGAGCCTCGGCGGGCTACAAGACCCTGGATCGCCCCGGGTGCTATGTGATCCTGACCAATCCCAAGCGCTGGAGCTTGCGCCGTCGCGCTCATGACAACGTATACGTGGGCCAATCGCTGCGCGTCTGCACGCGCGTCAGGCAACATCTGACCGGGCACGGCAACGGCAACGTCTTCGCAGACGTTCGCAACGGCGATCGGGTCTTCGTCCGCATCTTCTGCTGCCGGCACTCCAGACTCAACGAGCTGGAGCGTCGGCTCATCGCCCGCTACCATGCCATCGAATCGTATAACGACACATTGGGCGGATCGGCGCGGCGCTGAGGCACCTCTTGAAATCGCTGAGGAAGGATCGCTCGCAGGGTATCCTCCACTCTGACCGTCTACCACGACGGCCAGTTCTGGGTGGGGGTGTTCAATCACGTCGAGGACTGGCGGCTCCCGGCGTGCCGCGTCATGCTCGGCGCGGAGCCGTCGAACGAGCAGGGTCAGAGCCTCATATGCAAGGGCTGCAACGGCCTGCGCTTCACCGAGGCCGCGTTGTGCGCCGATGCGCCCAAGATCGCCGCCAACCCCAAGCGCCGGCAGCGCGAGGCGGCGCGAGAGCTGCGGCAGAATGGTTCGTTTACCAAGGCCCAGCAGGCCATGTCGCAGGAGCGCGAAATGTCCGCCCAGCAGCGCAAGGCCGGCGCCCGCGAGCGCCGCGAAACCAAAAAGCGCGAGCGATTCGAGCTTCGTCAGGGAAACGCAAACGGAAGCACCAGGGCAAATAGCGCCGATCCGCACGTCTCCGCTCACCATGAACCGCGCATCTGCAGCGCCCTGCGTCCCCTGCATGGCCGCCGAGAGCGTCCCTTGCCAAGTCAACTGTCCGCTCAGGACCGAGCATGTCGCATGGAAGGGGCTTGGACAGCGGTCTTCGCCGAAGCACCAATACGAGCACCTGTTTTTCAGGTCACATTGTGGCAAAGAGACTGTCGGGTCGGTGGCAACGAAAAATCCCCGACCCGTTTTCACAGGTCAGGGACTTTGTTTTTGGTCGCGGGGACAGGATTTGAACCTATGACCTCCGGGTTATGAGCCCGGCGAGCTACCAGACTGCTCCACCCCGCAATGTGAAGCGCGCTTTGATGCGCAAGAATTTATAGTACGGGTGCTCTCTTACGAACGCAAGCTTTCTTTTGACTCGATCACATAAATCCATATTTGAAATGAGGGCTTCATAACCGAAATCAAAAACTTGAGCCCGATGCAACGAATATGGATACAATGGCCAGCAGTGCCCCACCAACAACGGATGCACCGACGACATCTTGAAACGGAGATCATCATGCTGCTTGCGATCGATATGGGCAACACGCAAACCGCCCTCGGGCTCTTTGACGGCGACGTGCTCGTGCGTTCGTGGCGCATGCCTACCGACCGCACCTTTACAAGCGACGAGATCCACGTGCGTCTGGATGGATACTTTCGCATGTGTGATATGAAACTCAGCAGCGTGGACGCCGTCGCCTTCGCCGGCGTCGTACCCGAGCTGACGCGAGAGTGGTTCACCGTCGCACGGCGACTCTCGACATCGGTGGTCGTGATCGGGGCGGACACGGAAGGAGTCACCAAGATCCATGCGCGCAACCCCGAGGAGATCGGCGCGGATCGCATCGCCAACGCCGTTGGCGCCGAGAAGCTCTACGGAGCTCCCTCCATCGTCGTCGATTTCGGTACGGCGACAAACATCGATGTGGTGGACCCGCAGGGCTACTACATCGGCGGTGCCATAGCCCCGGGCATCCGCATCTCCGCTGATGCGCTGGCGGCGCGCGCCGCGCGCCTCGCGAGCATTCCGCTGGAGGCTCCCGCCCATATGATCGGGCGCACCACCGCCGAGGCCATGCAGGTCGGTATCGTTGTGGGTGGAGCGGCCATGGTTGAAGGTCTGATCAAGCGAATCCGAAACGAACTGGGGGCCCCCCACTGCCACGTGATCGCAACAGGTGGGCTCGCCGGTGTCATCGCCGGCTCGACAGACGTGTTCGATGCGATGGATGCGCAACTCACCCTCAAGGGAATCAGTGAGATCTACCGTCGCATGAGCTGAGCGGCGGCCCGTAGCCGACTACAGGTTCCCGAGCTCTCCGGTCACGTGGCCCACGCGCTGTTCGGGTTCAAGCACCTCGACACCCTCATAGCGGAAGAACCTCGCCGGATCATGCATGAGATCCTCAAGAGGGACGAGTACGAAATCGCGCTCTCCGAGCTTCGGATGAGGAAGACGCAGCTTGTCTCCGCCATGGATCTCGCCGTCCATCCAGAGCAGATCGCAATCGATGACCCTGGGACCATTCGGGCGCGCGCTGCGCGTGCGGTTGCGACCGAGCCTGTCCTCGACCTTGAGCAGCTCGTTCAGCAGTACCAAAGGAGCGAGCTCGGTTTTGATCTCGATAACCGCGTTGGCAAAGGAGTCCTGCCGACGCATGTATGCCGGTTCGCTCTCGTAGATGCGCGAACAGCTCGAGACGCAGGTGAGCGGGATCTCGGCGATGAGATCGCGGGCTTGCCGGACGTTCTCCATCCGCTTTCCCATATTGGAGCCGAGCGCGACGAACGCGCGCCGCGGCTGGGGGCGCGCCGCGGCCCAGAAGCCGTTGAGGAACTGAGCGAAGCCTGCGACATCGTGAACCCGCACGATGTTCGCTCCGTTCTCGATCGCACCGAGACACATGCCGAACGTTGCCGCATCGCGCTTGGTGGCCTCGTCGACATCGCTGATCGTTCCGACGAAACGCTTGCGCGAAACCGCGCACAGCAGCGGATATCCCAGCGAGACGATCTTGGCGGTCTCTCGGATGACGATGATGTCCTCGTTGATGGTCTTGCCGAAACCGGCTCCCGGATCGATGCAGATGCGCTCCCTCTCGACGCCCGCATGCATGAGGGCGCGCGCCTGGTCGGAAAGAAATCCCATGACGCGACGCATGATGGGCGCCGAATCCGGAAGCGTGAATCGCCGCAGCTGCGAGGTTCCGACATAGGCATCTTCTCGTTTGGCGCTTCGACGCATGATGTCTGCGAGATGATCATTTTGCATGGGTTCGGGAGCATCGACGACCGGGCTCGCCGCGATCGCCTCAACGGAGACCGCATCGGTCGCGTCCTCGGCTGCTGAAGAGGGCTCGGTCAGCACCTCGCCTGAGGCTACGGCAACGGTCGGCGCGGGCTCGTTCTCGACCTTGGCGGCGAGCGGACCGTTCGAGCCGTCCTGCAACGGCAGCTCTATCTGGATCGGCTTCACGCCGATCGCGCCTGTCACCGTGCTCGACTTCCCTCGCTCAGCGGCTTCGCGAGCCTTCTGCGCCACGAATGCGGCGGCAGAGGTGTCGAGCTGCACCGGAGTGTGCGTTCGCACCGGCTCGACGATCTCCCCGGCATGCATGATGATGACGCCGCAGGTGTTCGTCTTGACGAACTCGACCATCTTGGGGTCGGTGAAGCCGGTCACGTCGTTCACGATGGAGGCGCCCGTGCGCACAGCGGCCTTCGCGACCTCGACGTGACGGGTGTCGATCGAAACGATGGCACCGTGAGCGACGAGTTCGCGCACGACGGGCAAGACGCGCTTGGCCTCCTCATCGGCTCCGACGGGCGTGAAATTGGGCCGCGTCGACTCGCCTCCCACATCGATGATGTCGGCTCCTTCATCCAGCATCTTGAGGCCGTGCGCGATCGCCGCATCCGGATCGAGATAGGAGCCCCCGTCGCTGAACGAATCGGGAGTGACGTTCAGGATCCCCATGATGCGCGGACGGTCGAACTTGAGCTCGAACTTTCCGCATCGCCATGTCTTGCTGTCACGTGCCATGAGCGTCCTTTCACGTACTCCCGCCGAGCCCTTTTGCCGGGCCGGTCTGGTACAGGTGATATGCAACTCACTCTATTGTATCCAGACATATCGGCTCACAACGAAACACCACCGCGATGACGCAAGAATTAGTCAGATTCGATAGGAGATTTCAACGGAGGTGCGCATTGACGGCCCTGAACGGAGGCCATATGCGATCAAAACATAGTACGATAGGGTACCGGTGACGCGAGATGCGAGTCAGCCGTTCCGCGCGAAGAACACGGCCGAGATCTCATCGCGGCCGTCAGGAACCGCCTCGACCTGTGATCGAGCGGCCGTCCAGATCGATTCGTCGGAAGGATCGCCATGCCAGACATGCAACGCGCCGGCTCCCAACCTGAGCGGGCTGACGAGCGGATATATCGATTCGCTTCTTGGAATGTGAACGGCCTGCGCGCGCTCATGAAGAAGGAGCCGGACTTCAGCGAGATCGCCGCGAGCCTCAATGCCGATATCCTGGCCATTCAAGAGACGAAGCTTCAGGAGGGCCAGATCGATCTCGATCTGGCCGGATACCATCAGACGTGGAGCTATGCCGCGCGCAAGGGCTATTCCGGCACGGCGGTGTTTTCCCGCGAGCAGCCGATCCGGACGCTGAGAGCAGATGCCATGCTGGATGTCGTCGAGGGCGGCGAGTTGCTCGAGCCTGCGATACGAGAGGGGCGCGTGTGCGCCCTTGAGTTCGAGCGCTTCTGGTTCGCGGACGTCTACACGCCCAACTCGCAAGACGGGCTCGCGCGGCTTCCGGTGCGCTTGGCGTGGGACGAAGCCTACCGCGCGTTTTTGAAGCAGCTGGAGCGCATGGGAGACAAACCTGTTGTCACCTGCGGCGACTTCAATGTGGCGCACAACGAGATAGACCTCAGGAATCCCAAGTCGAACCGCGGGAACGCCGGCTTCTCAGATGAGGAGCGAGCGAGCTTCAGCAGGCTGCTCGAAGCCGGCTTCACCGACACGTTCCGCTATCTGTATCCGGACGTGCGCGATGCCTACAGCTGGTGGAGCTATCGGTTCCATGCGCGCCGAACCAACGCCGGCTGGCGCATCGACTACTTCCTCGTGAGCGACTCCGTACGAGATCGCATCGTGGAGGCGACGATACGCCAGGACGTCTTCGGCTCCGACCACTGCCCGGTGGAACTCGTCATCGCGCTCTAGTGCTCGGTGCCGCCGCATCGTCTGGAAAATCGGTGCCATCAGCGCACTCACATGGTCGGTTGAGCACCTCCTCCGCCTGATCCAGCTCATCTGGCGTGCAGATGAGACCGAGTGAGTCGCCGACGCGAAGCACCGTCTCCGGATCCAGAAACAACTCGAGGTTCTGACCGCGCCGCAGCGCGACGGCGGTCGCGCCGGTGCGCGCTCTCAGATCAAGCGAAGCGAGGGTCTGACCGGCTGCAGCGCTTCGCTCCCCGAGATCGATCCAGTGCATATCGGCCCCGCTCAAAGAAGCGAGGAGGCGCTCGAAGGCGTGCAGGCGCTTGGCGCGCGCGTCGTCGCCGAGCGCCTCGTAACCGCTCTCGCGCAGGTCGTTTGCATAGCACTGTATCTGCTTGGATCGAAATCCGAGATCGATCAGGGTATGACGCATGATCTCGATCCCGCCCTCCAGCTCGGGGCGCACCACGTCGCGCGCTCCCGCGGCGATCATGGAGCGCACGCCGTCCTCGCTGTCGGCGCGCACGACGATGCTCAGGTCGCCGGCGCGACGCAGGGCATCGCGGATGATCTTCTCAGCCGACGGCTCGCGGCGGATCGTGATCGCGAGCACGCGGGCGCGATCGAGATGAGCGTGGTCGAGGATCTCCGAGTTGGCGGCATCCCCCACCAGAACGGGGAAGCCCGCTTCCTCCGCCTCCTCGGCCGCTTCCAGGTCGCGCTCGACGACCAAGCAGGGTATCCCCAGATTCTGCAGGACCTCGGTCACCCCGTGGCCGGCGGCTCCGTAGCCGATCACGGCCACGTGCCCGCTGATACCCCGGGAGGGCTCGCAGAGCGGGCGGGTGTTGCGCTCGTAGAGGGCTGCGAGCCCGGGCCAGCGCTGCATCCGACGCTCGATGAGGTCTATGAAGCCGAACGCGGAGGAGTTGAGCGCGATCGAGAGCACCGACGCCCCCAGAATGAGCGTGTACTGGTCGGCATCCAGCACCCCCAGGGCCATCCCGGTCTGACCGATGATGAATGAGAACTCCCCGATCTGGCTCAGACCCGCCGCTACCGTGAGCGATGTGCGCAACCCAGCGGAGAGAGCCACGCCGAGCAGCATATTGATCGCCCACTTGCCGGCTACGATGAGGGCGACGAGGCAGGCCAGCTCGACCAGATGAGCCGAGAGCGCGAGCGGATCAACCATCATGCCGACAGAGGCGAAGAACAAGATGGAGAATAGATCCTGCAGCGGAATGCTCTCAGCTGCCACACGATGAGAGAGCTTCGAGGTGCTCACGACGAGCCCGGCGAGAAACGCGCCAAGAGCCACCGAGAGGTCGAACAGCACGGACGCTGCCGTCGCCGTCCCGAGCGCGATGACCACGACCGCAAGCTGGAACATCTCACGCGGGCAGAACCGCGCGATCCCGCGCAAAAGCCAAGGCAGAACGCGCGATCCGATCATGAGCATGATCGCGATGAAGGCAACGGTCTTGGCGATGGCGACACCGAGTTCCGAGACGAGCCTCGCGCCGTGGACCTCGCCGGGTCCGAAGACGACCGGCAGCACGACCAGGATCATCACCGTCGCGAGATCCTCCACGATGAGCCAGCCGGTCGCCACGCGCCCACCGCGCGACTGATACAACCCCTGATCGGTGAGGTTGCGGATGAGCACGACCGTCGAGGCGATGCTCACCGACAGACCGAGCAGCACACCCGCAGCGACGGCCCAACCGAACGCGCGCGCCAACGCGAAACCTGCAAGCGTCCCCAGAGTTATCTGGAGCACGGCACCGGGCACGGCAACGGCCTTGACCTCTAAAAGATCACGAAGTGAGAAGTGCAGACCGGTACCGAACATGAGGAACATGATTCCCACCTCGGCCAGCTGGGACATAGCCGCGGAATCACCTGCGAACCCCGGCGTGAACGGCCCCACGACCAACCCGCCCGCCAGATAGCCAACGATGGTCGGCAGGTGCAGGACGCGAGCCAGAAGACCCCCTGCGAAGGCCGCCACGAGCGCCAGCACGAAGCTCAGCAGCAAGATGGTATCACCGTGCATAGATTTTCCACCTATCCGCGCAGCGCGAACCTGCGCACCACGCGATCGATGCGACGAGTCCAGAGCGCGAAGAGCGGTCCCAGGAACAGCGCCGTCGCCAGACCGTGCATGAGATCAAACGGAACAGCAGCCGAAACGCGCAGAACCGCTTCCTCTATGGTAGACGGTTTCAGAAAGCCGATGACATCATACGCATTAACAACAGCAGCGAACGTGAGCCCGCAGCAGGACCCGGAGCAAGAGCAGGGCGGACCCTCGCAGCCTCCCATCACCGGACCCCGTGCCCTCGGCGCACCCTCATAGCAAGCTTGCCATGCGAGAACGCCGATATGGATGCGTGGCGCTCATTTGTCAGATTGTTTTAGGACACACACTGCTCGTGCATATCCTGAGGAGCCGTCTGGGGTATGATCGAAACCGGTGCGGTGAGATCGTCGCATCATCCGGGCAACGCGCACAACGGCCGATGAGGGGAACTCAATGGACATCACCGCTATCATCCTCGCCGCAGGCGAGGGAACGCGCATGAGATCGAGGCATGCGAAGGTCGCACACGAGGTCCTCGGAAAGCCGATGATCCGCTGGGTCCTCGATGCAGCCGTCGCCGCGGGCTGTACGCGAATCGATGTCGTGGTCGGCTGTCATGGGCAGCAGGTCCGCGATCTCGTCCGCGGCACCGAGGCCGAAGCTCTTGCAGACATCACCTGCGTCGATCAGCCCAGACAGCTCGGAACCGCTGATGCTGTGCGCTGCGCGCTCGATGCCCGCCCCGTGGCAGGCGAGCCCGTCGTCGTTCTGAACGGGGATCTGCCTCTCATCTCGCCTGAGACGATCCGCCGGTTCGCCGAGACGGTCGCAGACGGCTCGAGCGCAGCCGCCATCCTCACGATGACCCCTCCCGATCCGTTCGGCTACGGCAGAATCGAGCTGGGACGCACCGGCGCGGTCGAGCGCATCATAGAGCAGGCGGAGTGCACGCCCGCGCAACACGCTGATATGCACGAGTGCAACGCCGGCTGCTACGCTTTCGACGGGGCGGCGCTGACCGCCCACATCGGTGAAATCGGCTGTGACAACACGCAAAGCGAGTACTATCTGACCGACATGATCGAGATCCTGCGGCGCGCGGGGCTCGATACCGCCGTCGTCCACTTGGATGACTACCGAGAGGGCATAGGCGTGAACAGCCGATCCCAGCTCGCCGAGATGAACGCTATGGCACGCGATCGCGTGAACGCGCGTCTCATGGACAGCGGTGTCACGCTGATCGATCCCACTCAAGCCTGGATCGGCCCGGATGCGAGCATCGGAGCAGATACGATCGTCTACCCGCTCACCTTTGTCACAGGTGCTACATGCATCGGCGAGGACTGCGTCATCGGACCGAACACCAGACTCGAGAGCACGCGGGTCGGGAATGGCTGCACCGTGGAGGAAACCGTCGCCATCCAAGCCGTGCTCGAGAACGACGTCAGCTGCGGGCCACGCGCGTATCTTCGCCCGGGCACGCACATGCTCGAGGGTTCGAAGGCCGGGACGCATGTCGAGATCAAGAAGTCAACGATCGGTCGCGGATCGAAGGTTCCGCATCTCTCCTATATCGGCGACACGATCATGGGCGCCGATGTGAACATCGGTGCCGGCTCGATCACATGCAACTACGATGGAGTGAACAAGAATCCCACCACCATCGGCGACGGCACCTTCATCGGCTCGGACACCATGATGGTCGCCCCCGTGAATATCGGCGCGCACGCCACCACCGGCGCGGGCGGCACGATCACACAGGATGTTCCTGACGGAGCGCTCGCCTTGGAGCGCGTCGAGCAGCGCATCATAGCCGGTTATGCGAAGAGGCGAATGCGCCCGCAGCACAGCTCGGAAGACAGCACTCGGTAGGCACTCACGGCAACAGACTGAAGGAGACGGGGCAATGTCAACAAGCGATCCCAGAAAACTGGTTCAGATGCGCAAGAGCCTGCGCGTTTATTCGGGGTCATCCAACCGACCGCTCGCTGAGAAGATCGCGGGCATTCTGGGTGTCGAGCTGTCAGGGCTCACAGTCGAGAAATTCGCCAACGGCGAGATCTATGCGCGCTATGTCGAATCCGTTCGCGGCGCCGATGTCTTTCTCGTCCAGTCCATCGCGGGCGGCAACGTGAACGACATGCTCATGGAGTTGCTCATCGCAACCGATGCGGCAAAGCGCGCCTCGGCGCGATCGATCACCGCCTGCATCACCCATTACGGCTACGCGCGTCAGGATCGCAAAGCGGCGCCGCGCGAGCCCATCACCGCCAGGCTCGTCGCGAACCTGCTCGAGCGCGCCGGGGTGGACCGCATCATCACGCTCGATCTGCACCAGGGTCAGATTCAGGGATTCTTCGACATCCCCGTCAACCATCTCTCGGCGCTGCCGCTCTTTGGTGACTACTATCAGGCGATGAATTTCGACACCGACAATCTCGTCGTCGTGTCCCCCGATGTCGGCCGCGCCAAGGCGGCCAAGAAGCTCTCCGATATGCTCGAGTGCTCCTTCGCTATCGCGCACAAGGGCCGACCGCGCCACAATGCGGCCGAGGTGATGGGTGTCATCGGGGATATCCGGGGCAAGACCTGCATCGTGAACGACGACATGATCGACACGGCGGGGACGCTGTGCGCGGGTGTGAAGGAACTCAAGGCCATGGGAGCAGGTGACATCTACGTGTGTGCCACCCACGGCATCTTCTCGGGGCCCGCCATCGAGCGTTTGAACGACGCGCCGGTGGTGGAGTGCGTCGTCACCGATGCCATCCCGATCAAGACCTCCGGCAAGATCAAGACGATCACGGTGGCCGATGAGTTCGCCAGCGCGATCTCTGCGGTCTACAACGAGGAAAGCGTCTCCAAGCTCGTCGGCGGCGACTTCGCACTCTGATGACAGCGAGCGCCCCGCAACCCATTCGCATGATCGCAGGCCTCGGCAACCCCGGCGAGGAGTATTCCGAGACGCGGCACAACGCGGGTTTTCAGACCGTCGACGAACTCGCTCGGCGCTGGCAGGTCACATACTGGAAAAACCAGCTCGGTGCCGAAGTCGCCACGATAGCGCTCAGCGACGAGCGCGCCGGCGGAGAGGCGCGCGAGGTCGTGCTCGTGAAGCCCCAGTCGTTCATGAACACGAGCGGCGGGCCGATCTCCAAGCTCGCCGCCGCCTACGGCATCGAGCCCGGCGAGTTGCTCGTCATTCACGATGAACTCGATATCCCCGCCGGCGACGTTCGCGTGAAGATCGGCGGCGGCCATGCGGGCCACAACGGCCTGCGATCCATCATCGATAAACTCGGCAGCCGCGACTTCGCGCGCATCCGCGTCGGCATCGGCAAACCACCCGGCAAGATGTCTGTGGCCGACTTCGTGCTCAGGCGATTTCGACCGCGAGAGGCCGAGGAGTTCGCCGTAGAGATCGCCATCGCTGCGGATGCGGCGGGGATGGCGATCACCCACGACGCCGTCTACGCACGCGACCATAAGAACGGCAGCGCCGCGCACAACGGCAGTCACGGCGAAATCTAAAAGATCTCCTCGCTCGAATTTGATAGGTTCCGCAGTCTTGAAGCTGACTTGATCTGCGGCTCATCGCCCTGCGGAAACTGTGTCGGGATAAGCACGATTTTCCTCGTTTCGCAAGAAGACGACGCATTCACCCCTGCAGTATTCTAATATAAGAAAAATGAAGCCCCTAAAGGGGCTTCAAATTGTCTCCTACGAGACGCCTCCGAAGGGAGGCAAGTTTGGCAAAGCCGTATTTTGACTCGCAGTGCTGTCCTGACTGGTAATCAAGACGAAAGTAGTATATCACGTCGTGAAGGGTAAACAAATATGAAATTGCGGGGGATTGAAGACGACTACAGCATCGGCTTAGACATGGGTACGTCATCGGTTGGATGGGCGGTGACGGACGAACGAGGGACACTCGCGCACTTCAAGCGAAAGCCCACATGGGGAAGCAGACTCTTCCGAGAGGCTCAGACCGCAGCTGTCGCACGCATGCCGCGCGGTCAGCGAAGACGCTATGTCAGGCGGCGATGGCGTCTCGACCTTCTTCAGAAGCTCTTCGAACAGCAGATGGAGCAGGCCGATCCAGACTTTTTCATTCGACTCAGACAGTCCAGGTTGCTGCGGGACGATCGCGCGGAGGAGCACGCGGACTATCGGTGGCCGCTGTTCAATGATTGTAAGTTTACCGAACGCGACTATTATCAACGCTTTCCGACGATCTACCATGTACGCAGCTGGCTTATGGAAACTGACGAGCAAGCGGATATTCGTCTGATCTATCTCGCATTGCACAATATCGTCAAGCACCGTGGCAATTTTCTGCGAGAGGGACAGAGTCTGAGCGCAAAAAGCGCCCGGCCCGACGAGGCGCTCAATCACCTCCGAGAGACGCTCCGGGTCTGGAGCTCCGAGCGCGGATTCGAATGCTCCATTGCTGATAACGGCAGCATTCTTGCCATGCTGACGCACCCGGACCTCTCGCCCTCCGACAGGCGAAAGAAGATCGCTCCCCTGTTCGATGTGAAATCCGACGACGCTGCGGCCGATAAGAAGCTCGGAATTGCGTTGGCCGGTGCTGTGATCGGACTCAAAACGGAGTTCAAGAACATCTTCGGAGATTTCCCCTGCGAAGACTCGAGCATCTATCTTTCAAATGACGAAGCAGTGGATGCGGTCCGATCGGCTTGTCCGGATGACTGCGCCGAACTGTTCGATCGACTGTGCGAGGTCTACTCAGCATACGTGCTTCAAGGTCTGCTGTCGTATGCGCCCGGACAGACCATCTCAGCCAATATGGTAGAGAAGTATCGCCGTTACGGTGAAGATCTCGCGTTGCTCAAGAAACTGGTCAAGATCTATGCTCCCGATCAGTACCGGATGTTCTTCTCCGGTGCCACCTATCCAGGGACGGGTATCTATGATGCCGCCCAAGCACGCGGTTACACCAAATACAATCTCGGGCCCAAAAAATCAGAATACAAGCCAAGCGAATCCATGCAGTATGACGACTTCAGAAAAGCGGTTGAGAAGCTTTTCGCCAAAACCGACGCTCGTGCTGACGAACGCTATCGCATGATGATGGATCGATTTGACAAGCAGCAATTCCTCCGTAGGCTCAAAACAAGCGACAACGGAAGCATCTATCATCAACTCCACCTTGAAGAGCTCAAGGCCATCGTCGAAAATCAAGGGCGCTTCTATCCGTTTCTCAAGCGGGACGCAGACAAACTCGTCTCGTTGGTCTCATTTCGCATCCCCTATTATGTTGGACCGCTTTCAACAAGAAACGCCCGGACCGATCAGCATGGCGAGAATCGATTCGCATGGTCCGAACGCAAGCCGGGTATGCAGGACGAGCCGATCTTTCCATGGAACTGGGAGTCCATTATCGATCGGAGCAAAAGCGCGGAGAAGTTCATTCTGCGTATGACGGGGATGTGCACGTACCTTCAGCAGGAGCCGGTTTTGCCCAAGTCGTCTCTCCTATACGAGGAGTTTTGCGTCTTGAATGAGCTGAACGGCGCCCATTGGTCCATCGACGGTGATGACGAGCATCGCTTCGATGCCGCCGATCGAGAAGGCATCATCGAGGAGCTCTTCCGGCGCAAGCGCACGGTGAGCTACGGCGATGTCGCCGGCTGGATGGAGCGCGAGCGAAATCAGATCGGAGCTCACGTGTGTGGCGGGCAGGGAGAAAAAGGATTCGAATCGAAACTCGGATCATATATATTCTTCTGCAAGGACGTTTTCAAAGTCGAACGGCTGGAGCAATCAGACTATCCCATGATCGAACGGATCATTCTGTGGAATACGCTGTTCGAGGATCGCAAGATTTTAAGCCAGCGCCTCAAGGAGGAGTACGGCAGCAGGCTATCGGCTGAGCAGATAAAAACAATCTGCAAAAAACGTTTCACCGGTTGGGGCCGGTTGTCAGAGAAGTTTCTGACGGGCATCACCGTGCAGGTTGATGAAGACAGCGTATCGATCATGGACGTTTTGCGCGAGGGGTGCCCCGTCTCGGGCAAACGCGGGAGAGCCATGGTGATGATGGAAATCCTGCGCGATGAGGAGCTGGGCTTTCAGAAGAAGGTGGATGATTTCAACAGGGCGTTTTTCGCTGAGAATGCCCAAGCGCTCGGAGTAAATGAGCTGCCCGGTTCCCCCGCCGTCCGCAGAAGCCTCAATCAATCGATACGCATCGTCGATGAGATCGCATCGATTGCCGGAAAGGCACCGGCGAACATCTTCATCGAGGTCACAAGGGATGAGGATCCCAAAAAGAAGGGCAGGCGCACCAAAAGGCGATACAACGACCTGAAAGATGCGCTTGAGGCATTCAAGAAAGAGGATCCCGAGCTATGGCGAGAGCTTTGCGAAACGGCTCCCAATGATATGGACGAGCGTCTGTCGCTCTATTTCATGCAGCGAGGCAAGTGCCTCTATTCCGGACGCGCGATCGATATTCATCAGCTCAGCAATGCCGGAATATACGAGGTCGATCACATCATTCCGCGCACCTATGTCAAAGACGACAGTTTGGAGAACAAAGCACTGGTGTATCGAGAGGAGAACCAGCGCAAGACCGACATGCTGCTCATCGATCCCGAGATCCGACGACGGATGAGCGGATATTGGCGCATGCTTCATGAGGCCAAACTCATCGGAGACAAGAAATTCAGAAACCTGCTGCGCTCGCGCATCGACGACAAGGCACTGAAGGGTTTCATAGCTCGCCAGCTCGTTGAAACAGGCCAGATGGTCAAACTTGTTCGGTCCCTCTTGGAGGCGAGATATCCGGAGACGAACATCATCTCCGTGAAGGCGAGCATCTCTCATGACCTACGCACGGCGGCAGAGCTCGTAAAGTGCCGTGAGGCAAATGATTTTCATCATGCGCATGACGCCTTCTTGGCATGTCGTGTAGGACTGTTCATTCAGAAGCGCCATCCATGCGTTTACGAGAACCCCATCGGTCTGTCCCAAGTTGTCAGAAACTATGTCAGACAGCAAGCAGATATCTTCAAGAGGTGCCGCACCATCCCGGGTTCAAGCGGCTTCATCGTCAACAGCTTCATGACCTCTGGATTTGACAAAGAAACCGGCGAAATCTTCAAGGATGATTGGGATGCGGAAGCAGAAGTCGAGGGCATCCGTCGCTCGTTGAATTTTCGACAATGTTTCATCAGTCGCATGCCATTCGAAGACCATGGGGTCTTTTGGGACGCGACGATCTATTCTCCGCGCGCTAAGAAGACCGCGGCGCTGCCTTTGAAGCAAGGGCTCAATCCAAGCAGATACGGCTCTTTCTCGCGTGAACAGTTTGCTTACTTTTTTATATATAAGGCACGGAATCCAAGAAAGGAGCAAACGCTGTTCGAATTCGCCCAAGTCCCCGTTCGGTTGTCAGCGCAGATCAGGCAAGATGAGAATGCGCTCGAGCGCTACGCGCGCGAACTTGCCAAGGATCAAGGCCTCGAGTTCATCCGAATCGAACGATCGAAGATCCTGAAAAATCAACTTATCGAAATCGATGGCGACCGGCTCTGCATCACAGGGAAAGAAGAAGTCCGCAATGCTTGTGAACTTGCCTTCGCACAAGATGAGATGCGCGTGATCAGGATGCTGGTAAGCGAGAAACCCGTTTCACGAGAATGTGTCATATCGTTGTTCAATAGGATCTTGTTACATGGTGATCAGGCCAGTCGAAGATTATCCAAACAGCTGAAGCTCGCGTTGCTTTCTGAAGCGTTTTCCGAAGCCTCGGACAACGTACAGCGTAACGTGGTGCTAGGACTTATCGCTATTTTCAACGGGTCAACCAATATGGTAAACCTTAGCGATATCGGAGGAAGCAAATTCGCGGGAAACGTGCGAATCAAGTATAAAAAAGAGCTCGCAAGCCCAAAGGTCAATGTCCATCTCATCGATCAATCGGTAACAGGAATGTTCGAAAGGAGGACGAAAATTGGCCTTTAGAAACGTGCTGATTGAAAGCGCTTGCAAATGCACCTACCAAGGCGGCTATCTTGTTGTTCGCAAGGAGGATGATGCTGCCAAGATCCACCTTTCAGAGATTTCTTCGGTGACGCTTCAGTCCACGCAGGTCTTTGTGAGCGCCTATCTGCTCTCTGAACTCGCCAAAGCTAAGATCACCTTTGTCATCTCCGATGAAAAAAGAAATCCCGTCGGACAGTATCTTCCGATCTATGGTGCCCATAACACAAGCAAGCGCATCGGGGAACAGATCTCCTGGGAAGAACCGATCAAAAAACGCGTCTGGCAGCGGGTTGTTCGTGACAAGATCACCAATCAAGCTCGCTTGCTCGAAATTCGCGGACGTTCTGAAGAAGCCGGCCGAATCGGAGCCATCGTTTCCGACGTGCGCTCGGGGGACACCACAAATCGAGAGGCATATGCCGCGCGGTGTTATTTTCAATCATTGTTTGGTGATTCGTTCTCTCGCGATGATGACCTAGCAATCAATGCCGCGCTGAATTATGGATATGCCATTATCCTTTCAGCCGTCAATCGCGAGATCGTTTCGAGAGGCTATTTGACCCAGCTCGGTGTATGTCATAGAAACGAATACAACCAGTTTAATTTGTCATGCGATCTCATGGAACCATTCAGACCGATCGTTGATCGGATTGTGTTCGACAATGTTCAAGATGACTTCACGCGAAACGATAGAAGGTTGCTCGTCGATCTTATGAACGGGTGTATCGCCTATCGCGATGGAACTTACAAGACAAGCTCCGTCATCTCGCTTTATGTGCAAGATTGCCTCAATGCGCTTAACAAGAGGCTGGCGATTGACGAGATTGACCCGTTTGACATCGTATGAGTGCGGAAACGAGGATTCGATACATGCGGCTTCTGATTTTTTTCGATCTTCCGGTCGATACCGCTCGACAGCGAAAAGACTACCGTCAGTTCAGACGATATCTCTTGAAAGATGGCTATCTCATGATGCAGGAATCTGTCTATGCAAAGCTTGTTGTAAACGATGGCGTAGCAGCCGCAGCCGTGATCCGTCTTCGCAACAATCGACCGCCCTCGGGATTAGTGCAGGTTCTGAAAGTATCTGAAGGACAGTTTGCAACCATGGAATACATAACCGGTGAAGTGCGCTCATACGATGAGGTCGACTCCATGGAAGAGCTTCTGATCTTATGAGGATCGTCTTTTCCGGACTTGAAAGACCGATCGACATCGAACCGGGATTGCCCACCGTCCTGCAGGTCGAAAACTCATCGTTATTCACACGCCTGTGCCTTTCCCTGCGAAGTGGAGAAGAGCGCGAAGCTATAGAACCCTATGTGATCTGGAGAGGCGAAAAAGAGATCGCCACCCGAGACGCTCTTATGTTCATCGGTGACCCGATGTTGTTGCCTTGGGATGACCGAGCTCTGATGGGCTCGATATCGAAACGCTTTGAAAAAGAGCTGATAGAAGATGAGGAACTTCGACGCACGCTGGAAGATGCAGCAGTCGCGCTCTCATCACAAGTAGCCTCCTTGGGACTAAGCATGTACGGAGACTATTCGTTTGCTATAGAATGGGATCTCAAGCGCTTCATCAAAGCGTTCGGGTTTGGAGCCCATCCAAACCCGCAAGAAACGTTCCTTGACAATTTGATAGATTTCTTATCTTTTGTTCTTGACATCCAGTGTTCGAAAGTAATGGTGTTCGTTAATCTCAAAACTTTTTTGACAGAAATTGAACTTGAGAAGCTGTACGAACACGTTTTTTTCTCAAAAACAAGGGTGCTGCTCCTTGAAAACAAAGCAGATCCGAATAGACACGAAAATGAGATAAAAACTACGATCGACCTGGACTTTATCGAGAAATAGCAAGTATATCCGGTCAGGACGGGCGTCTTCCGCGCAGAGAAGATTTTGATCCAATGGTTTTGGAGCAGTGTCGTTCTGACTGGTAATCCAACTCCCTCTTTTACGACAAAAATAGCTGGCTGGTTTTGGAGCAGTGTCGTTCTGACTGGTAATCCAACTACCGAGCATGGGAGAGGAAGGGTATGGAGTTTTGGAGCAGTGTCGTTCTGACTGGTAATCCAACCCCAAGGCAGTGCTGGTGCGGGCATCGTCGGTTTTGGAGCAGTGTCGTTCTGACTGGTAATCCAACGGAAAACCACCGTGCAAATGGACGCATTTGTTTTGGAGCAGTGCCGTTCTGACTGGTAATCCAACGATGGAGACCAAGATCGACCAGCAGGCCGGGTTTTGGAGCAGTGTCGTTCTGACTGGTAATCCAACTGCATGGAGCCCTGAGGAGGATGACAGCTAGTTTTGGAGCAGTGTCGTTCTGACTGGTAATCTAACCTTATTCTTACCGGCTCACCCCTCAACGGGTTTTGGAGCAGTGTCGTTCTGACTGGTAATCCAACGGAGAAAATGGAGAGGAAGCGTTATTGGCTGTTTTGGAGCAGTGTCGTTCTGACTGGTAATCCAACCACAAATAAGGATGACAGCGCAACGGTGCGGTTTTGGAGCAGTGTCGTTCTGACTGGTAATCAGGAATGCGTTAGGTCTGGGATACTGGACATGCCCGAATATCACATATTCCCACTTGATAGCAGACCAAAAGTTATGCAATTTAAAGGAAAATTGCTGTCCTTGCGTAAAAAATCACGCATATCTGAAGCCACAAATAAAGATGGTATTTGCAAGCATAGCAGAAAAGTGCTGTGTGAATCCATTAATGAGTTAATTGAAAGAGGAGACAGATCAGGCTCCGGTATCAAGATATTGGTATTCTGCAATAGCTCAACTGAATCCAGCATTAAAGAAAGAACTGACTTTAAATCCCAAAGATCAATGATCATGAATGAGTTGCGCTTAACATACGGTAACAGAAGATTAATGTTCTCATCATACCTAAGGGAAGACGAGCATTTGGACCCAGAATGGACAGGGAAATCAAAAAGAGGGTCCATTAACGTGCCGTTCATCATTAATAAAATGAATCAAGGTATGCATGTTGATGATATTGACATGTCCATCATGATGGATGATAGAAGTAAAAGCAACATAATGTACTGGCAAAGAATAGGCCGCATGCGCTCCATCAATAGAGAGACTACACCGGTCATCATGGTCATGGATAATGGTGAATCATTGGTTGAGCAGGTAAATATATCCAGATTGGCCAAAGAGGTTGATAAACTGGAAAGATATCATATGGATATAGGCGAAGCTGACATCAGGCAGGAGGATGCCTTCCGCATAAGATGCATGGGGGATAGTACCAGGACTCTCTCCGGTAAATGGACACCAGCAAAAAGACTAATCAGTGCGTATAAATCCGCCCTGTACTCCGATAACCTTGTATTTAAAAGAGCGTTAGAATCCAACCTAAGAAACTTGGACATGAGCGTCATGGAATGCTTGGATGATGCTAGAAATAGGGTGATTAAAAGTGAAAGATACTGGTCCTAATATTATTGGTCCATTCATTGGACTCCATATTAATGCTAAAAATGCAGATAAGGTATTTAAAGCGCTTGGTGCTAAAAAACCTGATTCAGATGCTGATTTTACATCCCCAACAGCAGAACTTGAAAGGGGAAACCTTAATGCGAATGATCTAGCTGCATTTAAAAAGGTAAGCGCT
This sequence comes from Coriobacterium glomerans PW2, assembly GCF_000195315.1. Taxonomy (NCBI): domain Bacteria; kingdom Bacillati; phylum Actinomycetota; class Coriobacteriia; order Coriobacteriales; family Coriobacteriaceae; genus Coriobacterium; species Coriobacterium glomerans. Next base: position 2,043,900 of record NC_015389.1, read on the forward strand.
CCATTTAGATCAGCTGATGGGGAGCTAATTGAACCTACATTCAATTCCTGCCTTCAGCTATCAAAGAAAACTGGGCTTAATGTTACTGGTTTGGTTGAGGACCAATTCCATAGCATCCATTTTGACGCATCAAATGCATATGAGGACCCTTGGGCTGCTGAATCCCTTGATTTCATTACACAAGCATTGCCTGATGCAGAACCACTAAATCTTGAAAATGATTATGACGTTAAGATTGTTGAACATTTTAGTGTATCAGACATGTCAAAACTATTCCGACTGCAATGGCTGTTTTGCTATGGTAAAGAGAATCGTAAAAGATTTTTAAAATCAGCCCCAGATGACTATGACTTATATGGTGATTTTGCTGATGAATATGATGAAATAACGGAAGCATTTGAAGAAAATGAAGTGGACTGACACTTATAAAACTGCCATGGTTGAAAATATCGTCCAGAATTGATCAATCGATTTTGCCATCGTCCTACTTCATGTACAGGGTGGCAAGACCATTTGACATCATGGCAATATAGCTATAACGCCTGACAAGAGTTGCTGTATGACTTCCCACATGCCATATATGGCTGTCCGTTAGTTTGCTTATCTCAGCCGTAACCAGCTTAAATCGGCTGTTAACATAACAGTCTTGCTTTAGCTCCACATTGCAATAAATGGGCTTGGTAAAAAATCCGGCAAAGTTTAAAGCATTCTCAACATAAATTTTGCTATCCGTGTAGTCAAATGCATTAACCAGCTGCTCCAAATTGTTACATATTAGATTACCGTTAAGAGTGCTCTCCTTAAAATATGGCATACCAAGAAAACTGGGTATGCGAAACTCCTCATCATTAACATACAGCCACCCATAATTTGCATTCGTTATGGTGTTTTGGAGCAGTGTCGCTCTGACTGGTAATCCAACGCCCTCACAGTTGTGCACACGCATCGCTGAACGCTAGCCGACAAGACAGTCCCTCTTACGTCATACAACAAATGAATTAGACTTACCCGCAACTATCAACTTCAAAAGTAGCTAGCTGGAATTCGGTCCTTCCCAGACTCAATCTAGCTCTATCGACGCCCGCAATAACCGCTTCGGTAACGCAGTTGTGCAACAAAACATGTCAGTTCACAACCAATCAATACAAACCTGCCATCGGTTGCCTGTTTTCCATTCTTTCAAGAAGTCCTGGGCCTCGGCATGTTTGATATTCTAGGTACTCCGAATTCGTCAGCGATCTGGAAAGCATGCAAGATGTCATTTTTCACTCTGCACCAACCATTATTATTGTGTACTATTGCTCATGGGCTGTGTATGTGCTGCATACCGATGGAAAAAAGCGATTTGCCTCCCTGTCGAGAGACGCGCATCGCTCCAAACTTCAGTGCTTTCGTAGCTGCGGTTGCACATGGACTGATTTCGTCCGCCATCTCGGTCTGAGGGCTTGACGGAAGGCGTCCAATCTATAAGAGAGGGGTTCTATGTTCAAGATCCTGAAGAAGACGCAGTTCTCGGAGAAGGTCTTCGAGTATCGCGTCCACGCGCCGAAGCTGGCGAAGAAGGCTCACGCCGGCCAGTTTCTCATGGTGCGCACCTGTGAAACCGGCGAGCGGGTGCCATTCACGTTTGCTAACTGGAGCCCTGAGGAGGGCTGGATCGAGTTCATCTTCATGGTGATCGGCAAGACGACTCGCTGTCTGGCCGAACTCGAGGAGGGCGATGAGATCGCGGATCTGACCGGACCTCTCGGCTGCCCAACTGAGATCGAGGGGGACCGCGTCGCCGTCGTCGGCGGCGGCGTCGGCCTCGCGATCGCCTATCCGGTGGCGCGCACGATGTGCGAGGAGGGCAAGAAGGTGTCGGTCATCATGGGGGCCCGCACCAAGGATCTGCTCATCTTGTTCGAGCAGTTCGCGGCTCTGCCACTCGAAAACCTCTTCATCACGACCGATGACGGCACCATGGGCGAGAAAGGTGTCGTGACCCTGCCGCTCGAGCGCCTGTGCGAGACCGACAGCATCGACAGCACCTTCGTCGTCGGCCCTGTACCGATGATGAAGTACTCGACGCTCACGTGCCGCAAGTACAAGATCCCCATCGTGGCGAGCCTGAACCCGATCATGGTCGACGGAACCGGCATGTGCGGCTGCTGCCGCGTGGAGGTCGGTGGCGAGACCAAGTTCGCCTGCGTCGACGGCCCGGACTTCGACGCGAGCCTCGTCGACTGGGATGATCTCGCGCATCGGCAGGCGACCTATCTGGCTGAAGAGGCCGATTCCATCAAGCATCATGAGGAGGACTGCGCATGCCACAGGAAGTAAAGTACCGGCCGAACATCGGGGCGCCCCGCGTTGAGCCCAACGAGGAGCCGGCCGATGCGCGCGCAAAGGATTTTCGGCCCGTCGACAACGGCTTCACGAAGGCTCAGGCGGTAGCCGAGGCGAACCGATGCCTGGACTGCAAAAAACCATTCTGCATAGACGGCTGCCCCGTCGGGGTCGACATCCCCCGGTTCCTTGAAGCCATTCGCGCCGAGGACTGGGAGCGCGGTCTGGAGATCATCAAATCAGACAACCTGCTGCCCTCCGTCTGCGGACGCGTCTGTCCGCAGGAGACTCAGTGCGAGGGCAAGTGCATCTTGGGCCGCAAGGGAGAACCCGTTGCGATCGGGCAGCTGGAACGCGTGCTCGGCGACATGGCCGATGAAGTCGGCAAAGCCCCCGAGTGCGAACCGGCTAACGGCAAGAAGGTCGCCGTCGTCGGCTCCGGGCCCTCCGGCATCGCTTGCGCCGGCGAGCTCGCACGCATGGGCTTCGAGGTCACCGTTTTCGAGGCGTTCTTCACCGGCGGTGGTGTGCTGACCTACGGCATCCCCGAGTTTCGTCTGCCGAAAGCCATCGTCAAGCGCGAGATCGAGGGTCTGGCGCAGCTCGGCGTGAAGTTCGAGTACGATTCGGTCGCCGGGCGGCTGTTCGACGCGGAGGAGCTTTTCAACGACGAGGGATTCGATGCGCTGTATCTGGCTGTCGGTGCCGGTCTTCCGCGCTTTCTGCACATTCCAGGCGAGAACCTGCCGGGAGTGTATTGCGCCAACGAATACCTGACGCGCAACAATCTGATGCACGCCTATGATTTCCCCTCCTATGACACGCCGATCAAGCACGGCAGGCGCGTCGTGGTGTTCGGTGGCGGCAACGTCGCCATGGACGCCGCGCGCACGGCTCTGCGTCTCGGTGCCGATGAGGTCACGCTCGCGTACCGCCGGACCGAGAAGGAGATGCCCGCGCGTATCGCCGAGATCCACCATGCCAAGGAGGAAGGTGTGATCTTCCGCGAGCTCGTCTCCCCCAAGGAGTTCATCGCCGATGAGTTGGGCAACCTCTCTCGGATGCTCCTCGATCGGATGGAACTCGGTGAGCCGGATGCATCCGGACGCCGTCGGCCTATCGTCATCCCCGACTCCGAATTCGAGATCGAGTGCGACGTCGCGATCACAGCCATCGGCACGCGCGCGAACCCGTTCGCGAAGCTCTGCGCCGACATCGAGCTCGACCGCTGGGGCCTCATCGAGGCCGACGAGGACGGCCGGACATCGAACCCCAAGATCTGGGCCGGCGGCGACATCGTGACCGGTGCGGCAACCGTCATCTTGGCGATGGGTGCGGGCAAAAAGGCCGCCGCGTCGATCAAGGAGACGCTCATCGGCGATTAGATTCGGGTGCTCCATCGAGAGCCGCCAGGTTCTCGATGGAGCGCTTGCCTGCTCGGCTGATATACCTATGGCGATGCCCGCCTGCCCAGATCCTCTGGCAGGCGGGCATCTCTGTGATCGCATGTCGCTCATCGCCCAAGAAGAGAGGCGGCGGCGATTCCATTCCGCGTCGACCTCCCTGTACGCGCGCTACTTCTCGAGCTTCTCGCAAGCGGTCCTGACGGAGTCGTTCTCAACTGCGATCGCGGACTCCTCCTCATAGATTCCCAGACTCGCGGCCTTCGCGCGATAGGCAGCCGCGATCACGTCTACGCAGCCCTGGCGTCCCAGCTTGGCGCGATTCACAATCAGGTCCTTGTCGGTGCGCATCTTCCATCTGCCGGCGGAATAACGCCTGTAGAAATGCTCGCGAGCGCGCTGCATCTGCTTCACGAGCGTGGCGGCCTTTCGGCGTGTGAGACCCCGGTTCCGACGCACGATCTCGATGCGATCTGCCAGCGGCGCCGTCACGAGGACCGCGATCTGATTCGGATTGCACCGCAGCAGATAGTCTGAGAGACGACCCTCGATGATGCAGCTCTCCGTTGAGCCGAGATCGACGATGACCTCTGACATCTTCTCGAACAGCTTGTCCGCCAGAGTTCGCGCATCAACCCGATCGGGCATGAATGCCATGAACTCCGCAGTCAGACGCTCGTCGTAGTCGGCCATCTTCTCGATGGACTCGCCGGCGCGCAAGGCGGAGCGCACGAGTATCTCGTTGTCGTAGAGCGGGATCTCGAGCTCGTTCGAGAGCATCTTGCCGATCTCATGGGCCTCCGCGCCAAAATCACGGGTGATGGTTATCACAACGGGCTGCCCGGCTCGGATCACAGCGGAAGGGCCTCCCGGAGCGAGCGCTTCGATCTTCGATTTGATGCTCATGATGCCTCCTTTAGGCCGCGACCAGTCGGCGCTGGTACGCGCGAACAAACAGCGAGATACCGAAGTTCAAGATGAAATAGAGTGCGAACACGAACCCGTACAGCAGAAGCACCTGGGAGAGATTGGTCGCCTGCGCCATGATGACTCTGGTGGTGTACATGAATTCCGCCACATTGATACCGGCAAGATACGACGAATCCTTGATGACCGTCGTGCACTGGCTGAACAGCGCGGGAATGATCGTGCGAAACGTCTGCGGGAGAATGATCAGCCTGAGCATGGCCGCGAAGCCGAAGCCCTGGGAGCGCGCGGCCTCGAACTGGTTGTCCGGGATGGAGTTCAGCCCGCCTCGCACGATCTCCGCCATGACCGCCGAGGTGAAGATCGTGAAGGCGAGAACCGAGATGAAGATGTCCGTGCCCTTGACGGTGAAGTATATGAACAGGATCCAAAGCAGGTTCGGCGTGCATCGGAACAGCTCGATGTAGATGCTCACGATCCAGCGGAACACGCACAGCCTCCCGGTGCAGAACTGCTTCACAAGCGCGAGAAGCGTACCCAAGATCAGCGAGCAGAGAATCGCCAGTGCGGATATCTCTACCGTTCTCACAAACCCGCCCATGATGAAGGCGATGTTCTCAGGTGCGAAAACCGTCATGGCCCTACGCCTCCTTCGCATCGAGATCGGTCGTGATGCCCGGTATCACCTTGGCGCGAGGTCTGCGCTTTGATCGACTCTCAAGCACTTGAACGAGTATGGCCAGCGGAAAGCAGATGAGGAAGTACAGGGCGCACGCCATAATGTAACCCTGCAGAAATCCAGAACTCGAAACGAAGTTATCTGCCTGGTACATGAGATCTCCGCCTGCTATGAGCGCCAGCACCGATGTGTTCTTGATGAGATTGAGAGCCTGGTTGCACAACGGTGGCAGGATCATCTTGAACGTCTGCGGCAACACGATATAGCGATATGCCTGCGCGCGAGAGAACCCCTGGCTGCGAGCCGATTCGAGTTGACCACGGGGCACGCTCTCGATGCCGGTCCGAATGACCTCGGCCACATAGGCGGCATGATAGAGGCCGACGCCAAGGGAGCCGATGGCGAACGGGGCTATGCGCACCGGGGTCGCAGCGCCGAGAATCGCCTGGAGGATCTGCGGGCCCGCCATGTACATGAAGAAGATCTGCACGGGCAGTGGGGTATTCTGATAGAACTCGACATAGATGCGGCTGATCGCACGCAACGCCCGCGAGCGGGTCGTCGAGAACACGCCGAGCAGCGTCCCCAGAATCATCGAGAGCGCAAGGCCCGCCACCGAGACCGCAAGCGTGAAGAAGAAGCCCTCCCAGAATATATCCATCTGAGTGAAGAGCAAATGCCAGCGATTGGCACTCAGAATTCCTTCAAGCATCGTACTCCTTTCTGCAGGTCGCGCGAGATCGCGTCGCCGGTTTCGCATGCTTCGCGCAGCAGAGACGCAGCGATGCGGTTCCGCTGGCGCAGCGAGTGGAACCCGTCTAGATCAGCTTCCACGTCTCGGCTTCTTTGTCGAGCCAACCATCAGACTTGAGGTCCTTGACGGTCTTGGCTACGACCGGCGAGAGGTCGGATCCCTTTTTGCTCGCTATCCCGTACTCCTGCGGTCCGAACTTGATATCCTCGCGCAGCAGCTCGACCGAATCGTCCATATAGTTCTTGAGCGTCGAGCGATCCATTGCGAACACGTCGACGTTGCCGGCATCGAGCGCGCTTTTGAGTGATGGGTAGTCGGGAAACTCCTGATATGTGGGCTTGGCGTCCGCCTTCTGATCGGCGAGCATCTTTGTGATGGCAGCTTTTGTATCGGAGCCCTGCGACACGCCGATGACCTTGCCATCGAGATCGTCCAAGTCTTCCATGCCGCTGCTCTTCTTGACCATCATGCCGACGTAATCGGTGCGATAGGGCTCGGAGAAGTCGTAGGACTCCTTGCGCGTATCGGTGATCGTGTACGTGGCGCAGATGATATCCAAGTTGTCGTTATCGATGAGCGGTCCGCGCGTCTTGGGCGTGACATCCTTGAACTCAACGAGATCCTTCTGCTTGGCCTCCTCATAGGAGACCTCAAGCACCGATGCCGCGACCTGATAGCACAGATCGATCTCCATGCCCTCGTACTTGCCGCTGGCGGGGTCGAGATAGCCATAGCCCGGTACGTCCTTCTTGACACCGGCCTTGAGCTTGCCTCGGCTCTTGATCGCTTCGATCTTGGAGGATCCGGATCCCGAATCCTCCCCGCATCCGACGAGCGAGCCTGCTGCCGCCACACCGATCGCAGCCATTCCGAACATCTCGATAAATTGTCGACGTGAAACACTCATGAGCATTGCTCCCTCCAGTCAGCTCGGAGAAGTCCGAGAACGGACATGATCCGAGGTATGCGGCGCACATGCGCCGAAAGACCATATCAGTGCAGTATCTTGGCCAGAAACTCCCTGCACCGGGGGTTCTGGGGATTGGTGAAGAAGTGCTCGGGTGTTCCGGTTTCCAGAATCTGACCGTCATCCATGAAGATGACCTGGTCAGCGACCTGTCGAGCGAAGTTCATCTCGTGGGTCACGCAGACCATCGTGATGTTCTCATGCGCGAGCTCGATCATGACATCGAGCACCTCCTGAATCATCTCCGGATCGAGCGCGGAGGTCGGCTCGTCGAACAGGATGATCGGCTGCCTCGTGCACAGGGCGCGAGCAATCGCGACACGCTGTTGCTGACCCCCTGAGAGGTTCTGGGGGTACTCTCCGGCCTTCTGTGCCAAGCCGACGCGCCTGAGACTCTCCATCGCGATCTCGTTCGCCTCTTTTTTGCTCTTCTTCTGTAGCTTGATGGGTGCCAGAGTCAGGTTTCCGAGCACAGTCATATTCGGATAGAGATTGAATTGCTGAAACACCATAGAGGAGTATTTCCGAGTCATCTGAAGGTGATTCTTTTTGGTGATCAGCTGACCGGCTATCTTCACGGTACCGCTCGTCGGCTCCTCCAAGAAGTTCACGCATCGGATGAGGGTCGACTTGCCTGAACCGGATGGCCCGATGACGACGACCTTCTCCCCTTCATCGACGCGCAAATTCACGTCTTTGAGAACATGCAGGTCGCCAAAATACTTGTTGAGCCCTTCAAGCTCGATCATCACAGGCATGAGCGCTCCTCTCGCGATCGACTATGAACTCGCCCAAGATATTCTGGTGTGATGCGAACACACGCCCTTGACGCCTCTGCGCTTCCTCACAAGGGTCTCCGGCAGATCCCATGTCTGCCTCCAGTGCGACCGATCGTGATCGACCGGAGTGCCCTACCGGGCATCTTGAACATTTCTTCGAGGCGACCCCGGGCAAGGTCATGATTTGGTCAGTATACCCCGCGGGTCGATGGGTAAGCACTTTACCATGCGGAGGCTATTGCGCGCAAGTCCAGCGAAACGAAGTGCCGTCTCGGCAACAAGTTGGCAACATGGGCGCAGCACGTCTCGCAAAACGTCCCCATGAGCATCTGGCGATCAGGAAAGTCGCGATGAAATCTGTTTTGCTGCTTGGGCCTTGTCAAAGTCGCCGCCGGTCCGCTCGGCGAGCGCACCCATCACGCGCCCGGTGTCTCTGCGCGTCCGCGCACCGATCTCATTGATTGTCTGATCGACGAGAGCGCGCAGTTTCTCGCCCGAAACCTGTTCGGGGAGAAGCGATTCAAGAATCGAGACCTGCTCGGCGAGTCGAGCGGTGCGCTCTTCATCGTTGCCGGCTCTCTTGGACATCTCGAGGGTCTCCCCGGTCTGCTTGATGAGCCGCTTGATCATGTTTGAGACATCCTGCTCGGTGATATCGCGTCTCTCGTTCACCTCGATGTTTCTCAGCTCGCCCATTACCTGTCGAACGATGGACAGGCGCGTCTTGTCCTTCGACTTCATCGCGGCGATCATCTCGTTGTGCAGCTCGGTGCCTGTCATGTGCGACTCCATTCATGCGCTCGCCTCTCGATCAGCTCGCGCTTCCGTTGTCGTTGGTTTTCTTCACGCCGTCCAGTGACACGTTGTAGGGTACATTGGAGGGCATATCGTTGATCTTGATATCTGCCTTGTCCACAAGATCGTCCTCCCAAGCCGTATACGCCTTGCTGGAGCTGTCCTTCTTGATGGTGTCGCTGATCTTTTCCTTCATGTTCTTCGGAATCTGATCGATCGAGTTCACGGTGCCGTCCACATGGAAGTAGCCGGTGCATCGGATGATATGGTATCCGTAGGTCGATTTCACCAAACCGCTCACCTGATCCGCAGCGAGATTGTTGAGAGCGTCTTGGTACTCCTTGACAAAGGTCGTGAGCTTGTCCCAGCCCACATCGCCCTTGTCCTTCTTGGAGCCATCATCTTCTGAGTACTTCTCTGCGGCGTCCTCGAATGTGAGCTCACCGGAGTTGATCTTGTCAAGCACCCCTTGCGCCTTTTCCTTTACCTTTGCATCCGACTGCTCATCGGCACCGGATTCGATCTTGAACAGGATGTTCGAGGAGCGGCGCGCATCGTTGTACTTTGAGATATCCTTGTTCACGTAATCGATGATATCCTGATCGCTCGGATCCTTCTCTGGTGCGACCTCCTCCTTGAGCTTCTTCTGCATGAGGCTGTTTCTGATCGAGCTCTTATAAGACGCCTCGGTCATGCCCATCTTCTTGATCTGATCGATGAAGGCCTGCTCGGAGTCGTATTTTTTTACCTGATCCTTCCAGTCATCATTCAACTCATCATCCGAAACGGTAATGTCATGCTTCTTCTCGGCATCCTCGATCAGATACTGCTTCGCGAGACTCTTGATCTTTGTCTTGCGCAGCTCCTCGGGGGTCTGATTGCTGTCTACGAGGTACTTTGCCCATTTTTCGTCGGTATCGTATTTGCCGCCCTCTTTCGTCTGCATGATCTGCTCTGTGATCGAATCCTCTTTGATGTTGACCCCGTTCACCGTTGCGGCGACGCCACCGGTCAGCTCATAGGACTTCTTCGTCTTGGCCTGATTCATGATGCCGGCGCATGCCATCGTGGTGACCGACAGCAGCATGGCGAAGACACCGATGGCGACGAGGACGATCTTGACGATTCTGCCGACCTTCTCGCGATGCCCGTCCCTGACGCCGGGCTTGACGAATGCGCGAAAGGTCGCTGACTTCTCATGCCGCTGGCGAGCTTTTCTTTTCGTTACCATGAACAAGTCCTTCGTCTGCTCGAGTTCGCATTGCGATCACCTTGCACTGCGAGCTATTGTCGCACATCGCCTGAGCATGAACTCTGATTTGAAGTAGATACCCAAAACACCAGAAGACCGACTCGCGCGCGAGCCATGCTCATCGAGGATCGATCGCCACCGTGAGATCGCCGCGCACATGAACCCTTCCCTCGGCGAGAAGCTGCACCGTATCCGGATAGAGACGGTGCTCGACCTCGTGGATCGCGGCCTCGAACGCCTCGAGATCCATGTCCTGGCGGATCCGCACGGGCTCTTGGGCGATGATGGGACCCTGATCGTAGTCCGCGTTCGCAAAATGGACGGTCACACCGCTCACCTTGACACCGCGTGCGTAGGCCTCCGCGATAGCATGAGCCCCCGGAAAGCTCGGCAGCAGCGCCGGATGTATGTTCACGATGCGATTGGGCCACAGTGCGAGCAGGGGCTCGTGAACCCGACGCATGTAGCCGGCCATGATGATGTACTCCGCCTCGAGCCTGCGCATCTCGGTTGCGATCACCTCATCGGCATCCCACGGATCGGCATCGTAGATCTCCTTGGACAGGGCGAGGGTCTGGATACCCGAGCGTGCCGCACGCTTGAGTCCGCCCGCATCGCCTCTGCTCGAGACCACGAGCACGATCCGGGCGTTGAGATCCCCTCGATCGATCCGGTCGATGAGCGCCTGCAGGTTCGTGCCCGACCCCGAGATGAGCACCCCGATCTTCAGAGGATCGCTCACGGGCGTGCCCGTGGGCCGCGAGAAGGGTGCCGAGCGGCGCTCCAATTCGATCATATCATCCTCGAGAGCGGCGGCATCCACGTCGCCTCCGGGCTCGACTCGGGTGAAGATCCCCGCGGGGGCGTCGCTCATCTGTACACCACCTGCGCTCTCTCACCGGGATGACCCTCGATGACGCGCCCCATGGGAAACGGCTTGATGCCGCGCTCTTGAAACGCGGACGTGATCTTTGCCTCATCGTCGGAGTCGCACACGACGCTCATGCCGACCCCCATGTTGAATGTCTGATATGCCTCGTCGGGAGTGAGCGCGGCAGCTTGGATGATGCAGCCGATGACGGCCGGTACCTCCCAAGCCGGGTTGTTCGGCGCGGCACCGCGCATGACCTCGGCGCAAAGCCCGTTCGGGATCGCTCGAGCGAGATTCTCCGTGATGCCGCCGCCGGTGATGTGGGCCATCGCATGTATAGGCGAGCCATCGGCCAAGACCTCTGTAATCGCGCGCGCGTAGATCGCAGTCGGAGCCATTACCGCGTCGGCCATGCTCTGGCCGCCGAGATCGGCGCGAGGCCGCATCAACTCGGCAGCCTTGGCAGATGCCTCGGGCGTACCAGGCTCGATGCCGACGGTGCCCAAAACGCGTCGTACCAGCGAATAACCATTCGAGTGGATACCCGAGCTCGGCAGACCGAGTATGACATCCCCCGCGTGCACGCGATGCGAACCGAGCATTTTGGGCCGGTCGACCGCACCGACGCAGAAACCGGCGAGATCGTAGTCGTCCGGTCTCATGACACCGGGATGCTCGGCCATCTCGCCGCCGATGAGTGCGCAGCCCGCCATGCGACAACCGCGCGCGATACCCGAGATGACCCGGGCGGCTTGAGTCGCGTCGAGTTTTCCGGTGGCGAGATAATCAAGAAAGAACAACGGCTCGGCACCGGAGGGCACGATGTCGTCGACGCACATGGCGACGAGATCTTGACCGACGCTGTCATGCCGACCGAGCAGCTGGGCCAAGGCGAGCTTCGTGCCGACACCGTCGGTACCGGACACGAGCACGGGATCCTCCATCCGCTTCAACGCCTCGGCTGAGAACAGGCAGCCGAAGCCCCCCAGACCACCGATCACCTCGGGGCGCGCGGTGCTGGCCGCGCACGCCCGGATAGCCTCGACCGCCCGGGCGCCCTCGACCACATCCACACCAGCTTGGGCGTAGGTAACGTGCTCAGTGCTCTCGCTCATCTGTGATCCTCTCAATCGAAGTGCGTCCATCAACTATATAGGTCGCGCGCCCGACGGTCGCGCGCCTCATGGCTCGGCCGCGTGGACTGTCTCTATCAGCGATCCGCCTCGATCTCCGTGACGCTGCGCTCGGGTGCCTCTGCGACCCGCCCGGGAGAGATCGGCGCAAAACCCTCGAGAAACTTCTCGCGACCGAAGTCATCCGGAATCGAAACGGGATAGCGCCCGGTGAAGCACGCGGCGCAATGGCCTGCCCCCGGCACGCTCGCGATGAGGCCCTCGATCGAGAGGAACGCCAGAGTATCGGCACCGATGAAATCACAGACCTCTGCTGCGGACCTGGTCGCCGAGATAAGCTGATCCTGCGTGTCGGTATCGATGCCGTAGAAGCACGGCCAGACGACCTCCGGACAGTTCACGCGCACATGGATCTCCCGCGCGCCGGCACCGCGCAGCATCCGCACGATCTGTCGCATCGTCGTGCCGCGCACGATCGAATCGTCGACGAGCACGAGGCGTCGGCCGGCCACGTTGTCGCGCAGCGGGTTGAGCTTCATGCGCACGCCCATCGCGCGAAGCTCCTGCGCAGGCTCGATGAACGTCCGGGCGATATAGCGGTTCTTGATGAGGCCCTCACCGAACGGGATGCCGCTCTCGTGCGCGAAGCCCTCGGCCGGAGGCAGACCGGAATCGGGAACGCCGATCACCATGTCCGCAGCGGCTGGAGCCTCCCGCGCGAGGCGCCTGCCCATATCATAGCGGCACGCGTACACCGACTTGCCATCCATGATCGAATCGGGTCGTGCGAAGTACACCTGCTCGAAGATGCACGCCGCCGGCTCAGCGGGAGCGACGCCCCGCTCGGACACGATGCCTTCCGCCGAGATGCGCACGATCTCGCCGGGACGGATATCGCGCACGTACTCGGCGCCGACGATATCGAGGGCGCAGGTCTCCGAAGCCACGACCCAGCCATCTGGGCTCTCCTCCGCCGGGACCGAGACACCGCGATCGCCGACATGGTCCCTCTGCTTGGCCGGCAGCATGGAGACGTCTGCGTCGTCGAAACCAGGATTTGGCAGGCGCCCCAGCACGAGGGGCCGGATGCCGTTGGGATCGCGAAAGGCGTAGAGCGCCTGCTCGTTGATGAGGGTCATCGCATAGCCGCCGCGAATGATCTCCATCGTCTTGCGAATGCCCTCGCGCAGATGGCTCGTGCGCTGAGTGAAGTAGCCGATGAGCTGGGCTGCGACCTCGGAATCCGAATTCGACAGGAACGACGCGCCGAGATCGGCGAGCTGATCGCGCAGATCGTCGGTGTTGACGAGGGTGCCGTTGTGAGCCAGGGCGATGATCACATCGCCGATGGATGAAAGATGCGGCTGCGCGGCCTCCCAGCTCTTCGCACCGGCTGTGCCGTAGCGCACATGGCCGACGGCGAGCTGGCCGGGCAACGAGGAGAGATCCGCTTCCGAGAAGACCTGGCCCACGAGACCGAGATCCTTGCGCACCATGACCGTGGCACCGTCGCCGACGGCTATGCCGGCGGACTCCTGACCGCGGTGCTGAAGCGCGCGCAAACCGAAATACGTGAGACGCGCCACGTCGCGTCTCGGGGCCCATACGCCGAATACGCCGCATTCCTCATGGAGGGCATCAGACTCCGGATTTACCCGTGCCTCGGGCACTCGCACAAGCGATGCAGACGGGACGAATCGCGAGGCGCGCGCCCCGGCCGCGATGAGGGTCTGGTGGGACATAACATCCTCTCATGGGCGTGGTATGGCCGCGCCGAGCGGCGCGATCAACCTATTATGGCATTGCAGCAGATGCATGCAACGCCCATCACCGATATCACAGCCCGACCGTGACGCTCAACAGCTGTGACCCCGCGGTCCCGGCGTGCACAACGAAGGGGCTCCGTTTATGCATCGGTCATGCGAGAGGCAGTTCCTTCGGACAGATCAATTAATGTCTCGAGCTCATTGACCCGAATTCTTGCGCGCGAAGCCGTAGCTAGGTTACGGCGCGCATCCATGTAAGAAAATGCGGAACGATCAAAACGAATGATGACCGATTGCACCTCGCCGGGATTCAGTTTGACAGACTCGAATCCCTGGAGCATCTCACGTTGTAGAACGCCCCCACCTATTAGTTCGACATAGGCCAAAATCGTTTCTATAGCACCTCTATCACCAAGGTTTCGTACCTGGACACGTATTTCTACATTATCTTCTGAAATATGAGCTATCAGATCATGATACGATATATTGGTGTAACTCAGTCCGAAGCCAAAGGGATGAAGCGGACTCCCTGGTTCATCGAGATAATCCGCATTTCCAAACGACCTGCGTTGATGATGATATACGGGCAACTGAGAAGCGTTCCGAGGATATGAGATACTGAGCTTTCCGCTTGGATTGTCCGCGCCGGTAAGCACGCGCGCTACTGCAGCCCCACCACTCTGTCCGGGATACCAGGCGATGAGCACGGCATCGGAAAGTTGCTCAAGTTCTTGGATATCATAGGGTCTGCCCTGTACGAGCACGCTAACCATCGGTTTTCCGAGCTTCGCAACCTCTCGTGCCATCTGCATCTGACACCCCCCGAGCGACAATGATGCAACGTCCACGTTCTCACCCGAGTCCATGTTTGCTCCGCGTGATGAAACTGCTCCATTTCTGAGAAACTCCATGTTGAAGTTACGCTCGCTTGACCCTCCTAGACAAAGCACGACCGCATCGCTCGCTTGAGCACAAGCAAGCGCATCGTCCAGAGCTTCGTCCTGACCATCTATCTGTCTGATTTCGCAGCCCTTCGCATACGTGAAAGTTGCAGAGGGAGAGATCTTACGTAATTCATGAAGTATTGTCGCGGCAAGAGAATCATCATCTTGGGGGGCAGTGTAATCTCCAAGCATGCTGTATACGGAATCAGCATTCGGCCCTAACACTGCAATTGATTTACCAGACTCATCAAATGGCAACGTTCCGTTGTTTTTGACGAGCACCATCGTTCTTCGAGCTGTCTCGAAGTTGAGCTCGCGTGATCGTTTGAGTACGCGCTCATACTCTTCACCCGGATCAGTCAGCGGCGGACGATCGAACAGTCCGAGTAAAAATTTGATTGAAAGTACCCGAGCGACCGCACGATTCAGATCGAGCTCCGAGGTGAGGTTTTGCTTGATGGCAGAATCGACATGCAAGAATGCATCATCCCATAGACTCATATCGACGCCAGCCGTCAATGCCGCTGCAGCGGCTGCCGATATTGTGGGATAAGGTCCGAATAGACGATCGAGGGCGATACCATCTGCCATGACGATCCCTTGGAAGCCTACATTCGTGCGAAGCACATCGGTGAGCAACGCGGTGTTGCTATGACAAGGGACTCCATCGATATCATTGTAGGCCGCCATGATTCCCACAGCTTCGCGTCCAGCGCGCATCAGCGGCATGTACACATCGTTGAATTCGCGATCGCCGATCACCACCGTGCCCGAATTGTGTCCTCCCTGCGCATCTCCTTGCGCTATGCAGTGCTTGAGAACGGCACCGACCGGTCTCTCTTGTGGCTCTCTGGTGTGAACGGGCCGGTCAAGAAAACTCGACCCGTGTCTTATGAGCCTGCCTTGAAAACCCTCCACTATCGCTTCGCTGTATTTTGCCGATAGATATGGCTCTTCACCAAAGCATTCCTCCGTCCTGCCCCATCTTGGATCGCGAGCCAAATCAAGTGTTGACACGAGCGCAAGATCGACGCCCATGCAAGAGAGCTCGCGGCCCATTAGATGGGCACCCTCTCTGATCAGATCCGTATTAAACATGCAACCTCGTCCGATATTTGTCGGATATGAAATGCCGTCAAGACCCTGATGTCCGTGTGGACACTCCTCGACGATAAGCGCTGGAATACCCCACCTCGAGTGGCTTTTGACGTAGTCTTGAATGAGATTTGTGATTCTCCAGCCATCTCGACCGCGAACACCATTTGTGAAATCAATCTTGGACCACGGATCAGCTCGAAATGCTCCATAGAGCGCGCCCAATCCCTTGGACCACTCGACATGTCGTTTAAACATGTCGGTAAGATACCAAGAACCTGTCTGTGACTGACTCACGCACTGCCAACCATACAGGTGCTGATTTATCTGACCGATTTTCTCCTCGAGACTCATCCGGCCAAGCAGATCCTCGACGCGAGCCCGTATCGTGAGCGATGAATCTGTGTAGGGGAAATCAGACATTCGCTTCAACCTTCATAGTTCGGTTAGACGCTATGACAAAAGGCAGGAACAAAACGATATCCAAGCCGATCAGCAAAACCGTGAGAATCGTTGCCGGTATGTCGCCTGAAGACGCAATATAGGTCTGTAAAACGGGTGGAGTTACCCACGGAGCGCTCACGGAGATTCTTCCGATAATGCCCACCGCCGTGCACGCGTAGGCGATAATGAGATTGATGGATGGGATTATCGCACATGGAATCATGAAAACGGGGTTTAACACAACTGGAAGACCGAACATCACGGGTTCGGTAATATTAAACAGAGTAGTGGTCACACCGAGTTTGGCAATCTTTCGATAATCGGGACGTCGCGAACTGATAAACAGTGCGATCGTCAGCGGTAGAATGCAACCCCCGCCACCGATAAGCCCGAAAGCATTGGTAAAATTCTCGGTGATGATATTTGGAATTGGTGCTCCATGCTGAAGCGCAAGCATGTTCTCTTGAAGCGCCTCGAGCATGGGAGCTTGGCGAATCGGTGCAAGGATGCTTGAGCCATGCATTCCGAACACCCAAAGCGTGTCGGAGACGAATTGCAGGCCAAGCATGCCGCCGACAGATAGCACGAGACCCTTGAGCGGTAATTGAATCGCTAACTCGATGAGCTGAGGGACGCTATATCCCGTAAAGGTGTCGAGCGCATACACGAGAATGCCAAACAGAAGAACGACGAGCATTTCCGGAATCAGCGAGTTGAATGATTTTGCGACCGCCGGCGGCACACCATCAGGCATTTTTATCTTAAAACAAT
Organism: Coriobacterium glomerans PW2; assembly: GCF_000195315.1. Taxonomy (NCBI): domain Bacteria; kingdom Bacillati; phylum Actinomycetota; class Coriobacteriia; order Coriobacteriales; family Coriobacteriaceae; genus Coriobacterium; species Coriobacterium glomerans. The sequence goes on from NC_015389.1 coordinate 2,060,808, forward strand.
TGACGCGAGCCAACCGGCAGAAAAGCTCGGTGCTGATGAGTCCGCAGATCATTGCTGTCGCTACACCCGAAGATGAGGTGAGGGCCGTGGAGTACACCCCTGTTGCTGTTGCCGTCGTTCCATCGGTAAGGGTTACCAGAGTTTCAAGGGGCATCACTATGAACATGGCTCCGACTGCGAGTACGCCGGAGTGCAATTCGCTGAACGCTGGATCGTTGATGAAGCCTCGACGGATATATTCTTTCGCAAGATTCGAACCAATTTGATAGGCGACAATGATCGCCATGATGTTCATGGTTCCATTCGTGATGATAATCGCCAAACGAGATAAATAGCCCAGATCAACTATGTGTGCGATCGACTCGTTCGTGAACACGAGGGCATTTAGCAATGTCATCAACGACGCCGCCATGATAAGAGGCATCGTTTCGATAAAACTGTCTCGAATAGCAACAAGATGACGCTGGCTGCTCACCTTTGCCATGATAGGCATGAGTTTGTCTGCGAATCTATCGATAACGTTCATCCGTCCCCCTTCAGATTCATTACATCTTTTTCAAAGTGATTTAAAAAGCTCATTTAATTTAGCATTTTTATGGAATACGTATATACCGATTCCATCAACGGTTGGAAGATCAGCTTAAACGGCAACGCATAATCCCTCATTGGCTTGAGCAGATCGGACTAATTGCATCACTTGGGCGATGTCCGCCCTTTACGGTAGAATCATTGTAATTTAAACTTGTTTAAAAAGTTTCCCGTTTGAAGAATGAAGCGTTCTCAAACAGAAGGCAGGTAAGCCTATGCCAGATACGCGAGACCAGAGATCTCGCCAGTCAAAATCTCACGGTTCCCTTTTTCGTCTCATTGCCGCAAGCCCTTCACCCATGACGATGAAACAGCTCTCGATGAGTTTGGGGGTCAGCCTTCCTACGGTTTATCAAAATGTCAGCGAACTGATCGAGAGGGGTCTCGTTCGTTCTTGCGGTGAGCAAAGCTCGTCCGGAGGAAGAAGACCAAATAGTGTCGGCATCAACGCCGGCGCACGCATATCTTTAGGGATATCGCTTGCGGGCGATAGCATCAGTTCAGTCGCTGTCGACCTTCAAGGTCACACCATCTACTCGAGTTGCATAGCTAGGGAGCTTCCACGATCCGCAGATGCGTTGGCCGACCTTCTACAAGAAGAAACCGAAAGATTTCTCAAGGCCACGAGCTTCTCACGTGGACTGCTGCTCGGAGTAATGATCGCGATTCCCGGCTTCATAGACCGCGAAAGCGATACCATCTTCAATTCTCCCCTTGCAGGGCTCTCGGATATCCCGATCACCCTGCTCACCGATGGTCTTCCTGTACCCGCATACGCCGAGGCCGCCGCAGTCTGCGGCGGCTGCGCCGAGTACCATACGAGACCTTCCGACTGCAATATGGCGTATCTGTCAATTGAGCACGAAGTCAGTGGTTCCGTTTTTCTAGACGGAAGACCCTATATAGGCAACAACAACAGAAGCGCTGAGTTCGGCCACATCTGCGTTGAGGAAAACGGTAAGACCTGCGCCTGCGGAAATCGCGGATGCCTTGAGACGTATTGCTCCGCTACTAGAATCGAGCGGGACAGCGGGTTGTCACTCGACCAATTTTTTGATGCTCTTGGACGAAGAAGCGCCGAGGAACGTGAGATCTGGAATGATTACGTCGAGCATTTAGCACGCGGTATCGCGACGATCATCACCTGCTTCGACTGCGAAGTGGTGATCGGGGGTCGAATCTGTCAGTTTCTCGGCCCGCATTTCGATAACATCTTGCTTCATATAGGTGAACGCAAACTATTCAACTCGCATGATTATCCATCGGTGATACTGAGTAAACACGCACAGTACGGGATCCCACTGGGAGCTGCGCTCATGCTCATTGAGGATTTCATCAGCCATGCATAGCATGGAGGTACAGAATATGGAAGCTGCGGACACTTCACAAAGACTCGATATCGTCAAACATGGCTCTGGTTTGCAGGAGACGTATGACGGTGTATCCGATGTCGTGCTCAGGAAAATCGAAGCGTTTCGCGATCTCAAAATCGGCGTCATCTTCCATTGGGGGCTCTATTCCTTAGCTGGAATAGTCGAATCGTGGCAGCTCTCCGAAGAAGATACGTGGGCGCGCAAAAAACCATGGCGCGATGACCTCTCTACACTTCGTCGGGACTATTGGGGCCTTGCAGACAAGTTCAATCCGACACGATTCCATCCCGATGAGTGGGCTCGCATCTGCAATGAGGCCGGCATCAGATACATGCTGTTCACGACGAAGCATCACGACGGCTTCAACATGTTCGGAACCGACGCTTCAGCATTCTCCGTTCTGAACACCCCTTTTAAACGCGATGTGTTCAGTGCTGTTTCCGAAGCGTTTCAGCGAGCTCATATCCTGACAGGAGCATATTATTCAAAGCCTGACTGGCACTCTCCCTTTTACTGGGAACATGGATCTAAGCCTCGGGGACGCTACGCTTCCTACGATCCTTTGCAAAAACCTGAGAAATGGCGAGCGTTCAACAAGTTCGTCAAACGACAACTCGTGGAGATCTGCAGCAAGTATGGACCGCAGGAGATCCTATGGCTTGACGGCGGATGGGTTAATAGGGATAACAACGAAATACTGGACATGGACGATATCGTAGCCGCGCTTCGGACGGTACGAGCTGACCTCATCGTGGTTGATCGCACGTTAGGCGGCAAATATGAGAACTATGTCACACCTGAACGCATGATTCCATCCATCACTCCGATCAAAGCTTGGGAGAGCGGCATTCCGCTCGCAAAAAACTGGGGTTATGTTCCTCGAGACTCGTATAAACCATTTGAAGAGATTCTTGACGATCTCATTTGTATCGTTTCCAAAGGAGGGAATGCTCTTTTCGGTATCGGGCCAAAGCCAAACGGAGAGCTTCCCTATGAAGCGCTCGACATCCTAGCTCGGCTGGGATCCTGGCTTTCTAACTACGGGGAAGGTATCTATAAGACGAGACCGCTTGTGTTACCAGATGGGTTTCCCCCTGATGTTTATGGAACGCGTCGCGATCACACCTGCTATCTATTCGCACGAACGCACGGGAAAGACCGTACGTTTGATCTGTCGCCTCTTCTCGATGACTTTGATACTCCCGAACTGCTCAATCAATCAGGTTGCTTACATTTTTTGAGCAGAGGATCTACGATTACCGTTCGAGAAATCCGAGAGCGCTATGCTGTCATACGTCTTGAGAAACGATGATACGCTCTTGTATTACGATAGCTCTATGTCGCGTCAGGCACTCGAAAAAACTCGGCTCATCGCTTCCTGGCCGATGCGGATGCTGCTCGAAGATGAGTCAGGACACGTGAGGGGGAACCTGCATGGCAAGCTGTCTTGGGATCGATATCGGTGGAACGTGCATCAAATGGGCACTGTTCTCACGCGAATCGGATATCATCGAGCGCGGCGAGCTTCCGACTGCGTTCAATGGATGTGACGAGGTCGTTGACGCGATCTCATCGATCGGACGGGCTCACGCTGGCTGCTTTGGGACCATCGGGGTGAGCGCGCCGGGCCTCGTCGCCGCCGGAGACCGAGATGGCACCATCCATTACGGCGGTGCCCTGCCCTATATGGACGGCTGTCCTGTCGGTCGCATCCTGCGCGAGCGCTTCGATGTACCGGTCTCCGTGAACAACGATGGGAAATGCTGCGCGATGGGCGAATATGCCGCCGGAGCGCTCGCCGGAGCTCACGTGGGCGTGGTGCTCGCAATCGGGACCGGGATCGGCGGCGGCATCGTCATCGAAGGCAACGTGCTCAACGGCACGCACTGCGCCTCTGGTGAGTTCAGCGGCCTGCGCAACAATGTCGAGGAACCCATCGACTCCGAAAACGCATTCGCCGCGCAGTGCGGATGGCTCGGGCTGCGCTCCCTCATCCTCGCAGAGAAGGGTCTAGAGGAGAACCCCGCCTACGCTGACGTCGATGGCCGAAAGCTGTTCGCCTGGATCGAGGCGGGCGATGAGGCGGCTCTGCGGGGGCTGCGACGCTATGCGCGCATCTTCGCCGGTCATCTTTTCAACCTTCAGTCGATTCTCGATCCTGACGTCTTCGCGATCGCCGGAGGCATCAGCTGCCGACCCGAGCTGATTCAAGCGATCTCCTCCGAGGTCACGCGGCAGCATGCTGATTACCTGGGTCCCTTGGCGGTCGTTTCAGCGCCGCGCGTCGTGCGCGCGCGCCTCGGCAACGACGCCAATCTATACGGAGCGATGCGACAGGCTACGAAGCTGATCGAAGGGGATCCCAGCGCGCTCGATACATGAGAGATGCGACGGGTTTGCCCGAATACTCCGATATCAAAGAATCGACCGACTGGATTCGCTCCGAGCGGTTTCGAACGTATACTGTCAAAGAGAGCGTCGCAGAGGATTTGCGCAGCTCTCGATTGCGCGGGTTGGATTGTTCGCGAAAAAGGTGCATCCGAAGCAGATGGATGCCCTTCGCATGCTCTGGAGGGCCGGTGTTTCGCATCATCCATCCAACCTATTCCAGATGCCGTGTCCAGAGAAAGGATCATCATGACCGCCACTGATCACGTCCTCAACCTGTTTGAGGAGGCATTCGGATCGGCTCATGGAGCACGTTTGCTCGCCGTGCACGCGCCGGCGCGCTCCGAGATCGCCGGCAACCACACCGATCACGAAGGCGGCCATGTGATCGCAGGAGCACTCGATGCGGCGATCTCCGGTGTTGCCGCCGCGAACGGCTGCCGCGAGATCCGCGTATCAAGCGAGGGCTATCCCGACTTCTGCGTCTGCGTCGACGACCTCGCTCAACACGTCGATGAGCGCGTCAGTCCCGCGGCGCTCGTCCGGGGCATGGCCCAAGCGATGCGGGAAACCGGTCGGAGCCCGCAGGGGTTGGATCTCGTGCTCGCGAGCACCATACCCAACGGCGGCGGGCTATCGTCCTCTGCTGCCATGGAAGCAGCTTTGGGTCGGGCGATGGAGGCGCTTTGGGAAGGCGTGGCCTTGAAGCCCCAGACGCTCGCGCGCATGGGCCAGCGAGCTGAGAACGACTACTTCGGCAAACCCTGCGGCCTCATGGATCAGCTCGCCGTGTGCTTGGGGGGGCTCGCGTTCATGGATTTCGAGATCGCGAACGAGCCGCGAAGCGCCAAGCTCGATTTGGACTTCGAGCGGCACGGCTACGCTCTGATGCTCATTGACGTCGGCTGCGACCACAGTCGCTTCACTCAGGATTACGCGGCTGTTCCCGATGAGATGCAAAAGGTCGCCGCTAACTTTGGCAAGAAGCGGCTGTGCGAAGTCGATCCGGCGGACTTCGATGCGCGCGCGATGCGCCTGCGCGAGGAACTCGGTGATCGCGCGGTGCTGCGCGCCATCCACTACTGGCGTGAGAACGAGCTGGTCGATGAGAGGTGGGACGCGCTCAGACGCGGTGATATGGACGCATTTCTCGACCTCACACGCGAATCGGGCGCGAGCTCGGCGATGTTTCTCCAAAATGTCTCGAGCGGAGATCGATACCAGCCGGCGATGCTCGCACTCGGTCTCGCGGAGCGCGTGCTCAGCGGACGCGGGGCCACGCGCATCCATGGCGGTGGGTTCGGTGGCTCGATTCAAGCCTTCGTTCCCCTCGATCTCACCGATGAATTCAGCCGACGCATGGACGCCTGGCTGGGAGCGGGATCATGCCGGCGCTACGTTATCGCTGCTCAGGGGGCATCAGCGACATGGCTGTGATGGCGCAGCGGCGCGCAGAGGCGATCGAGAAGCTGGTCGACTACGCGATCGCCCGCGATCTCATAGAGGGTGGCGACAGCACATGGGCGTATAACGTCCTTCTCGGTGCCATCGATGCCAGCGGGCCGGGTCCCTCTGAGGACTGGACGCTGCGCCGGACGAGCGCGGAGGGCACCCGACCGGCCATCGAAGTCGATCTGCAGGCAACCCTTCACACGCTCGCCGAGGACGCTGTGGCGCGCGGTGTCGTCGAAGACACCGCCAGCGCGCGCGATCGCATCTCGATGCGCATCATGGGTGCGCTCACGCCGCGTCCCTCCGAGGTGGCGGAGCGCTTCAAGGCTCTCGCCGAGGAGCGGGGTCCGCGCTCTGCCACCGATTACTTCTACGGTATGTGCTGCGATGTCGGGTATGTGCGTCGTGAAGCCATCGCACGCAACGTGCGCTGGTGCGCTCCCACGCGCTGGGGTGATCTCGAGATCACGATCAACCTCTCGAAGCCGGAGAAGGATCCACGAGAGATCGCCGCCGCCGGTAAAGCACGGCCCCTTCAGCGGAACTACCCGGCCTGCCAGCTGTGCATCGAGAACGAAGGGTACCCGGGCCGATCTGCAGATGAGGCCGGCGGCGCTCACCCGGCTCGTCAGAACCTGCGTATCGTGCCGATCGAGATGGGCGGGCAACCCTGGGGATTGCAATACAGCCCCTATGCGTACTTCAGCGAGCACTGCATCGCCATGAGTGCGATACATCGGCCCATGCACATCGATCGAGCGGCACTCGCATGCTTGCTTGACTTTTTGGATGCCATCCCCCACTACTTCATCGGATCCAACGCCGATCTGCCCATCGTGGGAGGCTCGATCCTGTCCCATGACCACTTCCAAGGGGGGGCGCACGAGTTTCCCATGATGCGCGCTCAGGTGGAGGGGCGCTTCGGCGTGCCGGCATATCCGGATGTGGAGTTCGCCACGTTGCGCTGGCCGCTGTCGGTCATCCGCCTGCGGAGCGCGAACCGCGTCGACCTGATTGACGCGTGCGTCCACGTGATCGATACCTGGCGGGGCTGGTCCGACGAATCTCAGGGAATCCTTTCGCGCACACCGGATGGCATCCCCCACAACACGGTGACGCCCATCATGAGGATCTGCGAGGACGCGACCGCGAGCTCGGCGTGCGCACCCGAATCTCGTTATGAGGTCTACCTCGCGCTGCGATGCAACATTGCCAGTGAAGCCCATCCGCTCGGCCTGTTCCATCCCCATGCCGAATACCATCACATCAAAAAGGAGAACATCGGACTCATCGAGGTGATGGGGCTCGCGATCCTCCCGGCGCGCCTCATCGATGAGCTGGATGCCGTCGAGACCCATCTTGTGGACGCAGCCGAGGACACCGAGGACCGTACCCTCGCAGAGCATCGGCTCGCCGAGGCGCTCGCATCGGATCCCTTGAGCGAGCCGCATGCCGCTTGGGCTGAGAATGTCTTCGCGCGGCACCCGGACATATCGCGAGACACCGCTTCCCAGGTGCTGCGCGATGAGGTAGGTGGCGTGTTCGCCGGTGTACTCGAGGACGCCGGGGTGTTCAAGTGGGACGAGGCGGGACGCGCAGCGCTGCAGCGCTTTATCGACGCGCTCTAGATCCATTCGGTGAATCACAGGAGAGCGCCGCTATCGATCTGAGTTCACCGCGCGATCCGCCCTATCGGCATCGATGCGGCTCGAGACCTCAGGATTGATCGACATGGACTGGAACCTGCGCTCCATGCGTCTGTTATCGAAGTAGGTCGCGTAGAAGATCTGAACCGGGTCGCTCGGCGGAATTCCGGAGATCCGCTCGAACCAGCAGTCGATCGCCTGAAGCGTCATAACGCCGTTGATGATCATGAGCACGGCGCACAGCGTGGTGAGCGAGTAGCGCATCTTCCACGGGATCTTGTTGATGAGGCGCAGGAGTCTGGGCAGGCAGAACCGAATCCAGCCGAGACCGAGAAGACCCCACATGATCATGAACTCCGTGCTCGTCCTGCCCTGCAGAAGCGAGGCGACCGGATCGGGCACCCCGAAGATCACGGCATCTGAATAATTCCACGCCACGGCACCGAACGCCGTCTGCATAAACCAGCTCACAGCGAACTCGAACAGGCCCCCGATCAGAGCGCTCACGAGAAAGATGATCAAGAAGTTGCTCCGATAGAATCGGTTGAGCGCGATCGTGAGCAGCACCGCTCCGTATCCGTAGATCGGGGAGAACGGGCCGAACAGCATCCCGGCGCGATCCTGATAGGAACCGGGATCCACGAAAAGCATGTGAAATGCGAGCTCGATGGCGAGACCGAGAACACTGGAGACCATGAAGACCCAGAACAGGTTGAAGAAGTTGAGCTGAATGTAGCCTCGCCCATCCAGATCGCGCCCGAGCATCCCCTCGTCGGCGGCGTCGCGCTCCACCATGTTGCGCAGCCGACGCTGAAGACGACGCTCTTGGAGCAGCGCGGGATCGACGATGACCGAAAGCGGCAGCAAGATGAGCAGCTGGATCGCCGGAGCGATCAGATGAGTTCCGATTCCCTGCATCATCGCGCCGAGCACGATCTGGAAAAACGTCGTGATGATCAGGATCTGCGAGACGCGCCCCGCGTATCGTCGTCGATTTCTGAGCAGGGCGATGCCGAATGCCACGAGCGCGGTCCCATCGATGACCGACACGCCGAGCGCGAGAGCGGCGACCACCGTCGCCAGAGACGGATCTATTCCCACGATCGCTGCCCGGGGATCGCGCAGGAGCGCCCAGATCATCTTGCCGATATGGACCGATACAGAGGGAAGCGAGAACGCTCCGTCGGCCAAGCACAGAAGACCATACGCTTTGATGATCAGCGGCAGGCTCTTGTGCTCGCTTGCGCCCTCGTAGCCTGCTGAGAGCTCGTTGTCAACCTTGCGCGCACCCGCCATCTCAGGAGTCGCTTTGCTCGAGCGTCAGCACCATGACGGTTCTATCGCTTGTGGGGATCTCGCTGCTGCAGGTGATGAGCGAGAGCACCTTCTCTGTCGAGTCCAAGCGCTCTTCCGCATCAGGAGCCTTCGCCTTCGCGCTTTTCATGATGTCCCTCAGATAATCGGACAGAGCACCGTCACCGATGAAGGTCCGCGCGCGCGCCTTCGAATAGGAGTCGGGAACCACAGCGGTGAGAAGGGGCCTGAGTTTGGAGGTCCCTTCCCGGGTAATATAGTAGGCGATCGTGATCTTATCAAAAGCCGCCTGATCGGTCGTATCGTTCACCTGATAGAACATCGTCTTGTTGTTCATGTGGTGTCCATACAGCGATGTCTGCTGATCAATCATGCCCGGCGAGGTGCAAGACGCGTCCATGAAGATCGATCCGGAGGGATTCTTCTTCCCGTCGAACAGCGTCGTCAGGTACTTCTCGTTGTCGGACGCTTGAGCGACCGGGTAGTTGATGTTCGTACCGGGAATGTAGATCCAACCGACGATCTCCGGATTGATAGCGTTCAACTGGTCGAAATCAACCTTCGGCGGAACGTCGTCGTCACCCTCTGAGATGTGGGCGTACTTCGTGAGACCGCTATAGGAGTCGACCGCCTCGTGATAGCCCAGCTGCGCGGAGATGAAGATGTACGCCGCCGCGCCCGCGAGCGCGAGACCCACCAAGAGCAGCAGCGTCGAGACGATGCGCCGATTTCCGCGCGGGCGACGTCCGCGGTGCGGATCATCCGCACATGCGTGAGCGGACCTCGCGTGCGCGCCGCAGCTTGACCGACGCGGCATCGGTGCGAGCCCTGAGGAGCGGGCGTGACGCGGCGCGTCAGCGCTCTGAGCTGTACCAAAGGTGCTGCCAGCGCGTCGGCCATCTGGGTGCGCGAACCTCTTTGGCTGATATGCTCCCATGCGCCATCCTCTACGCTTCGGCCATTTCCTGTTTCATACGCTCGATGGCACGACGATGCTCTGGCATTCCGGCACCCAATATCTGCGTCGCGAAGATGGCGGCGTTCTTGGCGCCGTTGATGGCGACGCAGGCGACCGGCACCCCCGAGGGCATCTGCACCATCGACAGCAGCGAGTCAAGACCTCCCAGATCACTCGTCTTGATGGGGACGCCTATAACGGGAAGCGGCGTGTAGGCCGCGACCACACCTCCCAGGTGCGCCGCCTTTCCAGCCGCTGCGATGATGACTCGCAAGCCGCGCTGCGCCGCCGTTTCCGCCCACTCGTGCACTCTGTCCGGTGAGCGATGCGCACTGGCGACCTTGAGCTCATAGGGCACCCCCAAGCGCTCAAGCTCCGATGTGCACCCCTCCATGACCGGAAGATCGGACTTCGACCCTAGAATGATACCCACAAGGGGGTCCCTCTCGACAGTTTCTGCCATAATTTGCCTCCAAATGACGGTTCGAACTCGATCAAGTATAGCGCGGCGCAGGCGAACGCCTTCGACTAGAGATCATATTGCGGCAGATCCTGGAGCGCTATGACCTCGAGGCCCGCGTGAGCCGTGAGGGCCTCGGCACCGGCCTCGCTTCGGCAGACCTCCCGATCCTGACGGACCGCTTCGAGCGCGGCGACGAAGGCGTTGGCGGCGGATAGGGCAGTCACGCAGGTGATCCCGCGTCGTGCCGCCTCGGTGCGCAGTCGATAGCCGTCGCCGCGCGAACCTGGGCCATAAGGGGTGTTGATGATGAGCCCTATCTCATCGTCGCCGATCATGTCGCCTATGTTGGGATGAGCCTCGCTGAACTTGCGCACGACCTCGCAGCGAACATTTCCCCCGGTGAGCACACGCGCGGTGCCCTCCGTCGAGCATATGGAGAAGCCCAGATAGCGTAAGATGCGCGCGAGCGCCAAGATATGCCGCTTGTCGCGATCGCACACGGAGATGAAGACCTTGCCCCCTTCGGGGGTCGGCAGTTTGTAGCTGATCGCAAGCTGGGACTTCGCATATGCCTCCGGGTAGCTGCGCGCGATACCCATGACCTCCCCGGTCGACTTCATCTCGGGCCCGAGCACGACATCGGCACCGGGGAAGCGACCCCACGGCATCACCGCCTCCTTCATGCAGAACCATTCCAGATTGCGTTCATCATCGGGCAGACCGAGCTCGGCTATGGTCGAGCCGGCCATGATCCGCGCGGCGCACTTGGCAAGAGGCACTCCGGTTGCCTTCGAGATGAATGGCACGGTGCGACTCGCCCGCGGATTCGCCTCGATGACGTAGACCGTCTCGCCCTGGATGGCATATTGGATGTTCACCAGTCCGCGCACGCCCAGAGCCAGAGCGAGCCGGCGCGTCGTCTGACGCAACCGCGCGATCAGAGCGTCGGAGAACGAGAACGCCGGAAGACATGTGGCCGAGTCGCCGGAATGGATGCCCGCCTCCTCGATATGCTCCAAGATGCCCCCGATGTAGACCTGCTCGCCATCTGAGAGCGCATCGACATCCGACTCGATGGCACCCTCCAGGAACCGATCGAGGTAGACGGGGTGATCCGGACTCACGCGAGCCGCTTCCCTCATATAGGCTCCCAGATGCTCTCCGTCGTAGGCGATCATCATGCCACGTCCTCCGAGAACGTAACTCGGACGCACGAGCAGCGGATAACCGATTCGATCCGCAACCTGCTCGGCCTGAGCGCAGCTCGTCGCCATCCCCGCCTTCGGATATCGGATACCGAGCTCGTCCAGAAGCGCGGAGAAGCGCTCGCGATCCTCGGCAAGATCGATCGCCTCGGGCTGGGTGCCCAAGATGGGCACACCGGAGGCCGCCAGAGCGCCGGCGAGCTTGAGCGGCGTCTGCCCTCCCAATGTGACGATGACGCCGTCGGGGCGCTCGACATCGACGACGTCCATGACGTCCTCGTAGGTGAGCGGCTCGAAGTAGAGTCTGTCCGAGGTATCGTAATCGGTTGAGACCGTCTCTGGATTGCAATTGACCATGATCGTCTCGAAGCCGGCGTCTTGCAACGCGTAGCTCGCATGCACGCAGCAGTAGTCGAACTCGATACCTTGGCCGATGCGATTGGGCCCCGCCCCCAGAATCATGATCTTGGGTCGCGAAGCTCCCCTGGACTCATCCGTGCTCGCGCGTCGGCTCGCCTTCGGAGAGGTGCGCATGAGCCCATCATATGCCTTGTAGTGATACTCGGTCGTGCTGGCGAACTCGGCGGCGCACGTATCGACCCCTCGCATGGACGGTATCACGCCCAGGCCCTTGCGCCAGGCACGCACGATGCGCTCATCGCTGCCGCATAGCTCGGCGATCTCCGCATCGGAGGCACCATAGCATTTGAGCAGTCGCATCGCGTCGGCGTCGATGTCTTCGACGCGCGAGGCGCGCACGCAGCGCATCGCTGAGACCATGTCGCAGATGCGATCGAGATACCATGGATCAATGCCGCAAAGCTCGTTCACGCGCGTCGGTGCCCAGCCCCGGTCGAGAGCGCAAGCGACCGCGAGCAGACGGCCTTCGGTGGGATCGGACACCCGCGCCGCCAGCTCCTCGTCTGTCAGCGAGCCAGCCTCTGCGAGCGCACCGCTGATGAGTCCGATTCGTCCGTCCTCAAGCGAGCGGATCGCCTTGCCGAGCGCCTCCTCGAATGTGCGCCCGATCGCCATGATCTCGCCCACGGCCTTCATACGAGTCGTGAGGGTGGTGTCGGTCCCCTTGAACTTCTCGAAAGCGAAGCGCGGCATCTTGACGACGCAGTAGTCGATCGCAGGCTCGAAACAGGCCGGCGTCGCCCCCGTGATGTCATTTACGATCTCATCGAGCGTGTAGCCGACCGCCAACCGTGCAGCCGCCTTCGCGATAGGAAAGCCGGTCGCCTTCGACGCAAGAGCCGAGGAGCGGCTCACACGCGGATTCATCTCGATGATGATCAGGCGGCCGTCACGGGGGTTGACAGCGAACTGGACGTTGGACCCGCCGGTCTCGACGCCCACTTTCTCGAGCACGGCCAGCGAAGCGGCTCGCATGCGCTGGTATTCGATATCGGAGAGCGTCTGCGCGGGCGCGACCGTGATGGAGTCGCCGGTGTGCACCCCCATGGGGTCGAGATTCTCGATGGAGCACACGATGATGCCATTGCCTGCGGCGTCGCGCATGACCTCCATCTCGTATTCCTTCCAACCCTCGATGCTCTCCTCGACGAGCACCTCGCCGGCACAGGACAGCTCGAGACCTTGGGAGACGATCTCGCGAAGCTCCTCCTCGTCGTGCGCGATGCCACCCCCCGCGCCTCCCAGCGTGTAGCTCGGACGCAGGACACACGGATAGCCGACTCGGGCCGCGATCTCGATCGCGTCGTCGACTGAATAGGCATAGCCGGAGCGCGCCAGAGGCAAGCCGATCTCGGCCATGGCCTCGTTGAAGAGCCTGCGATCCTCGCCGCGCTCGATGGCAGCCAGATCACAGCCGATCATCTCGACTCCCCATCGATCGAGGACGCCGCTTTCAGCCAGCTCGACCGCGGTATTGAGCCCGGTTTGGCCACCGAGCGTCGGAAGCAGGGCGCAGGGTCGCTCGCGGGCGATGACGCGCTCGATGAACTCGGCGGTGACCGGCTCCACATAGGTGCGATCAGCGAGTCCGGGGTCGGTCATGATCGTCGCGGGGTTCGAGTTCACAAGAATGACCTCGTATCCCTCCTCTTTCAAGACCTTGCACGCCTGCGCGCCGGAGTAGTCGAACTCGCAAGCCTGACCGATGACGATGGGGCCCGATCCGATCACGAGAATCCGCTTGATGTCGTCCCGTCTAGGCATGAGCGACCTCCGTTCTCGAAGATGTCGCCTCGTGCTGATCCGCTTGAGCCGACGCACGGTCGAACCGCGCGGGATCGGCTCCAAAACGCCAGCCGGCGACGCGGTCGCGTGAGATATCTATGTCCAGATAGTCGGGGTCGCCGTCCATGAGTCGGCTGAAGGCGCCGAACAGGTAGCGCGCATCAGTTGGCCCCGGAGACGCCTCGGGATGGTACTGCACCGAAAACGCGGATCGATCGAGCAGCTGGATGCCTTCGGGTGTGCCGTCGTTCAGATTCACGTGCGTGAGGCGGATCCGCCCGAAGCGCTCGTTGTCCACTACCGGAGCGATCCCGCGCTCGACCCAAGCGCGCAGATCGCCATCCTCGACATGGGCGGAGAAGCCGCCCGAAAGCGCCGGCGCGATCGGACCCAGCGAAGAGAAGTCGAGGCCGAATCCGTGGTTTTGCGCCGTGATCTCGACACGGCGGCTGATGAGATTCATGACCGGATGGTTGCCGCCGTGGTGCCCGAAGGCGAGTTTCTCGGTGCGTCCGCCTGCGGCCAAGCTGATCATCTGATGTCCCAGGCATATGCCGAAGACGGGCACGCGCCCGATGAGTTCGGCCACCTGTTCATAGGTGACACGTACCGCCTCGGGATCTCCGGGTCCGTTTGACAAGAACACACCGTCCGGCTCAGCTGCGAGCACCTCGGCGGCCGGCGTGTCCCAAGAGACGATACGAAGCTCGCAACCCGCTCGAACGAGACCGTCCAGAATCGAACGCTTGACCCCGCAGTCCAAGACGACCACGCGATGGCGGGGGCGCGGTGGCTCATTGAGCGCAAACGCATGTCCACAGGCCAGTTCGGCTGTCCCCCAGCTGGCAGGAGCGAGCCCGCTCACCTTCTTGACGAGATTCGTTCCGACCAGCGAGGGCGCCTCCGAAAGCGAGCGCGCCAACTCGTCGAGATCGAGCGTGTCGGTCGAGATGATCCCCTGCTGGGAACCATGATCGCGCAGATGGCGCACGAGTGCGCGCGTGTCAACGTCCTCGATGGCGACGACACCGTGCCTTTTGAGATAGGCCGGCAAGCTCTCGTTCGATCGCCAGCTCGATGGCGTCGGACACATATCGTGGACGATCATCCCGCTGAGTGCGGGGCGCGCCCGATCCCCTGCGGGCATCTGGCTGTCTGCGGACGCGACGCCGTAGTTGCCGATCTGCGGATAGCACATCGTCACGATCTGGCCGGCGTAGGAAGGGTCGCTCAGCACCTCGAAATAGCCTTCAATCGAGGTGTTGAAGCACACCTCGCCGATCGATGTGCCGCATGCTCCGCAACCTCGGCCATAAAAAACGGTCCCGTCCTCCAAAAGAAGGATCGCGGGACCGCGGATGCCCTTGGATGTCGATGCCATGATGCGCTCGGCCATGCTTCTCGACTCTGCATCGGAACCTGCCGGGCTTGCCTGCTGCTTGTCGTGCATATGCGCTCCTTTCCGGTCTCTCGGGACCGGCTTAAAGGATTGGTTTCACGTATTGTACCGTTTCTTGCAGACGCGAGGACGCTCGATTCTTAACTTCGGGACGCTCGCGCGCTCGCGCACCCGATAGAGATCGCGCGCCAGATCGATCCGAGTGGTCTGCTCAGGCATGCCTGCTCGGATGCAGCAGATCGGTCACCTCGCCGAGCACCGATTCGAACGAGACTCCGCGAAGTTCATAGTCGGGCTGGGCGCGCGTGACCCGCATGGCGTCGCGCACCAGATCGCCCGCGAAGCCGACAGCCTCGATCAGGGTGCGCCCGCAGAACAGTGCGGCCGTGACGCCGCTGGCAAACAGGTCACCGGTGCCGTGCAGCATAAAGGGCAAAAGATCGCTCGCGATCTCTCGGATGCGACCGCCATCCATTTCCGCCATCGCCAGATAGTTGCGGATGACATGCTCTCCCTCATGCACGATGCCCTTTATGACGACGGATTTCGCTCCCATCTCGAGCATCGCATCGGCGTTTCTCTGGACGAAGGCAACCTCGACGTCTTGCCCCTCATAGGGAATACCCGACAGGATCGAGACCTCGGTCAGATTGGGAAGGAGCACGTCGGCTCCCTTGACGAGACCGGCCATCGCGGAGCACAGTTCATCGGTGTAGGTGGGGTATTTCTCGCCGCCATCGCCCATGACGGGATCGACGATGCGCAGAGCGCGCGGGTACTCTCGGTACAGTCGCTGGATCGTGTCGACCTGCGCCGCGGAACCCAAAAAACCCGAGTACACCCCGTCCAGATCGATGCCCTCCTCGCGCCAGGCGTCCAGATACTCGGTGAGCATGCTCGTCGTATCATGCATATAGAAGTAAGGAAACTTCGTATGAGCGGAGAACAGCGCGGTGGGCACGGGGCACACGTCGACCCCCGCCGCGGAGAGCACCGGGATCGCGACGCCAAGTGAGCATTTCCCATATCCGCACATGTCGTGCACGGCGGCAACACGGGGGATGTAGTCTCCCTCGCGCTGATAGAGCGGGTGCATCTGGGACTGCGTGCTTTGATCTGACATGTGGCTCCTTCTTCTGCGAGATCGCGACCGGCATTGCAGCAAGCCGACTCATCGCCTCTAAGTATAGTATGAACCGCGGACCGCAAGAGCGGGGAAAACCAACGGCCGCATCGGTTCGGTCGGCGGGAGCGCCGCCAGAGGATCGCGCGACGATGCTCAAGCCGAGCTCATGTTGGTCGCCTGCCTCGCCCTGGCGGCAATGAGTTTCTCCGTCGCCATGAGCCGGCACCTTCGGATCCGCGTTCACCTGATAGTCGACGAGCGACTTGCCCGGAGCGGATATATTCATTTTGAATTTCTGGCTCGTCGTGATCGTAACCACAGCGAGGCCACTCGTGTCCATCTATCGCGAGCTGCTCATCGGCTGCATCACTGGATCCATGATGATGAGCGTGCCCGCCGCTATCGAGAATGTCTTGCCACCGGCCGACCGGCTCGTCGTCCCCCTTTTTAAGAAGCGGGCGCATAGAGCTTGGTAATAGAGGATCCCGCCAGCGCTGTTCCGGTCACCGAGGCCTTGTCCTTGTCGCAGATCAGATAGAGCAATGTGTGGCCCGTCTTGGCGAAGACGCCGGTTTGGTACGATTCGCCATCATGGCCAGCGACACGCAAAAGCGCGGTTTTCGACCATTTTCCGCTACATTTTCGGTAAATAGTAGTCGAAAACCGCGCTTCTGCTGCGGTGTCGGCAGCCGTCCGGCTGCTCGGTCTCGCTCACGTGCCACCCTTTGAAGTTCTCGCTCATTGCATGCTCTGCTTGAATTTCCTCACGACGCCAGCCGGGTCCTTCTCGGGGGCGCCCCCCGTGAGCGTCTCTGCGCCCTTGAGAGCGTCCTGGAGGTTGCGATCGTCTCTCTCCGCTTCAAGATCGCCCTGCGAGATGCCCGGTTTCACGATGAGGGAGGACACGGAGTTCACCTGCTTTTGAATGCGATCGGCGATCTGTTCATCCATACCGACGATCCTGAGCTCAAGATCGATATTGCTCGTAGCGGCTGAGCGCTGCTTCGTCCAGATGAATGTCAGAATCTGGCGCTTGGTGCCTTGTGCCGGCAAGAGACCGAAAAGGGAGCTGTGCGAGATGTTCCCATCGCCGTCGACGCGGGCCCAGACGTTGTAAACCACTCGGCTGATCTTATTGTTCAACAGAGCATTCGTGGCGAATGCAGATCCTTGGATCTGGGCGTTCGAAAATACCTCGAGCTCGTTATGAGAGCGCGTATCGGTGACGCTCACCTCGACGTCGCCGGAGCGCTCGTCAGCCTGATCGACAGTGAACTCCTGCGGGAACTGCGTGAAACCGCTGCCCCACTCCACACCGCCCTTCAGCGCCGTCTTCACGGTATCGATCGTGACCGACTCGGAGAGGTTCGCCGTGTTGAGACGCCGGATCACGCCGTAGATGATCTGGATGCCGACGATCAGGGCGAACGTGGCGACGACGAAGCCGATCGCGGCGCGGGAGATGGTGTGCCCGACCTTTGAGCCGGATGGATCGTCGGCGGAAAGCGGGTCGATCGTTCGACGGCGTCGAGGCCGATCCCCTTGACCCAGAAGTCTGCCGATGGGCCCTGCGCCCGCCGTCGGCCTGCCTGCTCCATCGGGTCGCTGACGAGCGGACTCGTGGGAGCGACCATAAGCTGGATCAAGCACGCCCGAAGCATCGAGCTCGGAGAACAGCTCTGTGACCTCTTCACGTGTCAGCGGTTTCTTCGCCATCATCTGCCTGTCGCGTTCGATTTCCCCACCATGCGCACGCCCTCGAACTGCATTCGATAGTACCGTGCATAGGTTCCGCCACGGGCAAGAAGCTCCTCATGGGTACCGCGCTCCACGACCTGACCATGTTCCACGGTGACGATTTCATCGGCGTGTTTGATAGTTGATAGGCGGTGCGCGATGATGACGGTCGTGCGGTTCTCCGCCAGATGCTCCAGCGAATCCTGCACGGCTTCCTCGCTCTCGTTGTCCAAGGCGCTGGTCGCCTCATCCAAGATGAGGATCGCCGGGTCCTTTAGAAAGACGCGAGCGATCGCGATGCGCTGCTTCTGCCCGCCGGAGAGCCGACCGCCGCGCTCGCCGACAACGGTATCGTAGCCGTCCTCAAGCGATTCTATGAACTCATGGATGTTCGCCTTGCGTGCCGCGTCGGCGATCTCCTCGTCGGTCGCTCCCGGCCGTCCGTATTCGATGTTGTCGCGAATCGTCCCATCGAACAGGTAGACGTCCTGCTGCACGAGACCGATGCTCCGACGAAGGCTCTCCTGCGTCACATCGCGCACATCTTGACCATCGATGGTGATCGCACCGGCGCTCACATCGTAGAAACGCGGGAGCAGCGCGCAAGTCGTCGATTTCCCGCCTCCCGAGGGGCCCACGAGCGCAATGGTTTCACCGGGGGCGATAGCGAGATTCATGTGATCGATGACCGGGCGCGCATGTCCCCTCTCGGAGATCTCGCGGTTCTCGTAAGAGAAGCTGACGTCGCGATACTCTATCGCGCCACGCCTGACGACCAGATCGGTGGCTCCAGGGCGATCCTTGATCTCGGGCATGCTCTCGAGCACCTCGTCCATGCGCCGGAACCCCGCGATCGCCTTCTGGAAGACCTCCGTGGAGTTCACAAGCGTCTCGATGGGGCCTGTGAACAACGTGATGTAGAGCGCGAACGTCGCCATGTCGACCGGGCTCATCGAGCGCTGCGCAACGAGATAGCCTCCGAGGACGACGATGATGGTGTAGAGCGATCCGGTCATGAGAGCGCTCGTGGTCTGATAGGTGCCCATGACCTTGTACATCGATTCCTTTGACCCGAGATAGCGGTCATTCGATCGGTAGAACTTGCGGCGCTCCGTCTCTTCGTTCGCGAAGGATTTCACGACGCGCATGCCGGCCAGCGAATCCTGCAGCTGGGAATTGACCTCGGATATCTTGATGCGGTTGTCGGTGTAGACGGCTCGCATCGTGAGATTCTGGCGCACCATGACGATGACGAAGATCAGCGTGACCGCGGCCATGACCGCGGCCAGGGTCTGCGAGATCAGAAACAGGATCACGAAGGCTCCGATGATCTCGGTGCCGCAGATGACGATCCATTCGGGCACGTGATGGGCCGCCTCGCAGATGTCGAACAGATCGTTCACGACGCGGCTCATCATGTCGCCGGAGTTCACGCGATCGAAATAGCTGAACGAGAATCGCTCGTATTGATCGAACAGATCTTGCCGCATCCTCGATTCCATGCGCGCGCCCATGACGTGACCCTGAGCCGAGACGAAGTACCGGCAGCCGCACCGTAACGCATACATGCAGATGAGACCTGCGGCGATATAGCCGAGCGCGCCTGTGATCGCGTCGCTGTCGCGCGTGAACAACCCGCCTGTGAGCGCCCGCAAGATGCTGGGAAAGGCCAGATCTATCCCGGCCATGACCAGAGCGCAGACGGTGTCGGCTGCGAACAGGAGCCGCTGGGGCCGGTAGTATGAGATGAACCGTCTAAACATGGATGGCTCGGTCTCCTCTCAGACGAAACAGATTAGATATCGCGCTCATCGCAAGCCGCTGACGTGTCCTCATGTGGCTGTGAAAGCTCCTGCTCGAGGCGGTGCGCCATGACATCGCATGCGAGCGCGCCTATCACCGTCTTCGCGTCCTCGATCTTGCCGTCGAGCACCGCGTCGACAAGCTCGTGCACGTCGACGAGATCCACATTCAGGAACTCATCCTCATCGGGACAGGCGTCGCCGAGCTCGAGCTGCGTGGCGAAATACAGATGAATGAGCTCGTCGGTGAACCCGGGAGAGGTGGCGATCGTCGTCAGATACGCGATGCGACCGGGCACGAAGCCGGTCTCCTCCTTGAGTTCGCGGCGAGCGGCTTCCAACGGCTCCTCACCCGGATCGATCTTGCCGGCCGGTATCTCCACGGTCACACGGTCAAGAGCGGTCCGGTATTGGCGCACCAGGGCGATCTTGCCCGTCTCGGTGAGCGCGACGATGGCGACCGCGCCCACGTGGCGCACGACATCGCGCTGTGAGCAGCGCCCGTTGGGAAGCCGTACATCGGAGGTCTCCACATTGAAGATCTTGCCGGACCAGACGGTGTCCTGCGTGAGAATGTCTTCGTGAAGCTCGACATCATGCTCGTCTTCATCGCCCAAGACAAGACCCTCGTGCTCGGCGTCGCGGACGTCGGGCTCCGAATCGGCGACATGGTCGTCTTTCGACCGGCCACAAGAAGCCGACCGTGCATCCCCGGCTTCAGAGCCGCTATCTCCAGTTGTGTCGCTCATTGCTGTCCGCCCTTCCTTTCTGCTGGAAATCATACCTTCGAATCCCATTTCGGCGAGGCTCGAAGCTGAAGCCGAGACCGCGATGCGAAAAGGAGCTCAAACCCGGCGGGAGCGACCCTGAAGCGCGCGCTCGCCGATGTCGCTCCTGTATACCTTGCCTTCGAAGTCGATCATCTCGCACGCCGCATAGGCGCGCTCACGGGCGATCGAAAGCGTCGACCCCAGCGCTGTCACCGCCAGCACGCGACCCCCCGAGCTCACCACGCGATCGCCGAGACGGGTCGTGCCCGCATGAAAGACCGTTACGCCATCGATCTCCTCGGCTGCGGCGATGCCGCTGATCGGCTTGCCCGTTTTGTAGGAGCCCGGGTAGCCGGCAGAGGCGAGCACCACCGTGAGCGCGCAATCCTCGCGCCATCCGATCTCGACCTCATCGAGACCTCCGCGCGCGCACGCGAGCATGATCTCCAACAGATCGCCCTCCATGCGCGGCAGAACCACCTGCGTCTCGGGATCACCGAACCGCGCGTTGAACTCGATCACCTTGGGGCCGCTCGGGGTGAGCATGAAGCCCCCGTAGATGCAGCCGCGATACTCGATGCCGTCCTCGGCGAGAGCGACCATGACGGCATCGAGAATTCGCTCCATCTCCCTGCGCTCGGCGTCGCTCACGACGGGCACCGGGCTCACGGCGCCCATGCCACCGGTGTTGGGACCTCGATCCCCGTCCCAGGCGCGCTTATGATCCTGCGAGGGAGCCATGGCGCGCACCACGCGCCCGTCGGTGAAAGCGAGCAGCGAGCACTCCGGTCCGCTCAGCATCTCCTCGATGACCACCTGCGAGCCGGCGTCGCCGAAGCTTCCCGAGAAGCATGCGCGAACCGCGTCGAGGGCCTGATCCAGCTCATGGGCCACGGTGACACCCTTGCCGGCTGCCAGGCCATCAGCCTTGATCACGAGCGGGGCGCCCTGCTCGCGAACATAGGCGAGTGCGTCGTTCACCTCAGAGAACACGGCATAGCGCGCCGTGGGAATCGATGCGCGCTCCATGAGCCGCTTAGAGAAGCTCTTCGAGCCCTCGAGCCGAGCCGCATCGCGGCCGGGACCGAAGCAGGGGATACCGGCTGCGCGCACGGCATCGGCGACGCCGGCTACAAGCGGTGCCTCGGGCCCGATGACCACGAGGCCGACCCCGTGCTCGCGGGCGAAGGAGCACACCGCGGCGGGATCGCTCTCGTCGAGCTCGACGTTCTCGCCGACCTGCGCAGTTCCGGCGTTTCCGGGTGCGATGTAGAGGGCTCCGGCGCGCGCGGACGCGCTGAGCCGGGATGCGATCGCATGCTCGCGACCACCTGCCCCCAGCAGCAGGATATCAATCGATCGATCGATGTCATCTTTGGCTTCAAGCATGAATCCTCCTCGCGATGCGCCTGGCGAACCATTGGTCGTTTTAGCTCAGTCCCAGCTGCGCATGATGGTCTGCTCGCGATCAGGCCCCACAGCTATGATGGACACCTTGGTGTGCGCGAGGTCCTCGATGACGTGCACGTAGGCCCGGGCGGCGTCGGGCAGCTCGTCAAAGGACCGGCATCTCGTGATGTCGCACTGCCATCCCGGCAGATCCTCGTAGACGGGGCGCGCATGATGGAAGGCGCTTTGATGCTCCGGCACCGAGGTGTAGCGGCGACCGTCGCACTCATAGGCCACGCACACCTTGATGATCGGCAGCTCGGACAGAACATCGAGCTTCGTGAGCGCGATATCGGTCAAACCGTTCACGCGCGCCGAGTAATTGGCGATAACGCCATCGAACCACCCGCAGCGGCGGCGGCGACCGGTTGTGACGCCGTATTCCGCACCGGTCTCAGTCAGCTGCCGACCGATCTCGTCCTCATAGGAGAGCTCGGTGGGGAACGGCCCGGACCCCACGCGGGTCACATAGGCCTTGGCGATGCCGAGGATCCGCTCGACATGACCCATGCCGACGCCGGATCCGGTGATAGCTCCACCCGCCGTGCAACTCGAGGATGTGACGAAGGGATACGTTCCATGGTCGATATCCAGAAGCGTCGCCTGAGCTCCCTCGAACAAGATGGATCTCCCCTGATCGAGCAAGTCGTTGAGTACAAGCGAGCTCTCGCAGATGTAGGGAGCCAACCGCTCGGCGAAAGGCAGGTACGCCTCGCAGATCTGCTCCACGCTGTAGGTGGGCAAGCCGAAGAGCAGCTCCAGCTCCGGATTGGCTCTGTCGAGCGCGCAAGCGAGCTTCTTGCTAAATATATCTGGGTCGAGCATGTCCTGCATGCGCAGGCCGATGCGCGCCGCCTTGTCTTGGTAGCATGGGCCGATGCCGCGCTTCGTGGTACCGATGAGGTTTTTCCCGAGGCGCCGCTCCGAGGCGCCGTCAAGATCCAGGTGATAGGGCATGATGATGTGCGCATTGCCCGAGACCTTCAACCGCTCGCAGCTGACGCCTTCGGCCTCGAGCATGTCGATCTCCTGGATGAGCACGCTCGGATCGACGACGCATCCGTTGCCGATCATAGGGATGACGTGCTCGTAGAGCACGCCGGATGGCACCAGATGGAGGCCGAACCTCTTTTCGCCGACAACGATGGTGTGCCCGGCGTTGTTACCACCTTGGTAGCGCACGACGCAATCGAAGGAGGGGGCTATCAGATCGCAGATCTTTCCCTTGCCCTCGTCACCCCATTGCGTCCCGACCAGTATTGCTGAAGCCATCGCATCTCCTCACTCGAGCTCCATCGTGAGCCGCACGGCGCGCGCGGCTCAAGACGAGCGACAAACGCTCACATTATATCGCGTCCTCAGACCTCTCCATGCACGCCATCAAGCTCATAGAACTTTGTCGAAGCGGGGATGAACATGAGATCGACCTCACCGGTCGGGCCGGAGCGGTTCTTCGCGACGATGATTCGGGTGACCCCCGTGTCGGGACGATCGGGGCGCTGGGCCTCCTGCTCGTCAGAAGATCGGTCCAGAAACATGACGATATCCGCATCCTGCTCGATGGATCCGGACTCGCGAAGATCTGAAAGCTGCGGGCGTTTCCCCGTGCGCGATTCCACTGCACGGGATAGCTGCGACAAGGCGATGACGGGGGCCTTGAGATCCTTTGCCATGATCTTGAGCGCGCGGCTCATCTCGGAGACCTCGACGGCGCGGTTCTCAGCGCGGCGGCCGGGGGGCGGGCTCACGAGCTGCAGATAATCAAGGATGATGACGGCTCGCTCGTGGTTATGGAGCATGCGGCGGGCCTTGGCTCTGACCTCGGTGATAGTCGTCCCGGGGGTGTCATCGATCAGGATGTCGAGGTTTGACAGATCTCTGGTCGCCTCATTGATGCTCGCCCATTGCTCGGCTCGAATATTGCCGCAGCGAAAATCTGAGATCGAGATCATAGCCTGTGCGCAGATGAGTCGCTGGGCGATCTCCTTTCCACTCATCTCGAGCGAGAAGAACCCGACGCGGTAACCGGCCGCGGCGGCATTGAGCGCGAGATTGAGCGAGAACGACGTTTTGCCCACCGCGGGACGGGCTCCCACGATGATGAGCTGCCCCTCGCGCAGACCCAGCAGCAAGCGGTCGAGACTCGGGAAATCAGTGGGGACGCCTTGCGCCACGCCACCTGCGAGGCTGACCTCCTCAGCCTCGGCATACGCTTCTGCCATGAACGCGGTGAGCGGTTGAAAGGAGCTTTTGACCTCGCGTGCGGTCACCGACAGGAGCATGCCCTCCGCGCGCTCGATGACCTCATGCGTGTCGAGGGGCGCATCAAAGGCCAGGGCGTTGATCTGATTCGTGGCCCCGATGATCTCGCGTAACATGGCATCGCGCCGCACGATGCCGGCGTGGTGCTGCCAATTCACCAGCGCCAGCGTCTGCCCTATGAGCTCCAAGACGTATGCCTCCCCGCCGATGGCGGCGAGCTTGTCTATGGAGCGCAGGTAATCGATGAGCGAGATGGAATCGATCGGAAGGCTGCGAGCGCTCATGTCCTGCATCGCCATGAACAGGGTCCTGTGCGCGGGCCGGTAGAAGTCATCGGGTACGAGCTCGACGGTGGCATCCTCCACGACATCGCCCGACAGGATCATCGCTGCGAGAACATTCGCCTCGGCTTCAGGATTGTTCGGCAGACCCTGTCTAG
The DNA here is from genome assembly GCF_000195315.1 of Coriobacterium glomerans PW2. Lineage (NCBI taxonomy): Bacteria > Bacillati > Actinomycetota > Coriobacteriia > Coriobacteriales > Coriobacteriaceae > Coriobacterium > Coriobacterium glomerans. Next base: position 2,085,384 of record NC_015389.1, read on the forward strand.
AGCCGCGATCGACGAAGGTTGACGGCGCCCATGCGTAGTCGGTTGACGCAACGTCCATGCGATCTGCTCCTGTCTGACTGTTGTTTCTCGGAGGTGTGCGAGCATCAATACTAAAGCATCCGAAGACGTTGGCAAGGGTCTGCCGTCCAAGATGCGGCGAGATGCGAGCAGGCTCATCTGAAGTCGCGCGCTCTCCACACGGGCGTGTAGAAAACCCTATAGGTCGGTTCAGCGCGAATATAAGTTATCAACGTTTTCCACAATTCAAAACACCGATATCTGAAAGTTATCCACACGTGCAAGATTTTTGACGGGGGGCCTGAATTTTGGAGATTTCGACGCAGGTATGGAGGAGTCGCGAATATGCTGATCTCATGAAATGGCAGCTCAGAGTATAGATATCAGAAAACGCGCAGTACATTGCACTCAAAGAATGTGCAGATGACAACTGCACGATGGTGTGAACAAAGTACCGTTTGAATCGAGTTTTTCAGCTGGAGCACCAAAGACCTGTTAACTTCTCATCTCATTCATTTGTCAAGAAAAAAAGAATTCCGATATTCTCTGAATCAAACGCACATCGATGGGTTTGAATGCTCACCGGATGAAAAAAGATCGGGACGCGTCGCGATCGGTTGATCGCGTTCGCATCCCGATCTTGAAATACAGTCGCGCTGATCGCGTGATGCGAAGAGCTTTCGACCAGAGATCGCGGTTTTGAGTCGCTGCATGCGAGAGGCTGATTCGATCAGCCTCTTCGGTCTCTTACTCGCTCGACGCGGTCGGCTCGGCCTCAGAGGGCTGCTCGGCTTCCTCTGCGTCAGCCCCATCAGTCGCAGGGCCCTCGGCGGCATCCTTTGCGAGCTGAGCTTTCGCCTGCTCGTCCGCCTCCTCGGCGGTGATGCCGATCAGGACCTCCACAGAAGCGCGAATATCGCGATACAGACCGATGACGACCTCGTGGACACCCGCGACCTTGATGGGCTTTCCGAGCTCGACGCGCTTGCGATCGATCTCGACGTCCAACTGCTTCTGGATCGCCTCTGCGATCATGGCCGCGGTCACCGATCCGAACAGGATGCCCTCATCGCCGACTTTGGCATCCACGATGACCTGTTTGCCCTCAAGGGCTGCTTTGAGCGCGCCAGCCTGCTCGATACGAGCGGCCTCGCGCTTCTCGATATTGCTGCGGCGCTCCTCGAGCTGTTTCAGATTGCCCTTGGTGGCGGCGACGGCGAGCTTCTTCGGGAACAGGTAGTTCTCGGCGTATCCCTGAGCGACATCAACGATGTCACCCTCGCCGCCCTTGCCCTTGAGCTCGCTCAGAAGAACGACTTTCATGAAATCTCCCTAGCGACACGCACCGCACTCGCGCGGTGCCCTGCTTACATAGCGTTTCTTGATGAGGGGCGCTCGATCCGCAGCAGACTGCGGAAGTTCGCCCACACGTCGACGAGACCGACGACGCTGAAGACAAACGACACCATCTCGACCACGACTGCGATGATGACGAGCATGGTGCGCATCGCGCATCCCACCCTGTGGTGTTCAAAGAGCGCGAACATGATGCCGAAACCCTGGATGGCGAAGATGAACCTGACGCTCATGGCAACGGTGGCGCTCGCGACACGCAGGACATGCGCATATGGAACACCGGCCCAAGAGAGGCCGAATCCGATTATCGCCACCGCGAGGACCGCGACCGACCAACCAGGAGCGCGAAACGCGCTCAGACGCGCTGCGCTCTGGGTGCCGTCGACGCGCATGCGCATCACCTGAACCCCCAAGCCCACCGCTCCTGCCTGGACGGCGGCCTCCAAGACATACTGAAGAGGCCACAGCATCTGGACGATCGGCGCGATCGAGCTTATGAACACGGTCTGCTCGATGCCGTTTCCCGATGTCTCCCTTGCCGTCGACAGAAGGTAGGCGATAGAGAACTCGGCGATGTTCGAGCCCGCCATCGATGCGATGACCGAGACGGCCACCATCGTGATGCAGGCGACCGATGCGATCACGGCGCTGATCCCCAGTGCCGTCGCGCGGCGGTCTCGCATGCACCACGTCACACCAAGTGCGACGAGAAGCCCCTGCGCCAGGGAAAAGGCGTAGCCCGCATCAAAGAACCAAGAGGCCGCGGCGATGGCCGCGCCCTCCAGCGCGCCGAGCGCGAAGCCCTTGAGCTGCCTTGTCTCCATGAACTCGCGGATGCCGCAACCCAGCGCGCAGCAGCCGATCAGAGGCGAGACGATGCCCAGAATCGATCCCACGAGCACGCACAGCGCCGCATGAGCATCATGAGGCTGCCTCGAACGACCCGCAGGCGGCGCAGGTATGATCTGCTTTCGCAGTGGATCCGGAGCCTCGTTCATCATCAATCTGCAGAACCTTCCTATCTTATCCGCGATTGCGCTCTCCGCGGGCGGAGACCACGGGGACGGTATACGGAAGAAGTGCCATCTCTCTCGCGCGCTTGATAGCGTTGGCGATGTCGTGCTGATGCTGCGTGCAGGTGCCAGTGACCCGACGCGGCTTGATCTTGCCGCGGTCGGTCATATACTTGCGGAGAAGCTGAATATCCTTGTAGTCGATATGCTCGGTGTTCTCCTTGCAGAACTGGCAGTACTTGCGACGCGGCTGACGTGCTGCGTAATCATTAGCCATGTCTGGATACCACTACCTTTCTTCAGACGAAGCGAGCTGCGCCCGCCGTCCTCACTGATTCGGGCGACACCCCTTAAAACGGGATGTCCTCATCGTAGACCTCGACCGAGGGCGGAGCCTGCACAGGTGCCGCGCTCGGTGCTGAGGGGGCGCTTGTGGGAGCGGAGGCGTATCCGCCCTCGGAGCGGCCCTGCTGAGTGCGGGAGAGGAACTCGATCTCGTCGACGATGACCTCGAGCTTGCTTCGGCGCTGGCCGTCGCGCTCCCAGCTGCTGTAGCGCAGCTTTCCCTCGATGGCGACCTTCGCGCCCTTGGACAGGTAGCGGGAGATCGCCTCGGCGCGAGCACCGAACATCGTGCAATCCACGAAGTTGGGGTAGTCCTCCCATTCCCCGCTCTGCGGGTTGCGCCGACGGTCGTTGACGGCCACGCCGAAGGAGAGGACCTGCGTGCCGCCCTGCGTCATGCGCAAATCGGGATCGCGGGTCAGGTTGCCGGAGATGTTCACTCGATTGATGCTCATATACGATCACTGCCTCTCATGCATTGCGGTGCACATGCTCGTCGTTTCCTGAAACGCTTCGCCTGCGCCTTTTCCAGCAAAGATCTACTCTTGGTCATCACGCCGCACGATCATATGGCGCTGCACCGCGTCCGTGACGCGAAGCACGCGATCGAGCTCGGCGATCTGAGTGGGATCTGCATGGAAGTTGATGAGGGTGTAGTCACCTTCGATGAGCTTGTTGATCTCGTAGGCGAGCTTGCGCTTGCCCCACTCCTCAACGTTGTCAACCTTGCCGGAGCCATCGGCGATCGCAACATCGATGCGCTTCATGACAGCGGCGCGCGATTCGACATCCAATGCAGGGTCAACAAAGAACAGCAGTTCATAGGCCTTCATTTGGTCACCTCCTTCGGGCATATGGCCCCGGGTCGTGAAGGCGCGCCCGGAGCAGGAAAGGATTCAGCAACTATATCCTTCTCGTCGTGAAACCACAAGAAGTCGCTGCTACACGCTCATGACCTCCACATAACAAAGGCTGACACGACGACCTTGCGTAGATCTGACTGCGATTGCCTGATGGGTGACGCGATCTCCTCGGTGACTGACACGATTCAAATTCGCGCACATAAACCGATGCTCGCAAGAATTGACGGCGCGCGAGGGGGACGGCGAAAACCACGCGATGTCCATCGGTCCATCTCATCGGCTGCGGGAGATTCGCCACCGCTCACCATGCACGAGCACCTTTCTCAAACGCGATGAGCGGGCTCGCTCTCCGAAGCGTTCCCGCTCGCCTCGCCAAGCATCGGAGCGAGCGGTATCTGACGGACTCTCGGCTCCGGCTCCGGAACGGGATCGGGCTGCCGATCCGTATCCGCAGGGGCGGCCGGGCTCGCGGACGGCGAGGTGGCCTCGGCAGCCGGCGCGCGCGGGGGCTCGGGCGCGCCCGGTCCTGAGGCTATGACAGCTGGCGGCAGGGGCGCAGATGAGACATCCCAGCGATCGACCTCGAATCCGCTGAACCACTGCCCCATGGCGCTGATAGAGACAAGCTGCATGATCGATGCGAGCAGCGCGAGTCCATAGGCGAATGCGAGCGTGATCACGACGAGCAGCAGGAGCGGAACGAAGTACGTGATGAGCAGAGAGCTGAGCATGTCCTGCTCCTGCGCGTAGCGCACGATGCTCAAGGCGTACACGAGGTAGCGGGTCGCGATCCGAGCGATGAATCCCGTCAAGACGATCGAGGCGAATGAGAGAGCGGAACTCATGAGCGCGACGCCATAGGTCCTGAAGAAGCCGGTGAGATCACGCGCGACCATCTGAAGCAGACGATCGATGCGCCAGCCGGCGCTGAATTGGTCGTAGATCGTCGCGCGCATGGCTGCGACGGAGATGAACGTACCAGCGAGCAACAGCATGACGAGCAACAGCGGATAGAGCAGATCGTCCCCGCCGTCGAGCAGGAGATAGATGCGGTACGATCCGGCTTCCAGCGGAAAGAACGGAAGCGGAACCCGCATCAGGTCAAGTCCGAAAAAGAGCACCGGAAGGCAAAGCAGCACGGCGCGCATGCTGAATGACACCAAAAAGGCTCGAACGCCGGTGTGCAGCAGCGTTCGATAGTCGGTGCCGTGTCTGTCAGATGACGCATCAACACCCCATGCGATCAGCCGCGCCCGCTCGTAGCCGTATCCGAAGACGACGATCTCACCAAGAATCGGAATCCAAGCCAGCAGGGCAATTTTCAAAAGGGGCCTGAACCAGTCTCTCTGCCCGAGCAGCCTCTTCCAAGAGGTTGAGAAACTTATTTGTCTATAGAGCATGAACACCCTTTCATCCCTGCTGTCCCCGCGCCCGGTCGGTTCCCCGGAGGTCAGAGGCGCTCAATCCACTCTGAATCCTTCAAGTCTATCATTGCGACGGCACTCCATCGTCTCCTCGATACCCGTTTACATGACGCTTCCCCGAGCGATAAGCTGTATTTAAGAATTCGATCGGCTCATCGGGCTTGTGGAGAGCCGATGTCACGCTCGCCGGTGCCCCCGATTCACGCATTTGCAAAGGCCAAGAACTACGCTACAATTGCCTGTGCACTTCACGGAGAGTTGTCCGAGCGGCTTAAGGAGCACGATTGGAAATCGTGTAGGCGTCAAAAGCGTCTCCAGGGTTCAAATCCCTGACTCTCCGCCAGCGTATTCTCGGCGGGCCCCTCGGGGCACGTCGTATTTCACCCCATGCGGAGGGGTGGCAGAGCGGTTGAATGCGGCGGTCTCGAAAACCGTTTATCCGGTATCCCCGGATACGAGGGTTCGAATCCCTCCTCCTCCGCCAGCTGTTTTTTATACGAACACCGCCTCCTCTTCTATGGAGGCGGGTTCGCATCAACGATTCGACTGAAAGAATGATCACCCGACCAGACCCCATTTCATCACGACATGTGGGGCCAGATGATCATGAATCGTCGTCAATCGGTTTTCTGGCACCGCTCGAGTCTCGGCTTCTGTCACTGGCAACTATTGGGAACGCGCCGGCGAGGGTCCACGCGGGCGGCACGTCTGAGCATCTCTCTTTCAGCATGCGTTGATCACGCGCGCCGATTGGTTTTCATCTGACGGCCCTCGAGGCGCGCGAGCCGGTGAATCCCCATCTGACTTGTGACCTGTTCATGCAGGCACCGCAGACGCCGGCGCAACCATGTAAGATAGCGGCGTGCATCCATCGTGATGACCTGTCACCCGTCGATGAGAGGCGCGACCCCATGCCTGAGACAATGCTTTTCCACGTGCCCGCCGCAGCGGCGACCATCGTTACCGCACGCGCGACGGCACCGCAGCTTCCCGTCCCGCTATGGCTCGAGATGATCGCGGTGATCGTCGCGTCCGCATCCGGTGTGCTCACAGCACGCGAGCACCAGCTCGATTTCGTCGGGGCCATCGGACTCGCCATCGTGTGCGGACTTGGCGGCGGGCTCCTACGAGATATGATCCTGCAGGTCGGCAACGTCTATATCCTGAATCAACCGCTTGCGTTGCCGATCTCTGTCGCTGCAGCGACGACCGTCTTCGCCTTTCCCGTCGTGGTGGCCAGACGCGAGCGCATCATTGCGTTTTTGGACATCATGTCGGTTGGGATCTACGCCGTCATGGGCGCAGACAAGGCGATGGTGTACGGATTCGAACCAACGGTCTGCATAATGATGGGATTTTTCACCGCTGTCGGAGGGGGCATGCTGCGCGATATATGCCTGGGCCAGACGCCGGCCATCTTCCGCCGGGGCAACTTCTATGCGATAGCCGCGATCGCAGGCGCCATGAGCTATGTCATTCTCATCAGAGTCACAGGTCTGTACAATATCGCAGCCCTCATCCTCGGTACGCTTGTGACCATGGGGCTTCGCTGGCTTTCCCTGCGGTACAACATCATGTCTCCGACCGAGATCGATCTCGGTCGGGTGGTGGCAATCTCTCGGCGCCGCAGGCGCACGGCAGATGGCGCCGCACCGGCGAGATCGTCTCACTCCGGCGATGCGCTCGCCGATCGACGCGAGCGCATCTTGCGTGATATCGGACGCAGACGCGACGCTGAGGCCAGCACTCAGCGCAGACGGCTTTGGTTGCTGCGGAGAAAATGACCGCAGCTCACTGGCCTCGCCGAACGGCGGCCTTCTTGCGCTCGTTTGCCGAGAGCAGCCGCTTGCGAAGGCGAACGTTCTTCGGTGTGATCTCAACGAGTTCGTCGTCTGCTATGTACTCGAGCGCCTCCTCAAGCGAAAACGTGCGCGGCGGGGTGAGCTGCACGGAGATATCCGATGTCGAAGAGCGCTGGTTGCCCAGATTCTTCGTACGCGCAATGTTCACGACCATGTCCCCGGGTTTGTTGCGCTCACCGACGAGCATGCCCTCGTAGCATTCCGTACCGGGCTCCACGAACAGCTGCCCGCGCTCCTGAAGGGTTCCCAGCGCATATGCCACGGCCTTCTCGGTCGTCATCGAGATCATGGCACCGTTGTTTCGGCCGCCGATCTCACCCGCATAGGGACCGTATTCAAGAAACGTGTGATAGAACACACCCTCTCCGTGGGTAACGTTGAGAATCCGGTTCTTAAGACCCATGATGCCGCGTGTGGGGATGCGGAATTCAAGATGAGTGACGGTGACGCCGGTCTGCATGCTCGTCATCGTGCCGCCGGCATTGCCGAACACCTCGATCACCTTGCCGGAGTACTCATCAGGGCACTCGACCACAGCCTGCTCGATCGGTTCCTGGCGCTTGCCATCTTCTCCGGTGCGGAACAGCACGCGCGGACGGGCGACCTGAAACTCGAACCCCTCACGGCGCATCGTCTCCATGAGCACGGACAGATGCAAGATCCCGCGACCCGATACCTCTACGCCGGACTTGTCCTCGAGCTCAGCTATCCGCATGGTGACATTGTTGTCAGCTTCGGCGAGCAGGCGCTCCTTGAGCTGGCGGGCGCCGACGGTGTCGCCGTCGCGGCCCACGAGCGGTGAGGTCGAGGCCTCGAACACCACCGACAGGGTCGGCGGATCGATCAGTATCGGTGCGAGCTCGACAGGGTGCTCGGGATCGGTGTAGACATCCCCGATGTCGGCGCCCTCCACGCCGACGACCGCGGCGATGTCGCCGGCGCCGACCTCGCTGCATTCCGTTCGGCCCAGATAGTCGAACGTGAACAGCTGCTTGATCTTCGAAGTCGTCGTCGTGCCATCGTTTTTCTGCACGAGGATCGTGTCGCCTTCGTGCAGCGTTCCGGAGAATACCCTTCCTATGCCGATGCGACCGACGAAGTTGGAATGATCGATCGTCACGCATTGCATAGCGAGCGGCGCGCACTCATCGACCTCGGGAGCGGGCATGTCGTCGATAATCATATCGAGAAGCGGGAACATGTCGTTGTTGTCATCCTCGGGCGACCGGCGAGCGTATCCGTTGACGGCGCTCGCGTACACGACGTGCTCCATGGCGAATTCGAGCTGCTCATCGGTTGCACCGAGATCCGCCATGAGATCGAGGCAGTCATTGTAGGCGCGTTCGGGGTCTGCGGCGGGTCGGTCGATCTTGTTGATGACGATCATGATTCTGAGCCCGGTGTCGATCGCGTGGCGAAGCACGAATCTTGTCTGAGGCATGGGACCCTCGAACGCGTCGACGAGCAGCAGCGCTCCGTCGGCCATCTTGAGCACGCGCTCGACCTCTCCGCCGAAGTCAGCGTGGCCCGGAGTATCGATGACGTTGATCTTCACACCCTTGTATTCGATCGAGCAGTTCTTCGCGAGAATCGTGATGCCTCGTTCGCGCTCCTGGTCGTTCGAGTCGAGAACACGCTCTTCGATCTGCTGATTCGACCTGAACGCATCAGTGGCGCGAAGAAGCTTGTCCACAAGCGTGGTCTTGCCGTGATCAACGTGGGCTATGATCGCAATATTCCTCAAATGCTCTACTTGCATGAAACTTCCTGTCTCTTTACCCATCCTGATGGCGACACGGTGCCGCTCGGACAGCCCTCGATCAAACGTTCTCTATCTTAGCGGCTCTCATATCAAAGGTGGCTCCGCACCTGCGGGCGCGGGCGCGCTCCATACAAAATCGGCTCCGGCCCCGACGCGACGATAGAGCACATAAGCCGAGAAACCACTGGAAAGCCCGCGTTCAAAGAAGCTCACAAGCAGCGCGTCGTGAGATGCGCCGGCGCTCTCGATGCTGCCGGTGCAGGCGATCGCGTAGCGCTCGATCTTGTCGATCGGAAGCGCCTCCCCGCCATCGGCGTGACTGCTGACGAAGCGTTTCGCGGCGTCGAGACACACCTGCTCGTCGTCCTCGCAGAAAACGATGTCGTGCGAATTCGATGCCTTGTCCTGCATGGATACGACGACGCCCGGGTCGGTGCCTGAGGCAAGCTCATCGAGAAAGCGACCGATGAGCTCGCATACCATGCGATCGAGCTCTTGGGAAACGGTTCCGAACTCCTGCGCGCTCTCATCCATATGCCGTCGCACCCTCACTCTACAGTTCCTGCGCCTGCCGCGCGATCTCACGGGCGCGATCACGTGTTTCCAAAAGCTTGCGCGCGCGCTGATCGAGCACGTTGATCTGACTCGACATCGTGAAGATGTCCACGGCACCCCAGATCGCCAGCATCGATGAGACCGACATACCGAGTCTGCCAACCGCACCATGAAAGCGTGAGAGCACGATCATACCCATGATTCCGATACCGAGCACCGCGAGCATGCTTCCGCGGCGCTCTCGCATCGTGCGCGCCTGGCTCACGACCGTCAACCGCGCCGTCTCGGCGGCATGTGCGCGGGCCTCGGCCTCGAAGCGTATGGCAGCCGGTTCCGAAGATCCGGTTGATCTGCGGGCCGTATGCCCGCGGGCGTCTCCGCCGGGCCTGCACGAGGCCGAGCGGCCGACGAGCACGGCGCGCGCCTCGTTGATGGTTCGCATCTGCCGCTCGGCGCGCGCCTGAAGCTTTTTGCTGTCAGCGAACTTGTCGGGATGAAGCATCAAAGCCAGCTCGCGATAGGCGATGGCGATCTCATCGGCCGACGCCTCTGGCCTGAGACCCATCACGCTGAACGCCTCATCACGGGTCAAAGCTGCACACCTCCCTCGCACCGAGCAACTCATGCCGATTCGCACACGGCGCAGCCCAGTGTAGCGCAACAAGATGGGCGGCTCGTGAACGAGCTTCGGTGCCAGTTCCGCTCACACAGAGATCTTCCCGACAGGAGACGCCGATGTGCGACGTCCGGAGGATGGCAAAGCGAAGAATCGGCGATGCGACCGATCCGGAGATTGAAAAATGGTGGAGGTTAGGGGGCTCGAACCCCTGACCTCAGGCTTGCAAAGCCCGCGCTCTCCCAGCTGAGCTAAACCCCCACGGTAATAAACACCCCAGCGGCGACTCGGCTCTCGCTGGGGTGTCTATTGTAAAGGAGTGGTGGACCTGACAAGATTCGAACTTGTGACCTCCCGGTTATCAGCCGGACGCTCTAACCAACTGAGCTACAGGTCCATCGCACTAGGAGATGATACCCCGGTCCATTCTTGCAAGTCAACTTATTTTTCCTTGGAAATCCAGTGATTCGCACGCGACCCTCTCGTGCGCGGCGGCGGTGCGATCGCAAGATGTGTTCTGTGTGATCTTGCGTATGCGATTCGGATGCGACAGGGCGACGGCATCCACCGCGAGAGGCTCCCGGCGTCGGGATACGGAGAAGCGGTCAGACGGCGATCGTGTTCGAGCGAGATCTGTGCGAGAAAATCATGCAGATGCGCCTGGCCCTTCGCGATAGGCTCCCCTCATCTGAGGCGAGGGGAGAACCATGGTAAGAAGAGCCCGTCCGCGACGGTTTCGCATCCCGCGAGGCATCTGTGCGCTAGCTGCGAGAAAGATCCTGCTCGTCACAGCCGCCACCCTGATCGCAAGCGGCATGATGCTGGGCGACCTCAATGCTGCGCCGTCTGCGCGCGGCGAGATCGCCGTCCCGATAGACAGAGCTCTCGGTGCCACCCGATCGGTCGAGGAGGTGCTCGAATCCCATCTTGCCGACAATTGCTATCTGGGAACATCCTATGGAACCATCGCCCCGGGCAGCTTCGGTGACTTCAGCACCATCGACAGCTGGGACTGCAGATACCCGAACGGACGACCCAAGCCCGGGGTCGGCGGCTATATGAACTGCGCCGGCTTCGTCTCCTCGGTGCTCACCGAGTGCGGTGCCGACGTCTCGCCGATCGCGAATTTCGTCGCCGCCAACGGATACCGTCGCGGCAACGACACGAACGCATTCAAATGGAACCTCTACGTCTCCGAGAAGGGATTCGCAGCGGGCAGGTTCGCCACCAAAGAGCAGATGCTGGCTTCGGGCATACTCAAGCGAGGCGATATCATCTACATAAATCCCGTCGACTTCACCGGCTCCAATGATTGTCACATGGGATTCTTCTGGGGAAGCAGAAGCGACGAGGACCTGTTCTGGCACTCCGCGTTTCACGGCGACGGTCTCGTCGCAGGAGCTCAGCCGGGAAACATGATCTCGCGCATCACACCTAAAAGCCCCGCGACCTATTATCTCGTGATCAAGACGCAGCACGATGTGGATGTAGCATTCGACAAGGTGTCAGCTGACGCGTCCTTTACCGATGGGAACTCGCAATACGCGCTCGCAGGTGCAGAGTATGATATCTTTTGCGCCGAGAACGACGCCATCGCGGGACACATCGTGACCGACGGGAACGGCCACGCGAAGCTGTCGCTGTCGCCGGGAATTCGCTATTACGCTGTCGAGACGAAAGCGCCCAAGGGTTTCAAGATCGATACGAAACGATGGTATTTCACCGCGAGCGAGGGCGCTGACGTGAACATGCCCGAGGAGCCCGGACGGGTTCTCTTCAAGATCGTGAAGCTGGATGCGACCGGCAAGATCCAGATCGGCGCGGATCTCAGCGGAGCGACCTATCGACTCGTGGACGCCAAGGGAAGATCCCAGGAGAAGACGACCGATGTCTCGGGTCGGCTCGCATTCGATGCCGTGCCCTTGGGGAGCATCACCGTGACCGAAACCAAGGCGCCCGAGGGATACCGCCTCGATACCAAGGTGCATTCCTATCAGATCAGCGCAGACGACCTGTCAGTCGAAGGCGAGGCCGTAATCGAGCCGAAAGATGACTTCGCCGAGATTCCCCTCGCGTTCGATCTGGAGATCGCAAAATTCAAGGGCGGCGGCGATGACGCCGCACAAGATGACAGCTCCGGACATGAGCAGCCCGCAGCAGGTGTGGTGTTCGAGATCATCTCCAATGCATCGGGCAAGGCGATCGGATCGATCGCAACGGGGGCTGACGGATTCGTGGACACGGCCTCAGATCCGAATCTATGGTTCGGACAGGGAGAGCGCGTCGTCGGCATCGCGGGAGCCATACCTTATGACCGCGCGGGCTACAGGGTCCAAGAGGTCGCGTCGACCGTGCCGGATGGATTTGACCGCGTCGGAGAGTGGTCCATCACACCGGAGCAGATGCTCGACGGGGTCAAGCTTCGCTACATCTTGGACGACGAGCGGATCACCTCGAGTCTCAAGATCGTGAAGACCGATGCCGAAACGAACTCCCCCGTTCCGCTGGCCGGTTTCACGTTCCAGATACTCGACGAAGACGGTCATGTCATCCATATGGTCGATCCGTATCCGAGTCCCACCGAACTCGATGCGTTCACCACGGACTCCTCAGGCAGCGTCACCTTACCTGAACGGCTTTCCAGCGGACGCTACCGGATTCGAGAAATCGCTTCGAGCGCACCGTACCTCATCGGCGACATCGAGGTCGAATTTGAGATCCCCGCCGACTTCAGGAAAGCCGCGCCGATCGTCGTCGTCGAGTTCCCCGACAGTCAGGCTATGGGGCGAGCGGCCATCACAAAGACCTGCGCTGAGGAGAAGTCCGCCACCGATGGGGGAGCCGGCGGATCCGATTTCGACAACGGCTGCGCCAAAGCGCTGGCCGGTGCTCAATTCGATGTCAAGGCGGTGCACGACGTCGTGGGGCCCGACGGCCGCGTGCGCGCCCTCCAAGGAGAGATCGTCGATCATGTCACGACCGATGAGGACGGGCTCGCCACCACCAAACCGCTGTATCTTGGATCGGGCAGCGCCGTATACGCCTTCATCGAGACCGTGGCACCCGCCGGTCACGTGCTCGACGACACGCCTCACGAGGTGACGCTCACGTACAAGGACGCGAGGACCCCGATCGTGAGCGCGGGCACCGACGTGGATGATGCCCCGACTCGGACGGTCATCGAGAAGACCGGCAGCGATGGATCCGCCCTGGCAGGAGCGACGTTCGCGCTTTGGTGCGCCGATGACGAGATCGACATCACACCGGACGCCGAGACCGGAGCGATCGCGCTGCTGGCACCGGACGCGACCGGCATTCGTCTGCGCGCGAGCAGCGAGGACGACGCCGACCCGCGCGCAGACGATGCGAGCACCTTCGTGGAGCTCGAACGAGACAAGCAGACGGGATACTGGCACGCAGAGCGACTCCTGCCCGATGACTACGAGATCATATCGAGCGGGCCGGCAGGCGGGGATGATCGAGGGACCGATGAGGACGGGGCCGCTGAGACCAAAGCGGGCTCCGTGCAGATCATGCCGGGGCGCGTGAGCTACGGCAGTTTGGAATCGGGGTCATACCGATCGCTTCCCGTCCTGCTTGCGGATAACGCCCAGCCTGATGAACTCACCACCGACGACAGCGGCCGAATCTTCATCGGCCACCTGAGGGCCGGCTCCTACCGCATCGCCGAGACGGCGGCGCCTCCGGGATATCTCATCGACGCCGAGCCCAGATCCTTCACCGTAGATGATCGCGGCCTCACCGAGGGCATGCCGATCTGGACGATCAGAATCTCGGATGATTGCACCAAGCTGGCTATCTCAAAACGAGATATAACCGATGAGCAGGAGCTGCCGGGGGCGACCCTGTCGATCTTGGACGAGAATCGCGACGTCGTCGCGACATGGGTCAGCGGTGGGGATCCGCACCGCATAGACCGGCTCGCACCGGGGAGCTATACCCTCATCGAGACGATAGCGCCTCACACGTACGACCAGACAACCGAGGTTCCCTTCAAGGTGGAGCCGACCGGCGAGATACAGCATGTCATCATGTACGATGAACCGATCGCTGTTTCCGGTGGGATCGATGTGCGGCAGGAGATCGCGCGGCCCACCGCAGCGGGAAGTCGGCCGAACGGCGACGGACGAAATCGCGCCACCGTGAACCAACGCGACGACGGGCGCTATGCATGCAGCTTCGACTTCCGCAGCACCTCCTCCACTTGGGTGGATGAATTCACCGTCGAGTGCTCCTTGGATGCCGTCTCAGCGGGCGCCTCAGAACTCGAGCGTCTCATCACCCCGCGTGCGCGAGGTGACTACGATGGCAAGATGAACGTCTGGTTCAAGACGGACGGACACGTCGATGGCAACGAGGCGCAAGCGGCTAACGCGTCGCGATCTGATGGCCATGTGAATCCATGGCTCGATGACGACTCCACCTCCTCGACACTTGGAGATGACGGTCGCGCGCTTGACTACACGGGCTGGAAGCTCTGGGCAGCCGACGTCTCGACCGACAGGTCAACCGAACTCAAGGTTTCCGACCTCGGTCTCGCGAGCGGCCAGCGGATCGTCGGGGTGCGCTTCGAGTACGGTCGCGTGGATGCGGGGTTCACCACGCGCGCAGGTGAATGGGACCGAGATGATATCAAAGATCCCCATGACGACCTTGACTGGATCGGAGGCGACCGGGGAGGCGATTCGCACGGAAGCGATCGGAACGAACTCGCCGGAGCCGTTTTGCATCTGCGCGCGGGCGCCTCATACACCGAGGGCGTCGCACTGAACACATCGGGCAGGGTGGATCTGTATCGCAACGGAGGCGGAGACGACCTCGAGGACCATGATACGGATCGGGTCACGCAGACGCCGGGAACCGTTGCCGTGCCCCTGCCGCAAACCGGGGCCGCTCCGCTCGCTTATGTTACATGCGCCCTCAGCGCCACAGCGGCATCGGCGGCCTGCCTGATCGGTCTATGGCGTCATCGGACGCGGAGCGGCGGAGTGGGAAGGGCAGCCCGACGGCGACGGCGCGCGACGTGAGCGGGCGGCATCAAACGACGGATCGCGGAGATCCGAGACGGAGAGTCCTTCTGTGCGCCGCGACGCTTCTCGCGCTGGTCTCGGTTGAAACCTGCTCGATCCAAGCTTCATTCCAGCAGATGGCGCAGATGCACAACACCGGGGTGGACGCCGAATCGACTCGATACCGCGAGATTCAAGGAACGCGGGGCGATGCGGTGCCCGAGATGCCCCGCATCCTTGTAAGGGGGACCGAGATAGATTATTCCATCGCGCAGGATCGCAGCGATCTCGCAGATGGCTTCTTCCTCTCCCATGACCCCTCGGGCGCACCAAGGCGATCCGGGTGCCCCTTCATCGATCGCAGAAGCTCGCTCGACGCTCGTCACATTCTCATATACGGCCACAATCTCGGTGCCGGTTCAGGTATGTTCTCCGAACTTGAAGATGCATGGCACCAAAGAATTCTTGAAGCGATCGGTGATGCGGTGCTCTATCTGCCTGATGGAACCACGACGGAGTTCTCCCCGATATGCGCCGAGCGGGTCAACGAGAGGTATGCCGATGTGCAGCGTTTCGGATTCAGCGATGAGGCCGACTTGCGCGAATGGGTCTGCTCGATCGCACGCGAGTCCCAAGCCGCCATAGCCGACTGGCACAAGACCGCGGGGAATGCCAGACGGGTGCTGACACTGGTCACGTGCTCATCTGCTCGCCCATCCGAGCGGCTGCGAACCCTGATCGTGTTCGCAAGCTCAACATGACTCGGTGCGCGACGGATGCGCTCGGACGATCCTGAGGCGCGCCGGATCACGATGCGGCTGCGTCAGCTCCTGATCCGGCGACGCCGGATAATCCGGACGATCCTCCGTCGAGCTGATCGACCGTCTGCCTCCCATCGCGATGCGTCGACCCCTTGACCCCCACGAGGAATGCGCCACCCAGACCGAGCGCGACAGCGATCGCGAGCCCGATGAGATAGCACAGCCAATGTCGTTTGATGAACGCGAACATGGATCCTCCAAAGAATACGTCTGGGACCTATGCTATCAGCTTTCCCCGATGGTCGATCATACAATCGTTCCCGCAGTCGTCGGACATGGCGGCATCAGCCAGCTGACTGCTCGGCAACCTTCAGGGAAGACAGCCGATACGAAGCGTATGATTGTGGGTACAGATCAGGACACGGTCAGCAGACGATGAAAGGAACACAGCGATGTCCGATACCCTAGAGCTCTACTACATGCCGACATGCCCCTTCTGTCGAAGGGTGCTCAACTACATGGAAGTTCACAACATCGATATTCCCCGTCATGATATCACCTCCGAACCGACTGCTCGAACCACCCTTGAGGAGCAAGGCGGCAAGATGCAGGTTCCGTGTCTGTTCATCAATGGAAAGCCGCTGTTCGAGTCAGATGACATCATCACGTTTCTGGAGACGGCGTTCCACGTGAATGACGAGGGCGACCAGTCAATCCAAGACGTGGTGCAAACCGAGGCCGGCGACTAGATCAATAGTCATCGATTTCAAAGTCGCCGTTGCTCGACACGAGCAGGCGTATAACGGACGAGGGGCCCAGCTGGGCCCCTCGTCCGTTATCGGTATCCTATATCTAGGACCTGCGGATGACTTCGGTCACCACATCGCAGACCAATGCGATGTTGTCGACATCCACGTTGCAGGGCATGTCATCTTCAGAGTGCGAGCGGGCGAGACCGGGCCCATCGACTCCCGCTATCGTGAGAGCGCGCAGGCTCATGGACATCGCAGCGTGCGCATCGGTGCTGAGATAGGGCATGTTCACCGCACCGAACTCATGATGGAAGGCTGCGGAGACTTTGCGGACGAGGTTCATGATGCGCTTGTCACCCTTGAGGACGCGCTCCTCCCCCTCGGTCGCGACCATCGCGAGCTCACCGGCGCCGACGCAATCCAGATTTATCAGAAACACACCGCGCAGGCTATCGCGATGCGTTTCAAGAAACGCCCTCATCCCGGCGTTGCCGAATTCGGAAGCCCCCGTCGCCACGAACCAGATATCGTGACCGAGCAGCTCCTCGTCGCCCATAGAGGCGATCGCGTTTCTCATCTCGGCTGGGCTGGCATCCTCCTCCCCGGTTGCACCGCCCTTCCAGTCTTCATCGCCATCGTCGAAGTTATCCCATGAACCGGCATCGCGCCCGAACTTCTTGGCATCGAAATCCTTCTCGATGCCGAGCCAGTCGGACATGCTGTCATGTTCCCTGCTCTTTCTGCCGAACAGCCGTCCAAGTCCTCGTCTTCTGTCCGTATCGTGCGGCGAGCCGTCGGTATCGACGACGGAGCTGTTTTCCTTGACGGAAATGACCTCGAATTTCCCCGCACTCGAAGTGCCCTCGGGATGCGCGGGCGCGACGTTCGGTGTCGGCGCGACCACAGGATCCGATTCCGAAGACATGTCTCCGGTATCGGGTGAGAACGGGTCCGCCGGGGAGATAGCGGGATCGGGAAGATCGAACAGAGACGAACGATTTGTCGATGTCGCCTGATCGACAGATGCGGGAGCAGAGGGCGCGGGTACAGCTATCTGCGGATTCGCGCGCGGCAGATCCCAACCGGGGGCTGAAGGCACGACCTGCGCCGCGTCTCCGGTCACAAGCGGAACCGCCGGGATGCGACGAGAGCGCCTTGAGGTGCGAACGGTGTCTTGCGATATCTGAGCCATGAGCGAGTCGACGGTATCCGCCGCGGCGACTCCGCGCGATGCCTCGTCGCTCGCGACCTCAGAGACGCTCTGCTCCGAGTTGGATCGCTCGATGGGCTGCTTCGGTTCGCCTGATTCAGTCATTTGAGTATGCGCATCATCTTGAGGCGGGGTCTGCTCAGCGAAGGATGGCTCGTGAGCGACCGTTGCGCCCGGATCATCTATGAGCTGCTCGGGCGTGGAAAGGGGCTGCGAGGGGCTGGGCTCGCGGTCCCCATCAGGTTCACTCTGTTTTGCAACACCCTGATCGGACAGATCTTCATCTCGACCTTCGGGGCGCTCGGCAAAAGATTCGCTCGAACGCGCCTTGGCGTCCGAATCCGGTTCACCATCGCGCGCAGCTGCGGCAATGTCGCCGGTCGCTCCTTGGATCAGGCCCCGTCCCGCACGAATCGTCGCATCGAAGATACGTGCGGCACCGGCACCGACCTCTGAGAGCGTCCCGACCAATCCCGATTTGACGGAAGGTTCTTGAACGGGCACGGGAGAACTCTTGGATTCTTTGCGATGATCGGCGAGGCCGTTTTCTTGTGACCCCCCGAGCTCCGCGTGGTCCGTGTCAGATGATTCAGCTATATCGGTGCGGACTGGCTCGACGCCGGCGGAAACGGTCTCGAGAACCGGTACGTGCGCGGCGGCTTCCTCAGAGGGTGCACCGGACGACGCGGCGGGGTGCTCGTCGATGTGATCCGGTTCCTTCACGTCCTCATCCACATAGACCAACTCGCAGGCTTGCGGGATCATACCCAGATCTCTGACGACGCCCGGGCCGAATCGCCAGCCTGGCTCGGTGTGCCTCGCGCGGGGTTGCTCGGCGCTCTGGGCGAAGGCGGCATCTCGCTCGGCGTGCGATGAGGATCGATCGTCTGCGCCGTCGGAGGCGGGGTTCCCCTCATCTTTCAGAGATGGCGTCTTCGGCTCAGCTGAGATTTGCGCGCTGTCCTGCTCGTCGGTGCGAGCCGCGTCTGCCGGCGCAGGCTGCGCCGACGCGGCGCTCTCCTCACCGGACTCGGTATCTGCGGCCGGCTCTTCCGCGCTCGGCGTCCGCACGGGCTCGCGCTCACTCGTCTCGGCCTGATAAGCGGTCCCGACCGTCGATGAGATCGAAGAGGTCGCTGCAGGTTCGACCGTCGGTGGGATCGATGATGTCGCAGCGGGCTCATCGCTGTTCTCGATAGCGTCGCCTGCGGCGGGCTGCTCCAAGATTCCCGTCCTGCCTTGCCCGGCATCCGGGTTCGCGGCGGCAGAATCGAGCCCGTCGACGGGGATCAGCCCATCAGAGGGCGCGGTTTCGACCGCAGCGGGTTTCTCTGCGAGAAGCTGCTGCTCGGAGCTGCGGCGCTGATCGGCGATATAGGTATCGAATGGAATGTCGTCGGGGAACTCGCGCTCGCCTCGATATGGACAGACCTCGTCCATGATGCCGAGCAGCGCGGCGACTGAAGACTTGTTGCACACCGCGCCCGAGGTGTAGGGCAGAGCGACCCGATTGAGCAGAATGGCGATCGCGCGAAGAAGCGGCACGCCCGCCGTCAGAATCGCGAGGATCCAAAGAATGATCTTCACCGCAGCGGGCAGCGGAAGAATCCTCATGACCATGAATACCGCCGGCAGCACCATCGCCGCGGGCATGAGCTTGGCGATCAGGGGACGATAGGTCGCGTACGGCATCTGAGCGAACACGTCTGCGCGCGGAGAATCATAATGGGCGACGACGACGACCGGACGATTGCGCGGCGATGCCATCGGTCCTGACGCCTCATGATGGGCGATGACGTTCTGACTCAGCCCTCCGGCGCCTATGCTCGGCAAAACGACGCGGCCATGCCTCTCGAGCGTGAAGAGCGCGCAAGCGGCGATGACCAGAAGAAATCCGATGACCCCCGCTGCCCCGCCGAATCCGGCGAGCACCGAGGCGATGAAGACGAGCACGCCAAGAACCGCCGATATGATCCTCGGTGAACCCGAGGCGCTGAACTCCTGCACCTCGGGCGCGAAGCCGTGGCGCCTGAACGTCTTTGCTATCTCGTCGGCAGCTGCTCGCTCCTCCATGCTGCACGCAGGCGTTATCCCCGTACTCTGAAGTAGGTGGTTGAGGTAATTCCGGGTCTGTGCCATCTGGACTCCGCATCCATGTACCGATATAGTCATCGGCGAGGCCCCGCACGGAGCGCTGCGCCCATACATTCTCGCAAGTATACCGCGATTCCATGATATCTGCAGCTATCGAGCAGAGCGGCGGCAAGTCTGACTGTTATATACCCTCTATCTCCATATCGATTGGAACGACAGGTCGGCTGCTGCTGGGAGAGCCCCCGAGACGACTAGCCGCGCCGGTGCTCATGCGAGCGCCTCCAGAGCTTCAGGAACCTGCCCATCTGCGCGGTCTCGATGCGCTGATAGGAACTGTTCGGAAGAGAGTGCAGGAACTTCTTTCCGTAGCCCTTCGTCATGAGACGAGAATCAGCCAAGACGAGCACCCCCCTGTCGGACGAGGAGCGGATGAGCCGACCGGCAGCCTGCTTGATCTCCAAGACGGCATCGGGCAACGCATATTTCGCCCAGGCTCGATCCTCGCGCAGGCTCCGCTCGCAGGACAGCGGATCCGTGGGACTCGTGAACGGAAGCTTCGGGATCACCACGCAGCGCAGGGTTTCACCCGAGGCGTCGAAACCCTCCCAGAACGCCTTGAGGGCGAAAAGCGAGGACTCCGTCTTTTGAACGAATCTATCGCGGAGCTGCTTGCCGGGCGCGCCGCGCAGCTGGCAGCCGAGCTCCAGACCCGCACGAGCCAGACGCGGCTCCACGCGTTCGAACAGCGTCTCCATATCGCGCCTGTTCGTGAATAGGGTGAGCGTGGAGCCTCCCATGGCCATGTGCACATCGCACAGTATGTTCTCCAGCGCGTCGATGTAGGCGTCCCGATCTCGGGGATCTGGCATGTCTGCCGCCACGACGACCGCCATGTTCTCGTCGAAGTCGTAGCTCGATTCCAAATGGAGATCGCGATGCGCGTCGGCGCCCAGACGATCCAGACCGACTTGATGATCGAAATGCTTGAAAGATCCAGATACGGAGATGGTCGCCGAAGTGAAGATCGCGGTGTGCACCTCGGGCAGCCACTGCTCGGCGAGGGCTTCACCGATGTCGATGCGCTCTGCGACGAGCTCCTCCCCTCCCGCTTTGGACCTTCGATTGATGCGGATGGAATAGACGAACCGATCGTCCTGACCGCAGACGATAAGATCAATCGCAGCCGCCAGATCCTTGAGCCTGCGCGCGCCGTCAGCGACCTCGATGAGGCCTTCGCCGGTCTCATCTGCCGTCGCCTCCGTCAGCGCGACGAGATCGCGCGCCGCATCGCGGACGGCATCGCGCGCCGCGCGCCCGAAGCGGTCGAGTCTCTTCCAAGCATCCGAGGCGCGCAGCTCCGGGCCGATCCAGAGCACGGATCTGTCAAAGCCCCCCGTCCGGCTCGATGAGGCCGCGTCGCGAACCGCATCGAACATCTCCGCCATCGCTGCTCCCGCACGGCAGACATGCGCCGCCGCCTTCGCTGCGAGACCCATATGAAGCGTGGCCGCTTCCGATGAGGCCGCGTCGCGAATGAGACGACCGAGAACCCCCACCCGCTCGTCGCCGAGCCGCTCGAAGACGGATCGGGTTTCGTCCGCCGAAACACTCACCGCCCATTGACGTCGCGCCTCGCCCTCGATCGAATGTGCCTCATCGATCACCCAATGCCTGATCGGCGGCAAGATCTTGCCCTCCGCCGCGACATTGCGAAACAAAAGCGAATGATTGGTCACAACGATATCCGCTCGCGCGGCGCGGCGGCGGGCGCCGTGCACCAGGCATTTGTCCGGAAAGAACGGGCACAGACGCCGCGCGCACTCGCGCGATGCGCACGTGAGATCGCTTCGACTCACGCTTCTCCAGCGAATTCCCAAAGAATCGAGATCACCGGCGGGTGCCTGGCACACATGGGCATAGATGACCGCCACCGCCGTCAGGGTATCGGCAGGATCGCGACGGGTCTTGATCTCCGCCGATCCTCTGCTCATCGCCTCGAGCTTGCGCAGGCACGGATAGTGATCGGAGCCCTTGAGAGCGCAGAAGGAGAGGCCGCCGTCCAGCTCGGCGGCCAACTTCGGAAGCTCGTGGAACATAAGCTGGTCTGCAAGGTTGTTCGACTTCGTCGCCACCCCGATGGTAATGCGATTGCGCTTCGCCGCCTCCGCCGCCGGAATGAGATAGGCGATGGATTTGCCCACGCCGGTGCCCGCCTCGATCACACGATGCGTCGAGGTTTCAAGTGCGTCCCTGACGCTCAGGGCCATCTCCGTCTGCTCGGGTCGCGGCTCGAAAGACGGATACATCCGGTCTACCAGACTTCCCGGGCAGAACATGGAAGCGATCTCCGAGCGCGCCGGCAGATCCAGGGCAGGCAGCTCGTCGGCATCAACATGGTCTCGAGATGCGTCATCGCGCAGAACATCGGAGCGCGACTGAGCGAGCGAGAAGTGCTCACCGGGGTTCTCGCTGGCGATATGGGAGAAGATCGGCCGATAGCTCCATGCGACATCGGGGTGCATGTCCGCAAGACGGCGAAGCAGGCCTGCGGGCAGGTCGGCCAGGGCGCACAGCAGGATCCTCCAGACCCCGCAGAGCGCGCGGACATCATCTCCGGCGCGATGCGATACGTCGGCGCATCCAAACGTCTCGGCAAGAGATGACAGGCGGTGCGATGCGAGCCGCGGCAGGGCGATGCGCGAGAGCGCGAGCGAATCGATCCAGATATCGCTCGCATCCGAGCCCCCGGGGACCGCTTCTATGAACGCGCGATCGAACGCCGCGTTATGGGCGATCACGGGCCGTCCTCCCACGAAGCGGGCCAGATCCCTGACAGCTTGGGTCGCCGGGGGAGCGTCGCGGACATCAGCGTCGCGGATACCGGTGAGCTCGACGATCTCGGCGGGAATGGGCTTCGAGGGGCGCACGAACGTCTCGAAGCGCTCTGTCACCTCTCGACCGGACAGGACCGCAGCCGATATCTCTATCAGCTCGTCATCTTGGCGAGACAGACCGGTGGTCTCGGTATCGAGCACGACAACGTCCTGCTCGATGAGACCGAACGTGCGCGTGCGAGCTCTATCCGGAAGACTCTGGTAGGCCTCGATGACGGCCGACGGGGTCCCCGGGAGCACCGCCCGGGCGATTCTGGAGGCAAGTCGCGAGGACGACGCGGACGATATCATGCGCGAACTCGTTGTAGCGCGAGCATGATCATCTCGTCACAGGCCTCCGCGAACGTCCGCCCGCAATGCCGGATCTCGTCGGGAAACAGCGACGCCTCGGTCATGCCGGGTATGGTATTGGTCTCGAGTATCACCGGCCCCTCCTCTGTCACGATGAAGTCGCTGCGGGAGAATCCGTAGCAGCCCAGCGCTCGATGAGCTCCAAGCGCGAGGGCGCCCGCGGTCTCGCAGATTCCGGTCGGCAACCGGGCCGGGATGCGATGCACGAGCGCGGGATCGATATATTTGACCTCTTTGTTGTAGAAGTCGGTGCCCTCCTGCCCCATGATTTCGACCACCGGCAGCGCTTTTGCATCGCGACCACCGAGAACGCCGACGCTGATCTCGGTACCGATCAAGCGCTGCTCGATCAGCACCTTGTCACTCGATTCGAAGGCCCTCTCGACGGCCTTCGGCAACTCGCTCGGATGACGGATGAGGGAGACACCCAGACTGGAACCGTTCATCGCCGGTTTCACAAAGCACTCTTTTCCGAGCTCGGCAACCAGACTATCGGGATTCAGCTCATCTCCACGACAAAGAGTGACCCCTCGTGCCACAGGGATGCCCGCATGCTCGAAGATAATCTTCGACACGTCTTTGTCCGCTGCGCAAGCGCTCGCGCGGACACCTGAGCCAGTGTAGGGTATATGCAGATAGTCAAGGACTCCCTGAATTGTTCCGTCTTCTCCGCCCGCGCCGTGCAGGGCAATGAACACCGCATCGAATGATGCCGATTCAATCTCTTTTAAAAACCCACTATCGGCCGGATCCAACGTCTCAACCCTGCCGTAACCTGCCTGTTTCAGAGCTCGACAGACGCTTTCACCCGACGCGAATGATATCTCGCGCTCCGGTGATGTGCCTCCGGCAAGTACCGCTATGCTCATGGACTCTCGACGACTTATCGGCATGCGATGATTCCTCCCGCCTTCTTTCAATCTCGTGTGCGCTGCTGCCCACGCTATCCTATTGTATAGATATACGCGAGCGTTCCGGTTATCCGAAAGGTGCATGATGGAACAAACAAATCAGATGAGGGACATACGCTCTCTCAGCGATGACGATATCCGCTCAGCTGTTGCCCAGCTTGATCAGCCGATGTTTCGCGCCACTCAGGTTCTGGAGTGGCTTCACAAGAAGAATGCTTCGTCATTCGATGAGATGACGAACTTGCCGAAATCGTTTCGCACGCAACTGGCCGAACGGTTCTCTTTCGCGGTCCCGCGTCAGATCGCACAACAGATTTCACGCGACAGAACCCGCAAGTACCTCCTTGAGTTTTCAGATGGCGTCTCGGTCGAAGCGGTGGGCATCCCGGGAAGAGGCAAACTGACGGCTTGCATCTCGACACAGGCGGGATGCGGTATGCGCTGCGCGTTTTGCGCCACCGGACTGGCCGGTCTCGCCCGCTCCTGCACGGCGCGCGAGATGGTCGACCAGGTTCTTCATATCGCTCGCGACTTCAACGAGCGAGTGACCAGTGTCGTCTTCATGGGTCAAGGCGAACCCTTTGCCAACTTCGACGAGACCGTACGAGCCCTGCGCACGCTGAACGATCCTCGGGGACTCAAGATAGGCGCACGCCATCTCACTGTTTCAACGTGCGGCATCATTCCGGGAATTCGGGCCTTTGCAAAGCTTCCCGAACAGTTCACACTCGCGATCTCGCTTCATTCGGCCTCTCAGCAGACACGCAACCAACTTATGCCCGGCGTGAAGAAATACACGCTACCGCGTCTGTACGAGGCGCTTCAAGAGTACGTCGAGGCAACCGGACGTAGACCGACATATGAGATCGCCATGATCGAGGGTATAAACGATACGAATCCAGAAATGCGTGCTATCTGCGACTTCTGCGAGGGAACCTTGTGCCACGTCAATCTCATCCAACTGAGCGACTTCCCCGACAGCGAACTTCATCCCTCACCGCTCTTCAAACTGGAGGAGCTGCAGAAGCGTTTGACCGCACGCGGTGTTCAGACGACAATCAGGTGCTCGCGCGGTGCGGATATAGACGCGGCATGCGGACAACTGAAGCAGAGACGGCCCAACGCACGATAGCCTCTTTTGGTGCTCTCTTCATCTGTTCCGGACTATCGCAGCTCGATGAGAACCGAGGCAAGATACTCCGGAACGAGAGGAAGAGAGTTTCCTTAATACTTAGGTACCTTAATATCCAATTTCATGCCACTGCTTTTCAACCCAACCTTGATTTACCCCGGGATTGCGAGTCACCTTTGCACGCTTTAATGCGACGTCCTCGTTGAATGCATCAAGTTTTTGCTGAGAAGATGCTCTCGCCCGCTGAAAACTATCTGCGACGCTGCTTCTGAATTCCTCATCACCGATTATATGGTATCCGATATAGGATCCCGCAGCGATCGCAGCTCCAACCAAAATTCCTTTTGCAATGTTTCGTGTCATATCTTGTCTACTCCTTTTGATCAATGATTTGTGCGAGGATGCGCATCAGCTCTTCCTCATCCTTGAACTCGATTTCGATCTTATTTTTACCCCGAAGTGTTTTGACTCGTACATTGGTATTGAATTTCTGACGTAAAGTCCGAGCAGCCTTCTTGAATGAATGGGGGGTCAGAGGGCGTGGCGAGCGCGATGCGGTTTCGACTGAGAACAATGGAGCGAGGGTTTCAGTCGCTCTGACCGACAGGCCATCGTTGACTACTTTTTCCGCAAGTCGGATGCGCTCATCTTCATAGGGAACCGCAAGAATTGCGCGCGCATGACCCGCTGTAAGTTTTCCCCCGAAAAGTAGATCTTGCACCTGAACTGGAAGATCCAGAAGACGCAATGTATTTGTTATTGCAGAGCGCGATTTTGAGACAGCCTTCGACAATGCCTCTTGGGTCAGATGACCTTCTTTGAGCAGTTGTTGGTAACCTCTTGCTTCCTCGATCGGATTGAGATCTGACCGTTGAAGATTTTCAATCAGGGCAAGCGTCAGCATCTCTTCGTTGTCTACATCTCGTATGATAACCGGAACTTCACGTAAACCGGCGAGTTTTGAAGCTTGATATCTTCTTTCACCTGCGATTATTTCATAACCTTTTTTCGTTTTCCGCACCAGAAGCGGTTGAAGTACGCCATGCTCCCGTATAGAATCGCTCAGTTCATTCAGCTCATCCTTATGGAACTGAGTTCTCGGTTGATGCGGATTGGGCACAACCTCTTCTATTGGTACAGCGATATCACCAGACCCGTTACCCGTCTCATACTGGGCTTCATCAACCAACGCGTTGAGCCCTTTTCCCAATCCCGTCTTTCTCTTTGAGTTAGGCACGTTTTATCACCTCTTTTGCCAATGACATATATGCTTTTGATCCCTTGTTGTTTGGTGCGTACGTTGTGATGGGCAACCCGTAAGAAGGTGCCTCTGATAGCTTAACGGTCCGAGGTATCAATGTCTTAAAGGTTTCTGCTCCAAAAAACGAACGGACTTCTTCAACAACCTGATTTGCAAGCGAGGTTCTTGAATCATACATGGTCAGAACGACGCCATAGATCGTAAGGTTTGTATTGATTCTTCCTTTGACCATTTTCATAGATTCAAGAAGCTTCGTGACTCCCTCAAGTGCATAGTATTCACATTGGATCGGAATCAACACGCTGTCAGCTGCTGCCAATGCATTGATCGTAAGCAATCCAAGTGAAGGAGGACAATCGATCAAGATGAAATCAAACTCATGCTTCACTGGTGCAATCAGTTCCTTTAAACGGGTCTCACGCGCCATTGTTGAGACAAGCTCTATTTCCGCACCAGCTAATTGAATTGTCGCTGGGACTATGAACACGCGTTTGGAATTCGTTTGTATTATCAGATCGGAAGCGGGAGTGTTATGCAGAAGAGCGTCGTAGATACATTGGTCCAGCTCTTCTTTTTCAATTCCGAATCCACTTGTTGAATTTCCCTGTGGATCGAAATCGATCAGCAGTGTCTTTCTGCCCATTTCACTTAATGCAGCAGCGAGATTGACAGCTGTTGTCGACTTTCCAACTCCGCCCTTTTGATTGATTATTGCAATTATTCTCGTATTTTTTCCAGATTTCGATCTTTTGACATCTTTATATGTCACATTTCCTCCAAGGACTGTAGTTTTCACGATACGGAGTTTATATACAGATGTTTCACGTGAAACATCTGTAGGGGCATCAGGTACTATTCAATTATGTTTCACGTGAAACATCTATGCAAGAGGATTCTTTTTCGCAAGACCGTTTTGACGGGGAAGCTTCACACGAGATTCAGCAGTACGCTGAAACACAAAAATCAATCTATGCCCGAGATTCTCCGGTAGATCGAATTCATCAGAGTCAACAAGAGCAAATCCGACAATATCTGCAACCCTCAAACCTGAAGTAACTTCAGCAGGTTTCGGTAACCCTTTTGTAAGTACCAAGCGACCACCAAGAGGTACAAGCGGGGCTGCAAGTTCTAGTAACGTTGGTAAAGGAGCAAGAGCTCGTGCAACAACAAATGGAAAGCCATCGTAATCAGACAAAGCAAAGTCCTCTAACCGCGTGTGGATAGCGGAAACAGAACTCAAGTCAAGGGCAGAAATGATGTCAGTGACCGCCTCGATCTTTTTTCGGACAGAATCAACGAGAACAGTTGGGTAACGAGTGAGGATATGTAAAGGAATACCAGGAAATCCCGGGCCGGTACCCATATCAAGCAGTGAAGCCTGCTCATCGCTATGAATATAGCGACTGAGAAGCAGCGAATCCAGAACATGCAGTATAAGTCCCTTGTTGGGATCGGTGATGCGTGTAAGATTTTGGGTTCGATTCAACTTGAGAACAAGGAGCAGATGCCTGACACAGAGTTCTGCTTGATCCGTGAAAAGCTCTAACCGGCAGGATTCACAATATAAAAGCAGCCTGATGCAGAGATCATTCAATTCATCTTCATCGACTGGCAATGGATCGAATGACCTCCCCACAATTACCTCCTGAATGACAGTCCTCTATGCTTCGTGAAGTTGAGGCAGAAAAGTGGTACGGCTTATCGCGTACCCAGAAATTCACTAGTGGTCTATACGGGGGAGATGACAACATGCCGATCAGGTTCAAGACCTTCTGAATGTGTTTCTATACCCGCATGCTCCCGTAAGCATATGTGAACAATGCGACGCTCATAGGGATTCATAGGGGGAAGCGAAAGAGAGGAGTTCTGCGCGACCACGCGCATCGCGGCAGAATTCGCCATATCTATCAGCTTATGGCGCCGACGAGATTTATATCCTTCGATATCAACAGAGATCGGATATCTGAAACCGAATTTTCGGCTCACAAGCAAGGACAGCATGGTTTGAAGGGAATCAAGTGTGCGTCCATGTCGACCGATCAGAACGGCGAGATTTGAAGCGCCGATATCAAGAATCAGTTCGCCCTCATCGCTCTCATATTCATCGATCGAGACATCGGAAGCATCAAAATAACCAAGTAAGTCGCGAAGAACAGTGATCGCCGTATCAGCGATGACATCGATATCTGCCTCACTGAGCTGCTCACCGCTTCTATAGCGAGATGCAAGATCGGAAATGGCTTCGACACTCGTTTGGTCTTCAGGTTGCCCGATCACAGGTAACACAGCAGATGATTGAACGTCCATGGCATCCTCCACTAATAAGGTACCTAATTATAGTGCAACCTTTCAATTCTTCTTCTTGGGTCTCACTTTGTGCTCACGGCGAACGACATCGACCTCAATCGGCGCGTTCGCCAAACGCTGCTCCTCCTCGGCCTTCGTGCGCTCGAGAATCTTCTGCGTGACAAAAATCTGCTGAACGGTCTGCCAGGCGCTGGAGACATCGTAGTAGAGAAGAACGCCGGCGGGAAGAGCCCAACCGAACCACAGCATCACGACCGCCATGACCACGGACATCATCTTCATCGACTGAGCCTGCGAGCCCGTCTGATTCTTAGCCATATAGAGCTGAGGTATCAGACTGAGCAAACCAAACAGCACGAGTATGACCAGGTAGGGAGCGGCTCCTGACGCTCCCCCTTGCGCGAAGGAGGCGCTTGGAGAGGTTGTCAGATCAGGCAAGAGGTTATAGAACGAGAAGCTGCCCTTGTCAAAATCCGGGAAATACGTCGGCAAGCTTTTCAACAAGGTGAACAGGGCGATCATGATCGGCATCTGCAACAGCAACGGCATGCATCCGCCGAGTGGGTTGAAATGATTCTCCGCGTAGAACTTCTGGATCTCCTGCTGCTGCCGCTGCGGGTCATCTGCGTACTTCTGCTTGATTTCCTCCATCTTGGGCTGATAGACCTGCATACGAGCTGTCGATTTCGTCGACTTCAAAAGCACGGGGGCCAGGACCAGACGCACGATGAGGGTCAAGATGATAACCGAAAGCCCCCAGTCGCCTGCGAGCGACTGAATGAATTTCAAGATCTGAAAGAGTATATTGACAATCCAATCCCACATGGGAAGTCCTCCGATACTGTCTGTTCACTAAGGAACGGGATCATAGCCCCCGGCGTGCCAAGGAGTGCAGCGCAGGATGCGACAAGATGCGAGCCAGCAGCCACGGACGAGCCCGTGCCTCTCGATAGCCTCTATCGCATACCGCGAGCAGCTCGGTTCATATATGCACGCATCCGGCAGCAGGGGAGAGATCCCTCGCTGATACAGCCGGATGGGTACCGTCGCGATTCTTCTGCAGGACCTCCGAGCTAAATCGAGG
The DNA here is from genome assembly GCF_000195315.1 of Coriobacterium glomerans PW2. NCBI lineage: Bacteria > Bacillati > Actinomycetota > Coriobacteriia > Coriobacteriales > Coriobacteriaceae > Coriobacterium > Coriobacterium glomerans. Next base: position 2,114,985 of record NC_015389.1, read on the forward strand.
CGGCACCCGCCGCGAGAGCGATTTGCGATCTCAGTGCGCATGCATGCCCGCCCTTCCGCAAAGAGAGGTGAGTGCCGAAGTCAGATCTGCCTGCGATGCCGACCCCGTTGCGCGCGTCGCAAATAAAATGACGTCGAAGCCCTGAACGGGAAAACCAAGGTTGCGCGCGCACGCGCGCATGACGCGCTTCGCGCGATTGCGGCGAGGCGCGCAACCGAGGCGCTTCGCTGCAGCAAAGGCAACCCGCCCGGGCGCGCCCTCGTCGTCGAGACGACATATGACCATTCTCATCAACGGATGATTGAGTCGATATCCGCGACTGAACACCCGCTCGAAATCAGAATGAGATGCGATGGTCCTCATGCTCGCCGCACACGGCGCTAGACGGTCAGGCGACGGCGGCCCTTGGCGCGACGGCGAGCCAGAACGGCACGACCGCCCTTGGTCGCCATGCGGGCGCGGAAGCCATGCGACTTGGCGCGTTTACGCTTGTTCGGCTGATACGTACGCTTCATAATAGATATCCTCCTGCTGCGGTTTTCTTTACCTAAGAAGTAGAGACGTAAGCCTCAAGATTGTAGGAATACCGTGCGGGAATGTCAATGAGCACACCATTGATGCAGAGAAACGCCGAGTTCCATCGTAATCACACATGAAAATAACCCGCATCATGCATATCGGTGAACATATGATTTCA